>CAJUCI010000019.1 GCA_910584825.1 uncultured Duncaniella sp. | reverse complement strand
CACTTTCCCCGATACCTCCAAATATTTCGCACTATTTTAACACAAATTTAACAAATGGATAGGGAGAATGATGGGGCGAGAAGGGGACATAAGGACATACGGAACAAAAGGGACATAAGTTTTATTTATTGGCTGTCAGAAGGATGCGGGGTTTTGGTTTGTTATTTATGGTATTTTGGGGAGGGATTAGGCGTGATGTGCCTTATTGAGGTTAGTTTTGTCACTTCATATCGACGGCTGAAGCCGTCGCTCCTACAGGGAGCAAGGCTGCAACACCGATGGTGCTGCAGCCTTGCCGCTTGTAGTTGTTATACTTTAGGATGCTTCCTTATGACTATAGTTGCTTGGTGGGGTACATTTCTTCCCACCACGAGGGGTCGTCCTGAAGGTATTTAGAGAACCATGCGAGGATGGTGTTAAGCCACTGTTCGCGCTTCTTGAAGTCAAGGATGTGATGATTCTGGTCTTTGACGGCTACCATTGCGGTCTCTTTGCCGAGGAGTTTGAGGGCTGTGAACATCTGGATGCTCTCGCCTATGGGCACATTCGTGTCTGCATCGCCATGCAGGAAGAGCAAGGGGGTGTTAATCTTGTCGGCGTTATACAGGGGGCTGTGGGCCACGTAAAGTTCGCGGTCAGACCACGGCATCTTGTCGGCCATGCTCACTTCGCTGTAGGAGTAGCCCCAATAGCCTTCGCCCCAGTAGCTTGTGTGGTCGCTGATGCCGGCGTGGGAGATGGCTGCAGCAAAGATGTCGGTGACGGTCTGGAGATACTGGGTCATGAAGCCTCCATACGATGCGCCGCAACAGCCTATCTTCGCGCTGTCGACATAAGGATGCTCGGCCGCGAACTGCTTGACGCCGTCGATGATGTCCTGCGCCACGCCTTCGCCCGCCGTAGCAACATGGCGCGAGGAGAATTCCTGACCGAAGCCGGTGGCTCCGCTGGGATTAATCACAAGCGAGATAAAGCCGTGCGAGGCAAAAAGATGGGGGTTGTAGGTGGTGTCGAGATAGCTGCCCACAGGGCTGCATCCGCCGTAATAATAGACGATGACGGGGTATTTCTTTGACGGGTCAAAGTCGGGCGGGAGATTGTAACGCGCATAGATGGTGTCGCCACGCGAGCTACGGTATGACCAGCGGTTGGTCTTGTCGAGCCACAGTCCGGCGGTGCGCTCGGCACTCAAGTCGTCACGCAGTGTGGAGCGGAGCTTGCGTGTGTCAAGCGTATAGAGGCGTGAGGAATTGTCGGCACTCTGGCCGTAATAGGCAAGCACCGGGGCGTCGGAGGCGAGCGAATAGCCCATGACATAGCCTTCGGCCACTCCGAGAGGCTCAACCTTGGCTGTGGACGGGTTCACGCGGAACAGGGGCTTATTGTCACGGTCCTCGGCGGAGAAATACACACACCCGTCGTTGCGGCTCCAGCCGAACTTGTCAACCGAGGGGTCGAAATCGCGGGTGAGCGGCGAAACCTTGCGAGTAGCTACATCGAGGAGGAAAAGCTGGTTGTCGACCATACTTGCCACAGCCCCGTCGGGCAGCGAACGTCCAATGCCGCCAAAAGCATCGGGCGAACCGACCACAGCCACACTCTTGCCGTCGGGCGAGAGCGAGGCTGAACCGAGGAACGGCTCGTTCTCGCAAAGGGCCTCGGCCTTCATCGTTGCAAGGTCGAGAAGATAGAGCGACGAGAGCGATGACGGACGCTTGCCGAGATTCATCTCGGAAACCATAAAGAGCAATTTGCCGCCGTCGTCAGAAATGCCCTGCAACCACACGGGCTTGTAGCCGAATGTGAGCGGCACCGACAGTCCCGTGGCGAAGTCGTAGCGCATAAGCTGTCCGCGGTCGCGCCATCCGGGCTGGCGGTCCTCGGGGTTGAGTATCTCATAAAGGCCGTCGTTCTTCTCCTTGGGGCCGTCGACCTGGCGCATATACACCATGAAATCCTCGGTCGGCGACATCGTGAACCGCTTGTCGGGCAGTCCCGAAGCCATCACGCGCTCCTCGCCGGTAGCGGGGTCGACAGTCACAAGCTGGGTCTTGCTTCCGCGCTCGCGGGTGTAGTAGAGCGACTCGCTCTTAGGCATCCAGGACATGGCGCGCGAAAAAGTGTGGAGCGCACGGCCCGTGGAGGCATCGCTGAGCACATACTCCCACCCGCCCTGCGAGCCGTCGGGGTTGATGTGGTAATAGCCGGTGTAGAGATATTTGCCTCGGGGCGACACAGCCACCGAGCCGAGAAAACGGCCTGTAAAGATGTCGCGGGTGGAATACCGGCGGCCGACATTGGGGTTGACCGTGAAATATCCGGGGGTATCGGTCTCAATCCTCACCCTGAGCGTGTCACCTCCGGCCGTGTCGGTAAGGCATTTCAGCACCACTTCGCGCGTCATGGGTTTGAGAGCCAGTTCGCTTCCGCTGTTTTTCTCGCCGTCGACATATACCTGGAAGTTCTTCACGCCGTCGACCTTGATACGGGCCTTGGCAAAGCGTGAATTGTCGAGAGTGAACGACAGGAGGTGGAGGGCATCGCCAGAGGTTGCCGGGAGCACCGAGTCGGCAAACTGCCGCCCCTCGCGGGCAAGGTCAAGCGATACGGGGGTGGCAAGGCGCGCCTCAACGTCATATTTTTTGGCCGAAGCGTCGATGCTGTCTATCACATAAGGGGAGTGCAGGGCAAAGGGGCCCGCATACCTGAACGATGTGACGTCAATCGTGTCGGCAGATGCCGTGGCGGCTCCGAGGCCGAGGGCAAGGGCAAGAGGAATGATTGTGCGTTTCATGATATATTTTGCTGTTTTTGTTTTCTCTCACAAAGTTACGTATATCCGTCATACAAAACAAGCAGGGATGCCCGTGCGGGCATCCCTGCTATCTTTCTATATTATGATATTGTGAGGCGTGGATTAGGCCTGGGGACGCTTGGTGCGCTTGCCATAGCCATACTCAGCCACGTCGCCGAGCTCTTCCTGGATGCGGAGGAGCTGGTTGTACTTGGCCATACGGTCAGAACGGCTTGCAGAGCCGGTCTTAATCTGGCCGGCGTTGGTAGCAACAGCGATGTCGGCGATGGTAGCGTCCTCGGTCTCGCCTGAACGGTGAGAGATGACAGCGGTGTAGCCGTTACGCTGAGCGAGCTCAACGGCGCGGAGGGTCTCGGTGAGTGAACCAATCTGGTTAACCTTAACGAGGATAGAGTTGGCGCAGCCTTCCTCGATACCACGCTGGAGGTACTTAACGTTGGTCACGAAGAGGTCGTCACCAACGAGCTGGCAACGGTTGCCGATAAGGTCGGTGAGCACCTTCCAGCCGGCCCAGTCGTTCTCGCCCATACCGTCCTCGATAGAGTCGATGGGGTACTTCTCAACGAGCTCCTTGAGGAACTTGGCCTGCTCCTCGCTGTTGAGCTTGGGAGCGTCGGCACCCTGCTTCCAGGTGTAGTCGTAGATGAATGAGCCGTCAGCCTGCTCCTTAGCGAACTCAGAAGCGGCGCAGTCGAGGCCGATGGTCACGTCCTTGCCGGGCACGTAGCCTGCGAGCTCGATAGCCTTGATAATGACGTTGAGAGCGTCCTCGGTGCCGTCGAGTGCGGGAGCGAAACCGCCCTCGTCACCAACTGCGGTAGAGAGGTTGCGGTCGTGGAGCACCTTCTTGAGGTTGTGGAACACCTCGGTGCCCATGCGGATACCTTCCTTGAAGCAGCATGCACCGATGGGGCGAATCATGAACTCCTGGAAGCAGATGGGGGCGTCAGAGTGAGCACCACCGTTGATGATGTTCATCATGGGCACGGGGAGGCAATATGTGTTGCATCCGCCGATATATTTGTAGAGGGGGAGGTCAAGATAGTCGGCAGCAGCCTTGGCAACGGCGAGAGATACGCCGAGGATGGCGTTGGCACCGAGGTTGCTCTTGGTGTCAGTGCCGTCGAGAGCCAGCATGGTCTCGTCAATCTTAATCTGGTCGAGTGCGCTCATACCCTTGAGGGCCTCGGCGATGGGGCCGTTCACGTTGGCTACAGCCTTCTGTACGCCCTTGCCCATGTAGCGTGACTTGTCACCGTCGCGGAGCTCGAGAGCTTCGTTAACACCGGTGGAAGCTCCCGAGGGAACGGAAGCGCGACCACGTGCGCCGGATTCGAGGATAACGTCTACCTCAACGGTAGGATTGCCGCGTGAGTCAAGCACCTCACGACCGATAATTTTTTCAATCTTCATAATTAGGATATATAAAAAATTGTTTTAACCTATTGCAATTCAGAAAATGCGATGCAAATGTACGAAATCTTTCATTAATTAGCAATTAGTAATTATCAATTAGTAATTAATTTTTCGCGCGCGTCAGAAATAATCACTAATTGCCGATTAAACTCAGTATTCGTCCCAGCTCTTGATTTCAATCTCGTCGAGCGGGTGAGTGGTGAACGCATCGATGTAGGCCGAGGCGAGGCGGGCATTGGTGAGCAGGGGTATGTTCAGGTCAATGGCCGCACGGCGTATCTTGTAGCCGTTGCTCAGCTCGGTGTCGGAGAAGTTTTTGGGGATGTTGACCACCATGTCCACCTTATGGTCATGCAACAGCTCGATGGCCTGGGGCTGCATGTCGGACTGCGAGGGCCAGTAGACGCGGATGGCGGGTATGCCGTTGTCGTTGAGATAGGCATGTGTGCCGCCGGTGGCATAGATGGTGTAGCCGCGGTTGGCAAGCTCATGGGCGGCGTCGAGGAGGTCGGCCTTCTGCTTGGGCGTGCCGGTCGACATCAGCACGGCCTTGGAGGGCACGCGGTTGCCCACCGAAATCATGGCCTTGATGAGGGCCTCGGCCGAGTCATTGCCGATACAGCCTACCTCGCCGGTCGAGGCCATGTCGACACCGAGCACGGGGTCGGCTCCCTGCAGTCGCGAGAAACTGAACTGCGACGCCTTGATGCCCACGTAGTCGAGGTCAAAGGCATTCTTGTGGGGCTTCTCCACATCGAGGCCGAGCATAACGCGTGTGGCAAGGTCGATGAAGTTAATCTTCAGCACCTTTGACACGAACGGGAACGAACGCGATGCGCGCAGGTTGCACTCGATTACCTTGATGTCATTGTTCTTGGCAAGGAACTGGATGTTGAACGGGCCGGATATGTTGAGCGCATCAGCAATCTGACGGGAGATTTTGCGGATGCGGCGCACGGTCTCGACATACAGTTTCTGGGGCGGGAACTGGATGGTGGCGTCGCCTGAGTGCACACCGGCATACTCGATGTGCTCCGATATGGCATAGGCCACAATCTCGCCCTTGTTGGCCACTGCATCCATCTCAATCTCCTTCGCGCCCGAGATGAACTGCGACACCACGACGGGGTGCTGCTTTGACACGTTGGCGGCGAGACGGAGGAAGCGGGTGAGCTGCTCCTGGTTGTGACACACGTTCATGGCCGCACCCGATAGCACATAGCTGGGGCGCACGAGCACCGGGAAGCCGACCTCGGCGATAAACTCGTCGATGTCAGCCATGCTCGTAAGCTCGCGCCAGCGGGGCTGGTCGATGCCGAGACGGTCAAGCATGGCCGAAAATTTGTTGCGGTCCTCGGCGTTGTCAATGCTCTGGGCCGAGGTGCCGAGGATGTTAACGCCCTGGTCGTCAAGACGTGTGGCAAGATTGTTGGGTATCTGGCCGCCCACCGAGAGGATGGTGCCGTGAGGCTGCTCGAGGTCGAGGATGTCCATCACACGCTCAAAGGTAAGCTCGTCGAAATAGAGACGGTCGCAGATGTCATAGTCGGTCGAGACGGTCTCAGGGTTGTAGTTTATCATCACCGAACGCCACCCCTCGCGCTTGACGGTGAGCAGAGCGTTGACCGAACACCAATCAAACTCCACCGACGAGCCGATGCGGTAGGCACCCGAGCCGAGCACCACGATGGAGCGGTGGTCGTGGAGATACTGCACATCGTTCTCGCTGCCGTTGTAGGTAAGATACAGGTAGTTGGTCTGGGCGGGGTACTCGGCGGCAAGAGTGTCAATCTGCTTGACCACCGGCACGATGCCGAGGCTCTTGCGGCGGGCGCGCACCTCGAGGTTGGCCTTCTCGGCATTCTCCATGCGGTCCTTGAATATCTCGCGGGCTATCTGGAAGTCGCTGAATCCCTGCTCCTTGGCCTGACGCAGGAGGGGCTCGGGCAGCGATTCGAGCGAATCATACTCATGCAGCTCGGCGGCGGTGTTGATGATGTTCTGCAGGCGGTAGAGAAACCAGCGGTCAATCTTGGTGAGTTCGTGAATCTTCTCGACCGTGTAGCCCTTGAACAGGGCCTGGGCGATGGCGAGGATGCGCTTGTCGGTCGGCTCCTTGAGCGCGTGCTCCAGTTCGGGGAGGTCGCGCTGGTTGTTGCCGACAAATCCGTGCATCCCCTGCCCTATCATGCGGAGACCTTTCTGAATGGCCTCCTCAAATGTGCGGCCTATAGCCATGACCTCGCCCACCGACTTCATTGACGAGCCTATCTCGCGGCGCACGCCGTGGAATTTTCCGAGGTCCCAGCGGGGTATCTTGCAGACGATATAGTCGAGTGCCGGCTCAAAGAATGCCGACGTTTCTTTGGTCACGGAGTTCTTGAGGTCAAACAGTCCGTAGCCGAGGCCGAGCTTGGCGGCCACGAAGGCCAGGGGATAGCCGGTGGCCTTGGATGCCAGGGCCGACGAACGGCTCAGACGGGCGTTGACCTCGATGACGCGATAGTCCATCGACTCGGGGTCGAAGGCATACTGCACGTTACACTCGCCCACGATGCCGATGTGGCGTATTATCTTGATGGCCAGCTTGCGCAGCCAGTGGTAATCTTCATTGGAGAGCGTCTGCGAGGGAGCCACCACGATTGACTCGCCGGTGTGTATGCCCAGCGGGTCGAAATTCTCCATGTTGCAGACGGTGATACAGTTGTCAAAGCGGTCACGCACCACCTCGTACTCGACCTCTTTCCACCCCTTGAGTGACTTTTCGACAAGCACCTGGGGGGAGAAGGCGAGAGCCTTTTCGACGAGCGATACAAGTTCCTGCTCATTGTCGCAGAATCCTGAGCCGAGGCCGCCGAGCGCGTAGGCGGCACGCACGATTACGGGATAACCGAGTGCCGAGGCGGCGGCGATGGCGTCATCCACCGAGTTGACAGCCTCGCTCTTGATGGTCTTGACATCAATCTCGTCGAGCTTATGCACGAACAGCTCGCGGTCCTCGGTGTCCATGATGGCCTGGACAGGTGTGCCGAGCACCTCAACATTATATTTCTCAAGCACTCCCGAGCGGTAAAGCTCCACGCCACAGTTGAGCGCGGTCTGACCGCCAAAGGCCAGCAATATGCCGTCGGGACGCTCCTTATTGATGACCTTTTCGACGAAATACGGAGTGACAGGCAGGAAGTATATCTTGTCGGCAAACCCTTCGGAGGTCTGCACGGTGGCAATATTGGGGTTGATGAGCACCGTGGTGATGCCCTCCTCCTTCATTGCCTTCAGAGCCTGCGAGCCGGAGTAGTCAAACTCACCCGCCTCACCTATCTTCAACGCTCCGCTACCGAGCAGGAGCACCTTCTTAACATTTTCGTTACGCATATACCTTAATTATATAAGAGGGGTGAATGACTAAAGCATGTCTATGAACTCGTCGAACAGGAACTCCGTATCCTTCGGGCCTGAGCTTGCCTCGGGGTGGAACTGGGCCGAGAAGAACGGCTTGGACTTGTGGCGTATCCCCTCGTTGGTGCCGTCGTTCATGTTGACAAATAGCGGCTCCCAGTCGGCGGGAAGAGTGGAGTTGTCCACGGCAAATCCGTGATTCTGCGAGGTGATAAAGCACTGGTTGGTGCCCACGCGGCGAACAGGTTGGTTATGGCTACGGTGGCCGTACTTGAGCTTGTAGGTCTTGGCCCCGGCCGCCTTGGCCAAGAGCTGATTGCCCATGCAGATGCCGCAGATAGGTTTGCCTATCTCCATTGCCTTGCGTATGTGCTCGACGGTCTTGCCGGCCATGTCGGGGTTGCCGGGGCCGTTGGATATGAACAGTCCGTCGTAGGGTATGGATGTGAAGTCGTAGTCCCAGGGCACGCGCACCACCTTGACGCCCCTGCGGGTGAGGCAGCGTATGATGTTGTGCTTCACGCCGCAGTCCACGAGCACCACAGTCTTGTCGCCGTCGCCGTGCACCTCGACCTCCTCGCATGACACCTTGCCTACGAGATTCTCCTTGTTGGGGTCATAGAAATCACACTCGGGAGCACCCTCGACCACAATGCGACCCAGCATAGAGCCGTGTTCGCGCAGATGCTTGGTCAGCGCACGCGTGTCGATGCCGTATATTCCGGGGATTTTCTCCTCCTCGAGCCATTGGGCCAGCGAGCGGTCGGCCTGCCAGTGCGAATGGTCGAACGAATAGTCCTGGGCCACGATGGCGCGGCAGTGTATGTGGTCGCTCTCATAATACTCGCTGACATCATCCTTCTCCCTGTGCGGAGGCACGCCGTAGTTACCCAGTATCGGGTAAGTTGTCACCAATATCTGCCCTTCGTAGGAGGGGTCAGTCAGGCTCTCCGGGTAGCCCGTCATTGCCGTGTTGAACACTACCTCACCGGCCGTGGATGCTTCATGGCCAAATGATTTCCCTTCAAAAGTAGTGCCATCCTCAAGTATGAGGAAAGCGCGCTTAGACTGTCTCATTCGGGTTTTGAGTATTATGTTACTTTTCGGGCTACAAAGTTACTAAGTTTTTATATGTTTCGTGTCTTTTTTTGGCAATTTGTATAAACTTTTTGGCATTTGGGTGTGTTATTAGAACATAAATTTTGTGTCTCACCCGATTTTTGCTATCCACGTCATGAAAAGCGTAAAAGAAACACTCCTCGACCGTCGCAGCGTGCGCCGGTATGAGCGCGAAGAGGTCAGTCCCGACGACATGACCCTCATATTTGAGGCCATACGTAACACCCCCACCAGCTACAACGGTCAGCAATTCTCAGTAATCGACGTCACCGACCCCGAGATAAAGCTGAAACTGTATTCCCTCATCGGTCAGAAACAGGTCAAGACCTGCAGCCACTTCCTGCTCTTCCTCGTGGACTATCATAAAATCAGCCTCGTGGCCGAGGAGCTCGGCGAGGACATGCCGGAGTTCAACAACACCATCGACGGACTCGCCGTAGGCATCGTGGACGCATCACTCGCCATGATGAGTGCCGTAGCTATGGCCGAATCGCTCGGCCTCGGATGCTGCCCCATCGGATATGCCCGCACCGTGGCCCCCGAAGCCGTGTCGACACTGCTCGGGCTGCCCAAAAAGACATTCGTAGTGTGCGGACTCTCGATAGGCGTGCCCCGCGAAAAGCCCGACCTCAAGCCCAAACAGCCCCGCGAGCTCGTGGTGTTTCACAACCACTACCCCTCAGACGACGCCGAAATGACCGCCGACCTCATGGAGTATAACGATACCGTAACCGAATATAACCGCACCCGCGCTGGCGACAAGACCGACAACGACTGGGCCACCCACATTATCGGCTACTATCGCGAAGCCATGAACTACGGCATGCTCCGCGCCCTCCAACGCCGCGGCTTCGACCCCAAACGATAACCGCCACACTATACAAGCAACCCTAACTTACGACATATTTACCAAATCAGGCGACGCATCCATCCGATGTGTCGCCTTTACGGTTTTCATCTCATTCATTGCAAATTTATCCGACTTAAAGCCCTCTATACCGTCAAAAATAGCTAATTTTGCAGAAAAGTAGCTATTCCAATGAAAAGACTCTGCCTGATAATCACCATCATATTCGCATTCGGCATGATTCCCCTCGGCCTCAGCCTGGCCGGGATAATCGACTGTGACTACACAAGTGATTTCCTCCGACAGCAACTACCGTTCATTTATGAGTTCAAAAGGATGTTAGCATCCGGAACGCCTTGTTGGAGCTGGAACACATTCTTGGGTGACAACTTTATCGCGGAATACAGCTATTATGGCATCCTGTCACCATTCAACTGGTTTTGTTGCCTTTTCCCCGAGAAGTACATAGCCTTGGCATTCTTTATAAGCGTATACCTCCGCATGCTATGCACCGGCCTGTTTGCCTACCTCTACTTCAAAAGGATGAACGTCTCCGAGCATTCAGCCATCCTTGGAGGCATACTCTACACGTTCTCATCATTCTGCATTATCAACCTGATATACATCATGTTCTATGAGGCAATAATGTTATTCCCATTACTCCTCATAGGCATAGAGAATTCCATTGACAAAAAGAAATATTCATTCGCTGTTCTTGCCCTCCTCACATTTCTTGTAACTGTAGAGCAATATTATTGTGGAGTCTCGTCAATAATATGCGGCTCAATTTATCTATTTTGTAGAGTCATATTTACGCGAAAATATCGTTCGACCCGAAATTTTATCACTCCGTTATCAGCCATCATATTCGGTATCATAATGAGTTCTTTCATACTCATTCCCACAGCAATTCACATTATGGGAAGTAACCGTGGTGCAACCGTTCAGACGATGGGGCTGAACAACATTATCCTTTCGGCCTTAGGTCATATCTTTTGGGCTTTTGTCCCAAAAGTGACAGAGGGAATGCCTTCATCATTTATGTATGGCACATCAGGAAGCATTTCTTTGTTCATCCAAGTTTTTGGTGTTACTTATGCCGCAATATATTCTTTCATAAAGCGTGACTGGTTAGCTATATGCATATGTATATTTACACTGTCATACCTTACCCCTCTGAATGGAGTATTTTCCTTCTTCACCAGTACCTTTTATTGCAGATGGGGATATTGCTTTATTCTACTCATTATATTTGCGACCATAAAATGCATTGATGAAAAAAAATATACTCATAAGTATATCAATACATGTATAGTTATAACTATTTTATACATCATATCATTCATCTTATTGTGTCAATATTTCTTATGGAAAGCCGGACGTCCTACTGGCCTTAACATTCGCGAAGTTGTTGAATTATCCCTATCTATATTCAATCTCGCTTCACTTTATTGGATAAGCAAAAGTCCCGATAGGCTAAGGCATTACTCCATCCCGATGACAAGCATCGCGTCTGGCATAAACCTGTTTATCGCAGTATGTTTTCTATCAGGCTCTCCTAATAATCTATTAAAACACTCTCAGAACCCATCCGGCATGCTTACGGAATGTGTAATCAATAATCCTGTACCATACAACACTTCCACACCATCATTCCGCACCGACTTCATTAGACCTGATTTCTTAAACAATGCCCAATTAAAAAATGCTCCTTCAATCACATGTTACCATTCTTTGTTCAATAAAAATATTATTGACTTTGCGGAGTACATAAACAATGAGTATATTTTAGCATATACTGTCATCCGCACACCACGAGAATCTCTATCTGCACTACTATCCGTAAAAGATGTCATACACTTTGATTGGGCTTCGTATGAATACTCTGACTACAATTTCGGGCTGACGTTCAAGGAGAAACTGGGTAGACATGACAAGTATTCATTCGACTACTATATACCGATGGGTATGGTTTATGACTCTTATGTCACACGAAGCCAGCTCGATTCACTAAGGAATGCCGACAAGGAGGCTGACCTGTGCCTGATGATGCTTGACAATATCATCATCGAGGACTGTGACGAGGCTGAGATTGAAAAAGTGTTGAGAAAATCGGCAATCAACACCGACATTACCCTCGACAGCATCACAGCCTTACGCAGACAGCACACCACTGACTTCAAAGGCACATCCAAGGGCTACACCATAACCACGCGCCCCGACGCACCCAAAGGCATGGTCTTCATCAGCACCCCGTGTGATGACGGCTTCACCGCCACCATCGACGGAGAGCCTACTAAGATTTACCATGCGAATATGGGCATGTCAGGCATCATGGTGCCAGCCGGCAAGCATACCATAGAGGCAACCTACCTCGCCCCCGGCCTGAAGCTCGGAGCAATCATCTCGGGTGTCATGATGGCTATGCTTCTGATATACACTATTATATCTTATCGCCGTTATAAGTGTCAACGAGATACACGGGACGGTTCTTCGTCTCATTAAATATGCGTCCGATATACTCACCGATTATGCCTATGGCCAGGAGCTGACAACCGCCGAGGATAAGCATCACGCACAGCAGTGTGGGATAGCCTTGTATCTCCTCGCCGAAAAACAGGGTCTTGGTTATGACGAAAATCAGATAGATGAACGCTATCAATGACACCAGCAGCCCCAGCACCGATGCTATCCTCAGCGGCGAGATTGTGAAGCCTGTGATGCCGTCCATCGCCAGACCGAGCAGACGCAGGAAGTTGAACGACGAAGCCCCTTCGGCACGGTCATGAGTCTCAAACTCCACAGCCTTCTTCCTGTAGCCAATCCAGCAGAATAGCCCCTTGGTGTAACGCTGTGACTCGCGCAGCTCCTGAAGAGCCGTCACACATCGCCGGTCCAGCAACCTGAAGTCGCCTACATTCTGCAACACGTTTATTCGCGTGGTCTTCTGCAACAGCGAATAGTACGCCAGCGAAAACTTCTTGCGCAGCCATGACTCCTTGCCACGGTCGCGACGCCGCCCGTACACATCATCATACCCCTCTTCCCAGGCCTCAATCATCTGCGGTACAGTCTCGACAGGGTGCTGCAAGTCGGCATCCATAATCACCACGGCATCACCCTTGGCATAGTCCAGACCTGCGAGCATGGCACATTCCTTGCCGAAGTTGCGCGACAGGTTGACATAATTAACCCTCGGGTCCTCGGCCCTGAGCCGGGCAAGCACCTCGGCCGTATCGTCGGGCGAACCGTCATTGACTATCAGAAACTCCCATTCATATAGCCGTCCGGAATCATTCATTCCTCTCACCATACCGTCAAGAGCCTCGACCAGCAGGGGCAGATTCTTTGCCTCCCTGTAAGCCGGCACAAGTATGGTGACTTTTTTAAGTTTGTTCATAAAGGTAGGTTTTCAGAACAAAGGTACTACTTTTTCCGAAAACAGCCATAACTTATCCCCCCGAAATCACTTGCTCTTAGCCATGCGCCGTTTGCCGATGTCGGTGAGGGCCATGCCGGCGACTATCACTATCATGGCGAGCACCTGAATCCAGTGCAGGGTGGCTACGTGCATGAGCACTGAGGCTATCGTGGCCACTACCGGGATGAAGTACTGATAGAGCGACACGAGTTCGCTGCCTATCATCTTGATGGCCGGGTTCATGAGAAAATAGCTCAGGAAGGTGGGGCACAGCAACACAAAACCTATCAGCAGCCAGGGCGTGATGTCGGTGGTGTGGAATATCTCGGCCTGCGGGAGGCTGCCAACAAAGAACAGCGCGGGCACTGCGGCGGCAAGAAACACCCATCTAAGCAGGTTGACGGGACGGTATTCATGACTCGGCTCCTCGATAATCACGAGATAGAACGCGTAGCACAGCGATGAGGCGAGTGCCAGCATATCGTCAAGCAAATTGTCGCTGCCGGCCTCGCCTCCGTGCTGCGTGACGATGACGAGGAAAGCTCCGACAAACGACACAGCCAGCCCCAGCACCTCCATCAGCGAAGGACGGTAATGACGGAAAAGTATCTGGATGAGGAGTACGAATACGGGCGGGAAAGTGAGGATGATTGACACATCTATTGGGTCGGCATACCTGAGCGAGAGATTGAACAGATAGAGAAACGAAAACAGCCCCAACGCTCCGCCGAGCGCGATTTTGCCCCAATGGCGACGCTGTATGGGCTGAGTCCTGACAAACAGCGATGCCAGCCACATGAGCGCGCATCCGCCAAGTATCCTCCACAGGGTCACGTCGACAGCCGTCATCCACTGCGGTATCAGCAACTTGACCACAGGGATGTTGATGCCGAAAAATATCGTGGCGAGCAGCACACAGGCATTGCCTTCGAGCAGTCGGCCTACCGGAATGCCGGATGACTGCGCCGGTTTGTTTTCTTCGTTAGTGCCCATAGGATGTCTATTCGGTTAATTGAAACGTCATTACATGTAAAACGCCCTCTCCGCCATAAGGTTTAGCGTGGCATGCGCCCGAATTGTGGTGAAATTATGTTAAAATCACTGCATTATTGCGAGTTATACGATTATAATGATTACATTTGCATGTGTGTTTTTCATAGTATTAGATTAAGATAAAGGTTTAAACGAAAGAGAGCTGTCGCGAGACATCTCTCTTTTTTCTTCTCCTTATATTGAGCAACATTAACAAAAAATAGTTGCATTTGGGCACAAATAGCACTAACTTTGCCCCCAAATTCTGATGAACAACATCAATTCTTAAAAGCTATGAAACATCTCGATCTTATTCTTGCCGAGAAACTACTTAAAATCAGTGCTATAAAGCTCCAGCCCGACAACCCCTTCACCTGGGCCTCAGGCTGGAACTCACCCATATATACCGACAACCGCAAGACCCTCTCCTACCCCGACGTGCGCAGCTTCATCAAGGTGGAGCTCAGCCGCATCATCCTCGAGAACTTCCCCGAAGTCGAGTCAGTAGCCGGCGTGGCCACGGGTGCCATCGCGCAGGGCGCGCTTGTGAGCGATACTCTCGGTCTCCCCTACGTGTATGTACGCTCCACCCCCAAGGACCACGGTCTTGAAAACCTCATCGAAGGCGACCTCCGTCCCGGACGCAAGGTAGTGGTAATCGAAGACCTCGTATCCACCGGCGGCAGCAGCCTCAAGGCAGTCGAAGCTATCCGCAACGCCGGATGTGAGGTAATCGGTATGGTAGCCATCTTCAGCTACGAGTTCCCCGTTGCCACCAAGGCATTCAAGGACGCCAACGTCAAGCTCATCACCCTCTCCAACTACTCAGCCCTCATCACAGCCGCACTCGAGACCGGATTTATCCGCGAGGGCGACGTCGACACCCTCAAGGAGTGGCGCAAGGACCCCTCGATGTGGAGCCCCGTGGTTGACAAAGAGGACGAATAATAAATCTCTGAAACAAAATGTCAGTATACTCAGGCAAACCCGTCACCATAGCCCGTCAGATTGACGACATCTATGCCAAGGTCAGCGACCTCGGCCAGTATCGCGACCTCGTCGAGCAGCTCCCTGCCGAGCAGCGCGAGAAGCTGCAGGGCGTAGAGTTTCGTGGCGACGCAATCAAGATGGACGCTCCGGGCGTAGGCGAACTGGTGTTCAAAATCACCGAGCGCACCGCACCCACCCACGTCGGTCTCAATGCCGAGGGGTGTCCCATACCCTTGAAACTGTCACTCGACCTCGTCGATGTCGACGGAGCGAGCACACGACTCACCCCTCGTGTCGACATTCAGATACCCGCAATGCTCCGCCCCTTCATCGGCGGCAAAATCCAGGAGGCAGCCGACAAGTTCGGCGAAGTATTCACATCGCTTTTCCCCACAGCATGATAACCCGGCCACTCTCCCGGCTTGGTGTATTACTGCTGTCGCTCATAACGCTCATCATGGCCGGATGCAACTCCGTCGATGATGAGCGTATTCCGTATAGCGAAGTGCGGCTTACGTTCACCACCGTAGGCGACTGGCACCGCTACGGCATAGGCGGAGCCGGCGAAAGCAAGCGGTTTGTCAACGCCCGTGACCTAATCATCCCCGCTGACTTTCCTTATAAAGACATGGACCGCACGGGCTACGGCGGACTCCTGCTCGCGATGGACGCGATGGGCAATATCGTGGTCTACGACCTCGCCTGTCCCTACGAAGTCCGCCCCACAGTGCGCATCGAAGTCCCTGCGGGTGAGACCTATGCCGAATGCCCGGTATGCGGAAGCACCTATGACATATACACCAACCACGGCAATCCCCGCTCCGGCCCTGCCGCCGACAAAGGCTATGCCCTGCAACGTTACTCAACAGTCAGCGGCGGCGCACTCGAATATCTCGTAATCACGAGATGATTTTTCCCGACGAGCAAAGCAGCTCGCTGTGATGTTGTATATATAAAATTACTTTTATATCTTTGCCGTCATGAAACTCATCGAGCTTAACATGGATAGAATCATAGCCTTATGTAAAAAATATAAGGTGGAAAAGCTATGGGTTTTCGGCTCGATTCTGACATCACGTTTCAATGACAGCAGTGATGTAGACATGTCGGTCCGTTTCAGATATGAGGAGATTCCTGACATGTTCATCCACTTTTTTGACTTCATATACGAACTTCAGGACGTGTTAGGCCGCAAGGTTGACCTTGTCGATGAATCAGCAGTACGCAACGAGTATTTCCGCAACGAACTTGACCGAACGAAAAGACTGATATATGGATGATAAAACCATTAAAAACCTTAAGGACATCCTCAACTCTATCAGCCACATAGAATCGTTCCTCGAGACTCGCCCCAAACGATTCGACACGTTCTGCAATGACATATGTTTCCGAAGTGCCGTGCAGTGGGAGATTGCCATTATAGGCGAGGCCATGAACAGGGTGCTTAAGGAATACCCAGACATAAACATCACGTCAGCCCGTCGCATTGTGGATACCCGAAACTTCCTGATACATGGCTATGACAGCCTACGTGAGGATTTGATTTGGGCAATCGTTGTCAGACATCTTCCAATACTGAAAGACGAAATCCTTAAGATAATTAATTAGCATCCGGCAATCACAGTCGGCCTTCGTCGTTGTAGGAGAACATTTGTTCGCGGGCGATGATGATGTGGTCGAGGACGCTGATGCCGAGGATTTTGGCTCCGTCCTTGATGCGACGTGTCAGGGAATCATCCTCGCCGCTCGGGCGTGGATTACCCGAGGGATGGTTATGCACGAGTATTATCCCCTCGGCCAAACAGTCGATGGCGCGTTTAAGCAGCAACTTCACATCCACCACGGTCGATGCCGTGCCTCCCTGCGAAATGCAACGCTTATAGGTCACGCGGTTGGCCCGCGAAAGCATCAGCACCCAAAACTCCTCATATTCCAGCGACCCTATAAGCGGCCTCATCATCTCGGCCACATCCTTGCTCGAGCGTATCTGCGGGTCCTTATGCGCATCCGCCTGTTCACGGTTGCGGCGGCCAAGTTCAAACGCCGCAGCAAGACTCACAGCCTTGGCGGGTCCCACCCCCTTGTATTTACTCATAAGCTCGTTCATGCTCAGGCGTGCCAGCATGTCCACTCGATTGTCACAGTCGCGAAGTATGGCGCGGGCCATATCCACGACCGACATGCCCGGCAGTCCGCCACCGAAAAGTATGGCTATCAGCTCGGCGTCACTCAAGGCTCTTATGCCGTGGGCCAGAGCCTTCTCGCGCGGCATATCGTCCTTGCTCAGGTCAAGGATGCGCGTTGACACAAAGGGCTTCTCGGATTCCATAAACTCTAAACTTTAAACTCTAAACGCCTACTTTCCTTTGCGGATAAGAATCTCCTCCTGTATATCACGTCCGCGCCCGAGCAGAATTTTGGTCACATAAGCCTTGATGAAGCCTGTGCCGTAACCGCATATCTGAATCACACTTGCCGGGATGGCCTTGAGTGCAATGGTCAGCGAACGCGTGAGCGCAAGCGCGGTAACGAATATGGCCGCAAGATAAATCCCTAACGGCAGCAGCCACCACGGCGACACAAAGATGCCGAGCAAAAGCAGAACCAGGCCGATAATTACAGCGAGGGCCGGGAGTGTGTGCACAGCCTTCATAGAGCCGGGATAGAGCAGATGGAGCGTGATGCGCGACATGCCGAACACATGCACCTGGCGGAAAAACTTCTTGAAATCAACCCTGCGCTTGTGATAGACATAGGCCGGGCGGATGAGGGCCATCGAGAATCCCGCGCCACGTATGCGCATGCTCATGTCAATATCCTCGGAAAACATCTCGCGGAATCCCCCCACCTTATTATATACCTCACGCGAGAATCCCATGTTGAAAGTGCGCGGGGTGAACTTCTCGAGGCTCACCTTGCCGCCGCGAATACCACCCGTGGTGAGCAGCGAGGTCATAGCGTAATTGATGGCCTTCTGAGTGGTCGAAAACGACTCATGAGCAGCGTCAGGACCGCCGAAACAGTCGACCGGGGTGCGGTCAAGCTCGGCAGACAGCGTCTCGAAATAGTGCGGAGGTATCACACAGTCGCTGTCAAAGAATATGAAATAGTCGCCGTCGGCCCGCTCCATGCCATAGTTCCTGGCTATAGAACGCCCCTCGTTGTCCTTGTAGAAATACTTCGACGGCACGCCCGAATGCTTCTTTACAACATCCTCGCAAGGCTGCGTCGAGCCGTCCTCTACAATCACCACCTCAAAATCCTTACAGGTCTGCTCCTCAAGGCTCGCCATGAGGTCCTCCACCTCGTCCACACGGTTGTAGACGGGCACTATCACTGAAAATCGCGGATGAGCCATCAGTCCATTCTATTTTTATAATCCTGATAATCAAACTGTCGCAGATAACGGCACTCGCCATCGGCACGGCACATCACCATGGCCGGATGCTGGATGCCGTTAAACATCGTGGTCTTGACCGTCGTATAGTGGTTCATATCCTCGAGCGTGAGTTTGTCCCCCGCCTGCAGCGGACGTCCAAAGGCCCAGTCGCCTACAAAGTCGCCGCTCAAGCATGAATTGCCGCCGAGACGATATACAGGCAGGCCAGGTGCCTCGGGCACACTCTCAGTGATGGCCGGTTTGTAGGGCATCTCCAGGCAGTCAGGCATATGGCATGCGAATGATGCATCGATTATGGCAGTCTTGACTCCCTGATTCTCCACCACATCGAGCACCGATGTGATGAGGTCGCCCGTACGCCACATCCACGCGCTGCCCGGCTCGAGCACCACCTTGAGCCGGGGATAACGCTCCCTGAATCCGCGAAGCACACCGATGAGATGCTCCACTTCATACCCCTCGCGGGTCATGAGATGTCCGCCACCGAAGTTGACCCACTTAACCTGCCGCAGATACTGACCGAACTGCGCCTCAAACGCCTCGAGCACCTTGGCAAGGTCGTAGGAAGTGCTCTCGCACAACGCATGGAAATGCAACCCCTCTATGCCCTCGGGCAGCGTGCCTCCAAGCTGCTCGGCCGTCACGCCGAAACGCGAGCCGGGCAGAGCGGGATTGTATATTTCGGTCTCAATCACCGAGCACTGCGGGTTGACCCTCAGGCCCGGCGACACACCTGCGGCAAGAGTCTGCGCGCCGTATCTCTCCCACTGGCTCAGCGAATTGAACGTCAAGTGCGTTGCGCGGCTCAGGAACTCGCCTATGGTCGCAGGGGTGTACACGGGGCAATAGACATGCGCCTCGCCCCCAAGCTCTTCGTTGCCCAGGCGCAACTCGTTGAGCGAGCTGGCCGTGAAGTCGCGGTTATACTCCCTCACGATGTCAAAAGACCGCCACAGCGCATTAGCCTTGAACGCCATAATGATATTCACGCCGGCCTCACGCTCCACGCGGGTTATCAGTTCGAGGTTGCGGCGCATGCGCTCCTCATAAACTATATAGTACGGGGTAGGTATCTCCTCTTTTCTCATAGAATCATAAATTTAGCGTACTTGAACAGCAGGGTGCGTGTGGGCATATCATCCTCCTCAAACGCCACCGTCATCCTCGGGTCAACGCCCGAGGTGTCGATATGCTCCACCAGTCCCACACCAAACTTGGTGTGCCTTATGCGTGTGCCCACCTTGACTTCGCCGACCGAATGGAGCGTGAAATCGCCCCCTCCTGCCGTCGGGGCCGACGCACGGCGTGGCGCGGATGAGGCCTCGACCTCACGCCCGAACACGCTGCGGGGCATTGACGGCGACGGCTGCGGTCTGCGCAAATCGCTGAGCGAGCGCGCCGACCCGGCCATCGAGGCGTTGAACGGCAACGACCCGCCGCGCTGACGCGAGGGTTGCGAAGTCATGAAGTCATCGCCCGTGGACAGGTGCAGATACTGAGAGTCAATATCGCCGATAAACCTCGACGGACGCGGGAACACCGTCTGGCCATTGCGGAAACGCTGTGTGGCATAGCTTATCATGCAGAACTTGCGGGCGCGAGTGATGGCGACGTAGAGCAGACGCCTCTCCTCCTCAATCTCGGCGGGCGACTGCTGGGCCATCGCCGAGGGGAAAAGCTCCTCCTCGACACCCACGACAAACACGTTGTCAAACTCCAGGCCCTTGGCGGCATGGACGGTCATCAGGGTGACGCACTCCTCATCGGTGTCGGCATTGACATCCTGGTCGGTGGCAAGCGACACCTCGGTCATGAAGTGGCCGAGCGAAATCTCCTCGCGCCCCTGCTCCACCATGCCCTCGACATACTCCTTGACACCCTTTAGCAACTCCTGCAGATTCTCCTGCTTGGATATGCTCTCGGGGGTGGAGTCATGCAGCAGCATGGTGAACAGCCCGGTTCGCTCGATGATATGGCGGGCCACGTCATAGGCATCGGCCCCGCGGACGTTGCGCTCGATGAATCCGTCTATAAGCTCGGCAAACGCCGCGAGTTTCTTCTTGGTGCCCGCATTTAGCCCGCAGTCATACTCATCCATGTGCGTGATTACCTGCCACATGCTCACGCGGGCATCGATGGCCGCACGAGTAATCTTGTTGAGCGTAGTGTCGCCTATGCCGCGCGCGGGGAAGTTGATAATCCTGCGCAGGGCCTCATCGTCATCGGGATTGAGCGACATGCGGAAGTATGCGATGGCGTCCTTCACCTCCTTGCGCTGATAGAACGACAGGCCGCCATAGATGCGGTAGGGAACATTCCTCTTGCGCAGCGACTCCTCGAGCACACGGCTCTGGGCATTGGTGCGGTAGAGGATTGCAAACTCGTCATACGAGTCGCCCGTGCTGCGCTTGAGCTGCGTCACCTTGGCGGCCACCTGCGCCGCCTCCTCATAGTCGCTGTAACACCGTGCCACATCTATCAGCTTTCCGCGGTCGTTTTCGGAATAGACGTTCTTGGGTATCTGGTCGCGGTTCTTGCTTATGAGGCTGCCGGCCGCATTGATTATATTTTGGGTCGAGCGGTAATTGCGCTCGAGCTTGAATGTGAGCAGTCCGGGATAGGACATCTCCAGCTCGAGGATGTTGCGGATATTGGCCCCGCGAAACGAATATATACTCTGCGCATCGTCGCCCACCACGCACAGCCTCTGCGAGTCCTGCGTGAGCTGCTTGACTATCAGATGCTGGGCAAAGTTGGTGTCCTGATACTCATCCACAAGCACATAGCGGAAAAACTCCTGATAGTGCCTGCGCACGTCAGGATTATCCCTCAGCAACACATTAGTATAATAGAGCAGGTCGTCAAAATCCATCGCCCCGGCCACGGTGCAGCGGTCGCGGTAATTGCGGTAAATCTCGCATATGCGCGGACGCTTGGCACGCTCGTCGGCGGCCAGCAGGTCGCGGCTCATGGCATACTGCTCGGGCGAGATAAGCGCGTTCTTGGCCCACGATATGGCATTGTGTACAGTCGACGGCTTATACACCTTGTCGTCAAGCTGCATATCCTTGATTATGAGCTTGACAAGGGCCTTGGAGTCGGACGCGTCATAGATTGTGAACGAGCTTTTGAAGCCAATGCGCTCGGCGTTCTGCCTGAGTATGCGGGCGAAAATGGAGTGGAACGTACCCATCCACAGGCGCGCGGCCACATCGGGGCCGACGAGAGCCTGGATACGCTCGCGCATCTCACGCGCGGCTTTGTTGGTAAACGTCAGCGCGAGTATCCGCCAAGGCTCGTAACCTTGGGCAAGGAGGTGCACAATCTTATAAGTCAGCACCCTCGTCTTGCCCGAGCCGGCCCCGGCAATGACAAGCTGCGGGCCGTCGCAGTATTCTACGGCCGCCCGCTGCTGTGGGTTCAGTTTTCCGAGATATTCCTCTTGGTTCATTTCCTTTCGATGTCCTTTACGCGGAGATGGTCACCGGCATCCTCGACGATTGAGCGATAGTAACGCTCGTCATAGCCGGGGAAGTTGGGCGACACACACATGCCCTCGGGCGTGCGCTCAAACTTGCCGTCCTTCTCCTTCTTGACATTGCCGTCAAGATACTTCACAAGGAGATAGTCGCCGAGATTCCTGTAACGCTTCAGATAGCGTTGCGACGCCATGTGCGAATGGTTGCGCACCACGTTCAGAGCCTCTGCCTCGTCCATATTCTTCACACCGGCCATGAGTGACTTCACCTCATTGTCGAGGGTCTGCTCCTCGGCCTCCTGCACACGGCGGATATCGGGAATCATCTGGCTGTAACGGTTATATGCCTGGTTGGCCACATAGTTGTTGACCCAGAAGGCGGCGTCCCACGAGAGTGTGAGCATATCGCCGTTACCGTGGGCAAACTCGTGAGGCACCTCGGTAAGACAGTTATACATAGGCACATACACGCATGTATTGGCATCATCCACGCCAAACCACAGTATGCCCTTCATCATTGAGGGGTGAGCCTCGTTCATCTGCGACACGAATGAGAAGCCGGTCTGTTGTGTTGCAATGGCGCGCTCGTTGAGATACTCCTTGCCGTCCACCTTGAATGTCATAGGTCTCCAGCGGTAGGGCACCTTGTAGGGGCCTGCGCCCACATCCTTGGTCATATCCATAGGAGTGTCCTCGAAATGGTCGCGCATCATCCAGCGCATGTCGTTGAGGCTGAGTTTATTGTCAGGCTTAATCCAGAGGGGCATCGGCTCGCCCTTGGCCTCCATGACCCAGGGGAGATACTTGTCCATACCCTCAGAGAAGCGGTTGAAGTAGCTCCACACACGACCGTCGCATCCGCGGGTGGCGGTGCCGTCAAGTTCGCCGTAGGCCAACGAGAAGCTGAAATCCTTGTCCTTGCCTTTGAAATAACCCTGCTTGCGGGCGAAGTCTATCACGTCGGGCGAATAGATGGTGTTCTCCTTGTCGTCGAGCGGGAACTGATGGATGCGCGGATGGTTGGCATGGCCCGAGATGCAGTCGTCGGGGATGCGGCGGGCCACCCATACGGCACCCTTTTCCTTGCCGCCTTTGCCGATAAGCTCCATCACCCACGCCTCGTTGGGGTCGGCAATCGAGAATGACTCTCCGCTCGAATGGTAGCCATACTCGGCCACAAGGTCGGTCATGATTTTCAGGGCCTCGCGTGCGTTGGTTGCGCGCTCGAGGGTAACGTAGATGAGCGAACCGTAGTCCATGATGCCGGTGGTGTCCTCCAGCTCGTGACGTCCGCCCCAGGTGCTCTCGGCTATTGTCACGCCATGCTCGTTCATGTTGCCGATGGTAGTGTAGGTGCGCGCCGGCTGGGGAATCTCGCCGAGATACTTGCCGGTGTCCCATTCATAAATCTTGCGCATCTCGCCCGGCTCGTGAGTGCCGCCGGGGGTGTTATAGAGTTCGCCGTACAGGGTGTGGCTGTCGGCCGCGTATGTCACCAGCACCGAACCGTCCTTGGTGGCGTTCTTGCCTGCGATGAGGCTCGTGCACGGAAAGGCCGCAGCCGGAATCATGAGGGCAAGCCCCAGAAGTAATGATGATATTTTCATATGATAATGATTTTTATTGTAGTCTCAATTTGTTGCAAAATTGTTGCAACGGGCTGTAGTTTAGTGCAAAAATAACGATTTTTTTTGGATTATGTTGCAACATATCACTCATTTTTGCTACTTTTGTCGTCAGAGGTTACAAACCCTCATCCAGCCACGCAATATTTCTCACAACTATTTATTAATTTACCTAAAACACTTTACATGAATAAGTATTTAGCAGAGATGATTGGCACATTCGTGCTCGTACTCATGGGTTGCGGCAGCGCAATCTTTGCAGGCATCGGCCTCGGCACCACAGGTTTCGGAGTAACTACACTCGGCGTAGCGTTTGCCTTCGGCCTCTCGGTAGTGGCAATGGCCTACACCATCGGCAACATTTCAGGCTGTCACATCAACCCCGCCATCACCCTCGGCGTATGGGCCAACGGTCGCATGAAAGGCTCTGAGGCAATCAACTACATGATATTCCAGGTAATCGGTGCTATCATCGCATCGGCCGTGCTCTATCTGCTCGTCCACACCGGCAATGAGGCCGGAATCGAGGCCGTGTTCAACAACACTACCACCACAGGCTCCAACTCATTCATGGAGGGCAACATCGTGCCCGCATTCCTCGCCGAGATGATATTCACATTCATCTTCGTGCTCGTAGTGCTCGGCACTACCGATGAGAAGAAGGGCGCAGGCAACTTTGCCGGTCTCGCCATCGGCCTCACCCTCGTGCTCGTACACATCGCTTGTATTCCCATCACCGGCACATCGGTTAACCCCGCCCGTTCGGTAGGTCCCGCCATCTTCGCCGCTATCGAGGGCAACAGCATCCCCCTCTCACAGCTCTGGCTCTTCATCGTCGCTCCCTTCGTAGGCGCGCTCGGCAGCTCGGCTGTATGGAACATCATTAAGAAGTAGGTTCTCTATAGTATATGGAGTAATAAGTTAAAGGAGTTAAGAGAAGTGATGTGACGTGCCGTACCGTACACGCAGAACACTTCTCTTAACTTTTTAAACTCTTTTACTTTTTAAACCCGAAGCTTAAACTCCAAGTTTTAAATTCTAAACGCTACAAACTATGCGACTTAACGGCCGACGACAAAGTTCTAATTTCGATGACCGCCGCGGACGGGGCATGGGCTCCGGGCTGAAAATCGGCGGAGGCATCGGTGCAGTGGTCATAGCTGTCATCATCGCCTGGATTTCAGGCGGCAACCCTCTCGACGTGCTCATGCAGAACGCCGGACAGCTTACCTCGGGCGGATACTCCCAAACCGATGGCGCGTACACTCCCACCGCCGAGGAAGAGGAGCTTGCCACATTCTCCAAGCAGATACTCGCCGGCACCGAGGACGTATGGTCGCAACTTTTTGCTGAGCAGGGTCTTGAATATGACCCGCCGACACTCGTACTCTTCACCGGCTCGGTGCAGAGCGGATGCGGCAACGCCACGGCACAGGTCGGCCCGTTCTATTGCTCGGCTGACCAAAGCCTGTATATCGACCTGTCATTTTTCTCCGACATGCGCAAGACCCTCGGGGCCGACGGCGATTTTGCATACGCCTATGTCATAGCCCACGAAGTAGGCCACCACGTGCAATATCTGCTCGGCACCCTCACCGACGCCCACCAGCGCATGTCACAGCTCAGCGAGGCCGAGGCCAACCGCATAAGCGTGGCTCTCGAACTGCAGGCCGACTACTATGCCGGAGTGTGGGCACACCATGACAACAAACGATTCCGTTCGCTTGAAGAGGGCGACATAGAGGAGGCTCTTGATGCCGCTCAGAAAATCGGTGACGACTATCTGCAGAAACGCGCCCAGGGCTACGCCGTGCCCGACTCATTCACCCACGGCACCTCGGCCCAGCGCGAATCTGCCCTCAAGTCAGGCCTCGCCACCGGCCAGTTCCCCCAGCGTTAATCCGCACATCCCCCAACCCACATCACACCCTCCAATAGCCTATCGTTTGTGGCCGTAGATGCTTTCGGCAACGGTGCGGGCGGCGGAGGCGGGGGTGAAGAGAAGACGG
Source organism: uncultured Duncaniella sp. (assembly GCA_910584825.1). GTDB lineage: Bacteria > Bacteroidota > Bacteroidia > Bacteroidales > Muribaculaceae > Duncaniella. Next base: position 25,191 of record CAJUCI010000019.1, on the reverse strand, counting down.
CGCACGTCGGCATAGCCTGCGAGCTGCGCCTGACGCGCCGGGGTGTCGGCAAGCAAGGGGGAGAGCTGGGCGTCAACCGTGTCGGGTGTGCAGTTATGCACAAGCATTTCAGGTATAATCCATCCGCGCACACCTGTCCTGACGGCCTCGCGGTTCACCTCATCACGCGCCTGACGGTCAATTCGCCCGGTGATAAGATTGGGCAGAGAGCAATACGGTATCTTCAATATGTGCATGAACAGGTCATGCGCCCATTTCCAACCCACAGCCCTGTAACACACCACCTGCGGTGCTCCGGCAAGCGCGCTTTCGAGCGAGGCTGTGCCCGAAGTCACCATCGCGGCGCGGGCATATGACATGAGCTGGAGCGTTGTGGCGTGAACCACGGGCAGTGATGTGAACCGACGGTACACCTCATCGTCAATCGACGGTGCCCCGGCCACAACGGCCTGCATCTCGGGATGACGCCGCGCCACGGCATCCATCACAGGCAGATTGGCCTTGATTTCACCCATGCGGCTGCCGGGCACTACGGCAAGTATCGGGCGGGAATCGAGTCCGTGACGGGCGCAGAATTCTTCGCGCGGAGGCATGGCGGATATGGCGCGCTCCACCTCCTCGACCGACGGATTGCCGACATACTCGGCCCGGACTCCGCGCTCGGCAAACCATTCAGGCTCAAAGGGGAGTATGGAATAGAGGCGGTCGACAAACCGGCGCAGTTTCTTGATGCGATACTCCTTCCACGCCCACAGTTTCGGGGCGATATAATAATGTACCGGGATGCCGAGCGAATGTGCGTACTCGGCGAGTTTGAGGTTGAAACCCGGATAGTCCACCAGCACCACAGCGTCAGGACGCTCCCCTGCGATAGCCCGCTTGGCCACTGAGAGATTACCAAGCACCTCGGGCAGATGCCGGGCCACGTCGATAAACCCCATATAGGCCATGCGGCGGTAATGAATCAGCGGCTCGTGACCCGCCTCGCGGGCCATCTCGTCACCGCCGAGAAATGTGAACTCAGCCTCGGGGTCGAGCTGTCGCAACTCACGTATAACCTGTGCAGCATGCACGTCGCCTGAGGCCTCACCGGCCGAAAAGAAGTATCTCATGCCACAAATTTACTCATTTTTTGCGACAGTCTGAAGAAAAATCGCTAACTTGCGTGTTATTACAGGTACTTGATTATCATCGCATGAATCACTACCTCCGACTCACGTTTTCACTCCTGCTGGCATTGACCGCAATGTCGGCTCTCGCGTCCACACCCATACGTGGCACACAAAAGGCTGACCCTGAGCGCATGTACCAGTATGTCGCCGCCCGCAACCCCTCATTTTCCCGCGAGGTGGCCCAGGCATTCTACGAGATTGGCGAGCTTTACGGCATACGCGGCGACATCGCACTGTGCCAGGCGATTATCGAGACGGGATGGTTCAGGTTTGACAACGGCACAGCCGTGCCGCCCACGTCGCACAACTATTGCGGCCTCGGCGTAAAGAAGCGCGGCGACAAAGGCTGCTCGTTCGGCTCGATTCGCGAGGGAGTGACGGCGATGATTCAGCACCTGTTTGCCTACTCATGCCGCGACGAGCTGCCCGATGGCGAGGATATGCTCGACCCGCGTTTCAGCTACGTCAACCGTGGCTCGGCCACATCGTGGGAATCACTCTCAGGACGGTGGGCCATGAACAGGCATTACGGGCGCAACATACTCACCATCTATAAAAACATGCTCAGCCATAAGGTCACCGAACTGAGCGTGCATGTAATCGAAGTAGAAATCCCCGACCACATCACATACGAAAACGAGGATGTGGTCATTGACAATTCCTTTTTTGAATGAAACAAAGCGAGATTATTGACACCATACACCGCCGCACCCACGTGACAGAGCTTAACCCCATGCAGAAACGCATGGCCGAGATAGCCACCCGCGGCACCTATACCCTCCTCGCGCCCACCGGCTCGGGCAAGACCCTGGCCTTTACCATACCTCTGCTCAAAAGCGTTACATCTACCACCGGCCATGTCCAGGCCGTGGTCATAGCCCCGTCGCGCGAACTCGTGCTGCAGATTGCCGAGGTAATCCGCCCGCTGGCCATGGGACTGAAGACCGTGGCATTCTACGGCGGACACTCGATGCAGGAAGAGGTTGCATCGCTCGCCGTCACCCCCGACATAATCGTGGCTACGCCGGGCCGTCTGCTCGACCACCTGAAGCGCGGACAGCTCGACCTCGGAACAGCCTCGACACTCGTGCTCGACGAGTATGACAAGGCCCTCGAGCTGGGATTTGCCGACGAGATGAAGCGCGTGTGCCGCCGTCTCACGGGCCTGCACCTCGTCATCCTCACCTCGGCCACACCCCTCGCCGCCCTGCCAGACTATCTGCCGGCATCCGCGCCCGAGGTCATCGACTTCAGCGCGTCCGACACCCCGCGCCGTCGCATGCAGGTTGTGAGGGTAGAATCCCCCTCGCGCGACAAGCTCACCACGCTCTCCGACCTGCTCCACTCGCTCACCAACGGGCGCGTCATCGTCTTTGCCAACCACCGCGAGAGCGTGGAGCGCATCTATAACGCGCTGAAAAAAGAGGGACTTCCCGTAGGCATCTATCACGGCGGACTCGACCAGAACGACCGCGAGAACGCCCTCGTGCAACTGGCCAACGGCTCGACCCCCATACTCGTCTCCACCGACCTCGGCGCACGCGGCCTCGACATCCCCGAACTTTCGGCTGTCATCCATTATCACATGCCCACTTCGCCCGAAGCCTGGACCCACCGTAATGGCCGCACCGCCCGCCAGGACGCCAAGGGCGACATATATGTCATCACGGCAGAAGGTGAGGATATACCTTATTATATAACCACCGACCGCGACTATGCTCCCACGCGCCGCTCGGCCGACCCGATACGCTCCGACACAGCCACGCTCTACTTCAACGTGGGCAAAAAGGAGAAAATCTCGAAGGGGGACATCGTAGGCTTCCTCATAGCCAAGGGGGGACTCACCGCCGACGAAATCGGCACCATAACCCTCCGCGACCATGCCGCGCTCGTAGGCATCCCCCGCACCAAGGCCCGAAACCTCGCCGCCGCCCTCTCAAAAGAGCGCATCAAAAACACCCGCGCAAAAATATCGCTGCTGCAATAGCATAATTTTAAATTTTCCATTTTAAATTTTAAATTCTTTTGCACCTTTTCATCACCGACCTTGACGGCACACTTCTCGGCCCCGACAGCCGTGTCAGCGACGAGAGCGCGCGCATCATCACCGACCTCTCGCGGCGCGGCGCGTCAATCACCGTGGCCACAGCCCGCACACCGGCCACTGTCGAGCCGCTGTTGCGCGACACCCTCACCACCATACCGGCCATCGTACTCACAGGTGCCGCGATGTGGGACCGCTCGACCCACCGCTACATCGACCCGCTCACGCTGTCAGACGACTCGGCCCGGCTGTTAGAGGAACGGTTTCTCAGCCACGGCATCAACCCGTTTGTCTACAACCTGTGTGAAGACGGTAATATGCAGGTGCTTCACGCGCCCGGGCTTACGGCCGAGGAGGAGCGATTCTACGCCGAGCGCAAGTCGCTCGAACTCAAAAAGTTCATCTTCCGTCCCGAACCATTCCGCCCCGAACCGGGCAAGGCCACCATACTCATGCTCGGCATAGGCGCGACACCCGACATCCGCGCGCTGGCCGATGAACTCAACGCTGACCCGACCCTGTCAGTATCAGCCTACCCCGACCTGTTCAATCCCCGTCAGTCATATATAGAGGTGTTCCGCGCGGGCATATCCAAGGCCGCAGCCGTGCTCCGCCTCAAAGCCATGCTCGGAGCCGAGCGCGTCACAGTCTACGGCGACCACCTCAACGACCTGCCCATGTTTGCCGTAGCCGACGAGTCGGTGGCCGTGGCCAACGCCCTCCCCGAAGTGCTCCGTGCCGCCACCCGCACCATCGGCCCCAACACCCTCCCCTCCGTGGCCCTTGACATCGCCGCCCACTTTGACTGACGGTCGGCACACACCGTCACACTCCGCTTAAAGCCTTAAACATCATCAACTTTTCCACAAATAATCCGATTTTACTTTGCGGTTAGGAAAGTTTTTTGTAATTTTGCCCCGCTAATTTAAAAAATCAACAACCAAAGTAACACAAATACCAACATGATCATCGTACAAGTAAAAGATGGTGAGAGCATCGAGAAGGCTCTGAAGAAGTTCAAGCGCAAATTTGAGAAGACCGGCATCGTACGCGAGCTCCGCTCACGTCAGGCCTTCGAGAAGCCCTCGGTGACCAACCGCAAGAAGATGATGAAGGCTGTGTACGTACAGCAGCTCCGCACCAACGAGGAGTAATCTCGCCCCTTTCGGCAGCGAAAGCATCATCACACAAGCGAACCTTTACCCCGAAAGCTAACTAACCGAAAGGAGGTAAGCACACCGAGTAAGGAAACCCACCTGAAATTATTTGAATTATCCATAACACCGATAACGGTGAGGATATCCGCACACATCACGGAATTCTCATCGTTATTGTTGTGTCCGTTAAGCAATATATACACCTAAACCCGCATCCCCAAAGCGTCATCGATGCTCATCGCCACCCGACATACCGCAGGCCGTCGACTGTTGCGGCTCGTCATGTCAGCACTGATATTGATGTCAGTGTTGGGGTGCACGCGTCCCTCCCTGCCGATAGATGCGATATATGCCGCCGGTGACATAGAGGTGTACACCGACAGCATCGTGATTAACGGACACGAATACCTGCCCGATTCGGTATATGCCGCCATGTCGGTCAACACCAATGCGCTCATTGACAGCACCGAATCACAGGCCGCCCCCGCGTTACGCTCAGGCTCACGAATGGCCGACGCACTGTTTGCCCTGGGCATGAGCGAGCGTGCTGACACCACGCTTACCGCACTTGACATATACCTTGCCGGCGCACTGCTCGACCCTCAACAAGCCATGCAGTCGCTGCGCTCAATGGTCAGCAACGGCACGGTCAGTCACCCCTCCTACCCGATACGTGCCGCCAACGAGGCTTGGGCCGCCGCGGCATGGGAGGTATATTGCGCCACCGGCTCCAACGCCTGGCTCAAGGAGGCATACAAGGTAATCAACACCACATATTTTAAAGAAGCGTCCACACTGAGGGCCGACGGCAGACTTATCCACGGCCTCCCATCCTACCTCACCCCTCCGTGCGACTATATCCCGACATGGATGACGCCGGTGGATGAATACCAGACCGTCGCGCTCGGCACAAACGTATGGCACTATGCCACCATGTCGGTGGCCGCACGCATGGCAAAACTGCTGAGGCTCAAGGCCGAAATGGAATGGGAGATAAATGCCACCAATGTGCGCAACAGCATAAATGACTCCTTTTGGGTCCCGGCCGACTCTCACTACGGACAATATTTGTACGGCAGCTACTACCCCGTCCTGTCGCCCGCGTCCGACAATATGGCCAACCCCCTCTGCGTACTCCTCGGCATCTCCACCCCCGAGATGTCTTCGCGGCTCATGGAGTCACGCCGCACGCTGGCCCGGGGCATGCCCTTAGTCAGCCCCTCACCCGAAGGCATCACACCCGCAATCAGGCCCGAAGTGCAAGCCTTACAGGGCATAGCCGCCTCGATGACAGGAAATGAGCAGGTACTGCTCGAGGCTGTCGGCTCGCTATGGAGCCTGAGTGTCACCGGCGACGGTTCGCGCCAGTGGCCGGCACTCATGCTGAGAGGCATTCTCGGCATGTCGCTCTCGCCCGACGGACTGAAATTCTCGCCGATAGTCCCCGAGAAACTCGGCCCGACCATCAGTCTCACGGGACTGCGTTACCGCGACGCCGTGCTTGACATCCACATCCAGGGGTCGGGCGATAAAGTCGCATCCTTCGCGGTAGACTCCGCTCCCCTTGACATACATATGATAAGTGCCGACACCGAAGGGCATCACCGCGTGGACATAGTCATGTCGGGCAACCGCCTCTCCGACGAGCAACCGCAGACACCCGTAGCCTCACCGGCCAATGCACCGGCCATGCCCAACACCCGCTGGAGCGACGAGCGCAACTGCAAGATACTCAACTTTGACAAGAACACATCCTACGAGGTCTACCTCAACGGCATACTGTCAGAATGCATGCTCTCGCCCGACTATACCGTGACCGACACAGGCACCACCGTCGTAAACATCGTCCCCGTAGCCGACGGGCTGAGCGGATTCTCGCCGCGCAGTCATGTGTCAGCCCCCTTGTCGGCCCGCATACATATCCCCGCCACGGCCATCACGCCGCGCCGTCCGCCCATCCACCTCATCCGTGACAAGGCCACGGCCTCGCATTACATCGAGCTGGCAGCCAGACACAACACGCGTCTGACATTCTATGTCCAGGCTCCTGCCGACGGGGAGTATTTCCTCAACATAGGTTACTCCAACGGCACATCCGAGACCGCCATGCGCACTGTCGAGACAAACGACTCATACTCAGGCATCCTCGTGTGCCCTGTGGTCACTACGGCCAACTGGGTGGACACCGGGCTGTCATCCACCATCACCGTCAGCCTCCGCCGTGGGGTCAACAAGCTGTCACTCACATACGTAAACTCCATAATCCTCCTCCACGACATATATCTGCTGAGAAAATGAAACGCATAGGCATACTTTCCGACACACATTCATGCTGGGATGACCGTTATGCCGCACATTTCGCCGACTGCGACGAGATATGGCATGCGGGCGATGTGGGCGACATATCAATAATCGAACGCCTCGAGGGCATATGCCCCGTGGTGAGAGCCGTCCACGGCAATATAGACCACGGCATGGTCAACAAGCGTTGCCCCGAATACCTCTGCTTCGAGACCGAGGGGGTGCGCGTATGGCTCACCCACATCGGCGGCTATCCGGGCCGCTACGCCCCGGGCGTGGAGAGCAACCTGCGCCGCGAGCGCGTCAACCTCATGGTGTGCGGCCACAGCCATATACTAAAGGTGATGCCTGACCATCGCCTCGGCCTCCTGCACGTCAACCCCGGAGCCGCCGGTTATCACGGCTGGCAACAGGTGCGCACACTCATCCGCCTCACCCTCGACGGCGGCGTAATCAAGGACCTCGACGTCATCGAGCTGGGAAAGCGCGGAGCGTAAACACCGTATAATAAACCTCGTATCACACAATGTTCTCGAAATACAAAGACCAATACCGCCGCAACCTCGCCCTGGCCTTTCCGATTGTGCTCACACAGCTCGGCCAGATACTCACGCAGGTGGCCGACAACCTGATGGTCGGTCACTACGGAGGCGACGCGCCCGAGCCTCTGGCCGCAGTGTCGTTCGGAGGCATGGTGTTCTTCATACTCTTCATCGCCACCATCGGTGTGGCCATGGGCATGACGCCGCTCATCGGCGAGCTCTTCGTGCAGGGCGACCGCACACGCTCGTCAGCACTCCTGCAGAACGGCATCCTCTTCTACGTCGTGCTCGGCCTCGCCATCGCAGTGCTGCAATACGCCACCATCCCGCTGCTCTATCATCTCGGGCAGCCGGTGGAGATTGTCGACATGGCCATACCATATTATAAAATGCTCATCATAAGCATGCCGTTCATGATGGTGTTCTTCTCCTTCAAGCAATTCCTTGAGGGAGTGGGCAATACCAAGGTCGAGCTGTTTGTAACCATCATTAGCAACATATGCAACTGTCTGCTCAACTGGGTATTCATCTACGGCAATCTCGGATTTGCCGAAATGGGCACCGAGGGAGCCGGACTTGCCACACTCATAGCCCGCATAACAGCTGCCGTAATCATCACCGGCTATTTTGCCTGCGACAAGCGTTATCGGCTGTATCTTAGCGACTTTGCCATGCGGCACTTCTCGCGCACGAGCGTCAGGCGGCTGCTGCAGATAGGTCTGCCCATATCGCTGCAGATGTTTCTCGAATCGTCGGCATTCGTGGGCAGCGGCATCATGATGGGATGGTTTGGCAAAGAGGCCATGAGTGCCAATCAGATAAGCACCACCCTGGGCAACTGCGCTTTCATGATAGTCATATCCATCGGCGCGGCCACGACCATACGTGTGTCGCACTGCTACGGACGGCGCGACATAGGCCAGCTCTCGCTCGCAGCCAAGGCCTCTTATCATCTCGTGCTGATGTGGAACGCCCTTGCGGCCCTCTTCTTCATCACCATGCGCCACATCATCCCCACGCTCTTCACCACCAACGCCGAGGTCATCGAGATAGCATCGTCGCTGCTCATCTTCGCCTCGCTTTACCAGCTGTCTGACGGACTGCAGAACGTGTCGGTGGGCATACTCCGCGGCATTCAGGATGTCAAAATCATCATGCCGATAGCCTTCATCTCCTACTGGCTGCTCAACCTGCCCATAGGCTATCTGCTCGCCTTCACCCTCGGCATGGGTCCGACCGGCCTCTACGCTGGCTTCTTCTTCGGACTCTCGGCCGCCGCCCTGCTGATGATACTCCGCATACGTTCACGCATCCGCCGCATGCGCTCACTCTCAGCCGCCTGACCTACTCGTCACCCCATCGTGACGTTGTATTTGGCAAGGATTGAGGCGGGGTGGTATGACTCCTTAGCATATCGCAGGCCCGGGTCGCCGACATCCTCCTCGCGGTTGATGTAACGCACCTCGGGGTGGTGGCCGGTCATGAGTTCGGCAAAGAGCTTGTTGACGGTCTCGCCCGCTCCGTTGACCTCATGGTTCATCTTCTCGATGTGCACATAGAGCGTGTCGCCTATCACCTCGCCGAGCGTGAAGGCCACTATGCTGTGGGTCGGCGTCGACAGCACGGCCCCCTCAAACGGGTAGCGGTCAAGATGCTCGAGCACGTGAATCACCTGCTCGCGCTCCACGTCGGCAAGTGCCGGTTTGGATAAAGGCAGATGTGTATCACGGAAAAACCGCATCACATCCTCCACCTTGTCAGGCGTAAGAGGCTCGAACGTGTAGCCCGGATTCTCGACCATGAAACGGTTGACATGATTGCGCTTCTTGCCGAGCTTTTTGCCCGACAGTGTGGCAAGAGCCTCGGCGTCATAGAGATAGTCGCCCCAGTCGTCAAGCGGGGTCACAGCCGTCGCTCCGAGCAGACGCAGAGGCTCGACATACATCTCAGGCACAGCCGAAAAGACGAGCGGCATACATCCGTTCTCGCGGCAATAGTCCTTCAGCAGTGCTATCGACTCCTGCAGGGGTGTACGACCCACCGGCAGTGAAAATGCCGGGCGGGTGACATCATCCTCGGTGACACCTTTAATATATAAGGTGTCATTGTAAATGGCATATGTATAGTTGAAATAGTCGGTCCACATGAGCAGACCGCCCACGGTGAAATCGCACGTATGCGCCCGGGCATACTCCAGGTAAGGCATGATGCGTGGGATATCATCGAGAGTGAGGGGATTGAAATGCAAGGGAGACTCCTCGCGGCGGCGTGTGGCCGTGATGACTGCGTATTGACGTGAGGGATACTGACCCGAAAATCTTAGCGGTGTCATAATAAAAGCGGTGTTATTACAGGTTGTTCACCTATAATAACACCGCTAAATATTGGTTAGTTTATATTTAATCTCGCAGACAGCCTATCGGAACTACCCATACCCCATCTTTACGACGATAAGCATATTTTCCGACAGCAATCAGCACCATCATAAAACTTGGCGAATTCATTCCATGAATTGTGGGATATTTATTCCTTGAATTATGGGTAATTTATTCCTTGGATTGTGGATTTTTCCATGTGATACTATAATAATAAGCGGTGATATACAGGCTAAATGCCAATTATATCACCGCTTGATTATATCTTAAATCTCGTATTCAGCGAGAATTACTGACGGCCGGAGGTGGCGACGCCGCGGGCGATTTTGCCTACGAGGCCCTGGAGCACCTTGCCGGGACCGACTTCGATGAACTCGTCGGCACCATCAGCCACCATGTTCTGCACGCTCTGAGTCCAGCGCACCGGGGCGGTGAGCTGAGCCACGAGGTTAGCCTTGATTTCGGCGGGGTCAGTGTGGGGCTTGGCGTCAACGTTCTGGTAGACGGGAACCGAGGGGGTGTGGAACTCGGTGCGCTCGATAGCCTCGGCAAGCTCGGCGCGGGCAGGCTCCATGCAGGGTGAGTGGAAACCGCCACCCACCTTGAGCTTGAGGGCGCGCTTGGCACCGGCGGCGAGGAGCTTCTCGCATGCAGCGTCGATGGCCTCGACCTCGCCCGAGATTACGAGCTGACCGGGGCAGTTGTAGTTGGCACATACAACAGTGCCGTCGACTGTCGAGCAGATTTCCTCTACCTTCTCGTCGGGGAGGGCGATTACAGCAGCCATTGTAGAGGGGTTGATTTCGCAAGCCTTCTGCATAGCCTGTGCGCGGGCCGACACGAGACGCAGACCGTCCTCAAAGCTGAGTGCGCCTGCGGCCACGAGAGCCGAGAACTCGCCGAGCGAGTGACCGGCCACCATCGAGGGGTCGAACTCTTCGCCCATAGTCTTGGCGAGGATTACTGAGTGGAGGAATATGGCGGGCTGTGTCACCTTGGTCTGACGCAGGTCCTCGTCGGTACCGGCAAACATGAGGTCGGTGATGCGGAAGCCGAGAATCTCGTTGGCCTTCTCAAACATCTCCTTGGCCACGGGATTGTTGTCGTAGAGGTCCTTGCCCATGCCTACGAACTGTGCACCCTGACCGGGAAATACAAATGCTTTCATATTATCAATCGTTTAATAATTGTTTTCAAAATTTCACGGGTGCAAAGTTAGTGATTATTTTGATGATAAAAACCTTATTTGTGATAAATTGTTAAATAATAGTCGGATATTAAGAGTTTTGATTAACTTTGCCGACTGAAATTCACGACATGCGGGTCACGGTAGCCCCCTATGCGTTCACAACAAGACAGTCATAATGAAGAATCTCGTCATAGTCGAGTCTCCGGCCAAGGCCAAGACAATCGAAAAATTTTTAGGAAAGGATTACAAGGTGATGTCCAGTTTCGGTCACATTCGCGACCTGCGCAAGAAGGACATCAGCATCCGGGTCGACTCGGATTTCGAGCCGGTCTACGAGATTCCGTCCGACAAGAAGGCCCTTGTAGCCGACCTCAAGAAGGCCGCCAAGAGTGCCGAGACGGTGTGGCTGGCATCTGATGAGGACCGCGAGGGTGAGGCCATTGCCTGGCATCTCTACGAGGTGCTCGGACTCAAGCCCGAGAACACCCGTCGCATCGTGTTTCACGAAATCACCAAAAACGCCATCCTCAACGCCATCGAGCATCCGCGCGAGATAGACATCAATCTCGTCGACGCCCAGCAGGCGCGCCGCGTGCTCGACCGCCTCGTGGGCTTCGAGCTGTCGCCGGTGCTGTGGAAAAAGATACGCCCCGCGCTGTCGGCCGGACGCGTGCAGTCAGTGGCCGTGCGCCTCATCGTTGACCGCGAGAACGAAATCAACGCCTTCACCTCCGAGCCATATTTCCGCGTGACGGCGCGCTTCATGCTCCCCGGCGGAGTGCCTTTAGGAGCCGAGCTGTCCAAGCGACTGCCCGACGAGAAGACCGCCAAGGCATTTCTTGAGGACTGCGCCAAAGCCGCCTACACCGTGGGCGACATCGTGGTCAAGCCGGTGAAGAAATCGCCCGCACCCACGTTCACCACCTCCACCCTCCAGCAGGAGGCGGGCAGGAAACTGGGATTCTCGGTGTCGCAGACCATGATGATAGCCCAGAAGCTCTACGAGGCCGGACACATCACCTACATGCGTACCGACTCGCTCAACCTCTCGTCGCTCGCACTCTCATCCATCTCCACCCTCATCAAGGCCGAGATGGGCGAAGAGTATCTGAAGATACGCAAATACCACACCTCATCCAAGGGCGCGCAGGAGGCCCACGAGGCCATCCGCCCCACATATATGGATAAGGAGACCATCGAGGGCACGGCCCAGGAGAAGAAGCTCTACCGCCTCATCCGCCTCCGCACCATAGCCTCGCAGATGGCCGACGCCGTGCTCGAGAAGACCACCGTGGAGATTGGCATCAGCAACCGCCAGGAGCACTTCACCGCCTCGGGCGAGGTAATCAAGTTTGACGGATTTCTCCGCATCTATCTCGAAGGCAACGATGACGAGAACGAGACACCCGACGGCGACACCACCCTCCCGCGCATGACCACCGGCGACACTCTCACCGCCGAGGACATCACCGCCACCGAACGCTTCACCCTCGCGCCCCCGCGCTACACCGAGGCATCGCTCGTGAAGAAGATGGAGGAGCTTGGCATCGGCCGCCCGTCAACCTACGCCCCCACCATCTCCACCATCCAGAACCGCGAATATATCGTCAAAGGGGAGAAGCCGGGCGAGAAGCGCGACTACACCGTGCTCACCCTCGGGTCCAACCACAAGATAACATCCAAGACCAAGAGCGAAAACGCCGGAGCCGACAAGGGCAAACTCATCCCCACCGACACCGGCATCATCGTCAACGAGTTCCTGACCCAGCATTTCCCCGACATCCTCGACTATGACTTCACAGCCGGGATGGAGGAGAAGTTTGACCGCATAGCCGAGGGCAACAGCAACTGGAACAATGAGATAAAGGATTTCTACGGACTCTTCCACCCCGAGGTGGAAAAGGCCAACGAGCTGCGCACCGAGCACAAGGTGGGCGAGCGTCTGCTCGGCACCGACCCGGCCACGGGCGAGCCCGTATCGGTCAAGATAGGCCGCTTCGGCCCGATAGCCCAGATAGGCTCTACCGAGAGCGAGGCCAAGCCCCGCTTCGCATCGCTGCGCAAGGACCAGAGCATTATGGACATCACCCTCGAGGAGGCACTTAAGCTCTTCGACCTGCCCAGAGAGGTGGGCACATTCGAGGACAAGACCGTGACCGCCGCCATCGGACGCTTCGGCCCCTATCTGCGCCACGACGGCAAGTTCGTGTCGATACCCAAGACGCTTTCACCCACGTCAATCACCATCGACGAGGCCATAGAGCTGATACTTGCCAAGCGCGAGGCCGACAACAACAAGACCGTCAAGACATTTGCCGAAGACCCCGACATGCAGATTCTCAACGGCCGCTACGGCGTGTACATCTCCTACAAGAAGTCCAACTACAAGATACCCAAGAGCGTGACCGACCCGGCCGCCCTGACATATGACGAGGCCAAGACCATCGTAGCCGAGCAGGACGCCGCCCCCAAGAAGACCACCTCACGCCGCAAGAAATAACCCCATAAACGCTCCCCGGCAGCAAGCCGGACATCATATGCGATTCAACACCAAGCCCGGAGCCGAGAAGCGTCCGTTCAAACCCGATGTAATCGAGAAATATGCCGTCACCGAGCCCAAGCCCCTGCTTGAGTTCCTCATCACGGCCATGCCCGAGCGCAAGCGCACAGCCCTCAAGAGTCTGCTGGCCCACAATCAGGTGGCTGTCAACGGCACCCCCATCAGGCAGTTTGACACCCCTCTGCACAAGGGCGATGAAGTGATGGTCAACCTCTCGCGCGAGTTCCGCACATTCTACAACCGCCGCCTGAAGATTGTCTATGAGGATGAAGACATCATCGTGGTCAACAAAGGCTACGGCCTCCTCTCGATGGGCAACGACAAGGTGAGCGAAGGCACCGCCTACAGCATACTGCGCGATTACCTGAAGTGGAAAGACCCGCGCAACAAGATATTCATCGTCCACCGTCTTGACCGCGACACATCGGGCCTCATGGTCTTTGCCAAGAGCATGGAAGCCAAGGAGAAACTCCAGCACAACTGGAACAACATGGTGCTCGAGCGCAAATATCTCGCCGTGGTCGAAGGCCGCCCCGAGCCCGCCGAGGGTGAGGTGCGCAGCTACCTGGCCGAGAACTCGCGCTACGAGGTCTATTCCACCGACAACCCCAAGGAGGGACAGCTCGCCGTGACCCGTTACCGCACCCTCAAGAGCCGCAACGGCTACTCGCTGATGGAGGTGGAGCTTGACACCGGGCGCAAAAACCAGATACGCGTACACATGAAGGACCTCGGCCACCCCATCACGGGCGACCGCCGCTACGGTGCCGGCTCATCGCCCATTCACCGCATGGCCCTGCATGCCCAGACTCTGCGTTTCGTCCACCCCATCACCCGCAAGGACATGAATTTCTCCACCGCCATCCCCATCTCATTCTCCAAGATGGTGGGAGGCACGGATACACTGTAGTCAACTACCTATACGATTATGAACATAGGCGATACCGTGAGATTTCTCAACTCGACCGGCGGCGGAGTCGTGCGCCGTATCGAGGGAAACATAGCATATGTCGACGAGGACGGTTTTGAGACACCAGTCCTCACGCGCGAATGTGTTGTCGTGGCCACAGCCGCCAACACCCCCAAGTCCGCACCCGTGGCCTCCTCGGGCACTAACGCAGCCAAATCACAGTCATCAGCCACTACGGCTGCCGTTACAGGCATCGTCGCCCCGGCCCCCGCTGCCGAGCCTGAGATTATCGAGACACCCGGAGGCGACAAGCTCAACGTGGTGCTCGCCTATGAACCGGCCAACATCAAGCGGCTCAACGACACGACGTTTGACACCTATATCGTCAACGACTCCAACTATTACCTCTACTTCACCTACATGACCCGCGCCGACGAGTCGGCAGAGTGGACTCTGCGCTACGCCGGAGTGGTAGAGCCTAACATACAGCTCTTTATCGAGGAAATCGCCGGGACTGACCTCCCCGCTATGGACCGCGTTGCCCTGCAGTGCGTGGCCTATAAGGAGGGCAAGGAGTTCCGCCTCAAGTCGCCCGTGGCAGTCGAGACCGCGCTTGACACCACCAAGTTCTTCAAACTTCACTGTTTCAAGTCCAATCCCTATTTTGACGGCGAGGTCATAGCACTCGACATCGTGAAAGACGATGTGCCCATGCGCCGTATGGTCATCGACTCAAGCCGCATCGAGGAGGGGCTCAAGGCCAAGAAGGCGGTAGACCGCCCGCGCCGCCAGCCCGTGCAGAAGCATCAGAGCAAGAAGCCCGGACTCCTGGAGGTGGACCTGCATATCAACGAACTTATCGACTCGACCGCCGGACTTTCATCCGCCGACATGCTCAACCTGCAGATTGACGAGTTCCGCAAAGTCATGGACGCCAACCTTAAAAACAAGGGTCTGAAAATAGTATTTATCCACGGCAAGGGAGAGGGCGTGCTGCGCAACGCACTCATGAAGGAGCTTAACCACCGCTACAAAGGCCACCAGGTACAGGACGCATCGTTCCGCGAATACGGCTTCGGTGCAACGCAAGTCACGATTTGAAGAATTTAAAATTTAAAATGGAAAATTTAAAATTGGCTTCGCGCCAAATTTTATAATTTAAAATTTTAACTCTCTAAACTCCCTTAACCCTCTAAACTCCAAGCTCTAAACTCCAAGCCATAAACTTTAAACCCTAAACTTTAAACTCAACGCAGTGATTCTATTCTTTTCAGGCACGGGCAACAGCAGGGCTGTGGCAGAGGAGCTTGGCCGACTGCTGGGCGACCCGGTCACACCCATCACCCCCGCCATGCGTGGAGGGCGACTCGATATGCCCGCAGGTGACAGCCGCCTCATATGGGTCTACCCCATCTATTCGTGGGGAGTGCCGCCCTATGTGCTTGAAGTGATACGCACGCTCGAAATCAACTGTTCCGGCAGCCTCATCCACCACGCCGTAGTGACCTGCGGCGACGACTGCGGACTCGCTGACCGCATGTGGCGCAAGGCCGTGAAGACAAGAGGATGGACCGATGGGGCGATGATGTCGGTGCAGATGCCCAACAACTATGTGGCAATGAAGGGGTTTGACGTGGATTCCAAAGAGGTCGAGGCCGCTAAACTCGCCGCCTACCCCGCGCGTGTGGCTGAGATAGCCTCGAGGCTTGGGCAGGGCGACGACTGCCGTGGAGTCACCGACATCGTGCGCGGACGGTTTGCATGGCTCAAAACCCGCGTTGTGTACCCGTGGTTTGTGCGCAACGCCATGAATCCCAAGCGTTTCAGCATAAGCGAAGCATGTATAGGCTGTGGACGCTGCGCGCGCACGTGTCCGCTCTCCAACATCACCATGACACCCTCGCACGGCAACCCCAAAGCACAGCGTCCGTCATGGGGCAGCGACTGCGCCGGATGTCTCGGCTGCTACCACATCTGCCCCACCCACGCCATCGACTACGCCCTCGCCACCGAAGGCAAAGGACAATACCACTACCATCCTTCCAAGTAAATAAGCCTACGACAGTACCAATCAAGTTGCGACGCTGTAGGAGCGACGGCTTTAGCCGTCGATATGAAACGACGTATCAGCCAATGATTCATTTGGTTAAGTTACTTTGTTCGTGTCATATCGACGGCTAAAGCCGTCGCACCTACCACCTACCGCCTTACCTACAGTCTGAAGCCTGCGCCGAGCATGAGATTGCCGGGGACGTTGAAGCGGTAGAGCTTGTAGCCTGTGAGCAGAAAGAGACGGTCGGTAACGAAGGTCTTGAGGGCGAAGGTGTTGTACCATCCGCGCAGGTCATCGCCGCCGGGCGCAAGTATGCTGTGGCCAAGGCCGATGTTGATGGCAAACAGCGACATACGCAGTTCGGCGTGGGCGGCTATGCCGAGCGATATGCGGTCGGAGAACTTTGTACGATAGAATTTCGGATTGTCGACAGGCGTGGTCTCTACATACCGGCCACCGAGATTTGCCCCCTCGTCATACTGGCCGTCAATCGATAGTCCTGCCGAGAGTATGGGGTTGAAACGATAGGCAGGACTTATACTGAATCCGGCGACGGCAAACCGCCCCGGCACAAGGTGAGTCTCTTCGGCGTCCTCTATCGGACTCTCCTGATAGGGCCGGAATCCCCATTTGCGCCACGCACCGTAAGCCATGATGTCATATGCCATGCCCGGCTCGAAGTCGCTCCAATTGGCCCGGCCAATCGGTGTCGGCGTGCCGAGGGTATAGCTTGCGCCGATACGCGCCCCGAGCATATTTATGCCGGGATTAGGGTCGCCGGTATTGCCGTTGGAGTAGTGCGTGACCTCGGCCCCGGCAAACAGCTGCAACGACGGCGACAGGCGGTAGCGGAGATAGAGACCGAGGTTGATGTAGGCCGTGACCGAAGTGCCCACGCCGTCGATATTGCGGTCATAGTCAGGCGCATCGTGGTCAAGAGTCTTCCACCCCATAGCCGCACCGAAATTCCATTCATAGTCAAGCGACAAGCGCGGAGACAGTGACGCAATCCTCGCACTCTGCACGGCATAGAGCAGAGCGGGCGTGCCGAGAATGCCCGAGGGGGTGGCCAACTGGAGTCCGGCACCTATGCCCTGACGCGCCGAGGGATACCACCGCCCGTAACGTGTGCCGGGCGCGTTACGCACCGTGAACTCCACCACGGGCGTAAAGGCCGACGAGAGTTTGCGCCCGCGCTCATTGGAGCCGCGCACGAAATGATTGGTGGGCAATATGCGGTCGGCCCTCACCCCTACAGTGAGCGTAGGGTCGGCGATAACGGCGCGAGACGCGGTGTCAACCGCGCAAGGCTCGACGGCCGAGGCCATTGAGGGGATTACGGCGGCAAGCAGCACGGCTGCCGCGCGGAGTATGTCAGATGTCTTCACTTGTGACTACGTAATTGGTTGGTTGCTCGATGTCGAGCCAGACTACAAACTTGTATCTCTCGCCGGTAAAGGTGTTTCGCACCGTCATTTCAGGCCAAAAGCCTACCGTCTCCATGTCGGCCCACAGTGTGGCCTGTGTGCCGGGATTGACCGTGACGGTCGGGACAGGCGGGTAATGCGTCAGCCCGACGAAACTCTGATAGGTGGAGACGCTGACGGAATCGCCCTGCAATGCCCATTCGGGGAATCGCGGATTGGTATTGGTAGGCACAGGTATCTTCAGCCCTACGAGGCTGCTGAATATAGCCTCATAGTCTGATGTGGTGTGCATTTTGTAGATTGACACTATGCCTGCGGGGAATGTCGGTGTCCAGCTTATAGGCCCGGGCGAACCTGCGGAAAGAGCAAGTGCGTCGATGTCGCGACGCTCCACCGGGCCGCCGCCCCATGAGTTGAGCACATAGTCGACCTCCTCAATCTCCATGCCTCTGACGCAGGGGATGTCTATGCTCACCATGTGCTCCTCGCCCGTGACATCCGACACAGCGGTGAGCCACACAAGCTGATGGGTGTCATGGCCGATGGCATAACGCACGTCCACCGTCACATTCTCCCCGCGCCGGGTGACGGTGAGGTCGGTAAGCGGCGAGCTGACTGTTATAGTGCCGTCGCCGTCGAGGATGTTGCCGGGGACAGTAGAGCCTCCGGCGGGGGTGACGGTGATGTCGCATGCGCCGTCGGTATGTGACACTGCAAGCCGCAGACGAGTCCAGTCGTCAGACTTGAATCGGATAGTGCGCACTTCGCCGCTCCCCGACATGGTGATGTCGGTAACCTCGGGGGTGAAGTCGTCGACAAATATATCGGAATTGCACCCGCACATCAACAGTGTGAAAAGCGGGATTAGAATAGCACGCATAGGCGTAATATGGGGCATTGGAAACTGTAATGTGTATCGGTTAGTGTGTGCTGTCGGGTTATTTCAGTCGCAAATATAGCGTAATTATTGGAATTTTTGCTGATTTATTGACCTTTTTAATGAACTTTTCATGACACTGAACTGTTTATTATTCGGAAGCACAACATAGTGCCCATGAAAAGACTAAATCAATTAACTTTACAATACATAAAAACTCATGGATAAGAAATCTCTCAAAGGTACTCAGACCGAGAAAAACCTTCTCGCAGCATTTGCAGGCGAAAGCCAGGCACGTTCACGTTACACACTCTTTGCCAAGAAGGCCAAGGAGGAGGGTTATCGTCAGATAGCAAAGGTATTCAAAGTCACTGCCAAGCAGGAGATGAGCCATGCCGAGCTGTTTTTCAGCAAGCTCGAGGGTGGCGTGGTCACCATCCAGGCCGGCTATCCCGCCGGTGTAGTGGGCGACACCATCACCAACCTTCGCGAGGCCGCCGCAGGCGAGCGTGAGGAGTGGAGCGACCTCTATGCCAACTTCTCGCAGACCGCTCTTGACGAGGGTTTCCCCGAAATCGCATCGCTCTTCAAGATGGTGGCCAAGGTAGAGGTAGAGCACGAGCAGCGTTATCTGCGCCTGCTTGACCGTCTGACCAACGACCAGGAATTCTCGGGCGAGGATGCCGAGCAGGAGTGGCAGTGCATGCACTGCGGATATGTCCACAAGGGCAAATCAGCTCCCAAGAAATGCCCCGTCTGCGGTAAAGAGCAGGGCTACTTCGAGCGCAAGGCCGACAATTACTAATCTCAGCGAAAGCAACATAACAAGACAACCCTCTAAGCCACAGCTTAGGGGGTGTTTTTTCATATTCAAAACGGGGAGATACAAGCGTAGGAGTGACGGCTTTAGCCGTCGATATGACTCGAACAATGTAACTTAATCCAATGAATCATTGGCTGATACGTCGTTTCATATCGACGGCTAAAGCCGTCGCTCCTACACAAGAAAAAAATTACGCCTCAATGTCGGGAGTCGGGGCGGGAGATTCCTTGGAGTAGCGGGCGTAGGCCGAAGCCATGCGCGTGTGATAGGAACGGCGGGCGTAGGAGGGGCCGTTGTAGCCGCGCGCAAAGGCGGCCCAGTTCTTGGCCCTCAGATGTTTGACAAGCCCGGTGCTGGTGATGAACTCGGCGAACATCTCGAGCTGGTCGCGCTCGGAGCGAGACATAAGTTCCACGAAATGCTCGATGCTGTCGGCTCCGCAACGTTTCCAGTTGAAGCCTCCAATTTGGAACATGCCCCAGAATGTGCCCTCCACTGCGGCATGGGGATGTATGGTCTTGGCAGCCTCAAGACGACGGTTGGCCCTGAGCTGTGACCCGCGATGCGAGCTGAAAACTACGGAATGTGACTTGCTATACTTGGAGAGATTGACCCCGCGCCGCGTAGCAAAACGGCGAAACATGGTGAGGTCAAAATTGATAAGCGGTTTGCCGGGTGCGGAAAACCCCTCGTGAGTACGGCCGGCTTCGATTTCCACGACGGCCTTGATGGCGGCGACTTCCACGCCCAGCTTTTGGGCGACTTCGCGGAAGTCTTCTTCAGTCAAAGTGAGGATTGTGTCATTTGGCTCTGTGAGCTGTTGTGCCAGGGCAAGCGGTGAAGTGTTCTCAGGAGTCTCGGACGAAGGGTCCTGGCCATCGCCGTTTATCGTGAAAATCACGGAGGAGAGCATCACCGATGCTACGAGCAGGGCTGCACGTTGAAGCATATGATTCGGTTTAGTTCGACAATTCCCTTGCGCGCCTGTCGCGGCGCAGGGGGGATAATTATATATAGTTGACACCGGGCGGGACATCACACATGTGCCGTCCGCGTGTGGGGAGAGGACGCTATATTAAGTATAAACGTGGGGATATGTGCATTTGTTGTGAGGAGATGCGATTTTTTTGAGGAAAGAAGGTGGTGAGGGCGAGCGGATTGGCCCTCACCACCTATTGCACGTGTGCCGTCAGATGCCCCGGCGGGGCCTCATGACTGGCATGGCTTTGCGATGATTATTTCTTCAGCTCGGCCACCTTTTCGAGGGTACGCTTGAGCTGGCCGTAGAAACGCTCGACGGCGGGAATGTGCATGCGCTCGGAGGGTGAATGCACGTCGCGGAGCGTGGGGCCGAACGACACCATGTCAAGATGGGGATACTTGGTGAGGAACAGTCCGCACTCCAAACCGGCATGGATGGCCTTTATGGCGGGTTCGATGCCGTAAAGCTCCTTATATGCGTCGCGTGAAATCTTCATGATGGGCGACTCGAGGTTGGGCTGCCATCCGGGATAGCCTTCGCCATGCTTGACGGTGGCACCGGCGAGGAGGAAGTGGGCCTCTACCTGACCGGCGATGTCGAGCTTGCGCGACTCTACCGAGCTGCGCTGACTTGTGGTGACTACGATGGTGTTGTCGGCAGCCATCTTGACCGACGCGAGATTGGTCGATGTCTCCACGAGTCCCTCGAGGTCACGACTCATTGACACTACTCCGTGGGGTGCTGAATAGACGGCGCGGATAAGGTTGAGCGAAGTCTCTTGGTCGATGGCGAAGTCGGGGGTGTCGACGCTCTCCATTGTCACCTTGAGGTTAGGCTCGAGACCTGCATATTCATTCTCAAGCTCGGCGATGTAGATGTTGAGCTGGGCACGCACGCTCTCCTTCTTGGATGTGTGCACACCGATTACGGCATGTGCGGCGCGGGGAATGGCGTTGCGCAGGTTGCCGCCGTCGATTTCCGACACTACCACCTCGTGCTGATTGGAGAGACGGAAGAGGAAACGGGCGAGGAGCTTGTTGGCGTTGGCACGGCCCAGGTGGATGTCACCGCCCGAGTGGCCGCCGTTGAGGCCCTCGATGTTAATCTTGAAGTAAAGGAAGTCCTTGGGGGCAAACGAGCGGTTGTAGGTGAAGAACGCCTGGGTGTCGATACCGCCGGCACATCCCACGAATATCTCGGCGTCGTCCTCCGAGTCGAGGTTGAGGAGCATAGAGCCTGTAATCATACCCTCGCCGAGGTTGTTCGCGCCGGTCATGCCGGTCTCCTCGTCCATTGTGAAGAGGGCTTCGATGGGGCCGTGCTCAAAGCTCTTGTCGGTAAGTATGGCGAGCGATGCGGCCATGCCTATGCCGTTGTCGGCGCCGAGGGTTGTGCCCTTGGTCTTTACCCACTCGCCGTCCACATATGCGGGGATGGGCTGGGTGGTGAAATCGAAACTCTTGTCGTTGCTCTCGCACACCATGTCCATGTGGCCCTGGAGTATCACCGTGGGGGCGTCTTCGTGGCCGGGGGTGGCGGGTATGCTGAGCACAACGTTGCCTATGGCGTCGGTCTTTGAGGCGATGCCGTGCTTCTTGGCGAAGTCAAGGAGGTAGGCACGGATCTTCTCCTCCTTCTTGGAGGGACGCGGAATGCGTGTAATCTCGTCAAAAATCGAGAACACTGCCTGAGGCTGCAGATCTTTGATTTCCATATATCTGAATTGATGTTAAAAAGAGTTTAGCTAAGTATAAAAAATGCTTAATTGCACGTCTAAATTACAAAATAAAATTGATATGGGCACTATTATTAGCCCAAAATTGCTACTTTTGCAGTGTAAATGCTCATAAAACGATGACTATACTGCTCTCAATCGGCCTTGCGGCACTGTTTATCGGCATCGCCGTGCTGATGCTCGGAGTAAAGGTATTCTTCGTCAAAGGGGGCAAATTTCCCACGGGCCACGCTCATGACAATGCCGAGCTGAAGCGTCGTGGCATAGGTTGCCATCACGACCTATAGACTCAACAACCGAGATATTAAAGAATTATTCAATTTCCACATTATCACTCACACGATTTTTGAAATGAAAAAGTTAGCAATGTCAGCTTCCTCGCTGCTCGTTGGCATCATGGCCTTGAGCATGACAGCCTGCGGAGGAGACTCCGCCGCCGACAAGAGCTCAGCCACCACCCCTGCCGCAGCGATTTCGGCCGATGGCGCGACAACCTCTACCTCCATCAATATCCGCTATATCGACGGCGACTCGGTGCTCACACACTATCAGCTCGCCAAAGACCTTCAGGACGCCACAATGCGCGCAGTGCAGCGCATCGACAACGCCCGCAACTCCAAGGGCACCGAGATTCAGAAATTCGCCGCCTCAATCGAGCAGAAGGCCCGCTCTAACGGATATCTCACCGAAGCAAGCTACAATGCCGACATGCAGAAACTGCAGAAGATGCAGCAGGATGCCGAGAACTATCTCGCCAACCTGAGCCGCAACGCCGACAACGAACTGGCCCAGCAGCAGATTCAGCTCAACGACTCAATCGAGAAGTTCATCAAGGAATACAACGCCACCAAGAAGTATGACGCTATCCTCTATAAGAACGCCGGCGTGTACTTCAACCCCGCTCTTGACATCACCAATGAGGTAATCGAGGGTCTCAACGCCCGCTACACCAAGCCGGCCGAGAAGAAGTAATCCCCCTCCACTCTTCATACACTTTTCCATGACATAATGCCACCGGGCATCGATTTCACAATCGATGCCCGGTGCTATTCTTATTTATCACAATTTTACCATCTGATGGGGCGGCCTCAGGCCGAAAGGTGCACCCTCAGCCTGTTGCGGCAATAGGCCACACGGCTCTTCACGACCGCCACAGTGAGATTAAGTGCGCGGGCAATCTCGGCGTAGCTGTAGCCCGAGAAATGCAGCTCTATGGCGCGTCGGTAGCCTTCGGTGAGCGTTGCGAGTGCGCGTGTAACATCCGCGCTCCTATAGGTGCCGGTGAGTGCCGAATCCATGCACTCCTCGTCAGTAAGGCTGATGGCATACACGTCATGGCGGACAGCCCTGCGTGCCTTGACCCGGCCCGAGAAATCCGATGCAAAGAGGGCACGCATTATCGAAAAGGCCCAACCCTTGAAGTGGGCATCGTCCGACGCCGTGGCCCACTGTTCGAGAGCAGCCTCCGTGGTATGGTTCAGCAACTGGCGAGCCTCTTCGCGACTTGAAGTGAGCATGAACGCATAGTTCAGAAGATTGCCCTGAAGGCTCATAAGCTTGGTTTGGAAATCCTTTGATGCCATAATAGTAATTAGTCTTTAGGGGTTGTTTATTTCTTTATTACAAAGATAACAAAGGGGGCTGAGAGACGTAAAATATTTAAACCAAATTATTGTAAAATTGTTTAACTCAAGATTAAAATTTTACATATATCACTTATATACAGCATATTACAGCAACACCATAAATATTACAATATTGTTACACGTGAAACACATGCAACAGGTATGTTACAAAAACAAAGCGACCGCCGGAACAGTATCCGGCGGTCAGATGCTTTAGAAATTGTACTCGGCTGGAAAAACACCGAAAAAATCTTATTTACCAATTATCCTATTTACCAATCATTATCGCTATACGCTGCTTCACAGCAGCCTTAGTGGAAATCTCTAATATATTATTTGGCAGTTAGTATTGCAAATCTACCTTAAAGTCTATAGTCCGTGAGGGTGACGGCTTAACGGTAGTCAGCAAACTGAGTCTGGAGTTTCTTACGTGCGAAGAAAATGCGGCTCTTTACGGTGCCGAGCGGAAGATTCATCTTCTCGGCAATCTCGTTATACTTGTAGCCTGCTACATGCATCGAGAAGGGCACGCGATATTCCTCGGGAAATGCGTTGATAGCTGCAGTGATTTCGGATGCGCCATAGGAGCCTTCGGGAGTCTCAAGGCCAGAATCCTGCGAAAGATTGAGGTGATAGAGGTCCTCGGTCTGGTCGACCACGGTCTGCGACCTAACATTGCGGCGATAGTTGTTGATGAAGATATTGCGCATGATAGTGAAGACCCAGCCCTTGAAGTTGGTGTTGTCCACATACTTGCTCTCGTTGTCGAGAGCCTTGAGGGTGGTGTCCTGAAGGAGATCATATGCGTTATCCCTGTTGGAAGTGAGCATGTAGGCAAAGTTAAGCAGGTTGCCCTGGAGGCTCATCAGTTTTGCTTCAAATTCCTTGTTTGCCATAATTATATCGCCTTTAAAAGTTGAACGTTTGTGTTAACTGTGTTAGATTTGTATTGTCTTTGGTGTTTATTGTCTTTCGACATTTCAAAGTTACAACCGATGTCAAGAAATGCATAATTTATTTATTCAAAAAAAGTAATGAAACAGTGAAAATATTTCAGGACTACACTTAAAACACTGAATTATTGAGAATTAACACCACAACATATTTGTAACAAAATTGTTACAGGCTACAAAAAGTGACAAAAATTGAAACAGTTTTTGTTACAAACATTGTAACAATTCTTGTAACAGCCGGCAACAACTGTCACAGCCGTAATCTACAACAACGACTACTTGCAGGACAATAGGTAGGAGCGACGGCTTTAGCCGTCGATATGAGGCGACATATCGAGAATGGGGGATTGACTAAGTTAGATTGCATGGAACATGACGATGATTATACATAGTGGTTATCTATAGTGTTTCTCGGGTCAGTAGATAATCACTGGGGATAAGCATAGAGGTTAGCAATTCGGTATAG
>CAJUCI010000018.1 GCA_910584825.1 uncultured Duncaniella sp. | reverse complement strand
GTGATACCCATGCGGCGCAGCTTCATACGTCCGTCCGTCATTTTGTCAACCATGTAGATGTAGAGTAGGTTGCCCTGTGTCAGTTCATGGTCGCGCATTTCTCCACCGTCCCAGAACGAAACGGTAGCTTTTGGCATCTTCGCCTCCATTCTGATAAGGTTGCCCCATGTCTTGCCCTTGCCGAACAATTCAGCGGCCTTCTCGTCCAGACGTGCGAATTTCTCTTTGACACCGAGTAACTCCTTGTTGCGACAATCTACCCAACCGCGCATGAAGCGGCTCCACAGGTAGCCCTCGCCGTTGGCACTCTTGTTGCCGAATACACGGAGTATCTGGTCGAAGGTGCCGAGGGGAGCGAACAGGAACTGAACGAAACCATTGTTGACAAACTTGTCTTTCCAATTGTCCTTATGGTGTTCGTTGGTCGGTCGGCCCTCCATGTCGGAGTTGGCGTTGTGGTGTATCTCGCTGACGCGGGCTTTCTCTGCTTCGCGGAATGCCTTGGCGTTCTCGATACTGCCACGGAGGGAATCTGATAACCTGCCTACAAGGTTGAAGTATGCCTCGGCACGTTCAATCTTGTTTTTGCGGATTGCATCCTCAGTAGTCTCAACAAACTGTTTATAAGCATCATCTGTCATGCGCCCTGCGTCTTTATCCTCTTTGGCTCGCTTGAGTTCATCGCGCAGGGTTTTCTCCTCGGCTTTGCTGTTCGCTATGTTCTGAACGTAGTCGAGGGCCATGTGCAGGGCGGCATACTCAAGGGCGGCTTGGTCCGATATAGTGTTGTCGGGGTCGCTCATTCTATTGAGGGCTTCGGCTATGCGGTCGGTGATGTCATCCTCCGACAGGGACATAGCCTTCTTCACAACCTCCATTGTGCGCTGTCCGTCCACGTCAAGCACACCCTGCACCTCAACGCCTCGTGCATCAACCTTGCTGCCACGGATTGACAGGAGCTGACGCAGTGCGCCCTCGGCATTGCGGAGTTGATTACCAATCATGATGTCCATAATCTTCTGCACACTGTCGGATATATCGTGCATGGCGGTGGCGTTCTTGACTACAGACAACAACCTCTGCATTTCGCCGGAGGTCATGCCGGAGAGATAGCCGTTCTGCATAAGGATGCGGGCGAGGTCGGAAACACGTTTGACGGTGGCCCTGTCAAACATGGCCTGTGCGTTCATGGCTCCGACAACACCGGCCTCTACCTTGCGGTCAGCTCCGACAAAGCTCTGTGCGGTGCCTCGGCGGTTGCGCATGGAGTGTAACAAGCTTTGCAGGTTATTGACCACGGCCTTTTGTGCATCGTTGCGCAGGGTGAGGTCGCCGCTCTGATTGTTGCTCAGACGGATTGCGGCGTTGGTTATGCGCTCCTGTAAGCCTACGCTCTGGTCTTTCCAGATGTCGCCGGTCTCACCATCGCGGAAACGTGCCTCGTCAGTCAGTCCTAACTCCTCACGCTTGACGGCATCGCGGGCCATATCCACATAGTCACCTTTGGTGCGGAGCTTCTCATGGCTGCGCCACAGCATATAACGCAGCTCGTTGTCGCCGAGTCTTACCCATTTCGGGAGTTTCAGAGAGCCGAGGAATTTATTGATTGCATCCAACACCTTGGCTTTGAGTTTCGCCCAGATACCTCTCTCAGCTTTGGTGAAGTCCTCAAAACCTTTCTCTGCCATGCGGCCAAACAACTCATCTACGGACACGCGGCGGTGATGCTCGTAGCCTTTCTCCGGCTCGCGCTCAAAACGCCTTGTGGTCTCACGGTCTACTTCATCCTTCAAATCATCTTTGAGGTGGTCGTAAATCTCATCACAGAAGGCATCGTAGTTTTCATCGCCGAGCATTTCACGCAGTCCCTTGTGGGCCACTACTTCATGCAGCACGGTTTCTGCTACATCTTCCACGGTGGCGTTGTTCGCAACGACAACTACCACCTCGCCGGTGGCGGGGTCGTAGAATCCCTTGCTCCTGCGCATCCGTGCCTGTCGCTCGGCATTGTCGCTTGTCAGCTCCTTGGGGTCTGATACTATGCGCACAGGTGTGTTGAATTTCTTCGACATCCTTTCGGCGTGGCTGCTCTTGGCTTCTGTCGAGGTCTGCGCCATCTCCTGCTGTCGGGCGTTGATGCGCTCTATCTCCAGGTCGGTGATATATTCAGCCTTGCCAAAGTCAGGCTCATCTCCAACAGTGCCGGTCGCTTCTTCGCTTATTGCTACTCCGAGGCGTTCCAACTCCGCACGCAACTGAGGCTGGACTACATTGTAAGGGATTGCAATGTCAGTTCCGTCAAGTTGCTCTGCTATCATGGCGGCAACCTCACGGAAGGGGACTATGCGCACAGGCTTGTCGTAGCGTGAGAGTATAACCATGCGGGGTTTGCCAACCTCTGCTAACTGTCCGCTGACGGTGCCACTGTGCCATGTCATTTCACCGACTGCGTTCTTGGCGTAGGCGGCACGGTAGCCACTCGCTAATTCGCTTTCGGGAATCTCGACCTCAACTGTTACAAGATTGGGTCTTATATAGGCTGATGAGAATTGGTCGTTGATTACAGTCCGCGAGGTATGGATATAAGGATTGTAGGCGATATTGTCAAGTGTACCTTTACTCAGTCCCTTGTCGAGCCTTATGTATCCAACCTCATATCCTCCTTTGTCAAACTTAGTTTTCTTGACTATTTCGGGATGTTCCTCAGATTGCTCCGGCTTGCCGAGTTTGATTTCCGGGGTCTCCTTGCCGCTGACTTTGGTGGCCATGGGCGAGTACAGTTTGCCGTCTATCACCTGCATAGTGCGGTAAACTTTGACTGTCTTGCCTTCTGCAAATTCCTGTAGCACGGATTCGTCATCCACCTCGCGGAAGCGTATGTCGCCATCTGCCCCTGCGCCATACTCGCTCCCCGGTTCGTACAGTATCCCCTCGTCATTGGCACTGAATGTGAATTTACCCTCAATGCGCATCACGTCAAGAAGATTTACTCCTCCGAGTTGCTTCATGCGCTCTCGCAACACTTGGAGGCTCTTGCGGTTGTTCTCGCCGGAGAAGTCGCCATACACGATTGCCGACATGCCCCCGAATTGTATTACTCGCTCGGAGATGTATTGCGCCATCTTCTCCACATTCGCGGGCGATACCTGCTTGTACGGCATATGTATGTTGCCCACGATTCCTCCCGCTTGTGAGATTACAAGGAACGACATCTTTGCCCTGTCCCCCATGCGGTGCGAGTTTACAAATGATGCTACGTCCCGCGAATCTCGCACCAACGGCTGTGCCATCGGGTCGTAGTCGGGGGCGAATATCTGCTTGTCGAGCTTGTGCAGTGTCAGAGGATATTCTTTCTCCGGGATGCGCTTGTCGCCGACTCCCATGTTGTTGTCGGTGTCAAACGTGCCGTATTTGCCGGTCTTGAGATTGATGATTACACCATGCACTGGCACATCACACATCTCTTGGAATTGTTTCAGCATCCTTACATCCGGCGCCGAACATTTCAGATTGCCGCTCGGATGGTTGTGCACGAAGTAAACCTCATCGGGCTTTATGCGCGTATAGGCAAGATAGGCGGGGCCGCTGTTGGCTATCGAGCCGTTAAACGAACCCATGCCGAGTTCTACCACTGTGGGCACACCCTCTTTGACATACACGGCAAAGGTGTGTTCTACCGCCGCATCCTCAAGTGCCGAGAAGATAAACGCTACGTCTGCCGCACTCTCTATCCGCTCGCCGCTCGTGAATTTGAACGAACCGCTCTCGGTGAATACACGCTCTACATTGCAGTATTCTCCGGCTTTCCTGTTCAGTCTACCACCATGGGTGGCGGCAAGGGCTTCACTTCTTTCCCGTTGTACATGGTCGAATCCGCTCCGGCTACCCACCGCTTCGCCTCCTCGGTTCTCTCCGCTGAAGTCAAAGTCGAATAGCCCGCCGTAGCTCTCGCCGCTCTCTGAGGTATAGCTGATTGTTTTTCCGTCTTGCGTTTCATATCTGCTTGCAAAGTTAGCATTTTCTGCCGAATATTCCGTAATAGGCTCGCTTGTCGCGTCCTCGCTGTCCTCTTCGGTCAGTTCGATGCCGCTCGCTGCCTCTACGTCTTTATCCATTTCGGCATACTTCGCTTCCTTGGCTTCCATCTCTTTCTTCATCAGCTCTTCATACTCCTCAAGCTTCGCCTCGGCCTGGGTAAGTTCCTCGGTGTATTGGAAGGGTACGCCGTCTCGCGCCGCCATCGATTGCAGCTCGGCATTGTTGCGCTCTACATACCGCTCTGCGGCTTCTATGCGCTCGCGGAAGTCGTTGCCACTGACAACATCTTCCATGATGACACTGACGGCATTCTTCACTACATTCCCCTTGACCGGCATTGCGTCTATGCCGAGTTCGGGGCAGGAGTAGGTCATCTTCGCAGGGGCGGAGTAGAACAAATCCCCCTGCTGTCCCTGCTTGGTTTCTCTGCTGATTTCGGTATGTATCTTGAAGTCAAAGCCGCCAACGGAGATTACAAGGTCACTTGTTGCCGGGCGGCTGCTGTAGCCCGATGTGCGCACCTGCTCCTGCATCTCGGCTTTCTTCTTGTTCTGCTCAGTGAAGAAATCCTCCATCGCCTCGATATTCGGAAACGATAGTTTGCCTACGGTGATGTCGCCAATGGTCGCGGCTTCTACCTTCGCAAGATACGCCTTGTTGTCTGCTATGCGTTTCTCGGCTTCCTTATTCTGCCCGGCTATCTGTCGCTTGCGGTTGTGAATATAGGTTTGGTCTGCTTTCCATGCCTTATACTTGGCTGTCAGTTTGCGAACCTCCTTCTCAATCTGATTCTTCAGCATGGCATATTCAGAGCCGGATAACTGTGCGGTGATGTCGCCAAACAAGTCTTGCTCTTCCTCCAATGAACGGTTTTCCATGGAATTTGCCATGAGCTGCTTGCCGTTCATTATACTGTCTGCTATCGCGCCTTTCGTTTTCAGTCGCTGATATGCTGTAACATCAAGGGAATCCTCTACACCAAAGCGGAGGACACGCACAGGCAATCCCCAATCCTTGTGCATATTACCCTGTCGCAAGATACGTCCATTGCGCTGAGTGTAGTCCATCGGGCGGTTGGGGGCGTCAAGGTGGATGAGGGTGTGGAGTCGCTCTTGAATGTTTACACCTGTGCCGAGTGTGAACGTGCTGCCCATGACAGCACGAACTTCACCGGCATTTACACGGCTGAAGATTTCAAGTTTCTTATTGACCGACATTCCCGACTTCATAACAACAACCTGCTCTTCCGGCACACCTGCGGCAATGAGTTTCTTTCGGATGTCCTCATAGAGGTTGAATCCCGATGCCTTGTTTTGGTAGTTGTCGGCGAATATGGCAACTGTGCCCTTATATTCTTTGGTCTCTTCAAGAGTGCGGAGGGTTTGACGCACTGCTTCATTAGTCTTGCTGTTGGGGTCATCATCAGCATCTGACTGAACGAGGCGGGCATCTACCGCTGCGGCTTTGGCAATTCCATACATGACAAGGGGAATGTGGCTATTCTCCTTTTTCTCCTTGCCGGTCATCTTGTCGTATTTATCAAGTTCCTCCTTGACATACTTCATGATGGAGCGCAGGGCGCGTGTCTGAGGCAGGAAGATGTCTTGTGCTTTGTCTCCTTCCATCTGAGGAATCTTATCACTCACACCTCCTGCTTCGCGTGTTAGCACTGTGTCGGCAACTGTGGACCATATGCGCACAAGTTCGGGGAGGTTGAAATATCCGGCAAAGCGGTTAACCTCGTCATATTTTCCATTGGTCTTGAATTCCAACATCTGCTGCAGACTGCCGAAGTTGCGCACAAAGTCATCAAAGTAGTAGATACCATAGTCCTTCATAACGTCCGCGGGCATGAGGTAGCGCATGAATGTCCATATCTCTGCGGCGGTGTTACTTATAGGGGTGCCGGTGGCAAACACTACATTCTTGCCTCCTGTCTTTTCAAGAACGGCTTGGGCTTTGAGGAATACACCCTGCGACTTCTTGCTCGGTGAGGGGTCAATACCTTTCACGCCACGCTGCATAGCTGTGGCAAAGCCGAGGTGCTTGTATTCGTGAGCCTCATCGACAAGGATTGCATCAATGCCCATGCTGTCAAAGTCCTCAACATCATCAGTGGCACGGTCGAGCAATTCCTTTGCCTTGACCTCTGCATTTTGTCGGGTGATTGCAGCTCTCTTGGCATCCTTTTCTTTCTTCTTGTCGGAGGGTTCACCGTTGGCGAGTTGGCTCATCATATCCTCAAGTCGGGCAATCTCTCGCTCGGCGGCTTTCACAATCTGACTTCTGCCACTTGGGTCTGCATCCTTCATCTGTTCAAGCACAAGCATCTTTTCCTCAATTTTGTCTTGGATAAACTGCGTCTGACGCTCGATACTATCGGGGATGCGCTCAAGGACAGACTGAGGCACAACAATCATGTCCCAATCATTGAACTTGATTTTCGCATAGAATGCCTTGCGGCCTTCGGCGTTGCGGTCTGCATCTTCAAGGGTCAGCACCTTTGCATTGGGATACAGTGCCTTTGCACTCGCAACGAATTGACCTACCGTGGCGTTCTGAACCACAATCATAGGCTTTCTTGCAGTGCCGAGACGGCGCATCTCCATTGCGGTGGTGATGAGTGTATAGGTTTTGCCGGTGCCTACTTCATGTGCCAACAAGACCGGCTGTGTGGTGGCACGGATAACCGCCTTTGCTTGGTGGGGTCGTAGGTGGAAAGGTTTGCCACCTACCGTTGTGGCGGCACCTCCGAAATGTTCCGGCACAAATTCATCGGGAATGGACTTGGGGACGGAGTTGTTGAACTTTTCGTTATACTTCTCCTCCATGCGCATAGAGAGTGCGGGGTCGGCTTGCATCTGCTCACGCGCCCAATCCTTGAAGTCCTGGCGGATTTCATCAACCTTTGCGCCGCAAGCTGCGGTGGCGGCAGGGTCGCTTTCAGTAGTTTCGGTGTTGCCATTCTTCACACGGCGAGACACTGTTATCTGCTTGCCGGTGATAGCGGCCTCTATCAGTTTGTGGCCGGGGATGAGAGTGCCGAATAATTCACTACGGATGCCCATAGCCTTGTTCTTGTCGGTATCGGTCCAATATGGCTCATTCATGTGCCATGTACCTCCGGCATTTGTCAGCTTTATATCCAAGTCGGTGCGCTCCTTGATGAATTTCTCATACAGCCCCGGTTCTACCCATGACGAGCCAAGCGCAAACTCGATAAGGTGCGCAGGGATATTCATTGGCACAACAGCCTCCAACGCCTTGACATTTGCTTCGTATGCTCCGCCGGAGGTCTCGTTAGCCTCTCTTGCCTGTCGCAGTTTCTCACGCACATTGCCGCTGAGATATTCATACGACACCTCCATCTGTCCTGTCATCGGGTCCTCAAAGCCTAATCCACTCTCTATGATTTCACGCTTTACTTCCTCGCGGGATTTACCTAACTGCGTGGCAAGATATTCCGAGTCGATGCGTCCGAACTTGTAGAGGCTTGCAATGATTCCGTCTTTTACATTCTTCGGGGTCGGCTCGCTCTCTTTCTCTACAACACGGCGGCTGAAAATGTCGGTCTTGCCGTAGGTTTTGACCTTACTGCCGTCTTTGTTGGCTTTTTCTGAATAGGTTTCAAGGGCGACAATGCTTGAAAAGTCCACATCGTTACGTAGCCAAGCAAGGTTATTGTTCTTGTTGAGGTTGCCGTAACGCTTCACAAATGTATCGTAAGCGGTGTTGAGGCGGTCGAGAAGCGGCTGCAGCCCGGCATCATCGTCATGCTCGGTCTGATACTTCAGCACTTCTGCCAAAGCACTCTTGATTTCGGTATAATCCTTGAAGCACTCAGCCTTTGTCCGACCTTTGATTTTTGTAGTTTGAAATTGTTTGAGCCGTTCCTCATCGGTTTTCTGGACCTTACTCTTATCTGATTGGGGTGACATGAGTGGGATTGCTTCGCCCATACGCGCAACACAAAGCAGTCCCTCTGAGTTCAACACCATGCTGCCTTCCTTGACTCCCTCTCCAAGCTTATCATTTTTGTTATGCACCGCAGCTTTAGCTGTGGCCATTCCTTGCTCATTGCTCCAATCCATTTCTGCAAGTTGCTTGACCCATGCAGCCATTCGTGCCGGTTGGTCTGCGGTGCGTGTCGGGAACAATCCAATAGAGGTTGGTCGGTATGTGTCGCCCTGCTCAAAGCCGAAGAACATTTCGCCTCCCATGTGTTCGGGATGTTCGATAAAATAGCGATTGATGTGCATTGGCAGGTCTTTGGTTTTGCCTTTGACATCTGTGAATGGTGCTGTCCTCACAGGGGTGACTGTGCTTACATCTATAGCATTGGCACTCTTGCGGCCATTCACTCGCTTTCGCACAACAATGATGTCAGATGTGGCGGCGGTCCCTCCGAATGTCTGATTGTTCATACGGAATGCGCCGACAACATCTGAACAGCCCTCCTTGTCGCCAACAAGCCAGTTGCGCAACTTCTGCGATTTGTCGAGTGTGCCGCTTGAAGTGATGAAGATTCCGATGCCTCCCTCACGCAGTTTGCGCACGTTCTTGGCAATGCAGAAGTCGTGTATGTCGCGGAATTTCTTGGAGAGGTCGCCATCCCCGCTCTCGTCCATTACATGAAGCCCGGTAACGAAGGGCACATTGGTAATGGCGAGGTCTACGCTTCCATTGGCTATGCGGGTTGCCTCAAAGCCTTGTATCTCTACTTGGGCGTCCGGGTACAGCAATGAGAGTATGCCGCCTGTCGTGTTGTCTATCTCCACGGCGCGGATGTCGCTTCGCTCGCTTATTTCTTTCGGCATTAAGCCTATGATATTGCCGATACCTGCCGAACCCTCTACTATATTGCCCCCCTTGAATCCAAGTGCCCGCGCTATATCCCACATGGCATCAATTATCGGCGCCGGTGTGTAGTAGGCACTGTTGCGGCTCATGACTGCCGCTTCATATTCTTCGGGGGTCAGTATCTCGCGGAGTTGTTTGTTGACGGGGTTCGGCCTCCATGCCTCTCCCTCGTTGAAAGCGGAGCCGAGTCCGCCCCAACCGCTGTATTTGCGAAGCACCGCCATTTGTTCGGGTGTCGCGGTCGCGCCGGTGGAAAGCAACTCTTTCGCAAGTTTGATGGCGGCGAGGTTGGCTTCTATACGCGCTTTTTCTCCTTTGGGGGCGTAATCGATTCCGCGCTCTGCGTGGTTGTTGCGGGTGTTCCTGGGCGTTGCAGGTGTATTGGGTGTGCGCCCCGCACCTACACTTCGCTCGCTCTTATGTAGTCCAGATACTCCCGCGCTTCGGTCGGTGTCAGGCTGAGTATGCTCTCCACCACGCTGAGCCACTCCTCCTCGGTCAGTTCGCTCATCTTCATTCCCTGCGCGCGCTCCCATCTGTTCATCAGGTCGCGGTTGCTGTCCCCTTCGCCCTGCTTCTTCGGGGCGAGGTTGTACGTCAGTTCTTTCATCTTGATTTGATTTGGATGTTTTTGATTCGGCCTCACGTTGCTTTGCAAGTTCAGCCTCGGTTTCGGGTGTTACTATATATGGAGATTCGCCTCGCTCTGCCATGTCAAACAATCCTCCGAGTGCATCTTCAGCGGATTGTTCGGGCTTCGTGGCTCTCTTGGCGGGCTTGCTTCCCTTGCCGCCTTTGAGCATATCGGCTGCGGTGGCCGTTGCGTCAGTAGGTTTGTCGGAGGTGGCTTCCGTGGGCTTCTGTCGTTTCACAACAGGCGACTTGGTTTGGTAGTCGCCGAGTGCCAAACCAAGTCCGACTCTGATGAGCTTGGGCAGATATTGGTCGAGCAGTTCGGCAGGGAATCCGGCAAGCTCTACTTTGCCCTCTTTGCCGTTGGGTCTGCGCGTAAGGGTAACGCCCAACACATTGCTGATTAGTGTGGCATCATCACGATATGTTGTGTAGAAGTCGCCCACCTTCATCAAGACTACCGTGTCGGGGTGCTTCCCTTTCAGTTCATCATAGGCGGTGAGGGTGTTGGAAGATTTCTTGCCTGCAAACAAATCTTCCATAGGTTTGTCGGATTCTACTGCAGGTCTATTCTCTGAACGCGACTCGGCAACTCGCTTCGCCATACCTACCATATCCTCGCCGGGCTGCGGCGTGAGGGGTGTGGCGGGTTTGACTACGTCTGCGGGCAGATAGTCGCGTACCAATCTGCGGATGGACGCAAGCAGCTCATCGTAGGTGGCGGTCGGGGAGATATTGTGATTGCTTGTTATGTAGCGTTCCCCTCCATTGGGATTCTCCACACGGTACATTATGCCGGTCAGAACCAAATCCTCATCGTATCTGTCCTCACGGCCACGGTCAAGCCACGGCTCGTTCTTTTCAAGACTGAGCCATATTGACAGCTCGCGATTTTCGGCAAGCGGCAGGGTGATATACACCTCTCCTCCGGCGGGTGCGACATTGCTATGGGCAATCTTGCTGCCGAAGCCATATTTGGATTTCTTGACCTTGTCTTTGGGGTCTATGGTAAGACCGAGATCAGACGCTAACTGTGTGGCGAGGTTATGTGCGTCCTGTGTCGCCTTACGCTCTGCATTACGCATATAGCCGTTTGCCTCGTTGAAGTCTTTATCAACTGGGTCGGCTTCATAGTAGCCGAGAAGGGCGAGCTGCTTGTTGACCTCCTCTATCTCTTTGTCGAGTGCAGAAGAGAGTCTTTCGGCATCTTCCTCAGTTGTTGCAGCTTCGAGTTGACTTTCGATTTCGTCTGCAGAAGCCTCTGCTTTGTTGACAATAGCTTCTGTATCTGCTGATGTTTCGTCAGCCTCTTTTTTTCTTTGCTCATTGCGTTGGTCTTTGAGTGTTTGAATTATTTGGTCGGTCTGCTTCTGCGATTCACGCTCATCCACGGTGTGCTGTGCGGTGGCGATGATGTCTTTGGCGCCGGGCTTGTCGAAGTTGTAGACGTCAAATGCCTTGACGGTCTTGCGGTCGTCCATCTCTTCATCCCAACCGAGTTGCATCACCTCCTCCATGTTCTGCGCGGCGGCATAGAGAGATTTCAGATGGGGACGCATTTCATCGAATATGTCGGGCAGCTCATCTTTCATCGCCTCGCAGTAGTCGGCAAAGGAGCGCAGACCGCCCTTCATCATAAGGTAGGTCATGCGTGTTCCCATGCGCAGAACCTCTGCGTCCATCTGCTTGGGCTGGGGCTTGCCGTAACCCTCTGCTCCCTCCTGGACTATATCATCGCCTTTGCCGAAATGGCTGCGCAGGTCTTTGCGGAGGCTGTCAAACTCATCGGCATCTTCATCGCTAATCCATCTGCGCTTCTTCGGCTTGGGAGCGTCCTCAACGGGTTTGGCATGGTCGCTCAGCTTGGTTTCGCCTTTCGTCTTGAGTGCATCGAACACTCCCTCAACGTCAACCTGCTTCATCGGGCTTTTGGTCGGTTTGGCAGGTGTCTCGGCTTTCTTGGGTTTGGCCGCAGGTTTCTCCATGTCGGCCATTGACAGGGGTGCCTCGTCTGCAACCTCGTCCTCGCTCTTGGCCGTAACCTCATCGGCAAAGGCTTTGGCATCCTCACTACTGCGCAGCATCCAACCCATGCTCTCACGGTCGTACCAACCTTTGAGAGCCTTGGCTTTCGCACGAAGGGCCGACAATTCCTCTTTGGAGAAATCGCGGTCAAACCTGACGAGATATGTGTCGAGCGTCTTGCCCTGCTTGTTGGTGTAGGGCTTCGGCTCTACCTTATAGCCCTCGCCGGTGATTGTCGATGATGTGGGCTGCTCGGTTACCTTGCTGACGGTCGAATAGTCTGCAAACGGTTTAGTCTTGCGGTGGCTTGACTGTACCCACTTGTTGAAGTCCTCGATGTTGGTCTCGGAGATTCTTAAGCCGGGATGGGTCTGTTGCCATGTTGCGTCATAGTTGGCGAGATATGCGCTCATAGCCTCGTCCTTGTCGTTGAATCCAAGCATAACCTTATGCTCATCGAAAGAGCCGTCAGTATTTGTTTGGTCAACGACAAAAACCTTGCGTCCGTTCCACTCATCCATGTCTTGATGCAGGAACACGTCTATATGGTCGCCGTCTACACCTTCGGTGCCTTTGATGTAGCCGTAAGCATTGGCCATGGTGGTGCTCCATTCCTTACCGTTTGCATCTACACCTTTGCGGGTGCTTCCGGCAGGATTCTCAATGGTGATGTCAAACTCGCCTATGGTAACATGACCTTTCTTGTAGTTGCCCGCTTCTGCCTGTGCCGGGGTGGGGTCGGTGTTCACATCGGCGGATGCTGCCTCTACAGCGGACTGAACAGTCTGCTCTTCCTTGTTATCAGCGGTTTGTATCGAACTTTCTTCACTATTCTCTTGTTTATCTGATGCAGAGTTAGTAACTTTGCGCTCAGAAGATTCCGATAACGAAGAATTCCCGCTCAAAAGATTGCCACCTTTTGAAGTGTCTTGAACTTTTCCATCAACCGTGGCAGGAGATGTCTCAAGTGCGGGTAGAGAGTTGTCAAGGACATTTTTCAAAATGGCTCTATATAAAGCAATACCTCCATGAAGCTCACCGTCTTTTGACGCACTGGCAATGGTTTGAAGGGTATTGCTTTTATTTATTGCCTCCTCCAAGAACACTTCATGGACATACAACTTATTTTTGTTGTTAGTGGCCATCGCACGGCAGAACACATACCTACGTTGTCCATCATAGAATATGGGGTATGCAAAATAATGGTTCTGCACACCGGGTCTTGCAAAGTCGGGAAGTGTACCCAAATAAGTAGCATTTCTAAAGCCCTCCGACAGTGATGTCAGTGCATCAAGTTTTGCTTGATTATATCCGTGTGAGAGAGAGTCCTTAATTGAGGATTTAGCAATTTCGACCTCTCCGGCTTCCGTTTCATAGAATACAGGGTCGCCAACATTAGCATCCCACCAAGCCTCTGCGACCTTCCTCGCAGATAACTCTCCATCACTTACAATTACATCCTTTTCAACGGGTATGGCTTCGGCATTACGCAACATATCTCCTCGCCGCGCTTTCTCATTATCGGGCATCGTGCGAGGGTCTGTTGATGCTACCTCTTTCTTTTCGGGTATGTTATTTTGGATAGGCGCTCCTGCTCTTCGGCTATCATCTGCAGCTCCTGCTCCACGCTCGGACGGTTCTGTTCCTGCCGGAGTTTGTTCTCTGCTTGCAGGTGGTTCACTGCCTCGGGGTTCCCCTCCTGGGCTTGCTTGATTACGGAGAGCCACATCAGCACCTCCATTTGCGACATTGTTGTTTCCATTCTTCGCCGGTTTATAATCTATGTTTAATACCTGTTTAATAACGTCCGCAAGCGGATATTCTGTTGTGTCGGCCTCCTCAAAGAGTGTAGCGGCCTTCTTGCCTTGCGCGAGGTCATACATCTGGTTGAAGTAGCTTGCGAGTGTCGATTGCGACATGTCGTTGGCTTTATACATCGCGGCCAGATGCAATGCAAAGTTACTAAAATTATCGGCAGGCATATACTGCTCAAACCTATCATCGAGTTGGATTGAGCGTTTGAAGCCCTCAACAACCCTCAGAACTTCCTCCATATTCTTTGCATCCGCAAATGTCGGGTCGCTCATAAGCAGGTTGTATGCCACTATTGAGGCTTGAATTTCGGGTAGCATCTTGCCCTCAAATGGCGAATCCATATCGCGGAAGGCGGTAGAGAGGATTGCTCGCTGTGCTTTGGCGGGGAGTTTGTCAAACATCTCTTCCAACTGCTGTGAGCCTCCTTTGAATACGGCTTGATACAGGACTTTCTGCAGGTCGTTCTTGGCCTCGGCGGTGAGATTGCCCTTGCTGTCGAATGCCGACTGATACTGCGTGTTGGTGATAGCACCTTTCTGCGCCATCCATTTCAACACCTCGGTGCCGTTACGGTCCACAAGCTGACCGAATGAGGCCTCCTCATCGCCGCTACGGAGTAACTGCGAGGCAAAGGAGCGCATATCCTCTCCGAGTTTCTGTGCTACATTCTTCGGCTTGATACGCTCAACACCGCCGCTCTCGGTATCCTGTGCGGTCATTTGACCCAGACGGATAGCCTCGGCATCGTCCACGTCAAGCATATTGACAAGGACTGGCTGCTGCATGGCGTTGACCGCTTCGGGGTCGAGGCCGAACTGCTCTGCATTGTCGATGAGGTATTGTTTGTAGGTCTGCTGCTGTTCGGGCAGTTTATTCTCCCACAGGTAACGGAGAGCGTCAGAGCGGTTGTTGCCCTGTATCACCTCACCACGAGTGTTCACGGTCGGTGCGCCGGTGTAAGCTGTGGCACTGCCGGTGATTTCCTGTGGACGGATGCTCTCTGCCATTTCTTTGGCGGCAAACATAGATACGGCCTCGGCACGGTTCTTGGGCTGTGCCTCCTCAATAAAGAACATGGGGTTGCGCTGTCCCTGTATGTGCGAGGGCTGTAACTGCGGGGCCTCGATGACGGCCAAATGACCTTTGGGGAGGTCTTTCTGAGAGAATTTTACTTCAACCTCATTACCGAC
This sequence comes from uncultured Duncaniella sp., assembly GCA_910584825.1. Lineage (GTDB taxonomy): Bacteria > Bacteroidota > Bacteroidia > Bacteroidales > Muribaculaceae > Duncaniella. The sequence continues at coordinate 39,781 of CAJUCI010000018.1, read as the reverse complement.
AACACCCTGCACCGACTCTTGGCGTGTGAACATCTGACCACTGAAACGGCGTACACCACGCTTGCGGGCATTTTCGGGAGTGTCCATGTGCCATTCGGGAATACCCTCCAATGCCTCACGTTCAAGACGCGCTGCTTCCTCGCGGGCTTCTCTCTCGGCTTTCTCAGCCTCGGCACGTTCAGCCGCAAGTCTACGCGCCTCTGCTTCCTGCTGTGAGCGGATTGCATCCTGTCTTGACTGTTCTACACGCGCCATACGCTGCCACAGGTTATATTCATTCTCGGCCTGTGTGAGTTGGGCGGCATTGGCTTTCTTGGATGCGAGTATCTCGGTCGGTGTCTTGCCCTTGGGTTTGAGTTTCTGCGCCTTTTCGTATGCTTTGCGCTTCTCCTCGGCCATGGTGTCGGCTATCTCTTTGGCTGTGGCGGTATCGCCCTCGCTGAACTCAACAAGGGCATCCCAACCTACTTCGGGACTTTCGGCCAACTCAAAGACAGGCTCGCCTTTGTCATTGCGTGGGATGCGCTGCAGGGGTGTCAGCTCCTGCTGTGGAGCATCTGCGGGTGGAACGGTTATATTTCCATTCTCATCCGGCTTTATTGAGGGGTCGATGGGAATGAAGCCGTCATCGGTAGTCTGCTGTACGTTCTCTACAGAATCTTCAGTTTTGGGAACGCTTTCCGTAGATAATTCACGATTTTCCGTAGGAATTTCGGCATTTTCGCCAATATTGGGAACGGTTTCTGCATTTTCGGGAACGACTGCACGAGGGTCAGTCATTGTGTTCTGCGGTGCAGGTGCTCCGACATCCTGGGCATGGCGGGGACCGTCAAGACCAACATTGGGGTCGGGCGTGGGTTGAGCAGCCAACTGTCGCCTCTGCTGTTCATATTCATGGGCTTCGAGCCAACCCCTGCCAAAGTCCGTCAGCGTCTCTGCATCATTGCGGAGTTTGCTGATTTCTTCCGTCAGTTGTGCATCCGAAAGGTTTTGAGCGGTCTCAATGCCGTTGGAATATCCGTTGTCGTAGTCCTCTACATTTGCCACGCCTTCGGGCTTGGGTCTGTTGGGGTCTTCGGGCTTGGGCGCGCTCGACTGCGCCTCCTGCGTCTGCTGAGGCTTGTCGGGAATATATTCAGAGAGGATGTTGTCAAGTTCGTAGTCGGAGGCATAATGCAAGCGGCGCAGGTCGCCCTCGACATAGTACTCATGGTTGCCGTTCTCATCTACTTCGCCGGTGAGGAATCCACGTGTCTCCGTGCCGTCAGAGTTGCGTATCTTGATTTGACCGGAGGTGTATTTGGATTGAGGCTCAACTTCGGGTTGAGGTGCTTCCGCTCCTTCGCGCCGCATGGATGCTTCCACTTCCTCAACGCTCATCGTTTCGGGGTATTCCTCGTAAGATAGAATAGCATCCGGCGACACCATTTCAATCTCACCTGTGGCAAGGTCACGAATGACAATAGAGGCATCGCTGCGTTCCTTGTCAACCATGGTGCCGTCATCGGTCAGCACTACGCGGCCACTCAACACCTCAACTTGGCGGTCTTGGTATTTCATCACGGCGCGACCTATCGGCTGCTCTGCGGGCTTGTGTGGGTCGTTGCCTACAAAATCATAATCATCTTCAAAGCGAGGGTCTACCGGCTCTTCGGGGCGCAATGGGTTGTCGGTCGCATCCTCTGTGAGCAATTTCTGATTGGTGATGTCCTCTGCCTCGGCATCCTCTACAGGGTTGGCTTTGGCTTTGTTGGGGATAAGTTCATCAATATACTCATCTATGGCGGTCTGCTCTGCCTGTGTGCGGCGGTTGGCTTCCTTGCGGATTGCTGAGTCAATGTCTACACCATACTTCTCATTGATGCGCCCTCGGATTGCATCGGTCACTCCTGTTTCTTCAAACTCGCCCATTGCGTCAGTGACCTTGCGGAGGATATTCTGCTGCACCTCATCAAACTGCTTGTCGCCGCCACGTTGATGATTGCGCCGTGCTTCCTCACAGACACGGTAGACCTCTACCATATCCCAACCGTTTTCTTCTGCTACGGTACGGCAAGCGTCCTGCAAACGGTTCTCGAAGTCTGCGGTCTGCTGATAACGCTCTCCGAGTTCGATGCTGTTCAGCTCGGTTTGGCGGTTGATGCGCTCCAATTCAAGGTCTGCGGCTTTGCGGTTCTTGAATGAGCGAGATGTGATAACACCGTTTGCGCCCTGCGACTCTACAATGAAGCCTCCGTTGCCGGCCTCAAACATTTCTCCGCGCATGACGGTTGACATCGGAAGCATTCGCCCGGTGGCATAGTAATACATCTTGGCTCGCGCTGCCTCGCTGACACGCGGGTCATTGACCATATCAGTAAGGCGGCTGACAATTTCGGGGGCGTTCTGCGCGATAAGACCGCCCTCTTTGGCGTTGCCGGTGCGCTCTGCACTCTCCACAAGGTCGCGGAGGTCGTAGCCATAACGCTGCAGCTCGGCTTGCTCATCCTTGGTAAGGGCAAGACCTCCGTCTGACGGAGCGTCCATGCGCTGACGCAGACGGCTATCAAAATCCAGGCGGTTCTTGCTTCCGTTGGTGGGGCTGTCAAATGATGCTTTGAGGTCGCCGAGGACACCGCCGGCACTCTTGAGCATGTGCTTGGCTTTGAAACCTACCATCATGGCCATGTTGTCATTCCACACGTCCATTGCATCGCGCTCTCCCTCTATCCATTCGGGGACAGAGAAGATTGTACCCTCGGCGAGAGTGGCACCTGTATAGACACCTGCGCGAGTGGCAACCTTGCCAACTGTGCTTGATGTGGCCCGCACAAGTTTGTCGGACACGTTTCCAGATACAGGGCCGAGCCAACCAACGGCACCACCCATAAGGAGGCCGTGGCCGAACTGACCTGCTACCGCTCCGGCTGAATATCCTTCGTTAATGTATCGGCCTGTTTCATCCTGTCCTACGATATGACCACCGTGGGCGAATTGGTTCTCCACTTCCTTGACACCCTCGAATGTGCCGAAGTTGGCTGCACCTCCGGCAATACCTCCGACAATGCGGCCTGTCATGGATGTAGCGAACTGACGTGTGGCGGCTTGGGTGACGGCTGCGGATGCACCTCTACCTGCCAACCAACGACCACCGAGCCACATTGTACCACGAGTTGCAGCACCTCCAACACCGGCTGACATCCATGTCGTGGGGTCGAGGGCGAAACCTGCTACCATGCCGGCCACGTCAAGTATCTTGTGGCCGTCCTGTCGGTATATCTCGTTGGCGGCTTCGTTAGCGGCCATGTCGCCTGTTTTCCCTACGCGGTTAACAGCGATGCCTTTACCGATATTGGTGACAAGGTTCATGTCGCCAATCTTCCGCATAAAGTATTCAAGATTGCTCTTGGGCAGATTTTTCTCCACGGCAAGATTATACATGCGCAAGTCTGACTGCTGACGCGCAAATTCCTTGGCGTGATTGTATAACACAAGTTCATCAGCTCCGGGATTGCGATAGCGCAACATCTGATAGCAATCATCAATGAGTGCTTTCTGACCCTCTTCGCCGAGATTGCCCCATGCGTTATCCATGAGCGCATCCAAGTCATGAGTGGTTAGCCTGTCAGTGAAGTTGTCAACAGTTTCCATCTGCTTGAATGCGGCGGCATCCGAACTGTTCATCGCGAAGCTGCTAATCATCAGATTGGTATTATCGCGATTGTGGTCTACTGCTGAATAATACGCAGATTCAGCTGCTGACCACGCCTGTTCTGCGGCGTTTTCGCCCTTGGCAGGGTTATGACGTTGCCAAAGGCGCGCGAGTCGGTCATCGAATTCGCGCTGAAGTCGCTGCTCCTTTGACCGCTGACCGGCTTCGGTGTTATTCTCCCACCACTGATGATACTCCGTGTTGGCGTGGCTCTGTTGCATCTGAGTGGCCACGCGGTCGCCTTGGGTGGTGTAGTATGCCGTTTCCATCTGCATGGTCTGAGGGTTATACTCACGCTCACCCATGAAGGCTCCGGGCTTGTTACCTTTCCTAATGCCCTCCATGCGCTGCTGAAATTCTTCGCCCTGCTTCTTCAGTCGGGCATTGGCGGCGTCCATTTGCATCTGAAATGCTCTCTGCTGTATAGGCGAGGGTCTCCACCCCTCCGGCTGTTCGGGCTGAGTGGAAGATTCAACGGTGGGCTTGACTGCAGCCTGTTGCGCCGTATTGTCGGTTACAGGCTGAACGGTCGCCGGGGATTGCTGAGGCTGTGCGGTCGCTTGTGCGGGTGCGGTCGAGGAAACGGCAACAGTAACAGCACCTATGTCTGTTGAGAACGTATCGAAATCGGGCAGAGAGTAGGCTTCAAGCATATTGTTATAGAATCGCCTACGCTTCTGCTCATCTTTCATGTCTTGTTGGAATGTATCGAAGTCGGGCAGAGAGAAGTGCTTCAAGCCGTTCTGATACAGTCTGCGTAAATTATCGTTGGGATTAGCCATATATCGTGATAATGAATGTCGTTAATAACCTGCGGGCTTATTGCCGGTTTCCAAACCTGCAACCTGCTTGATAGCGTTCTGTGTGGCCGGTGAACTCTCCACGTTGGCACCGATGGCAATAAGCATAGCCTCTGTTGTCGGGGGTTTGTAGCCCACGACAAAGCCATTCTGCACAATCGGGTCTCCTTGTACCTGTGAGCGCACATTGGCGGGTAGTGTGCTGTAGATGCGCGATACAGTCTGAGCGTTGAGTTTGTCGAGTGTCAGCGTAACGTTGCCATTGCCGGAGCCGAGGTTGAATGTCATCTGACCTTCCTTTAATGAATGGGCGAGGCGTTGAGACTCCAAGTTGATACGCGCTCTTTCATTGGCGGCACTCACATTGAACTGTCGCACACTTTCCTTAAACTGACGCTCCCAACGCTGACCTTCCTCTTCGTGCCATTCGCCTTGACGGTCAAAGTTGGCTTGCCACTGACGCACACGCTCGTCATAATCCTTGTTGCGGAAAGCAATATCATCCTCGCGGTCTTTTCGCCCTGCATCAAACGCACGGTCTTGACGTGCGAGGGTCTGCTCGGTTTTCCATGCCTGTAAGCCTCGCTCCTTGTCGGCATCCTTCATCTTGCCTATGGTGAGCGCATATTGCAGATACTTGTCAGCATCGGCCTCGCGCTGTGCCTTCTCCTTGTCGAACCGCTCTTTGGCCTTGGCCGACATGCCCTCTTTGGGGTTATACATGTTCGGCGCATACTGAGAAGTGAACCAGAGATTAGACACGGCCTGTGCTGCATCCGATATGCCGCTGATAATGCCCTCAATCTTCTGACGGCGGCGCAGCTTCTTCAGTTCCTCCTCGGAAAGCGGCTTATATTCGGCCATGCGCTTTTCGAGCTGAGGTATGAGTTCAGCATAGCTGCTCGCGGTGTATTGCTCCGGGATGCTCGTTGCGATAGGAACGGTGGAGGTTGTCTTGACCGTGGTGGAAGATGATGAGGAACCTGCGGGCGTGATGGGCACAGGTGTCGCAGCCGGTTGTGTGGGAGGAGTCGAGCCTCCACTGTCCGCAGGAGCGGCGGCGGGCGGTTGGTCGCCTACCACCGTTGTACGGGCATCTATGATTGGTTTATTCGGGTCTACCATGATGATATGCGTTATAATACACTCGCCATATTTGAACCTGCCTGGGCCACACCCTGCACGGCTTGTGCGACATTCTGTGCCTTTGCCTGTTCAAGATTGTTGAGTTTGTCGTTGAGGTCGGATTTGGTCTGCATATACTGCGACTCGATTTGGTCTTTGCGGCGTTCACCGGCCATGGCAATCTGCGAGGTAGCATCGGCGAGTGCCTGGTTGTTGGCGGCTTTGGCGGCGGCTACGCTCTCTTCGGTGCCGCCCATGACCGCTTGCGCCCCTGCTGCTTGCTGATTGCGCTGACGGATATTGTCATTGGTAATCGTGAGGATGCGCTGTGCATCGGCACGTTGTGTCGCGTCCTCATTATATCTGCGGTCATACCAATCTTGATTTTCCTTCATCTGGCCCTCAAGATTTTTCTTGACCTTCTTCATCGCCTTGGATGCACTGATACCACCGAAGATACTTGCCCCGATGCCCAATGCTCCACCTATTGCGCTTCCTAATATGCCCATGTCTGTATGGTGTTGAGTTTAAATCTTACTTACTTGCTCCCTGTGCGAGTTGGATAATGCCCATGTCTGCGACATCTTCCTTCTTGTCATCAGTCGAGGGCGCGGCAGGGGTTGACGGAGTTTCATTCTCTTTCTCCTCTTCCGGCTCTTTTACTTTCTCTTTTTCGACAACCTTTTCTTTGACTACCTTTTCGGGGGTCTTGGAATCGCCTGTCCAACTGCCTTGATTGGCGGTAAGCTCCATTTGGGTTTTCATGCCGTCATGAAGCCTGTCCATTGCTTTGTCGCCTTGACGCTCTTTCTCCTTGATTAAGCCCAAAGCGGCTGATATGATGCCTCCATTCATATTGTCGGAATTAAAAAGTTATAATTATGGAGCAAAGGTAAAGCCATACCTTTGCATCGTAACTTTAACTTATTAGTCATGGCACAAGGAAGAAAGACAGGAGGCCGACAGAAAGGCACTCCTAACAAACCCAATCCGCTCAAAGAGCATCTTCGCACACACAGCGAGGCATACTTCAAGCCAACTATAAAGGTGGAGGATGAGGAGACAGCAAATATATTAAAAGTTGAAGTCGGCACTCTCGTGTCGCGCTTCGATATTGACTCCGCCTTGATGGAGCCAAAAGAAAGAGCGGCAGCACAAATACAACTGCTCCCTTACCACACGGCAAAGATGCAGTCCGTGTCTGCCGAGGTGTCTTTGTCGGGCGATGTTACCACCACGATAGAAGAAAGGCTTGCAGACCTCGCCAAGCAGAACGACATGTAGCAGCCGTCTATTTTCGTCTACTTTTAGACATCATGCTGGGTGAGTTGCCCGGCATTTTTCATTCCCGGAATTTCTTCCCCATTTATACCCATTTCTTCCCCAATAATAGGTGATTCTTCCGAAGATTGGGGTTATTTCTTCCCCAATAATTCCTATTTCTTCCGAAGTTATACCCATTCTTTCGGAAGTTATTGCTATTTCTTCCGAAATTAAGGGCATAAATTCCCTTTTTGATTTTTTATGATGAAAACACGAAAAAACGAGGTAATTTTTACCCCTCAAAAACGGCTGTTTTCGGGCATTTTTCGGTCAAAATTCCTTCCCCATTTATGGCAATAACTTCCGAAGTTATGCCTATTTCTTCCGAAGTTATACCCATTCTTTCGGAAGTTATTGCTATTTCTTCCGAAAACTTCCGAAGAAAAGGGCATTTCTTCCGAAACCTTTCTTTTGATAAAAGAAAAAGAGATATATAAAATATCTCTATAAAAGGAAATATATCTCGTCGATACGCGCGTACGTACACACGCGAGAGAAATTTTTTATTTTTTGAGGATCTGCCTTTCATTGCCGGTGGAGGAGAAAGAAAAAAGTTGCGCGAAAAAAGAAAGAGCCACGCCGATTGTCAGCGCAGCTCATGTGAGGTTGTCGGGGATCTGTGTTCAAAAAATCGGCGGGATGTTGTCAACGGCCTCCTGCTTTTTCTCATCAACGATTTTGGCGTAAATCTGAGTCGTTTTCAGTTCACGGTGGCCAAGTAGCTTGCTCACGGTGTAGATGTCGGTGCCGAGTGTCAGCATCAGCACCGCGAATGTATGCCGCCCGCAATGGAACGAGATGTGTTTGTCAATCCCGGCGCGCAATGCCCAGATGCGCAGGTTGTCGTTGGTGTCCGAGGGGTAGAGGATATTTCCGAACACCTTGTCGGTCGGTTTGGCTTTGCCACGCTCGCCGATGAGGTCTGCCGCTTGCGGTGTGATGTCGAGATATTCCTGCCCGCCGGTTTTCTTCTGACGGAACACAAGGCGCGTCCTGCCGCCCATCTGCGTGACCTCGCCCCATGTCAGTTTCTCAATGTCGCTTCGGCGCAGTCCCGTGAGGCATGAGAACAGAAAGGCTCGCTTCACCTCCGGGTAGTCACACTCTGTCGCGGCCATGGCCTTGACCTCATCGAGCGAAAGATATTGCCGCTTGCCCTCTTGCGTAGAGAAGCCGAGGATACCCCGCATAGGATTCTGACGGATGATGCCGTCCTCGTATGCTTGGCGCAGACAGGCCCGGAGTTTGTTGAAGTATGACTGCTTGGAGTTTTGCGACAACGGACGGCGGTCTTTACGCTTGCGCCGGTCGCATCCGAAAGCCTCCGCATCGTTCTCAAGATAATCCTTGAACCCCTGCACCCACTGCGGGGTGATGTCGGCAAACGTGATATTGCGGCGAGGCTCATACTTGCGCAGATGACGCAGACATGATGCCCAATTGCTGAAATTACCCTTGCTCTCTTTCTTCTTGCGCTTCTCGGTCAACGCCTGGTAGTAGTCGAAAAACAGTGTCTGCTCCTTGTAGTCCGACTTGAAACCGTGTGCGCCCTTCTGAATGTCCACGATGCGCTGTGCCTTGATGGAGTTGGCCAATGCAAGAGTTTCACGGTTGCGCAACTTGTCGGCTTTGGTCTTTTCGGGAATGAGGTAGAGGCGCAGAAACTCATACTCCCTGCGTCCCGCTCCTGTGTTGATGGCGAGGTAAAGCGACACATTGCCATTCGATAGCGTCTTTCGCCTAAGCCTAACCGGTTCTTTGATTTTCTCAGCCATAGTCATAGTCTTTGCGTTTTGGTACTTATGGTACCCGGATACCCGAAGTACCAAACGAGTACCAAAATAATAACACATTCACAACATATCCACGACACATTATTGCGAAAAAATTATTTTCGCCCCATTCGCTGTAATGTAACTGATTATATGTCATAGGTATGTTGCTGATATGTTATTAGGCTAATATTCAGAGATTTAACCTTATTTTCCGATGCAGAATGATGAGAAGATGGTGTTGAGGATTTCGGTGGAGGGGATTTCGCCGGTGATGGAGGAGAGGTGGGAGAGGGTTTCGCGGAGGTGTTGGGCTACGAGGTCGGTTTCAAGGCCTGTCCTGAGTCCGTCGATTAGCGGGTCTATTGAATTCAGTGATTGGCGCAGTGCTTCGGCTTGTCGAAGGTTTGTTATCATTATATCACTTCCTTCAACACCATCGTTGTCTTTGCTGTCTGCCATGTCGCGGATTGCATTCCGCAAAAGTTCTATACCGCATCCTGTTGCGGCAGACAACAGTATCGTGCACATGTCGGTGGCAGACACTTCTGCATGTGATGTTGTGGTGGAATCCGCACTATCATCGCTATTGAATAGTTCTGCCACAGCACTATCGGCGGAGGCCGATAATTTGTCAATCTTATTTAGGGCGATGATTACGCCGGGGCGGTTTTCTTCGTCAGCGAGGCCGGTCAGTTCGCTCGGGAGCAGAGATGCGATATTTCCTGCCTTAATAGAGTCGATGACGCCCGGAGAGGATACGTCGATTACGGCAATGACGATTCTTGCCCGACCCATTGCCTTGCGGGAGCGGTCGATTCCTATACGTTCTACGGGGTCGGAGGTGTCGCGCAGTCCGGCGGTGTCGATAAATCTGAACAGGTAGTCGCCGATTTCAAGCGTCTCCTCGATGGTGTCGCGGGTCGTGCCGTGGATGTCGCTCACGATGGCGCGGTCATCCTCAAGCAGAGCGTTGAGCAGAGAGGATTTTCCTGCATTGGTCGCGCCGACGATGGCTACGGGTATTCCCTTCTTTATGGCATTGCCTTTGCTGAACGAACGGTACAGGCGCGACAGTTCGTTGCGTATGTCTTCGGCTGTGTCGATGAGTCGGCTACGGTCGGCAAACTCCACATCCTCCTCCGAAAAATCGAGTTCGAGTTCGAGGAGTACGGCCAATTGCAGGAGCTGTTCCCTCAGTGACGCAAGTTTTCGCGAGATGCCACCTTTCATCTGCGAGACGGCTATGCGATGTGCGGCGCGGGATGTCGATGCAATCACATCGGCCACACCTTCTGCCTGGCTAAGGTCCATCCGGCCGTTCATCACAGCCCTGCGCGTATATTCGCCCGGCTGGGCCATGCGGCAGCCTTTGCGCTGAAGCAGTGCCACGGCTTCACGTTGTACCCATCGCGAACCGTGTACGGCTATCTCTACCACATCCTCGCCTGTATAAGATTTGGGGGCACGAAACAATGTGGCGACGCATTGGTCAACGACCTCACCCCCGCTGGCTGTGTCGATGAGTTCGCCGAGATGTGCCGAGTGGCTTTTAGCGGAAGTCAGGTCTGCCCCTTTCCATAGCGAGTTGACAATCCCGATGGACTGCGGCCCGCTTACGCGAATCACTGCGATGCCACCGACGCCCGCCGGAGTGGATATGGCGCAGATTGTATCGTTCTCAATCATCATTACTTCTTTTTCAGTGTGCTCCACTGATGGAAATTGCATTGGCTCTCGAGGTCTTCCTCTATGTTGTCTGGCAGCGATGCAAAAAAGTCATGCCCCGTTACGCGCTCCACCTCGTCGATGGTCACGGCACACGCCTGCATACCGCCCTCCACCTTTCCGTTGGGCATGATGAATCCGATGCCTCGGGCCGGCGTGGAGTAGGGGGCAATGATTACCTTGAAGTATCTCGACGGCACCCACACCCTTGAATCGCCAATCAGCTCAACGGGCTTTTTGTCAATCACGGGGCCACATACAATATATATCTTGCCGTCAATCTGAGCCCATGTGCGGCATTTTTCCTCAAGATTCTTCCACGAGCCTGTGTTGAGCTGCTTGGCTTGAGGGCAAATGTTGGAGAGGAAAAAGGTCTCTTCCATCGCTTTTTTGCTCCACTTCATATCGCCGGCCGGAGCCATGTGGCCTCGGTCATAGCCTGAGTAGGAATAATCCCATGTGTCGGGACATCCTGCGATGTCGGGGTCGTTGTAAAATGTATTGGTGCGGGTGACGGTGCCGGTGGTCTCGTCTGCCGTAAGTTCCCACGACACCCAATTGGGGATGTGGCACTTCGAGTTGAACGACACATCCATGCCCGTATAACTCTTTAGCTGTGACGGCACGGCTGGATTGGTCACCACCTCCATGAGGTTGCCGTATGCCGATTCCTCCTTAGGCATGTCGGGCTGATGCGTGTCACAGCCGTTGAGCGTATTGGCCACCCACAGGCATCCGATTACCACAAACGGCACCAATAATGAACGCAGGGTAGGGATATTATTCTTTTTTCGGGATTTACGTCTATACTTTTTCCTTGTAGTCATGTCGTTGTAAAATTACAGTTCTATTCCATTGATTATTTCAGCTATCTCAGCAGCATCTTTCACTGATGTGCCGGGGCCGATTGGGAGGCTTAATATTTCCTCGGCCAGTCGCTCGGTCACGGGTAGCGGCCCGTGGGGCAGTCCGGCATAGCAGGGCTGACGATGCGGAGGCGTGGCATAATGTATATCGGTGCCTACGCCGGCCGATGCAAGACGTTGCTGTAAAAGGTCACGTTTGCCGTCGAGTACGCGTATTACATACTGATGCCACACATTATCGTTGACCGAACGTGAGAGTAGGGGAGTCACTATATCTTGACGGGATATTGTGCGTGAATATGCCAGTGCGCGTGCAAAACGGTCGGCGTTCTCCTCATCGGTATGCGGTAGCTTTACCGACAGCATTGCGGCCTGTATCGGGTCGAGGCGGCAGTTGTAGCCACAATATATATTATGGTAACGCCTGTCGCTGCCATAGTTGGTGAGAGCCTTGACGGTGCGGGCAAGTGTCTCGTCGTTGGTGACTACGGCACCGGCATCGCCGAGCGCGCCGACATTCTTGGTCGGGTAGAAGCTGAAAGCGGCGGCGTCGCCGAGACTTCCGGCCTGGACACTGCCGTTGAGCCCTGCTGTTGTGCTGCGTGCGCCTATCGCCTGGGCGCAGTCCTCGATTACTTTCAGTCCGTGACGGCGGGCTACATCGGCAAGGGTCTCATCCCAAGCCACGCGGCCATACAGGTGGACGGTCATTATTGCCTTGGTCTTTGAAGTTATGGCGGCTTCGATTAGAGATGTGTCGATGTTCATTGTGCGGATGTCGACATCTACAAGCACCGGCTTAAGCCCTGCATCGCTGATGGCAAGGACTGAGGCTATGTATGTGTTGGCGGGAACAATCACCTCGTCGCCCGCATTCATCACACCCAACTCCACATAGGATTTCAGGATGAGACGCAGCGCATCGAGTCCGTTGCTCACGCCGACGGCATATCGTGTCGAAGTAAGTTCGGCAAGTGAATGCTCGAATCGCTCGACCTCTTCGCCGCCGATATATCTTCCGCTACGTATCACACGCGTCGCCGCCTCAATCATCTCCTCCATATATGGGAGGTTGACATCCTTGAGGTCAAGAAACGGATATTTCATGCTCATATCACAGGCCCTTTCTTTTCAGCCAACGCAAGGAATTCATCGAACTCCCTTACATAGTCGGATTCGTCATATTCCATAGATACTAATGACAGGCATACGCTTCCTGATGCAAAATTATCGATAGTCCTCCATATACCGGGGGGGATATACAGCCCCTCAAACGGACGATTTAACGTGTGCGTGACGGTAACGAAGCCATCGGTGAGATTCACGCTGAAGCTCCCGCTTGTGGCGATAAGAAGCTGTCGCATGTCATGGTGCGAATGTCCTCCCCGCTCTTCGCCGGCAGGCACATCATATATCCAATAAGCCCTCGCAATGTGAAACGGCACTTGGTCGCCGTCCTGAACAAATGTCAGATTACCCCTCGGGTCACATATCTTGGGCAGAGAAATTATAGCGGGTTTAGTCCAGTCCATACTTGCAAATTTACCAAAATATATAACCCGAGTCAATACCTCCGAGCGATTTTTGAAAAATAATAGTAAAAATCATCCGATATGTTGTAAAACACATTGCGTGGGGATGTGATTGTGAAAAATTATCACTACTTTGCGGACGCTTTAGTTAAGCTGAAGCATCTTCTTACATTGTTTAATACCAACCCCCAGTATTATGAAAGTCTATCAAACCAACGAAATTAAAAACATAGCCCTGCTCGGAAGCAAGGGCTCGGGTAAAACCACGCTCGCAGAAGCCATGCTCTACGAGTGTGGAGTGATAAAACGCCGTGGCACTGTCGAGGCCGGCAACACCGTTTCCGACTCCTTCCCGGTAGAAAAAGAGTATGGCTATTCAGTATTCTCCACCGTATTTTATGCCGAATTCCTCGGCAAGAAGCTCAACGTGATTGACTGCCCGGGAGCCGACGACTTCGTGGGCAACGCCATCACCGCACTCAACGTCACCGACACTGGTGTCATCCTCATCAACTCGCAGTATGGCGTGGAAGTGGGCACTCAGAACATTTTCCGCACCACCCAGCGACTCAAGAAGCCCGTAATCTTCGCCCTCAACCAGCTCGACGGCGAGAAGGCTGACTATGATAATGTAATCGAGCAGATGCGCGAGCACTTCGGCAACAAGATTGTCACCGTGCAGTATCCCATCCAGTGCGGAGCCGGATTCAATGCCATGATTGACGTGCTGCTCATGAAGAAATACTCGTGGGGGCCTGACGGCGGAGTCCCTGTAATCGAGGATATTCCCGCCGACCAGATGGACCGCGCCAAAGAGCTGCACCAGGCTCTCGTCGAGGCTGCCGCCGAGAATGACGAGACACTCATGGACAAGTTCTTTGAGGAAGGCCACCTCACCGAGGACGAGATGCGCGAAGGCATCCGCAAGGGCCTCATCGACCGCTCCATCTATCCCGTATTCTGCGTCAGTGCCGCCAAAGACATGGGCGTGCGCCGCATGATGGAATTCTTGGGCAACGTAGTCCCCTTCGTGGAGGATATGCCCGCACCCGAAACCACCGAGGGCGTCGAGGTCAAACCCGACAGCAACGGCCCCCTCTCGCTATACTTCTTCAAGACCACCGTTGAACCGCATATCGGTGAGGTCAGCTATTTCAAGGTGATGTCCGGCACACTCACTCCCGGCGTTGACCTTGAGAATGTCACCCGAGGCACTCGCGAGCGTATCGCACAGCTTTACTGCGTGTGCGGAAGCATCAAGACCCAGGTGGACAAACTCTGCGCCGGCGACATCGGTGCTACCGTCAAGCTCAAGGATGTGCGCACAGGCAACACACTCGATGCCAAGGATTGCGACTACCGTTTTGATTTCATCCGCTTCCCCGAGCCTAAGTATCGTCGCGCCGTGCGTCCCGTCACCGAGAGCGATTCCGAGAAACTCATGACCATCCTTACCCGTATGCACGAGGAGGACCCCACATGGGTAATCGAGCAGAGCAAGGAGTTGAAGCAGGTAATCCTCTCCGGCCAGGGCGAGTTCCACCTGCGCACACTCAAATGGCGTGTGGAGAATAACGACAAACTCCCCATCATCTTCGAGGAGCCGCGCATACCTTATCGCGAGACCATCACCAAGGCCGCACGTGCCGACTATCGCCACAAGAAGCAGAGTGGCGGCGCAGGCCAGTTTGGCGAAGTGCATCTCATCATCGAGCCTTACACCGAGGGCATGCCTCTGCCCGACACATATAAGTTCGGCAATCAGGAGTTCAAGATGAGCGTGCGTGACACTCAGGAGATACCCCTCGCATGGGGCGGCAAGCTCGTGGTGCACAACTGTATCGTCGGCGGTGCAATCGACGCACGCTTCATCCCCGCCATCGTCAAGGGCCTCATGGACCGCATGGAGCAAGGCCCGCTCACCGGCAGTTATGCCCGCGACGTGCGCGTATGCATCTATGACGGCAAGATGCACCCGGTTGACTCGAACGAAATCTCATTCCGTCTCGCCGGACGCAACGCCTTCTCCGAGGCATTCCGCAATGCCGGCCCGAAGGTGCTCGAGCCTGTATATGATGTCGAGGTTATGGTGCCCGGCGACGTTATGGGCGACGTCATGAGCGACCTCCAGGGACGCCGTGCTATCATCATGGGCATGGAGAGCGACAACGGCTTCGAGAAGATTATCGCCAAAGTGCCTCTGAAAGAGATGGGCTCTTACTCGACCGCCCTCTCGTCAATCACCGGCGGCCGCTCGGCCTTCACAATGAAGTTTGCCTCCTACGAACTCGTGCCCTCTGATGTTCAGGACAAGCTCCTCAAGGAGTATGCCGAGAAGGCTCAGGCCGAGGACTGATAATAGCAATCGATAACTTGACTGTGCCTTTAGATTGATATATGGCAGTTGTGTCATAATTCAAGAAAGGGACAAAAAGACAAAAGAGACAAAAGCGACATAAGAAATATATTATTTTGATAATCAATGATTATTTGAAAATAATAAACTTATGTCGCTTTTGTCTCTTTTGTCTTTTTGTCCCTTTCTTGGCTATTGACGCATCACATCGTGCCCATACAAGGCACTTCGTGCATGTTTCAGCTTTGTTTCCTGAGAGTCAGCGACCACACCGTGGCATAGGCTACCACCGAGCAGATTGCCACCGGGAACATCATGCCGTAATATCCTGTCATCTCCACGACTATAAACATTGCCATTAGCGGGGCGTGGATGACGCCCGACATCGTTCCGGCCATTGCGATAAGGGCGCAGTTGCCCAACGGCAGACCGAGGCCGAAAACGTCATTGAGAATCCCGCCGAAAAAGAATCCCGCCATACATCCGGCAAACAGTGTCGGCGCGAAATCTCCGGCCACACCGCCGCCGCTGTTTGTGGCCGTGCACGCGAATGATTTCACCAACGCTACGCCGCCACACACGAGCACTATCGTGGCCAGTGTGGGCTTCCCGTCCATGTGCCAGAAACTGAAATCGGTGACAGCTGTCAGATTGCCGTCAATCAGATGTGCCATAGTGGTATAGCCCTCGCCGTAAAGCGACGGAAATACAAACACCAGCACCGAAAGTATGCCGCCCGACAGCAACGCCTTGAGCCACGGTGACCTCACCAGCCCGAACAGCCGCTGCATTACCAGGTTTATGCGCGAATAATATATGGAGTAAAGTCCGCACAGCACGCCAATCACTATCACCCATCCGCTCATATGCGGGTCGAAATACTGCGGATGTGTCAGGGGCACATCGAGCGAGAAACCCGTGAGACCGTAGCTGGTCATGCCTCCAATCACGCACGCTATCGTGAGTGCGATTACAGCCACCGTAGTCATCTCCATCCCCATGACCTCGAGCGTGAACATCATTCCGCCAATGGGGGCCTTGAAAATTCCCGCGATGCCCGCACCGGCTCCGCATCCGATTATAATCATCATCAGCCTGGGGGGCAATCCCACCCAACGCCCCATCTGACTCGCAAGTGCCGCGCCGGTCGATGCGATAGGCCCCTCTGCACCGGCCGAGCCACCGAAACCGAGCGTGAGAGTTGAGGCAAGCACCGGGCCATAGGTGTAGGTGGCCGGGATATTGTACTGTCCGCGTCTCACCATGTCGCCGATTTTATCAAGGCCATGCTCGATATTCCGTTTCAGGCCATAGCGTTGCAGCACGACAGTCAGAATGATGCCTGCCAGCGGTATGAACAGCAACGCCCAGTTTACGCCATGTTTATGGAAATGCGACACTAACAGGAGCGACATCCATTTGATGGTCTCTTTAAGCACAAACGCACTGAGTCCGGCCAGCAGACCTATAAGCGCGGCGAGCACGAAAAGCGATACCGATGGAGGTAGCGAACCGAGATGCCACTCGTTGCTTTGTGCCGGAGGCGTCTGTGTGGCAGAGGGTGTGGTGGAGGTTGTATTTGTTGACATCGTGAGGCGGATTGTTATTTTTCAGGCTCTTAAAGAAGTGTGCCTTTAATCTCTAACAATCAGTCCGCCCGATGGGTTTGCGGCGGTGGCGTTCAATGCTCCGGGAATACGATTGTAAACCGTGTCAGCCCGTCGGCATCCGATGTGTGCAGGTTAAACCGGCAGTCATGTTTGCCGAGCACATCCGAAATGAATATCAGTCCTAATCCCTGGCCGTCGGGTTTGGATGAATAGAATGGGGTGAACAGATGTGAGCGCGCTTCGGGGGAAATCCCTGCACCGTTGTCGGTTACGGTCAATGTCGGTGCGGTCTCGGCTGATGTCTCTATGACAATCCGCCCGGTGCATTCCGTAGGCATTGATGCATATTTCTCTCCAATTGTGCCTCCGGGTGCACCTGTGCTCCTGTCACGTATCGCCTCAAACGAATTTTTCACGATATTTATAAGGGCCTGTTCAAACAGCACATCGTCAATCATGACTTCAATCGGGCTTTCGGTCAGCTTGAACTCAATCTCCACTCCGCCTCGGCTGCACATCGACTCAAGAAACCCGCGCGAGCGCATCACACGCTCGTTGAGGTCGGCCATGCGGCATTTGGCCTCGGGGATTCTCACCACATCGGCATACGATGATATGAACCGGCTCATTGACATGCACCTGTCGGCGCAAGCATCCATTATTCCGGCCATCTCGGCAGACTCTTCTCCGGGCTGCTCCTTCATGATTGAGGCCACAGTCGAGAGCATAGAGTTAATTCCTGCCACTGAATTGTTTACCTCGTGCGAAATCATTCTTATCACCTTCTCATACGCGCGCTTCTCGGCCTTGATTACCTCGCGGGTCAGTTGCTCAATGAGTATGAACGGATGGGCATAGCCGTTGTCCATGAATGAGAGGCGCGAGCAGCGGTAAATCTTCGAGTCGCTGAGTCGCAATGTGCGTGTGTCCCCTTGGCGCATAGTGGCTATGCCGGGGGCGAGGGGCGAGTCGATTTCGCCGAATTTAAGCCCTTTCAGCTCCTTGCGCCCGAGAAAATCACCGGCTGCGGGATTATACATCGTAATCCTGTCATACGAGTCGAGTATCACTATGCCCATTGGCGATACCGATATCAGCAGGTCGAGAAAATGGTTCTGCTCGCGTATGCGCAGACGCTCGGTCTTGAGGCTCTGCATCATGGTGTTGAACATCTCCACAATCCTGTCGGTCTCAGGCTGCCCCACCTTTACGAGCCGACTGCTGAAATCCTGGGCGCGTATCAGGTCCATGCCCGCTGCTATCCCGCGCAGGGGCATCACTATCTTGCGATACACCACAATGAGCAGCAGCATTATGCACACGAATGCCGCCGAGGCTATCTTCATCCCGCCCGACATGTGCCCCGCCTCGTTGACTGCCATCACCGCGCCGACGGCGGCGATGATGCAGAGTATGAATATCAGTGAAAATATCAGTCGTGTCTTCATCAGCTCAGTCCGTATTTCTCCATTCTGCGATATAGCGACTGTCGTGTTATGCCGAGCGCGAGAGCCACACGCGAGAGGTTGCCGTCATATTGCCTCAGAGCCTCCTCGATGGCCTTGCGCTCCACCTCTTCGAGAGTCAGACCTTTCAGCGGCTCGCTCCCGGTGTTGCCGAGCGGTTGTGCCGGGGCATGATACTGGGCCGCGAAATGCTCGGCTGTAAACGCTCCCTCGCTCCCTACGAGCAGGGTGCGCTCCACGAGATTCTTCAATTCTCGGATATTGCCGGGATAGGGGAGTGTCGACAGGTAGCGCATGGCATCGTCGGTGATTTCGGGCGCGGGGCCGTTGCCTGAGTGCTGTGATGCGAAATGCCGCACGAGCAGTGGTATGTCCTCCCTACGCTCACGCAGCGGTGGAAGCGTCACTGTGATGAGATTGATGCGGTAATATAGGTCCTCACGAAACCGACCGTCACCTACCATCGTGGGGAGGTCGGCGTTTGTGGCGCACACCACACGTATGTCGGTGCGGCGGGTGCGACTGTCACCGAGCGGCTCGAAGGTCTGCTCCTGTAGCACTCTCAGCAGTTTCACCTGGCATGACGGGTCGAGGTCGCCAATTTCGTCGAGAAATATCGTGCCCTTGTCGGCAAGCTCAAACCGCCCCTTGCGGTCGCTCACCGCCCCGGTGAACGCACCCTTTTTGTGTCCAAACATCTCGCTCTCAAACAGGCTCTGCGAAATGCCGCCGAGGTTTACCTTGATGAACGGCCCGTTGGCGCGTCGGCTGTTGGCATGGACGGCCTCGGCTATCAGCTCCTTGCCGGTGCCGTTCTCGCCCATAATGAGTATTGACGCATCAGTCGCCGCCACGCGCGCCACGGTGTCGAGCACCTTCATCAGCGCGGGGCTTTTGCCTATGATTCTGCCCCGGTCAAAATTTTTGCCGCCGATGACATCGCCGTCACTCTCTTTCTCGGTCAGTTCGAGAGCCGTGGCTATCCTGCCGAGCAGCGTGTCATTGTCCCACGGCTTGGTCACGAAGTCAAACGCCCCGGCCTGAATGCCCTTCACTGCCAGCGGTATGCTCCCCCAGGCCGTCATGAGTATCACGGGGGTGTCGGGGCGGAACAGCTTGACCTGGCGCAGGAGTATCAGCCCCTCGTCGCCCGAGGTCGAGAGCGAATAGTTCATGTCCATGAGTATCAGCCTCGGCTCGCGTTCGCGCACAATGCACATAGCCTCCTCGCGCGAGGTCGCGGTCATCACCTCGTAACCCTTGCGCGTGAGCATCAGTTTTAGCGACAGCAGCACTGTCTTGTCATCGTCAGCAATAAGTATCATGACAGCAAAGATAGTAAAAAATTCCTCGGTTT
This sequence comes from uncultured Duncaniella sp., assembly GCA_910584825.1. Taxonomy (GTDB): domain Bacteria; phylum Bacteroidota; class Bacteroidia; order Bacteroidales; family Muribaculaceae; genus Duncaniella. Next base: position 20,155 of record CAJUCI010000018.1, on the reverse strand, counting down.
CAATCACCGTTTTTCAGCTGTACGGTTTGCACTGTCCGTTTGCGTAAAAGTGTCCGATTTCGTACACCATGTGTTTTATGGATTACTCAGATTATCAGCTATTTGCGAGTTTGGCACGGTTCGTGCTATATTGTTGGCAAAAAAACTTTACGCACATTTTAGCAATGGATAGAGAAATTCCGAAAACACAGCTCCTCCGGGCTCGTCGCAAGCGCATAGCCGTCATCGCGTGCATCGCCCTGTCGGTCGTGGCACTGTTGGGCCTTGCGATGTCACTGACGTCGTCGAGCGTCAACCGTGCCAACCTCACATTCGGCGAGGCCACGCGCGGCACCATCGAGGCATCGGTCAACAGTTCCGGCACAGTGGTCCCGGCATTTGAGGAGATTATCACGTCACCCATCAACTCGCGCATTGTCGAGGTCTACTGCAAGGCGGGCGACAGTGTCGCGACCGGCACACCGCTCCTGAGGCTCGACCTCCAGAGTGCCGAGACCGAGATGCGCAAGCTCACCGACCAGATGCGCATGAAGCAGGTGGAGCTTGACCGCCAAGACGCCACGAGCCACACATCGCTCAGTAACATAGAGATGCAGATTAAGGTCAAGCAGATGGAGGTGGACCGCCTGAAAGTCGAACTCTCCAATGAACGTTATCTCGACAGCCTCGGCTCGGGTACCGGCGACAAGGTGCGCGAGGTCGAGCTGGCCTATCGCACCGGCCTCCTTGCCCTCGACCAGTTGCGCCAGCAGCTTGACGGTGAGCGTCGCATGGCTGTGGCCGACAAGCGCATGAAGGAACTTGAAATAAGCATCTTCAATAATAATATAGGTGAGATGCAGCGCACACTCGACGACGCGCGCATCCGCGCCCCGCGCTCAGCCACACTGACATATATCAACGACCAGATAGGGCAGAAGATAGCTGAGGGTGAGCGCATAGCCATAATCTCTGACCTCTCGCATTTTAAAATCAAGGCCCAGGCCCCCGACTCGTATGCCGACCGTATCCGCGAGGGGGCGCGCGCGGTCATCAAGGCCGGAAAGCACAGGCTCGACGGGTCGGTCATGAGCGTCGAGCCGCAGTCGCAGAACGGCATGCTCGTATTCTCAGTGCGGATTGACGATGCCGACAAGGCCCGCCTCCGCTCCGGGCTAAAGGCTGATGTGTATGTGATGCACGATGTCATGGATGACGTGGTGCGCATACCCAACGCTCCGTTCTACAAGGGTGCGGGCGAGTATGAGCTGTTTGTGCTCTCGCCCGACGGCTCTTCGGTCTCGCGCCGCAAGGTGAGCCTCGGCGACAGCAATTTTGAATACGTTGAGGTCAAGTCGGGCCTGCAGCCGGGCGAACAGGTAGTGACCTCCGACATGAGCGACTACAAGACATCAAAGACAATAAAAATCAAATAATTATAACTATACTATGTCAATTATCACACTCAGCGGCATAACGAAAGTCTACCGCACGAACGAAATCGAGACCGTGGCTCTCGACAATGTAAATCTCACAGTCAAGAAAGGGGAGTTTCTCAGTATCATGGGCCCTTCGGGCTGTGGCAAATCCACTCTGCTCAATGTCATAGGTCTGCTCGACAATCCTACCGAGGGCACAGTGGAGATTAACGGAACCAACATCGGACACATGTCTGACCGCGAGCTGTCGGCCTTCCGCAACCGCAATCTCGGATTCGTGTTCCAGAGTTTCCACCTCATCAATTCGCTTAATGTCATGGACAATGTCGAGCTGCCGCTTCTCTATCGTTCCGACAAAGGCAACACCCGCGAGTGCGTGCGTCAGGTGCTCGAGCGTGTAGGGCTGGGCCACCGCATGCGCCACATGCCGTCGCAACTCTCGGGCGGTCAGTGTCAGCGTGTGGCCATCGCCCGCGCCATTGTCGGCAACCCCGAAATCATCCTTGCCGACGAGCCTACCGGCAACCTCGACTCAAAGATGGGTGCCGAGGTAATGGAGATACTTCACAGCCTAAACAAGGAGGAGGGGCGCACCATTGTGATGGTGACTCACAATGAGGAACAGGCCCGTCAGACCGACCGCATAGTCAGATTCTTTGATGGTAGGCAAGTATTCTAACTATTTGCAATATCGGATATTTAGCGTGTTAAAGTTTTACTAAAACTCGAAGTAAAAAATGAAAATAAATTTCCGGGCCGTATGTCTCAATCTCAGGCGTCAGCCCGTCATAGGCACAGTCACCGTCATAGGCACGGCCCTTGCGATATTTCTTATAATGGTCATGGTGATGGTGTCGGAGGTCAGCACCGCGTCAATCGCTCCTGAGTCCAACCGCCCAAGGATGCTGTATAACACATGGACCTCCATAAAATCAACCGAAAACGAGTATTACCAGTCCAACGGCCCGATGAGCTACGAGACTTTCAAGGGGGTGTTCGGCGACATGAAGACCCCCGAGGCCATCACCGCCTACATCACTGGCTCTACCAGTGCCCTTGCCAACGAGGTCGGAGCGGTGCCCTCGGCTGTAGAGCTGCGTCATATCGACGATGCGTTCTGGCGGGTGTTTGACTACGATTTCATCGCCGGTCATCCTTTCGGCAAGGCCGAGTTTGACGCCGGACTTCCCGTGGCTGTGATTACCGAGAATACCGCCCGCGTGGTTTTCGGCTCCACCGATGTCATTGGCCGCGAGTTCCGGCTCAATTATGTGCCCTACACGGTGTGTGGTGTGATTCGCGATGTGTCACAGCTCTCAGCGCGCACTTACGGGCATGTATTCGTCCCCTTCACATCGCAGGATGAGTATAAGAATAACTGGAACAGTGATATTATGGGGCGGCTGTCAGCCACGATACTTGCGCGCAATGCCGGTGATTTCGATGCTGTCCGCGCCGAATTTAATGCCGCTGTCGCACACTATAACAAGGAGATAGCCCCGACCATGTGGGCTATACAGACATTCAACCGCCCGTATGACAGCTATAAGGAGGCTGAGGTGGTAGTGGTAGGCAGTAATGTTGAGCCTGACATGGATGCCGTGCGCATGCGTCGGTTGATTGTCTATCTCATCCTCCTGATAGTCCCGGCAGTCAATCTCAGCAGCATGACCGAGAGCCGGTTGCGCACCCGCACGGCCGAGATAGGAGTGCGCCGTGCCTTCGGATGCACCCGCAACGAGACGCTCCTCATGATTCTCGGCGAGAATCTCATTGTCACACTGATGGCCGGTGTCATAGGCATGGCGTTGAGCGTAGTGTTCGCGCTCCTTGCCCAGGATTTCCTCTTCGGCCTGAGCGACTCGGGTGATATTCCCGCAGTGCGTGTCGGGGTGTCATCGCTCATACATGTGTCCACGTTCCTTTGGGCACTCCTCTTCTGCTTTATCCTCAATCTGCTCAGTTCGGGCATTCCTGCCTGGCGAGCCTCGCGTCTCAATATCGTCAATGCCATCTCGGGGCTCAGAAAGTGAATGCCCGGTGACTGATAAACATACTCTAATCATGAATAGAAAACTTTTAACCCAAACTATAAACGAATGGCGGTCAAACCTTTGGCTTGCCGTCGAACTGCTCATTGTGAGCGTCGTGGTGTGGTATGCCGTTGATTTCTGCTACATCACATGTCTTGACTATAGCGAGCCTATAAACTTCGAGATTGACCATTGCTATAAAATCAATATCCTGGAGGTCAATGACAAGAGCCCCGACTATGTGGAGCGTACCGCAGAGGAGAGGCATGCCGACCGTCTCGACCTTTTGGACCGTCTCAGGCGTCGCCCCGAGATAGAGATTGTGTCAGGGAGCAACTGTGCCTATCCTTATAACTCCTCTAATTCCAGCAACTTGTTCAGATATGACACCATATACTCTCAAGGTTTCGTTGCCGTGCGTTACGCTACCCCCGATTTTGTCAGGATGTTCCGCTATCGCGGTGCTAACGGCGAGACACCTGACCAGCTTGCCGAGCAGCTCGAACGCCACGGCGTGCTTGTGTCATCCAACCTGTTTGACGGCCGGGTGGACACATATACAATCGACTCTATCACAATGGGTAACGAGGAGGTTATGGCCGTGGGAGGCTCGATAGCCCCGGTGCGTTATACCGAGTTTGCTCCCAAGGGGCAATTGGACAAGACGGTTGTGCGCCTTGCGCAGCCCGACACTGAATGGCAGCAGGAGGATGTGTGTGTGCGTGTCCGTGATAACATGGACACCGATTTCGCCATAAATCTCATGGCTGATGCCGACAAGCATCTGCGTTCGGGTAACTTTTTTATCGGCTCGGTGGAGTCGTTTGACGACATACGTGAAAACATCGTCCGTGAAGCCCGCAAGCAGATTATCTCAATGGTTTCGGGCATAGCGTTCCTGCTGGTCAATGTGTTTCTCGGCCTGTTCGGCACATTCTGGTTCCGCACCCAGCACCGCATTGGCGAGATAGCCATACGCAAGGTCAACGGCGCGACACATGCCGACATATTCCGCCGCTTCATCGGCGAGGGGCTTGTCATCCTCACCGTCGTGACCGTCCCGGCAATAGGCATTGACGCACTGCTTTCGCATAACGAGTTGAGCAAGTATTTTATGGGCGAATATCTCACTGTCTGCCGCCTGTGTGTCACCGCCCTTATCACCTACGCGCTTATGGCACTGATGATAGTGTGTGGCATCGCCATCCCGGCCGGTCGGGCCATGCGTCTCAACCCTGCCACCGCACTTCATGACGAGTAGCTCTGATTTACAGTGTGTTTGCAGATTGCTCCCACACCCACCGTCAATCTAATGTATTTATCTCAAAATCAAGTCGCTTTGATTACACGAATCCTGTTGGTTTGCACCCTATTGGCGGGCATTGTCCCGCTCAGGGCGCAGACCCTGCTCCCGATAACGCTTGACGAGGCCATAACCATGGCCCGCACCAACAGCGTCGATGCAGCGGTGGCTCTCAACCGTCTGCGCACATCCTATTGGGAATACCGCACATTCCGGGCCGATTTGCTCCCCGAGGTCAGCTTCAACGCCACACTCCCCTCATATCGCAAAAACTATTCGGCCTATCAGCTTGATGACGGCTCATACACCTTTGTCCGCAACAACTTCCTCCAGCTCAACGGCGAGGTGTCGGTCACACAGAGCATATGGCCTACGGGCGGCACGCTCTCGCTCAACACCTCGCTCGACTATATGAAGCAGCTCTCAGGCCCGCGCTCGTCGCGCTATATGTCAGTGCCGGTGGCTCTTACGCTCTCTCAGCCTATATTCGGCACCAACCACACCAAGTGGAGCCGCCGCATCGAGCCGGTGAGATATGAGGAGGCCAAGGCCGAGTTCATATCCGAGTCTGAGACCGTGGCCATGAAGGCCATAAGCTATTACTTCAACCTCCTCATAGGCAAGGAGCAGGTGAAGATAGCGGCTCAGAATCTCGATAACGCCACCAAACTCTATGAGGTGGCGCGTGCCAAACGCGAGATGGGACAAATAAGCGAGAACGACCTGCTGCAGCTCGAACTCAACCTGCTCGATGCACGCGCCGCCCACACCAACAGTCTGAGCGACATGAAGAGTCAGATGTTTCAGCTCCGCTCGTTCCTTGGTCTTGGCGATGATGTGGAGATTGACCCGTCGCTCCCGGTCAACGTGCCCGATGTGGTAATCCCTTACGCCGATGCCCTCGACAGGGCTTTGGCCAACAATTCATTCTCCAAAAACATCCGTCGCCGCCAGCTTGAGGCTGACTATGAGGTGGCCAAGGCGCGGGGCGAACGGCGCGAGATTACGCTTTTCGCCCAGGTGGGTCTGACCGGCACAGCCGAGGCAATACGCAATGCCTATGACCCTCTCAAGGACAATCAGGTGGTGGAGATTGGTTTCAAGATTCCTATACTCGACTGGGGCAAACGGGCCGGTAAGGTCAAGGTGGCGCAGAGCAACCGCGAGGTGGTCGAGGGACAGTTGCGGCTCGAGAATATGAATTTCCGTCAGGACATATTCGTGCTCGTGGAGCGTTTCAACAATCAGCGCGAACAGGTGGCGTTGTCATCCAAGGCCGATGCCATAGCCCTGCGCCGTTATGACACTAATGTGCAGACTTTCATGGTCGGCAAAATCTCGGTGCTCGACCTCAACGATTCGCAGGTCAAAAAGGATGAGTCGCGCCGCGACTACATTGACCAGCTTTTCAAATACTGGTATTACTATTACCAGCTCCGCAGCCTCACCCTCCACGACTATGCCACGGACACACCGATAGGGAATGGAGAATTTAAAATGGAAAATTGAAAATTAAGAATTAAAAATTAAAAATGGGAACTCGGCTTTGCTCCTGCCGGATTCCCATTTTAAATTTTAAATTTTCAATTTTACATTTTAAATTTATTTCGTTGTCATTATCTGGAGCACGAGCTTGTCGGTCTCGTTCATGGCATCGCGGCCTATGCTTGTGAGGTTGTGGATGGTGCGGTCAACGTCGTCGCTGATGATACCCTCGGCCGAGGTGACGCATTTGCCGTTCATGGCGAGCATGGCCGACATCATGGCTGTGGATACGCCCGATGAAATCTTGAGCGCGCATGAGGGCTTGGCTCCGTCACATATCATGCCGGTGAGATTGGCCACCATATTCTTAACAGCAGCACACACCTGGGCGAAACCGCCCCCCATAAGGTAGACAAGCGCGGCAGACGCGCCGGTCGAGGCTACGACACATCCGCAGAGGGCCGAAAGGCGGCCGAGGCTCTGCTTGATGTAAATGCTCGTGAGGTGGCTGAGGGTAAGGGCGCGTATGGTCTGCTCCTCGGTGGCCTCCACATCCTGGGCAAAGCTCACCACAGGCATTGTGGCCGTGATGCCCTGATTGCCGCTGCCCGAGTTGGACATCACGGCGATAGGCGCGCCACCCATGCGGGCGTCACATGCGGCTGACGTGTATGAAATCATGTGCTCGACAGGTGTGTCACCGTAATATTTCAGGCCATATTGGCGTATTGTGGCTCCGAGCGAGTGGCCGTAGTCTCCTGCAAGCGCGGTCTGGGCGGCAGCCATGTTGAGGTCGCGGGCCTGAAGTATGAATCTAAGCTCTTCGATGGGCGACTCCATTGCGTACTCATACACCGTTGCCATATTAAGCTCGCGGTCATTGCCGGCATCGTGGCTCTCGGTGCTTACGGTCTCGTTGAGCATCACTTCGCCGTTGCGTTCGAGGCGCACATAATGGGTGTGTTCGCATGAGATTACCGCACGGGCCGAGTCGTCGCCGTCGATTGCGGTGATGTCGATGTGGAGGTTGGACGGTGCGTCGGCGGCAAGGCTGATGTCAATGCGTCCCTCGGATATGTATTTGCGTCCGCGCTCCACGGCCTCGGGGCATACGTCGCGGAGCACTTCAAGCTCATATTCCGACTTGCCGATGAGTGCGCCGAGGGCTATGGCGATGGGCAGGCCTATCATGCCGGTGCCGGGGATACCCACACCCATTGCGTTCTTGATGATATTGCCGCTCAGGCGTGCCTCGATGCGCGAGGGCACACGTCCCAGCAGTTCGGTGGCTTTGGCCACCGCGAGCGACACTGCCACCGGCTCGGTACATCCCATTGCCGGAACCACCTCACGCTTGATGAGATGGGCTATTTCTTCTCTTTCCGATTGACTTAACATACTGATGAGGATATGTGTGATATTGATGGTCTTGAATAACATTGGCAAAGTTATATTTTTTAGTATTCATATACAAATGTAAATTTGCATAACGCGGGGATATTTTATAATTTTGTCGTTGATTATGGACAAGGACATCACAATCCGAGGGCTGCGCGTACACTATACCGACAACGGAGCCGGTGAGCGCACCATCATCCTCATGCACGGCTGGGGATGTGACCACACCACACTTGCCTCGATAGAGCGCGTGGCTCTGCAGTGCGGCTACAGGGTGATTAACATTGATTTCCCGGGTTTCGGACAGTCGCAGGAGCCTCCGCAGGTGTGGGGCGTGGAGGATTACACACTCATGCTCGAGGATTTCATCGCCGCGCTCGAAGTGGCGCGTCCTACGCTCCTCGGCCACTCGTTCGGCGGACGTGTGGGCATTCTCTATTCGTCGCGCCATGATGACGTGGAGGCCCTTATCCTTGTCGATGCCGCCGGCATCAAGCCCCGCCGTTCACTCAACTATTATCGCAAGGTCTACACATTCAAGGCCATCAAGCGGCTTATGTATCTCGTCTATGGCCGTGACGAGGCCGAGAAGAGGCTTGACGCGCGCCGAGCCAAGGCCGGGTCGAGCGACTACGCTTCGGCCTCGCCCATGATGCGCCGCATACTTTCGCGTGTGGTCAACGAGGACCTTACCGACCGTCTGCCCCTCATCAAGGCTCCCACGCTTCTGATATGGGGCGAGAACGACACGGCCACTCCGATTGCCGATGCGCGCAAGATGGAGCGAATGATACCCGGCGCGGGCCTCGTGTCATTCCCCGGGTGCGGGCATTACAGTTTTCTCGACAATCCCGTGCAGTTTGCGGCGGTGTTGCGCAGTTTCCTCACCTCAAAAGACAATTAGTGCCTCACAGACCCTTTCCAATTCAACAATCCACTTCAAAATCAGAATAAATGCTTTTTTTCGGTATAGCCGCAACATTGCTCGCCATATGGTGCTACGTGCTTGAATTCAAGCGCGACCTCATGATGCTCCAGCAGAACTCTTATCGCAACGAGCGTTACAATCGTTGGCTGCGCTCGTCGCAGGACACCACTTCGGCGATGCGACTCGTGAGCGGGGCAGTCGCCCTTGCCTCGATGTCAACTTTGTCCATCCCCGTGGTGGCGATGACTCTTGTCGGCCTCGTTTCGCTGGCCAACGCCATAACCCTCGGCCGCCGCAAATACAAGAAACCGCTCGTGATGACCAACCGCGCCTGGCGCATACTCTCCGTGATGCTCCTGCTCTCGGTGCTTGTGGTAGGCGGAGCCTTCATTGTCGGATGGCATAACGGTCGGGCGTTCGAGTTTTCGGCAGTCGCCGCGCTCTGCGTCTACTGTTTCTCGCATATCTTCGCTCTCGCGGCCAACTGGTTGCTCAAGCCGGTGGAGAAGCATATCAACGACGGATATTACCACGATGCCGAGCGCATACTTCGCTCCATGCCTGACCTTAAAATCATAGGCATAACCGGCAGCTATGGCAAGACGAGCACCAAGCATTATCTCAACCGCATACTCTCGGAGCATTTCGACGTGATGATGACCCCGGGCAGCTTCAACACCACGATGGGTGTAATCCGCACCGTGCGTGAATACCTCAAACCCTATAACGAGGTGTTTATCGTCGAGATGGGTGCCAAGCAGATTGGCGACATCAAGGAGATTTGCGACCTCGTACATCCCTCGATGGGTATTGTCACAGCTGTCGGTGAGCAGCATCTTGAGTCGTTCGGCTCGATTGAGAATGTGCAGCGCACCAAGTTTGAGCTGGTCGACTCTCTTCCTGCCGACGGCCTCGCCGTGGTCAACGATGATTTCCCATATGCCGCGTCTCGCAAGGTCGACAATGTGGAGTGCGTGCGCTATGCCGTGTCGGCCGCCGATAATGCCGACTATGTGGCCACTGACATAACATATTCCCCCTCGGGCACCCGTTTCACGGTCAAAGGGCCCGACGGCGTTGCCCACGAGTTTGAGACTCGGCTGGTAGGTGAGTGCAACGTCAGCAATCTGCTCGCCGCTATCATCGTCGCTCTCCGTCTCGGTGTGCCTGTCGATAAAATCCGCTACGCGGTCGGGCATATCGAGCAGGTTGAGCACCGCCTGAGCATGAAACGCACCCCCGGAGGTGTGACCATAATTGACGACGCATTCAACTCCAATCCCACAGGCTCGCGCATGGCTCTCGATGTGCTGGCCATGATGAAGGGCGGACGCCGCATCATCGTCACCCCCGGCATGATTGAGCTTGGCGACCGTCAGGAGGAGCTTAACCGCGAGTTCGGACGCAAGATTGCCAACTCGGCCGACATCGCCATTGTTGTCGGCGAGTACAATCGCGAGGCCATCGTGGGCGGCATCGAGGAGGTGACTCCCCGTACGGCCGAGGTGCGCACCGTGGCTACCTTTGCCGAGTCGCAGAGCCTGCTGTCAGGCATGCTCCGCCCCGGCGACACTATTCTCTACGAGAACGACCTGCCCGACACGTTTAAGTGATTTGAACTGAATTTTCCATTTTAAATTTTCCATTTTAAATTTAATGAAGACCAATATCGGAGTATTCTTCGGAGGACGCTCCACCGAGCACGAAATCTCGGTAATTTCAGCTTCGCAGGCCATGCACGCCATCGACCGCGACAAGTATGACGTGACACCCATATACATCTCCAAGCAGGGCCGTTTCTACACCGGCGACGCTCTCTTTGAGATAGCCAACTACCGCGACATCCCCGCGCTGCTTGAGAAATGCACACAGGTTTACATGGAGCCGTCATATGGCGACTACAATCTCTATCGCGTGAAGAAACCCATGTTTGGCTCGGCTGTGCTGACTAAGCTTGACGTCGTAATCCCCGTGCTCCACGGCTCGAACGTCGAGGACGGCATCTTTGAGGGTGTGCTCGAGACCATCGGCATCCCTTACGCCGGATGCAACACTCTGGCAAGTGCCAACGGCATGGACAAAATCACCATGAAGATGATACTCCGCGAGTGCGGCGTGCCCGTGATTGACTACGTATGGTTCACCGACAAGGAGTGGTACAAGAAACGTGACGAGATTATTGCCCGCATCGAGGACAAGATTGGCTATCCCGTCATCGTCAAGCCCGCCAACCTCGGCTCGAGTGTCGGCATCGGCCGTGCCGGCAACCGCGAGCAGCTTATCGAGAAAATCGAGGTGGCCGAGAAATATTCCTCGCGCCTCATAGTCGAGCATATGGTCGACAATCTCAAGGAAATCAACTGCTCGGTGCTCGGCGACTGTGACGAATATCAGTCATCAGTGCTTGAGGAGCCTATCAAGAGTGCCGAAATCCTTTCATACGAGGATAAGTACATGGGCGGCACCAAGGGCGCGAAAGGCATGCAGGCATCGCAGAAACGCATCCCCGCCGACCTGCCCAAGGATATGACCGAACGCATACAGTTCCTTGCTGGTGAGACATTCCGCGTGCTCGGCTGTCACGGCGTGAGCCGTATCGACTTCATCATCGATGACGACAGCAAGGAGATATTTGTCAACGAAATCAACACCATACCCGGCTCGCTCTCGTTCTATCTCTGGGAGGCTACCGGCATCAAGTTTGACGAACTCATGGACCGCCTCGTCAAGCTCGCCCTCAAGCGCAAACGCGAACAGGGCCAAAAGACCGTCAGCTACGACCAGAACATCTTCTCCCTCTCAGGCGGAGCCAAAGGGGGGATGAAAATGAAAAATTAAAAATGAAGAATTAAAAATTGGCTTCGCGAAGCAGTTTCGTCGCAACAGCCTCGCGAAGCCAATTTTCAAATATAATTCAGGCTTAGAATTATATTTGAAATTCTGAGCAAGGGTTTGTGTCAAAAGTGACCCAGCCAAAAATAATTTTAAATTTTAAATTTTAAATTTTTAATTCCTTTCAGTCGTGGTGATACGGCTCTCCGCGCATTATAGTCATTGCGCGGTAGACCTGCTCGGTGAAAAACAGCCTCACCATCTCGTGGGTGAATGTCATCCGTGAAAGCGACAGTTTGCTGTCGGCCCGGTCATAGACCTCCTGCGAGAAACCGTAAGGGCCCCCGATTACAAACACCAGCCGCTTCAACCCCTGGCTCATACGGCGGTCAATCATCCCTGCAAACTCCCGCGAAGTCAGTTCCTTGCCGCGCTCGTCGAGCAGACACACATGGTCGCCCCCTTGCAGCGACGCAAGTATCGCAGCCCCCTCGCGCTGTTTCTGCACATCTTCGGTGAGTCCGCGGGTGGATTTCAGGTCAGGGACTGTCACCACCTCCATCGGCGCATAGCGGTTGACGCGCCTGACAAATTCGTCGGTCGCGTCGGCAATATATTTCGTGGACGTTTTGCCCACTGTCAACAATACAATTTTCACGCTTCAAAGTTAATAAATAAAAATGAAAACCAAGGACCAACTTATCGACGATTTGCTCACGCTCGCCTTTGCCGAGGATGTGGGCGACGGCGACCACACCACTCTCAGCACCATTCCTGACACCGAGCGCGGCACTCAGCGACTGATTGTCAAGGAGGAGGGAATACTTGCCGGTGTGGACATCGCACGCAAGGTGTTTGAGAAGTTTGACCCCGAACTCAAGATGACCGTCTACATCAACGACGGCGCGCATGTCAAGCCCGGCGACGTGGCATTTGAGGTTGAGGGCAAGGTGCGTTCGCTCCTGCAGACCGAGCGCGTAATGCTCAACATCATGCAGCGCATGAGCGGCATCGCCACAGTCACCGCCAAGTATCAGCAGCGTCTCGACGGTCTCAAGACCAAGGTGCTCGACACCCGCAAGACCACTCCCGGCATGCGCATGCTTGAGAAGGAGGCCGTGCGCATCGGCGGCGGTTGCAACCATCGCATCGGTCTCTTCGACATGATACTCATTAAGGACAACCACGTTGACTTTGCCGGTGGCATCACCCAGGCTGTCAACGCTGCCAAGGAATACTGCAAGGCTAACGGCAAGGACCTCAAGATTGAGGTGGAGGTGCGCAACACCGACGAAATCAACGAGGCTCTCGCAGCAGGGGTCGACCGCATCATGCTCGACAACTTTACCCCCGAGCGCACCCGCGAGGCTGTCAAGCTCATCAACGGACGCACCGAGGTAGAGTCATCGGGCGGCATCACCCTCGACACTCTCCGAGCCTACGGCGAGTGTGGCGTCGACTTTATCTCAGTCGGCGCGCTCACTCACTCGGTCAAGGGTCTCGACATGAGCTTCAAGGCTGTGAAATAAGCGATAAGCTGTTTAGCCGTTAATCATTTTCAGGAATTCGTTCTCATCGATGATGCGAACGCCGAGTTTTTGGGCCTTCTCGAGTTTCGAGGGGCCCATGTTGTCTCCGGCCAGCACAAAGTCGGTCTTTTTGGATATGGAGCCTACGTTCTTGCCGCCGTTCTTCTCAATCATGGCCTTGTACTCCTCGCGCGAATGCAGGCTGAACACTCCGCTGATTACGATGCTTTTTCCGGCCAGCAGGTCGGTGTGGTCCGAAAGGTCCTCGTCGGGCAGAGCCATCAGCACTCCCGCCGCACGCAGCCGCTCGATAAGCTCGATGTTGGGCTGATAGGCGAGGTATTCAAGTATGGCGTCGGCTATGCGCGGGCCTACATCCTCGAGGGTTAAAATCTCCTCGCGGGTCATGCTTCTCAGTCGGTCCATACTCCTGACGGCGCGGGCTATCTTGCGCGAGACGGTCTCGCCGACAAAGGGGATTGACAGTGCGTAGAGCACGCGGTCAAACGGCACATTTTTCGATGCCTCCACACCGTCGACTATTCGCTGTGCCGTGCGCGGGCCCACTCGGTCAAGCGACTCGAGGGGTGGGGGAGTCAGTGTGTAGAAGTCTGAGATGTCTCGCACGAGCCCGGCATCATAGAGCAGTGAGCAGTTCTCATCGCCCACACCTTCGATGTCCATCATGTGACGGCCTACGAAGTGCTCGAGCCGACCGATAATCTGCGGACGGCAGCCGTATTTGTTGGGACATACCCACGACGCTTCGCCCGGCATGCGCACGAGAGGGGTGCCGCAGTCAGGGCAGTTTTTGACGAATTTTATCGGCTCGCTCCCCTCTACGCGCTGGTCCACGTCAACGCCCGTGATTTTGGGGATAATCTCGCCCCCTTTCTCGACGTAGAGCATATCGTGGTCATGGATGTCGAGCGACTTCACGATGTCCTCGTTGTGAAGCGAGGCGCGTTTTACGATGGTGCCTGACAGCAGCACCGGCTCGAGGTTGGCTACAGGGGTGATGACTCCCATGCGTCCGACCTCAAACGACACCTCGCGCAGGCGGGTCATCGCACGTTCGGCGGCAAACTTGTAGGCAATGGCCCATCGCGGCGACTTGGCGGTGTAGCCGAGGTTAAGTTGCTGGCGCAGGCTGTTGACCTTGAACACGAGTCCGTCGGTCGCAACGGGCAGATTGCGACGCTCCACATCCCAGCGGTTGATGAAGTCATCGACCTCAGCCGTGCTGTGGAGCAGGGTCATCACGTCGCTCACCTTGAAGCCCCATTCGCGTGCCTTGAGCATGTTTTCGTAATGGCTGTCGGCTGGTAGGGAGTCTGACAGCAGATAATAGAAATATGCGTCGAGCCCGCGCTTGGCCACCTCGGCCGAGTTTAGCATCTTGATGGTGCCGGCGGCGGCGTTGCGGGGGTTGGCGAATAGCGGCTCCTCGTTGAATGCCCGCTCCTCGTTGAGCCGGTCGAACGCCTTCCACGGCAGCACTATCTCGCCGCGTATCTCGAACGATTCGGGCCAGTCGCCCGCGGGAAGTACGAGCGGGATGCTGCGGATGGTCTTGACGTTGGCGGTCACATCATCCCCCTTCTCGCCGTCGCCACGAGTCACGGCGCGCACCAGGCGGCCGTGCTCGTAGGTCAGCGATATGCTCGTGCCGTCAAACTTCATCTCGCCCACAAGGGGCACTGAAAGCAGACCGCCCGAGTTGCCCAGCGATTCGTTGCACCGATTCACCCATTCGTTTACCTCGTCGAGCGAATATGTGTTGCCGAGCGACAGCATCGGCCTGGCGTGCACCACCTGCGTGAAACCCTTCGCGAGGTCAGAGCCTACACGGTGACTCGGCGACAGGGGGTCGTCAAGGTCGGGGTTCTCACGCTCGAGCTGCTCGAGCTCCTTCATGAGCATATCATATTCGCGGTCGGAAATCTCGGGGGAGTTTTCCACATAGTAGAGCCTGTTGTGGCGGTCGAGCTGCTGGCGCAGCTCCTGAATGCGTTGGGCTGGGGACATGTTTCAGTAATTTTGAGTGTTTGTTTTCAAGAGGCGTTTAGCGAGCCTCCCGATTTATCCGCAATGGAAATATTCTCTTACGAGAGTCTTAACCTCTTCGGGGTTGTTTTTGAGAAACTCGGCGAGATTGCGGTCGTCAAATGATTTCAGTTTGCTGATTGTGGCGTCAATCATGGCGGGAGCGAAGACGCCGCGAGCCTCAAAGTATTCGCGCAGCTCGTTGAGCTTTTCAGCCGACTCCACGCAGCATGTGGGCAGGGTGGTGAGCTTGGCGAGTTTGGAGGCGTTGGCCTCGGCATGGATATTGACATCCACATACGTCTGCTCGGCCACTTTGAGGGCGTCGTCCATTTCGAAGCCCACGCGAGCGGCCACGCAGAGCGATGCGATTAGCGTGTAGACATCGGCCGAGCAGTCGGGCGAGCGCATCTCGAATGTCTGCTTGCCGTAGGTCTCGATTTCGCACGGGTCATTCGGATTGGTCTGCACGCACATATCCTTGCCCGAGGTCCATCCGAGCGGCACACGCACGAGCACTGAGCGGTTCCTGTCGCCCCAGCATACAGCCGTGGGTGCCTCCTGATGGGGCACGAGGCGCAGATATGACGTGGGGTTGCAGTTACCGAACGCCGTGATGGCCGGGGCCATCTTCATGAGTCCGGCAATGGCGCGCTTGGCCTCGTCGCTCAGGGTGCGCTCGGCGGTCTGCGTCACGTTCACGCCGTCCTTCATCAGACGCATATGTATATGGAATCCCGAACCGGCCTTGCCCACTGAGATTTTGGGGGCGAACGTCACTTCAAGTCCGCGCTCGTAGGCGAGGTTGCGTATCACCCATTTGGCCAGCATGAGATGGTCGGCCGAGCTGAGGGCGGGGCCTGGCAGGAACTCTATCTCGTTCTGCTCATATATCATGTTGCCGAGCGTGAAATTACCCACTTCGGAGTGGCCATACTTGATTTGCCCGCCTATCGATGCGATGGTGTGCATGGCCTCGACACGGAAATCATTGAACTTGGCAAACGGAGCCGATTCATGATACCCCTTCTGGTCGGTGGCCGGGTAGAGGCCCGGGTCGGCCGAGATTACGTAATACTCAAGCTCGCCCATGCACTCGAAGTCCATGCCGGTCACGGCCTTAAACTCCTTGCATGCGCGTGCCAGCACTCCGCGAGAGTCGCTGTCCATAGGGTTGCCGTCCTTGTCAAAGAAACTGCACAGCATTGTAAGTGTGGGCAGCGGTGCGAACGGGTCGATGAACGCGGTTGAGTAGCGCGGTATCACGTAGAGGTCACTTCGCGAAGCCTCGATAAATGGGAAAAGGCTCGAGCCGTCGACCCTCTCGCCGGTCGAAAGGATGGTTTCGAGATATTCGAGCGAATTGACGACGAAATTGAGTGTCTTCAGTCGCCCGTCGGCTGCGGGATACATGAAGTTGACCATCTCGATGTCGTTGTCGCGGATATAGTCAATGATATTGCGGCGTGTCCAGGTCAGCGGGTCGCCCATCGCTTTGACAAGCGGATTGCGGCTCATTGCATGACGCTTGTCGGTCTGCTTGGCTTCCATGACACTAACCTTTGAAGTATTCAATCTTACCTACGGCCTTGCGGCTGGGCACTGCGGGGTCGCTCGCGGCTACTGAGGGCTGATGCATGTCGCAGGGGAAGTAGAGGAAGAAGCGGTCAACGTCGGCGGGCGAGTAGACAATCTCCTCGTCGGTGGTGAAATTGATTTTGTCTTTCACAGGGTCATATTCGCCGGTGGGTATCACATGTCCGGCCACGCCCATGAGCTCCTTGCCCTGGAATGTGTACTGGAGGTCGATGAAATCCTTGTGTGCCTCAATCTTGGTGTTGGTGGCATCCTTGGGGGTGTATTCGAGTATGTTGACCCACAGGCGGCCCTCCACGATTACGTGCTTGCCGGCGGGGAGGGTGTTGAGGTCATTGTCGCGGAGGAAGATGAAGAGCTTGTCCCACAGCTCCTTGTTGGCGGCATACTGTGTGGCGAACTCTACGGCGTTGACCGATGCGTCAGCGTTTACGTTCCATCCGTTGGCCCATTCGCGGCTCTCTACCCAAGCCTTGGCCTCGGCGGGGGTGAATTTCTTGTCGTTTGTCATGATATGTAATTAAGTAAGTTGAAAATATAATGAGTGCACGGGCGGGGCAATTCCGTCCTGCTATGCAAAATTACTCAACTCTCGCAAATTTCCGCAAAGATTCCGCGCTTTTTTTCATCGCGGCGCGACATTATCGCACCTTTTCGTGATGTGGGCATGCGTAACTTTGTGGTGTAAAAACATCACCACTATGAGAAAGAATAAGTCTGCGTCATTCGCGCTACCCATTTCAAAGAATGCTTACAAAAGGTTTGTCGAACGGATATGTGAACTCCTCGCCGATGATGCAGAGGGGGCTGAGGCTATGTTAGGTGCGCTCGACCGTTACCTGGCGGGTGACGACGCTTATGCCGACGGGCTTGCGGCCGCCTACAGGCTCGCTTTCGGAGTTTTGCGTCAGGATGTGGATTTGGCCAAGGCGCGCTCGGCCAAGGCTCGAATGAGGGCGGCGAAAAGAGTAGGGGAGCGGCAGTGCTATGACTCCGTGCCGAACGATGGTGGAGTGGTGACCGGGGAGGGGACAGATGTTGTCGCTGAGACATTAGTCCGCCCCTTGTCACGGCGCGAACGGCGGGCGAGGGAGCGTGCAGGGAAGCCCAAAGCGCGGTTTGGAAGGCCGCGCCCGCTGACGCCGAACTATTGGCCGGATTGATGTATTTTTTGATGGCGGCATTGAGTTTTTCAGTAGTTTTTGCTAATTTTGCAGAACTATTTGTAAAATCTAACGCCATGAAATTTACTAAAACATTCGCGCTACTACTCGCTGCCGCGATGTCCGTGCCCGGCTCGGCATTCGCAGGCGACTATGACGCCCTCTATGAGGGACTGCAGTTTGAAATGCCTGTTGTCAACCGTCCGTCATTTCCCGACAGGGCTGTGTCGCTGGCTGACTTCGGAGCTGTTGCCGACGGCATCACATTAAATACCAAGGCTTTTGCCGACGCTATCGAGAGTCTGTCATCACAGGGTGGCGGCACACTCAACGTACCGGCCGGCGTGTGGCTCACCGGGCCTATCGTGCTGAAATCCAATATCAACCTTCATCTTGACGGAGGCGCGCTTATAGTGTTTGCCGCTGATGAGTCGCTCTACGAGACCGCCTATGTTGTCTACGAGGGCTTTCAGGCTTGGCGCACTCAGTCGCCCATCTCAGGTTACAATCTCGAGAATGTCGCTATCACGGGCGACGGCATCATTGACGGCAACGGCGGAATGTGGCGTCCCGTTAAGAAGGACAAGATGAACGGTGCCGAGTGGAAGAACCTGACCGCAAAGGGTGGGGTACTCCAGGGTAACGTTTGGTATCCCTCGCAGAGCTATATTGATGGTGAGGAGATATGCAAGGGTGACGGTCGCGCACGTCTGACCAAGGAGAAGGCCGAGAGCATCAAGCGTTATCTCCGTCCGGTGATGGTGCAGCTCGTGAGCTGTAAGAATGTGCTCCTTGAAGGAGTGACTTTCCAGAACTCCCCGGCATGGAACGTGCATCCCCTCATGTGCGAGAATCTTATCGTCGACGGCGTGTTTATCAAGAACCCCGACTATGCGCAGAATGGCGACGGACTTGACGTGGAGTCTTGCAAGAATGTCATCATCTATCGCTCGACACTCGATGTGGGCGACGATGCCATATGCCTTAAATCAGGCAAGGACGAGGCCGGACGCAAGCGTGGCATCCCCACCGAGAACGTTATCGTGCGCGACTGCCGAGTGTTCCACGGTCATGGCGGATTTGTCGTGGGCAGTGAGATGTCGGGCGGCGTGAGCAACGTCAGTGTCAGCGATTGCCAGTTCCTCGGCACCGACACAGGTCTGCGTTTCAAGAGCTGTCGCGGCCGCGGAGGCGTGGTGAAGAACATATTCATCGACAATATCAACATGCTCAACGTCTCGGGCGACGCCGTGACCTTTGACCTCTATTATTTCGTCAAGAACGCTCCCAAGGAGATTCCCCCTATTGACGAGACCACACCGCAGTTCCGCGACATATATATAAAGGATGTGACATCGTTTAATTCCGGCAAGGCTCTTAAATTTAACGGCATCCCCGAAATGCCTATCGAAAACATTCAGATAAGCAACTCGGTGTTCACTGCCCGTGAGGGAGGCCTCCTGTCGGAGTCTAAGGGTATAAAGCTCAATAACGTGACCGTACGTCCCGACGAAGGCCCCGCAATGACAGTCAACAATGTCAGCGACGCCACCTTCACCGGCTGCACATTCACCTCCGAGACCCCCATCGTCTACACCGGCACCAATAAGAACATAAAGGATAACAAATAATCGCCCCGACCTTTAGCGTTAACGCATACGCTTGTTTGCGTTATATACGCATTGCAATCGCATCTATATGCATTAACACATATGCTATGCAATCGCGTCTATTCATGTTAATCCATATAACGTGCAATTAACTTTCAATCGCGCCGCAGCAAATTCAGCTCGCGGCGCGATTTTTTTATGTAAGCGAAAGCCGAAAGAGTTGCGGAATCTCAAAAAAATCGCATACTTTTTACATTTGCCAACGCGTCAGAAGTCCTTCATGGCGTATTCAGTTTTGAAAAAATGAGTTCAGCGGCATTACCAAAAATGAGCAAACCTCGCCCCTAGTCACGTTGCATCCCTCGCCCCGGCAGTCAAAAATGAATTTTTTCGATACTTCTTGTTTGTGATACATTTTGCTGTGAATCAGTAAAATATACCAGCTGGAGCACCCTGAATGTAAATTTTAATGAAAAAATCTTCAAAAAAAGTTGCCAAAAAATTTGCACACATCGAAAATAGTCCCTACCTTTGCAACGCAAAACAAAAAACAACGGTACTAAAGACCAAAGCTTCTAAAGCTCATCGGAGCTAAAGTCAAATAGAAAAGTCAAATTTGACTAAAGTCAAAGCTAAGGTTAATTCAGAATGACTGCAAGCAGCATTCGAAATGAAAGCCGAGGTTTTTGTTAGCAACAAGGTGCCATAGCTCAGTTGGTAGAGCAAAGGACTGAAAATCCTTGTGTCCCCGGTTCGATTCCTGGTGGCACCACAGAAGACCGCTAATTCTCAATGAGTTAGCGGTCTTTTATTC
>CAJUCI010000017.1 GCA_910584825.1 uncultured Duncaniella sp. | reverse complement strand
ACCGAATTATAATTTAATTATGGCAAAGTTTGATAAAATCGCCGTGCTCGCCAAGATGGGCGCAACCGGCGTAGTTCCCGTGTTCTATCACAAGGATGCCGAAGTGGCCAAGCAGGTAGTCAAGGCTTGCTACGAGGGTGGCATCCGCGCATTTGAGTTCACCAACCGTGGCGATTTCGCTCACGAGGTATTTGCCGAGGTGGTAAAGTTTGCCGCCAAGGAGTGCCCCGAAATGGCTATGGGTGTAGGTTCAATCGTTGACCCTGCAACCGCCGCTCTCTATATCCAGCTCGGTGCCTGCTTCATCGTAGGCCCGCTCTTCAACCCCGAGGTGTCACGCGTGTGCAACCGTCGTCTCGTTCCCTACACCCCCGGCTGCGGTACTGTCAGCGAGGTGGGTGCAGCTCAGGAGACAGGCTGCGACCTGTGCAAGTGCTTCCCCGGCGACGTGCTCGGCACCAAGTTTGTCAAGGGTCTTCTCGCTCCCATGCCCTGGACCAAGCTCATGGTCACCGGCGGCGTAGAGCCTACGAAGGAGAATATCGAGGGCTGGATTAAGGCCGGAGTGTTCTGCGTAGGCATGGGCTCGAAGCTCTTCCCCAAGGACAAGGTTGCCGCTCAGGACTGGCAGTATGTCACCGACAAGTGCCGTGAGGCACTCGGCTATGTGGCTGATGCCCGCAAGTAACAGCATATGAACGTTTGATAAGAGGACGTCGCGTCTCTACCCGTATGATAGGTCCGCGACGTCCTCCTATCACTTTATTCGATACAGTTTCTAAGTTATACTTTTTTATTTATCATCATTCGATTTTAAGATTATGGAAAAAACCTGGAGATGGTTCGGACCTAACGACAAAATTACGCTCGATATGCTTCGCCAGATTGGTGTCGAGGGTATAGTCACAGCACTCCATCACATCCCCAACGGCGAGGTGTGGAGCCTCGAGGAGGTGGAGAAGATGCGTGACCTCATTGAGGCCCACGGCATGCGCTGGAGCGTTGTGGAAAGTCTGCCCGTGTCGGAGTCCATCAAGTATGCCGGTGCTGACCGCGATGAACTCATAGAACGCTACAAAGAGTCACTCGCCAATCTCGGCAAGGCCGGTGTCAAGACCGTGTGCTACAACTTCATGCCCGTGCTCGACTGGGCGCGTACCGACCTTGACTATCCCAATCCCAACGGCACGACAAATCTTTACTTCAATCTCGGTGAGTTTGCCTATTTCGACATCCACATCCTCAAGCGCGAGGGTGCCGAGGCCGATTATGACGCCGCCACACTCGAGCGTGTGGCCAAGATACGCGAGACCATGACCCCCGAGGGGGAGAAGCGTCTCGTGGACAATATCATCGTCAAGACCCAGGGATTTGTCAACGGCAATATCTCGGAGGCTGACCTTGACCCCGTGCAGAAGTTCCGCGACCTGCTCAAGCTCTATGACGGAATCGATGCCGACAAGCTCCGTGAGAACATGGCATATTTCCTCAACGCCATCATGCCGGTGTGCAGGGAGTATGACATCAATATGTGCGTGCATCCCGACGACCCCCCGCGTCCCATCCTCGGCCTGCCGCGCATCGTCACATGTGATGCCGACATCAAGGCGTTTCTCGACGCCGTGCCCGATAAGCACAACGGCCTCACGTTCTGCGCCGGTTCGCTCAGCGCGGGTGCCCAGAACGATGTGGTGGAGCTGGCACGCAAGTATGCCAAGCGCACCCACTTTGCCCACATCCGCATATGCAAGACGCTGCCCGGCGGTGATTTCAAGGAGTCGTCTCATCTGGACCCGCGCCTGATTGAGGTGGTGAGGATATTCCAGAAGGAGAATCCCGACGTGCCCATGCGTGTGGACCACGCCGAGCTGATGCTCGACGACGGCGAGAAGGGCTACAATGCCGGCTACTCGTTCCACGGCCGCATGCTTGCCCTCGGCCAGATTGAGGGCGTGATGGCGGCTTGCAAATAATTGATACACTTACCTCATAACAATACGCTTACGATGAATGAGATTTTTTCAGTGAAAGACCGGGTTGTGGTCATCACCGGCGGAACAGGTGTGCTGGGCCGCTGCATAGGCGAATATCTCGCCGGACAGGGCGCGAAGGTCGTGCTCATGGGACGTCGCAAGGAAGAGGGCGACGAGATAGTACGTGAAATCACCGCAAAGGGTGGTGAGGCTATGTTTCTCGTCACCGATGTCATGAACGCCGAGGTGGTCCAGGCCAACTGCGACGAGATTCTTGCGAAGTATGGCCGCGTGGATGCCCTGCTCAATGCCGCAGGAGGCAATATGAAGGGTGCCACCATCGCGCCTGACGGAAACTTCTTTGACCTCGAGGTCGACGCGTTCCGTACTGTGCTTGACCTCAACCTCACCGGCACTGTGATACCCACCCAGGTGTTCCTCCGTCCGATGGTCGAGGCCGGACACGGCTCTATCGTCAACTTCTCGTCGATGGCCGCTTTCCGCCCCATGACACGTGTGGCCGGATATGCCGCCGCCAAGGCCGGTATCTCCAACTTCACAGCCTTCATGGCCAACGAGGTTGCCACCAAGTTCACCCCCGCAATCCGTGTCAACGCCATCGCGCCGGGTTTCTTCCTGACCAATCAGAACCGCGCTCTGCTCACCAATCCCGACGGCTCGCTGACACAGCGCGGTGCCGACGTGATACGTCAGACCCCCTTCAAGCGTTTCGGCAAGCCCGAGGAACTGTGCGGCACCATACAGTATCTCATCTCCGACGCATCGACCTTCGTCACCGGCACTGTGGCCGTGGTTGACGGCGGCTTCAATGCGTTTGCCATGTAAATCGCCCGATTTTAACACTCAAACCTTAATTTAAGCTATTCTATTAGGGTTTTTTAATCACTTTTAGCGTAAACGGGTGGGCTAAATCCTATGTCAGATTGTTTTAATCATGAAAAGCAAAGGAAAGCCCCCTGAGGAGAACCTCAGTAGGGGTGATGACACAAAGCAGACATCCCTCGTCCTCTTTACCGAGTTGTGAAACTGGATACTGAGGCTCTCATAAATAAATAGTTGAAACGTGAGGAGCGGTGTTGCGATTTGTTCGCAACACCGCTTTTTTTGTATCTCTGATTTTGTTATATCATATATATATGATATATTTGCACTATAATTGATATAGCTATGCGCACAGTTACACTTGACAACAACGACAAGACGAAGAAGCTGATAGAGCTTCCCAACGACATATGCCGCAAGCTCGCCGTCCAGGCGGCGGCGATGGGCACGAGTGTCAAACGCCTGATAGAGAGTATGGTGATAAGCTCGATAGAGGAGGCTGACGATGCCGCATTGTATGCCTATCTGTGCGAGACACGTCCTGACGGGGCCGAGATACTTTCAGATGACGAGCAGGCCGATTTACTGAAGCGGATGAGGTCAAAAGCCGCAGAGGATGAAGTATAGGCTCTCGAAAGACTTCGGCAGGAGTCTCGAACGTCTGAGCGGCAAGGATGTCCGCTCGGTGCTTGCCGTGCTTGATGAGGTGGAGCGTGCCACCACGCTCGCCGACATATCCGACTGCAAGAAACTGACCGGCTATAAGTCGGTCTACAGGATTCGCATCGGAGCGCGGAGGGCGTTCTTCACGTTTCACATCGAGATTGTCGGTGACGAGGTCTTTTTCCGTTATCTTGTGTCGCGTGGCCAGGCCTATGACAAGGCTATGGAGAAGGCTTTGCGCCGCGCTGATGACTGATGTGTCCATTATTATTGACTGATTGCAGAGATGATACAGTATAGTGACAGTGCCGAGTGTGTGCACATTGTAGTCGCGGCGGGGAGTGGCAGCCGTTATGGCGGTGACCTGCCCAAACAGTTCTGCCTGATGGGCGGGCGGCCTATGCTCATGACCACCCTTGAGCGGCTCGACGCCGCCGCGCCGGGAGCGCGTATGATAGTCGTGCTCAGCGAGGCGATGGTGGAGATGTGGCGCGGGATGTGCCGGGAGTATGGTTTCACGCTCCCGCATGACATCGTGACGGGTGGGCCGTCGCGCGCACATAGCGTGAAAAACGCCGTCGATACCCTCGACCCCGAGAGGGTGGGGTGGGTGAGCGTGCATGACGCCGCGCGCCCGATGGTGACGCGCGCCATGATGGAGCGTCTGCTCGGCGCGCTTGATGCCGGACACCCCGGGGCTATCCCCGCCGTGGCTGTGACCGACTCGCTGCGCATGCTCACGCCCGACGGCAATTCGGTGGCCGTGGACCGTTCGCTATACCGCGCGGTGCAGACCCCCCAGCTGTTTGACGGGCGCAAGCTCATAGAGGCCTACAGGCAGGAGATACTCCCAACATTCACCGACGACGCCTCGGTGATGGAGGCGGCGGGGTTCATCCCCCTCGCGCTCGTGGAGGGGGAGGTCACTAACATCAAGGTGACCAATCCGGGCGACATCGAGAGAATAATGAGTAACCTTTGAGAAATCTTCGGAATAGTTTTGGAGCGGTTAAGGCATACTGACATAAAGTATCTGCGCGGGATAGGCCCCAGACGTGCTGAACTCCTTGACAAGAGTTTCGGCATCAAGACCTATTACGACATGCTGTATCATTTCCCCACCCATTACGTGGACCGCACCACCATCAGGCGCATCGCCGAGTTTGAGGGGGAGGATATGCCCGCCGTGCAGGTGAGGGGGCGGTTTGTGTCGTTCAACATGCTCGGCGAGGGGGCAAAGATGCGCCTCGTGGGGCTGTTTTCCGACAAGTCGGGCACGATGGAGATTGTGTGGTTTCAGCGGGCCAAGGCCATGCGCGACATCTACCGCACGCACACCGACTACACCGTCTTCGGCAAGCCCACGCTCTTCAACGGGCGATGGTCGATGGTGCATCCCGAGATTGACCCGCCCAGCACCCCGCTGGCCCAGGGGGGATTTCGAGGCGTGTATCCCCTGACCGAGCAGCTGCGCAACAAGGGATTCACCTCGCGCACGTTTGCCGGAGCCTCGGCCGAGATTCTTGCCGGGGCGCAGGTGATAGCCGAGACCCTCCCGCCACACATCGTCAGCCGCTACGCGCTGCTCGACCTGCGCACGGCCCTGTGTGCCATCCACAATCCGCCCACGATGGCGGTGCTCGACCGTGCGCGGCTGAGGCTGAAGTTTGAGGAGCTGTTCTATCTCCAGCTCGACATACAGCGTTACGCCCGGCGCAGGTCGTCGACCACGCAGGGATTCCGATTCCCGCGCATCGGGCAGTTTTTCAACAACTTCTACAGCCAGTTTCTCCCCTTCCCGCTCACCGGGGCGCAGAAGCGTGTAATCAAGGAGATACGCGCCGACATGGGAACGGGCCGGCAGATGAACCGTCTGCTGCAGGGCGATGTGGGCAGCGGCAAGACCCTCGTGGCACTCCTCACCATGCTCATAGCCCTCGACAACGGTTTTCAGGCTTGCCTCATGGCCCCGACCGAGATTCTGGCCACACAGCATTACGAGACCATACGCGAGATGGTGGCCCCGATGGGGGTGAACGTGCGTCTGCTCACAGGCTCGACGCGCAAAAAGGAGCGCGACGAGATTGACGCGCAGCTGCGCGACGGCTCGCTGCACATACTCATAGGCACGCATGCCGTGATTGAGGACAGGGTGAAGTTTCATAACCTCGGCTATGTGGTGATTGACGAGCAGCACCGCTTCGGTGTGGCCCAGCGCGCCCGCCTGTGGACCAAAAATGTCATTGCCCCGCATGTGCTGGTGATGACGGCCACGCCGATTCCGCGCACGTTGGCCATGACGGTCTACGGCGACCTCGATGTAAGCGTAATCGATGAGCTGCCCCCGGGCCGCAAGCCGGTGCAGACGCTCCTGCGCTATGACGAGAACCGCCTTGCCACCTATCAGGGCATAGCGCGGCAGCTGAAGATGGGGCGGCAGGTCTATATCGTCTATCCCCTTATCAAGGAGAATGAGAAGCTCGACCTCCGCTCGCTCGAGGAGGGGTATGAGAATATCTGCGAGATTTACCGCGACTATCGCGTGGCGTATGTCCACGGCAAGCTCAAGCCTGAGGAGAAGGACTATCAGATGAGCATTTTTGCCTCGGGCGAGGCGCAGATTCTCGTCAGCACAACGGTAATCGAGGTGGGGGTGAATGTGCCCAACGCCACGACTATGCTCATAGAGAATGCCGAGCGGTTCGGGCTGTCGCAGCTCCATCAGCTGCGCGGACGTGTGGGGCGCGGCGAGGGGCAGAGCTATTGCATACTCATGACCAAGCGCAAGATTGCCAAGGATACGCGCAAGCGTCTGGAGCTGATGACGGCTACCACCAACGGTTTTGAGATTGCCGAGGCTGACATGCAGATGCGCGGGCCGGGCGACATAGAGGGCACGATGCAGAGCGGCATTCCGTTTGACCTGCACATAGCTAATCTTGCCACTGACGGTCAGATTGTGCAGATGGCACGCGATGCGGCATGTGAGGTGCTTGACGCCGACCCCGACCTGACGAATCCGGCCAACGCTGTCCTCGTCCGCCAGCTGTCCCTGCTCAATTCCCGAATACGCGACTGGTCGAAGATTTCGTAGTCTATAAAGTCTAAAGTTAAAAAAAGTTAAGATAATAGTTTTTATAGTCTATAATGTCTAAAGTAAAAAAAGTTAAGATAATAGATGGGCTGGTATTGGCAGACTCCAATCTATTATCTTAACTTTTTCGACTTATTACTTTCTATACTATAAACTTCTTACTTATTACTTTTTCGACTCCAAAATACTTATTCTATAAGTATTTTGGTTACGACATTGCCCTGGCGGCGGATGTAGAGGCCGTGGGTGGGGGTGGCTACGCGGATGCCCTGGAGGTTGAAGTATTCGACGGGGGCGTTTGCATCATCGGCTGCGCTGTCGGGGGTGATGCTGTCGATGCCGGTGGATATGTCCTCACCAAATGTGATTTTGGTCACTTTGGGGCTTCCGGCAGGGATGGTCACCACGTAGCTGTCGGTGCGCTCTTCGCGGCGGTAGGTCGGTTTGACGCTGTTGGCGCGGCTATAGACTGCAGTGGCCTCGTCCACGACATTCACGCCGTTGACCTGGAGGAGGTTGATGTCGCCGGGCAGACGTGACCCGTGCACGCGTATCTCGGTGCCCTCGCGCATCGTGCCGTTGAGGCAGTCGGTGATGGTGGCACTTGTCATGGCGTTGTCTTCCCATTCGATGGCTACCTCATAATTGCCCACGGCTTTGAGTCCCTTTATCGAGCCGCCGTGCCACGACTGTTCGGGCAGAGCGGGGAGGAGGTCAATCACACCCGAGTAGGACTGCAACAGCATCTCTGCCATGCCGGCTGCGATGCCCGCACCGCCTTCAATCTGGAAAGTGTGCTTACAAGTAGAGCGCAGGTCGGGGGTAATGCGCTCGGCCATGCCGTAGGCGAGCTGACGCAGGGCGAGGTCGCCTTCGAGCGAACGTGCATAGCAGTTCATCTTCCAACCCGTATTCCAGGCTGCATTCTCGCCTCCGTCAGTATCGCCACGTGTGAGAAGTGCCTGATAAGAGCCGTCGAAGTTGGTGCGGTCGTCATCATAGGGGGAAACCTGAGCGAGGGGATAAAGGCTCATTATATGTGAAAGATGACGGTGGTTTACTTCGGATGTGAGAGAACCTTTCCATTCGCACTGCTCGCCGTTAACAACATCGATTCCGTTATACATCTTGTCGATATATTCCTGGCATTTGTCAGCCTCAGCAGTCTTTCCGAGGATTTTGGCGGCGTCACGGGTATTGCAGAGGTGTTGATATACTAATTGCTGGGCGTGAGTGGCTACTGAACCGCCGTTGGTAAGTTCGGGAGAATAGTAGTTGGGGATTTCAAACTGTCCGTCACCGTCAGTATCTTTGAGATAACCGAAATAGAATTTACATGCTCCATACATGGTGTCGAAGAAGTCTGCAAGGAACCGGCGGTCATGTGAGTATTGATAATGTTGCCATATGTGGGCGCAGTTCCAGGCGGCGGATTCGGTGTAATATCCGTTATACGAGCCTATTGAGCCGAAGGTATTCATCAGCAGGTGGGTAGTCCAGCCTCCCGTGCCCGGAACAATTTTATCGGCATAGTTTGTCCATCTCTTTGATGCCATCTTTTTGAGGTAGTTAAGGAATGGCATGTGAGCCGCAGGGATATTGGTGTTTTCAGAGGCCCAATAGTTCATCTGCAGATTGATGTTATTATGGAAATCACATCCCCACTGAGGATTTTCATCGGCCCAGATACCCTGCAGATTGCTCGGGAGGGCAAGGTTGCCACGAGAGGATGCAAGGTTGAGGTAACGGCCCATGCCGAAAAGGAGCATATCGACGGCACGGGTTTGGTCGTCAGAGTTGGCGCAGCTATTAGAATAGCGTCCATCGTAATGTGCTTTCAGTGTTTTGGCCGGTGCGTCGTTGGAGGCGTCTGCGAGACGGAATGTCACTGAATTGAAGAGGGGTGAGTATTCGGCAATATGGTCGTCATAAACGGCTTTCCATCCTGCCGATGCGGCCTTGTTGACCACGGCGAGTGAACGCTCGGCAAGTTGGCTGTCGCTTTCGCCCGAGTAGCATTCGTTTGTCGAATCAATATCGTAATTGGTCGAGATTGTGTAGTAAAGCGTAATCTCTTTGGCGTCGGTGACGGTTACAGTCGAGCCTGATGAAGAGAGTGTGCCACCGTTTTGTGTGACTTTGAGTGTGACATTGTAGCGGATGTCGCAATTCTTTGTGTTGCCACTGGTCGCCGATACTGTGCCGTCCGAGCCGGCTGTGCCGCTGAGTGAAGTGGTGAATGAGTAGGTGAGTTTCTCATCGCCGTCAGTAGTATAATGGATTACACCTACATTATAGTTCTTGCTGATAAGATATTCGCGTGCACGCGAATTCTCGCCGTTGCGGTTGATGGCCGATGCTACGGCTGTAGTGAGGTCGAGCTGTCGGAGAATTGATGTGCCATAGGCATCGTTATTGCCGGTCACCACAATATTACAAATCGGGTTGTAGTTACCCACTGAATAAACTAAAGAGTAATCAACATTACGGATGGCATCATAGTTGGTCTTTTCATGTATAGGGAATGTCTCACTGCTCTTGCAGAGTGTTGTCATGCCCATGCGTCCGTTTCCGAGAAGGAATACTTCAAGATAATTTGCGCCATAGTTGCCTACTTGAGATTGTCCGTCAGTGGTGTTGTACCACACTGTCATGGGTTCATCGGGAATATATGACGATGCATCATCACAGGAAACAAATCCTTCGGGGAGGGTGGGGGAGAGGGTTGAGGGCTGGGGAGGGTTGGTGTTGGTGTAGGTGAGGGTCTTGTTGGCTATGTCGATGATGATGTCATAGTTGCCTCGGGTGATTACCTTGGCTGATTTGTCGGATGTGCCGAGGTTGACTTTTCCCGAGGGGGATTCGAGCGAGCCTGTGATGTCAGACTGTATATAATAGGTGGTTCGGCCGTCATAGTCGACGGTGATGGTGCTGTTCTTGGCTAAGGTGACGGTGCCGGTATATGTGCCGTTGCTGTAGCTTAGAAGATTGCTGTTGACGCGCACATCGGGCACTACTTCGCCTTTGTCGATGGTGCAGGATGTGGGTATGCCGTTGGTTATGTTGACGGTGAGTGTATAGTTGCCGCGTTTGTCAAGGGTGATGGCCTGTCCGCCGGAGGTGATATTGACTGTCTGGCTCTGAGCGTTGGTGGCGTCAGTAAACTTCGGTGCTGATGCGAAGCCATAGGTGGTGTTGCCGACGGTGAAGCCGTTGATTGTCTTGGAGGAGGATGGGGCTACGGAGATTGTCTTGCCGTACTTTGCAGTGCCTGTATAGCCGGTGACATTGTCAAGCAACTTGGATGAAGAATTGTCGATTGATATATTCAGAGGTGTGGGCTGAAGGAATTCGACTGATATTGTGGTATTGTCAGATGACGGTACGGCCTTTATGGTATATGAACCAAAATCTTTAAGCATCATATTCTCGTAAGAATTGATACTGAATTCAAAAGCATTCCCTACAGGGTTTACTTCATATCCATTAACCCATTTGGCAGAATGATATGTGTTACCTTTAAATTTGAGAATAATTCGAGTTTCTCCTGAGATATTTAAAATTCCAAAATATGTACTGTTATCTGATGTTGTAAGCGTGGTGGCAAGAGTATAATCATTTTGCCATCCGGGTGTTGTCCAGACTTCTACCGTCTCTTCCGCTCTCAGCGAGGGGAAGAGCAGGGCAAGGAGGATGATTGTGAAATAGGTGCGGATGAATTGCATAATTTTTTATTTAGATAATAGGCTGTGGTTTTAATGATAGGCCGAGTTGTAAAAATATATAGCAGGGCTGTAGGAGCGACGGCTTTAGCCGTCGATATAAGGCTGAGTGTCAGTGAATTGGCTCGCTGTGCTGTAGTTAGCTCGTTCGTGCCATATCGACGGCTAAAGCCGTCGCTCCTACAGTCCTGCAATACGTTTAGAGTACGATTTTCTTGATTTCGCGGGCGCGGCCCTGCTCGATTACGAGTATGTAGACACCGTGCTCTGCGCCGGTGGTCACATTCTCCTCGGCACCCCAGGCGGTGGCCACGGTGATGCCGGTGCGTGCGTCGATGAGGGTGTAGTGTACGGGGCCTTCGCCGTAGCCGAACTCTACACTCTCGATGCCGCTCTTGGTGGCTGCCTCATAGTGCTCGAGCACGGTGTCGGCGGTCATGGCTCCGTGATAGATGTGGAGGTCGTCCATGAGGCCATTGAAGCCGTTGTTGTGGTCAACGTTGACATTGCCGATGCAGAGGGGCTCGTTGTTGTCCTTGATTGCGCCGGTCTTGTCGACGGCAGAGCCTACGAGCTCACCGTCGATGTAGACACACAGGCTGCGGCCTGAGTATGAGCGGGTACATACGAGGTGATGCCATTCGCCGTTGAAGTATTTGTTGGCACCCGATACGGAGCACTGGGTCTTGCCACCCTCGTCGTCGTTATCGTCGATGGCAAAGTAGAGGTTGGTGTTTTTAAGCTCGATGCCTATCCAATGGCCGGTGGTGCCGGCGGTCTTGTTGTTGATGCTGCCTTTGTGGAAGATGTATGCGGCGTCATCGGTGCTGTTAAACCAGAACTCGATGGTGAAGTCGTTGTAGCCCATCTGAATATCGGAGTAGGCGGCCTGCTCGAGATAGTCGGTGGTGCCGTTGAGGCTGATAGCCTTGCCGTAGATGCCCTCGGCGAGGGTGGGAGTGCCCTTGACATCGGCTGCGCCCTGAATGAGGTTGGGCACGGTGGCCGACATGTCGTCAAACGTGAAGTGTGCCACCTCGGTGAGCACTACAGGCTCGGTGACGGTGATGGTGCCCTCGACTGATGCCGAGCCTTCGCCGCCAACGGTGGTGACTGTGAACTTGTAGGTGCCTACGGCCTCGGGGGTGCCGGAGATTGAGAATGTGCCGGCGGCCTTGTCGACGGTGATTTCAACGCCTGCGGGGAGTCCTGTGGCCTTGACGTCGTCGCACAGCTCAAACGAGCCTTCGACGGTCTTGAACGGCTTGCCAAGTTCGATGCTCTGGGTGGGGGTGCCTGAGACTACCTTGATGCGTGCGTCGGTCGAGAAACGGTCGGGCAGATAGTAGCCGAGGTGAGGGGGCTGGTTGTAGGCGCAGTTCTGCCAGGCGATGGCCAGGCGGTAGTTGTGGTCCTCCATGAGGGTGGGGACGCGGTATTTCGACTCGATTGTGGTCGAGAAGATGAGGAGGTCGGATGAGTTTGTGCCGTCCCACATTACCAGCTCCTCGCGCCAGTCGCCGAGGATGTCGGCCTGGAGGCAGGGGGTAGCCTTGGTGGTGTTGCAGGTCTGGGCATTATATGAGGCAAACTTCCATTCTTCGGCATTGCCCTTCAAGTCGGCTGTGCGTTTCACAATGTGAGGCGAGGCAGATTTGGTGTTCTTGTCATATTTGCCGTCGAAGATTTCGTCAAGCAGGTCGCCGTCCCAATAGATGCGGAAGTTTGTGTCTGCACGCTTGTTGAGCAGCAGATTGCCCTTGCAGTCAAATGTAGCATTGTGGTTAACCGGCTTGCCGTCAGCGTTTTTGTCAATCTTGCCCTCAGCGTTGAAGAAATAGCTGCCGGGCCAGCATTCGTATCCGCGCCAGTTTTCAGAGAGGTCGGCCACGAGTCCGCGGCCTATATCATTGCCTGACTGCTTGACTGACCATATGATTTCGCCGGTCTTGGCGTCGCGGAATTCTGCATCATACTTGTAGGCTGAGCCTGTCTCCTCATGCACCATGAACACCTCGAGGCCCTCGCGGTCGGGGTCGAAGTCGCCGAGATGGAGGGCGTCGCCGTGGCCTGCGCCGGTGCGGTAGAGGAGCGTACCGTCATGGTCGACTGACGCCGAGCCAAACACGATTTCATCCTTGCCGTCGCCGTCGACATCACCCACGGTGATGGAGTGTGCGCCCTCGCCGTAGCAGCCCTGGCCCTTGGTGGTGGACCGGTGTATCCAATGCTCCTTGAGATGTTTGCCGTCAAAGTCTACAGCCCAAAGATAGGCGTGGGTGTAATAGCCGCGGCAGAACACTGCGCTGGGGTTCTTGTCCTGGCCGTCGAGATAGGCCACGCATGCGAGATAACGCTCTGAGCGGTTGCCGTAAGCGTCGCCCCAGCCCCCTGAACTTTGGGCGTGTGAGTCGCGTGGCGGGTTGTAAGCGATGGTGCTGATTTCCGCGCCGGTCAGGCCGTTGAACACGGTGAGGTATTCCGGGCCTTTGAGTATCACACCTGTGGTGTGGCTGCCCGATGTGCTGCGGTGATCGTCAGTGACTTTGTCAGAACCCATCAGCACGGCTTTGCCTGTGCCGTCGATGGTGCCGGGGGCGGTCTTGACCATCATCTCGGCCTTGCCGTCGCCGTCGAAGTCATAGACCATAAACTGGGTGTAGTGTGCGCCGGCGCGGATGTTGCGGCCCAGGTCGATGCGCCACAGTTTTGTGCCGTCGAGCTTGTAGCAGTCGATTAGGACGTTGCCTGTGTAGCCGTTTTCGGAGTTGTCGTGAGAGTTGGAGGGGTCCCACTTCACGAAGATTTCATACTCGCCGTCACCGTCGACATCGCCCACGGAGCAGTCGTTGGGTGAGTAGGTGTAGGTGTCGCCCTTCGGGGTCTTGCCCGAGGCGGGGCGGTCGAGATGTATGCGCTTGTACACGTCGGCCTCCACGGCGGTCTCCTTGCTCGAGGAGCCGTCAGAGGCTACGATTTTGTATTTCGATGATGCGGTGCCGGCGGGGTCGCTGAAGTTGGTGCCGGCAGTGATGGGGGTGGTGTTGACCTTGACGTCGTCGCGGTAGACGTCAAAAGTGAGTCCGCTCGGGTCGGCCGTGAGCGAACGCCACGACACAAATACTCCCGATGATGTCTTCATGGCTATCACGCCTCGGTCGAGGCTCTCGCCCATTGGTCCGGGCACGGCCGCGGACATGATTCCAGCCGACGTAGCAAACGCCAGACAAGAAAGTAAAAATTTGTTCATGAGACTATTTTTGATGGTATTATATTATTAAGGTGTGAGGAGCCGAGTAAAAGATGTGGCAAAATTAAGAAATTTTCGATAAAAAAGGGCTTATAATTCGGAATATTTTGTGTAAGTTTGTGGGAGATTATTTTACTAAATGCAATAATACCAAAAAATCCAACACATGAAACCATATGTAGTAGGTATCGACATAGGTGGTACCAATACCGTGTTTGGCATCGTTGACGCCCGTGGCGTGGTGATAGCCAGCTCATCCATCAAGACACTCAAGCATGCTGACGTGAATGACTATATCGACGAGCTTTATGACGGCGTGATGCGTCTGCTTGAGGCCAACGATGCTGTAGGCAAGGTGCACGGCATAGGTATCGGTGCGCCTAACGCCAACTACTATACCGGCATGATTGAGAAGCTGGTCAACATCCCCTGGCCCACTCCTCTGCCCCTTGCCCAGATGGTAAGCGACAAGTTTGGCATACCCGTGGCCATCACCAACGACGCCAACGCCGCCGCTATCGGCGAGATGACCTATGGCGCGGCCCGCGGCATGAAGAACTTTATTATGATTACCCTCGGCACGGGCGTAGGTTCGGGCATCGTAATCAACGGCCAGCTCGTGTATGGCCACGACGGATTTGCCGGCGAGCTTGGTCACACCATCATGAAGCGCAACAATGGCCGTCTCTGCGGCTGCGGCCGTACAGGCTGTCTCGAGGCTTACTGCTCGGCTACGGGTGTGGCCCGTACTGCGCGCGAGTTCCTCGAGCTTCGCACCGAGCCTTCGACCCTTCGCAATCTCCCCATCGAGTCAATCACTTCAAAGGATGTATATGACGCCGCTGTCAACGGCGATAAGCTGGCCATCGAGATTTTCGAGTACACCGGCAATATCCTCGGCGAGGCGTTTGCCGACTTCACAGTGTTCTCGTCGCCCGAGGCTATCATACTCTTCGGCGGTCTTGCCAAGTCGGGCGACCTGCTGATGCGTCCCCTGCGCGAGTCGATGGAGAAGAACATGATGGGCATGTTCAAGGGCAAGGTGAAGGTGCTCCTCTCCGAACTCAAGGAGGCCGATGCCGCCGTCCTCGGCGCAAGCGCACTCGGATGGGAAGCGAAAGAAGTTTAAAGTTTAGAGTTTAAAGTTGAGTTCTTAGAGTCTATCTTTTAGAGTTTAAGAAGTTTAAAGAGTTAAGCGTTTCTTTGTAGTTTACAAAGTCTAAAGTTTAAAGAGTTAAGATAATAGTCGTGGCGTTCACGTGCATGCTGGGCTATTATCTTAACTTTTTTACTTTTTTCGACTTTTCTACCATAGTGCCTGTTAAAAAATGTGATTGAATGGTAATGATTGCAAATGCTATTTGGTGAATCGGGTAAAAGTTCTTAACTTTGCAGTCGAAAATCGTGGCACCTCGTGTAAAAGTCGGGCGGAAATGATGCACCGCACGGCGATATGAGGCATGATATGGTGGCCCACGCTTCCCGTCAATAAACAATAAATCAAAGAGATAAAAACCAACAGCCATGTCAAAAATTTGTCAGATTACCGGCAAGAAAGCAATGGTGGGCAACAATGTGTCGCACTCAAAGCGTCGCACCAAGCGCAAGTTTGACGTCAATCTCTTCAACAAGAAATTCTTCTGGGTTGAGGAGCAAGCTTGGATTACACTGACCATCTCGGCCGCAGGCCTCCGTACCATCAACAAGAAGGGCCTCGACGCAGCAATCAAGGAAGCTGCCACCAAGGGTTACATCAACGAAATCAAATACTTAGACATTATTTAAGAAGATGGCAAAGAAAGCTAAAGGAAATCGCGTTCAGGTCATCCTCGAATGCACCGAGCACAAGGCAAGCGGTATGCCCGGCACCTCACGATATATCACAACCAAGAACCGCAAGAACACTACTGAGCGTCTGGAGTTGAAGAAGTACAACCCCATCCTCAAGAAAGTCACCGTACACAAAGAAATTAAATAATCTCACTGACTCATGGCAAAGAAAACCGTTGCAACCCTCCAGAAGGGAGAAGGCCGCACCTATAGCAAGGTCATCAAGGTCGTTAAGTCGGCGAAGACCGGTGCTTACACGTTCCAGGAACAGATGGTTCCCAACGACGCTGTAAAGGACGCCCTCAAGTAATTCAAAAATAAGTCATAAAGGCCCGGGGCCGTCACGGCTCTGTAACCATTTTAACCGCTAATGACCATCAGTCTGACATGTCAGGCCGGTGGTCATTGGCGTTTTTTGGCGCGTCATTGTGGGGCGGGGGAGATATAATGGTGAGATGATATACGCATGGTTTGGGATTTTTTTCTTAACTTTGCGGTCGCAAAACAATACTTGTAACGTCCAATCATTAAACAGCACTTATGGGAGGCTTCTTCGGCGCGATTTCGCGCGAGCCATGTGTCAACGACCTGTTTTACGGCACCGACTATCATTCTCACCTCGGCACCAAGCGTGCCGGCCTGGTGACGTTCGATCCCGAGAAGGGTTTTAACCGCACTATCCACAGCCTTGAGCACGACTACTTCCGCTCGAAGTTTGAGGACGAGCTCGACCACTTTGTGGGCAATCAAGGGCTCGGAGTCATCAGCGACACTGATCCTCAGCCTATTATAGTCAACTCTCACTTGGGCAGATATGCCGTGGTGACTGTCGCGAAAATCAATAACCTGCGTGAGATTGCCACCGAACTGCTCGAGCAGCGCATGCATCTCAGCGAGCTGTCGGCCAACAATATAAATCAGACCGAGGTTGTGGCCTTGCTGATTAATATGGGCGAGACGTTTGTTGACGGCATCAATCTCGTGTTCCGTAAAATCAAAGGCTCATGCTCGATGCTCATTCTTACCGAGGACGGCATCATCGCGGCGCGTGACTACCTGGGCCGCACCCCTATAGTGATAGGCACCAGGGAGGGGGCGCATGCCGTGGCCAGCGAGACTTCGGCCTTCCCCAATCTCGACTACAAGCGCGTGCGCGACGTAGGCCCCGGAGAGATTGTGCGCCTCAGGCCCGACGGAGTGGAGGTGCTTCAGAAGCCGGCTTCAAGATGTCAGATATGCTCGTTTCTTTGGGTCTACTACGGTTTCCCCGGAAGCGATTACGAGGGCATCAACGTCGAGGCCGTGCGCGAGGAGGCCGGAAGGCAGATGGGGAGCGAGGACGCCACGGTGGCCGACTGTGTGTGCGGCATACCCGACTCGGGCGTGGGTCACGCGCTCGGTTATTCCGAAGGACGTGGCATCCCCTATCAGCGCGCCGTGCTGAAATACACCCCCACATGGCCCCGCAGCTTCACCCCCGGCAATCAGTCGCGCCGCGCGCTCGTGGCCAAGATGAAGCTCATACCCAACCCCGCTATACTCAAGGACAAGAGCGTGGTGTTCTGCGACGACTCCATCGTGCGCGGCACCCAGCTCCGCGACAATGTGCGCACATTCTACGAGTGCGGAGCGCGCGAGGTGCATGCCCGCATCTCATGTCCGCCGCTCGTCTACGGATGTCCGTTCATCGGGTTCACATCCTCCAAGAGCGATATGGAGCTGATAACACGTCAGATTATCAAGGACTTCGAGGGCGATGAGAATAAGAATCTCGAGAAATATGCCACCACAGGCTCGCCCGAGTATGAGCGCATGGTGGCCGAGATAGCCCGCCGCCTTGAGCTGTCGACGCTCCAATTCAGCAAAATCGAGACCCTTGTCGACAGCATCGGCCTGCCCAAGGACTCAATCTGCACCCACTGCTTTGACGGCACAGGCATCCAGCCCGACGAGGCCTATCGCCAAGACCACGAGTGACATTGCGTGGACGGCATGTAAAGTCAGGTACAATAACACTCATAACTTATAGGATAATGAGCCGAGGCGTTTGTCGCCCGGCTCATTGCTTTTTGTTGGCAACGGATGCTGTAATCGAGCAATTGTAAATTATTATGGCGTGAGAAGAGGGATTCTTTATTAAAAACAGGGTGAATTTAGAAATTTTTACTGATTTCCTTAATTTGCGTAAAAATATAGATGGTTTATTGTAATTTTGTCCAATAAGTAACTCACATTTCTAATCTATTTTGTTTAACCTCAACCAATCATGTTTATGTTAACATCATTTAACAATCGGGGGGGGGTATTTTGGACTACCGCTTTTAGCCGTTAGTCTGATATGCTCTATCCCGCAGACATTAAGTGCAAATGCGGTTGATGCAGAGTCAAATGCCCGAAGCATGTCAGCGACCGCTGCGCCGGAAAAACGCACGGTCAATGGATTTGTATCCGACGATGCGGGCGAACCGCTGCCCGGTGCGTCGGTCGTACTGAGCAGCAACAAGAAGATAGGCACGGTGACCGATATGAACGGTATGTTCTCGCTCTCAATCCCTGCCGGTGTCACCAATCCCCAGCTCGTGGTGAGCTTTGTTGGTATGACCACTCAGACAGTCGCAGTCAAGGGCGACAAGCCTATTACTGTAGAGCTCGCCACCAACTCAACCGACCTTGACGACGTGGTGGTAATCGGTTACGGCACATCCAAGGTGCGTGACCTCACCGGCTCGGTGTCGCGACTCACAGCCCGCGACGTGGAGTCGTCACCTATGACATCCAACGTGGCCAGTATGCTTCAGGGCAAGGCTGCCGGCGTAAACGTAATGATTTCGAGTGCCTCGCCCACCTCGCCCATCTCGGTGGTAATCCGCGGCCAGTCATCGCTCTCGGGCGACGGTCAGCCGCTGTGGGTCATCGACGGTGTGCCCCAGTACACGAGCGATGTGTCGGGCGACGTGTCCAACACCCTTTACAATCTTAACCTCAACGACGTAAGCTCAATCGACATCCTCAAGGACGCATCGGCCACAGCCATCTACGGCTCGCGTGCGGCCAACGGTGTGGTCATTGTCACCACCAAGAGCGGTGACGAGGGCATGAAGCCCACCATCGAGTTCAGCACCCGTCTGGGATGGCAGAATATCGACGAGAGCAAGTTCAAGAGTATGAACGCCGAGGAGTACAAGGCATTCTCGCGCCAGGCCAACCTGCTCGAGGCCTTCCGTTCGGGCAGCCTGTCGTACTTCAACCGCAAATACATGGACCAGGACAAGTTCAAGACCTTCACCACCAGCCAGTGGGATATGTCGGACATCTCTGACCTGTGGCTTCCCAATGCCTATTATGACGGCACCGACAACTATTGGGACGCCATGACTCAGAAGGCCCTCGCACAGGATTACAACGTGTCGATACGCGGTGGTACAAAGGCCACATCCTACTACGCTTCGGTCAACTACAAGGACCAGGACGGTATCGTCAAGGGCAGTAACTCCAAGTATTTCGGCATGCGTTTCAACTTCGAGACCACAGTGAGCGAGAAGGTGAAACTCGGCATCAACATGGACGCCTCGACACGCCGCGCCAGCTCGAAGGACAACATGATTTCAAAAATCATCGGCATGCGTCCCGACTACCCGATGTATAACGAGGATGGCGAAATCAACACCATCGACTTCTACACCAAGAACCCCCTTGTCGAGCTTCTGGACCGCAACCGCAGTGACTCCAAGAATTTTACGGGCATCTCGTTCCTCGAGTACAACATCTTCCCGTTCCTGAAATTCCGTACCACGCTCAACGCCACATACTCCAACAGCGACTATGACAAGTTCAACCGCCGCTATTATGATGACGACGTAAACTCGGCCTCGCGTTCCAACTCGCAGAACTATGTGATTGTGTGGGACAACCTCCTCACATTCTTCAAGACTATGGGCATCCATGACCTGCAGGCCATGATTGGTAGCTCGATGGAACGCCAGTCGGCCAAGGGTCTCTCGGCCTCAGGCTCTAACTTCCCTGACGACGACGTGCTCACCGACCTGGGCAGTGCCGCCTCAAGAGACAGAATCGGCAGCAGCAAGTACAGCTCGTCGCTCGTGTCGGCATTTGCCCGCGCGCAGTACAAGCTCATGGACCGCTACCTGCTCACCGCCACATTCCGTGCCGACGGTTCGTCAAAGTTCGGTAAGGACAAGCGTTGGGGCTACTTCCCCTCGGGTGCAGTGGGCTGGATTATGTCAAACGAAGAGTTCCTCAAGGGTCTCGCGCCCGTGCTCACCTACCTCAAGGTGCGTGCATCCTACGGTAAGACCGGCTCGCAGAACCTCGGCTACTACGACTTCATCAGCAGCATCGGCTCCAACACCTACGACGGCCAGCCCGGCTCTTATCCCAGCTCGCTCGGCAACAACGCCCTGCAGTGGGAGTCGCAGTCGCAGACCGATGTGGGCGTAGACTACGGATTCTGGGACGACCGCGTGCGCGGTTCTATCGGATGGTATCGCAAGTATGTCGACAACCTCATCACCTCGCGCCCCGTGCCCACATCGTCGGCATTCACCAGCACCAACCAGAATGTCGGAGCCATCAGCAACACAGGTGTAGAATTTGACATCACCGTGGGCATTATCCGCAATCATGACCTCTCGTGGGAGGTCAACTTCAACGCCGCCCACAACAAGGGCAAGCTCGAGAAGCTCAACGGCGTGACCGAGTATCTCGGCGGCGGTGCATACGAGTCATTCAAGCTCACCGAGGGCAGCGAGCTGGGCACATTCTACGGCTATGTCGATGCCGGCCGCCTGTATTCATCATATGAGGAGGCATTCGCCACCATGCCCATCAACCCCGACACCGGCGTTCCGGCCAACTATCGTGTCACCTCATGGACCGAGGGCAAGGGCGACGTGCTGCTGGTGGACCTCAACGGCGACGGCAAGATTACCGCAGATGACCGTACATATCTCGGCAACAGCAATCCCGACGTGTTCGGCGGTTTCGGCTCCACACTTATCTGGAAGGGTCTCATGTTCAACATGACATTCTCCTATGGTATCGGCGGCAAGCGTTACTGGGTGGACGAGGCTAACAAGTTCGGCGGACTCAACGTGTACAACGCCGGCAACTTCATCCTCGACAGCCAGACCATGAACCCCAACGGTAAGTATCCCGTTGCCACACACTATGGTATGGGTCAGAACAGCACATTCTCCAACCGTTGGCTGCATGATGCCTCCTACCTGCGTCTGACCGCCCTTAACATCAGCTACAAGCTGCCGCAGAAGTGGTTCCGCAAGTTCCTTGTCAAGGGCATCGAGGCTTCATTCCAGGCAACCAACCTCTTTACCATAACCAAATATCCTGGCATGGACCCGCAGGGCAACTTCAATTCGCCCTCGGCTCTTTACGGTATGGGCTACGACTATAGCACCTATCCCCCTGCCCGCACTTACAACGTAGGTCTGAAATTCACTATCGATTAATCACACGTTCAAGTTATGAAAAAGAGATATATATTCACAATATGCGCGGGAATGATGCTCGCAGCCGCATCGTGCGACGATTTCCTGACCGAAATGCCGGTCAACGAGTACACTCTCGAAAACTCTGTGACTGACTATAAGACGGCCCAGAATGCTGTCAACGGCATCTACGGCGAATACGTTTCAAGCAGCAATCTCGGCGGCTACATGTATGGAGCGTTACACTGCATGGCCGGAATATGGGACTACTCCAACGAGTTTGTCACTATGGGCTACAAGCAGTCATCCAATAACAGCACTATCAGCAGCGTATGGAGTGGCTGGTACTACGTGGTCAACGCTGCCAACGCAGCCATCGAGGGCATCAACCGCCTCGGCGACGACAAATTCCCGTCGGCCGACGCCAAGAACGCACTCCTTGCCGAGGCTCGCGCCTTCCGCGGCTACGCCAATCTGCATCTGCTGTGGTTCTTCGGCCACTGGTTTGACTCGGCTGATTCGCCCTACGGCATCATCTACCGCGACAAGACATCCGAGCTTACCAACCTCATGCTCCCCCGCGTGAGCGTGGGCGAGAGCTACCAGCTCATTCTCGACGACCTGGAGTTTGCCGAGAACTATCTCGGTGACTACACCTCGCCCCGCAAGCTCTCCGTTCAGTTCATTAAGTCGATGCACGCCAAGCTGCTGCTGGTGCGCAACTGGGAGGGTGATTATGCCAAGGCTCTCGCACTTGTCAACGATGTTCTCGCCAAGCCCGGCGCACTTGCCATGGAGACCAATGTGAGCGACCTTTACGAAAATGCCTGGGATTCCAAGGAGCTGATGTTCGGCCGCTATCTCGGTGACGGTACCAACTACTCCTACAGCGAGTTCACCTATTCCTACGGTCTCTATTTCAACGAGGACTTTACCGAGGAGATTCAGACATGGATGGAGGAGGACGAGCGTTTCCCCTACACCTTCGGCAACGCCCGCTCGCCCGAGACCTGGCAGGACCAGCGCAAGGACAATATCCTCACCAAGCTCTATCACCGCGGCCGTTACGAGGGTATGAACGACAAGTACACATCCTACAACATGCGTTATGCCGAGCTTTACCTCATGAAGGCCGAGCTCCTGGCCCGCACCAATCCGTCAGACCTCACTGCTCCGCTTGCCGAGCTAAACAAGCTGCGCGAGAGCTATGTCACCCCCGCGATGGCTCCCGTGACAGGCATCAGCACCCATCAGCAGCTCATGGATGCAATCTATAAGGAGTACATCGTGACACTGCTCATGGAGAACGAGACCCCGTGGTTTGCCTCGGTACGTTTTGAGCATGACGGTCAGCCTTGGGTCAAGGTGCTCAAGCCGGGCGTGGACTTCTCGCAGAATCAGTACTGCTGGCCTATACCCGATGCTGAAATTATCGCTCACTCCAACCCGATTGAACAGAATCCCGGACTTGAATAATTTAATTGTATAGCAATATGTTTAAGAAATATTCAATATATCTCGCAGCCGCGTTGCTGATGTCGGCGTCGGCATGCTCTGACGACCTGGATGTTGTCATCCCCGAACCCGACACCATCACTTTCAACGAAGTGGCCATGCCCTCGCGCTTCACTCACGTAATCAGCGACGGCGGCTTTTCGGTGAGCGGCGTCAACTTCAACACCGTCAAGTCGGGCACGCAGCTTGCCGCCGGTTTCTGCATGAGCAACCGCAGCATGCGCTCGTTTGTGTGGAAGGATGACGAGGTTTCGCTCGACTCAATCCGCTACAGCGTGTGGACCACCCGCCCCAACACCACCGGCAACTACCTCGTGTGCCATGTGAGCGGCGAGGATGCCTACTTCACGCTCGACAAGCCTTCGGTGATTGACTACACCCTCGTGGCCAATACCACTTGGAACTTTCTCGGCATGAATTACGGCGAGGTCTACACTGCCACCGACGGCGGCCCCGTGGCTAACCCCAATGTGCCCAATACCAACATCAAAAACATCTGGCACACCTATATGCCGGGCGGAGCCAAGAAGTTTGGTGATAATGATTATCTCACCCTCACGGCCAAGGGCTATCGCGGCGGTTCCCAGACCGGCACCGCTTCGATTGACCTCGCGTGCATGAAGGGGCACAATGCCGCCAATCCCGCATGGAACTACATCGCAGCCATCTGGTATAGATTCGACCTCGCCGCTCTCGGCGAAGTCGACAAGGTGGTCTTCACGATGGATTCCTCCGACAAGGATGACGCCGGGCAGATGCGTACCCCGGCATGGTTCTGCCTTGACGGCCTCCAGATTAGGAAGTAATTTAGAATTAAAAATTTAGAATTAAAAATTAATAATTGGGCTTCGCGATGCCGGTTGTGTCGCGAAGCCCAATTTTTAATTTTAAATTTTAAATTTTAAATTTTTAATTTGATATTCTCTCGTTCATGAGTCGGCCT
The DNA here is from genome assembly GCA_910584825.1 of uncultured Duncaniella sp. GTDB lineage: Bacteria > Bacteroidota > Bacteroidia > Bacteroidales > Muribaculaceae > Duncaniella. Next base: position 32,078 of record CAJUCI010000017.1, on the reverse strand, counting down.
TCGAGTGCCTTGAAGTGCTTGCGGGCATCGGAGGTGGTGAGGTATTGGTCGATTATGTCGGCGTGGCGGTGGTTGTGCAGGTCGGTGCCGAGAAAGTCGACGTAGCCGCGCGCTATGAGATCTTCGGCCACTTTCTTTTCTATCTTGCCGTATGCTCCGGCAAGTGACAGCACGTTTATCTGAAACAGTGTGCCGGAGTCATGCAGCTGGGTGTAGCGGTGGTTGTCGCGTCCGTGATAGTAGAAATATCGCTCGGGGTGGGCGAGGATGGGGCGGAGTCCCTTGATTTTCAGTCCGTAGAGAAACTGGTCAATCTGCCAAGGCTCCTGTATGAACGAGCATTCCACAAGTATATAGTCGCCCGGCATGGTCTGAATCAGCCCCTTGTTGAGGAGCTCGCGGAAATAGTCGTCGATGCGGTTTTCCGACGAGCGGAGCACCTCGATGTTGTTGCCTCGGGCGGCGAGGGCGGTCTGGAGTTCTTCGAGGGCAGGGTCGAGGATGTCAGGAGTGTTCTCGAATGTCGACTCGGTGACGTGCGGGCTTGCTATGATGCGGTTTATGCCCCAGCCCTGCATGCGCTCGACGAGGGCGACCGAGGTCTCGACGTCGGGCGAGCCGTCATCCACTCCGGGGAGCACGTGGCAATGTATATCGGTGGTAAAAGGGAGCTTTACAGGCTCTTTTTTCTTGGTAAATATGCTGAGAATAGACATAAAACTATAACGTTTGACGGGGCGGTTTAGTATGATTCGGCCCGGGTAAATTTTAGGCGGAGGGGTTATACCTCTATCAGTTTGAGCAGTATGGCATCGCTTGTCAGCCACTTCTCTTCGGGTATTCTGAGCCTCCCTTCGGGCGACGCGGCGAGCAGTCCGGCTGAGAGCAGTGGTGCGGAGTTGGAGCGGAAACTCTCGGCAAACTCGTCGGGTATCCTCGTCGGGTCAAGTCCGGCCGAGGTGCGTAGTGAGGTGATGAGCATGTCGTTGAACAGGTTCATGCTGTCCTCCTCCTCGATGACCCTCGTGTCGCATCCGCCGCGGTCGATGTAGGCGCGGAGGTCGGAGGGGTTGTGCCATCTCACGCCCCCGCTCATGGAGTGTGCGCCGGGGCCGAGGCCGATGTAGTCAGAGCCGTCCCAGTAGGATGAATTGTGCACGGCGCGCCGTCCGGGTAGGGCGAAGTTGGATATTTCGTAGTGCTCGTATCCGGCCTCGCGCGTGGCCCGGCACAGGTAGGCGTACATCTGCTCGGCCAGCGTGTCGGATGCCTCCTCGACTTTGCCCTTTGACAGCATCACGCCGAGACGTGTGCGCGGCTCGTAGCTCAGAAGATAGGCCGAGATGTGCTCGGGGCGCATGGCTATGAGGCGGTCAAGGTTGGCTTTCCAGCCGTCGAGGCTTTGGCCGGGCAGTCCGTATATGAGGTCGCACGACAGGTTGGTGATTCCCCCCTCGCGCAGGATGTTGACAGCCTCGACGGCGCGCCGGGCTGTGTGGCGGCGGCCGATGAAGCGGAGCGAGGCATCATCAAACGTCTGGATGCCCATGCTCACGCGGTCGATGGCTGTGTGCTTGACTATATGGCGCACCCATTCGGGAGTCACATCCTCGGGGTTGGCCTCGATGGTGAACTCGCGCAGAGGCTCGGGGGCGGGTATCGAGGCTATAAGCCTGTCGAGCAGCGGCAGCGGCAGACTCGATGGTGTGCCTCCGCCCAGGTAGATGGTGTCGGGCACGGGGGCGGGGGTGGACTGTCGCCACTCACGGGCCACACACTCGACATAGCTCTCCATCAACTCGCGGCGCGGGGTGGAGTAGAAGTCGCAGTAGGCGCACTTGGAGTGGCAGAACGGCACGTGGACATAGACTTTCATCGGCGTCGGCACAGGTCTTTAAATGAGCAGAATGTGCAGCTCTCCTCCTTCTCGGCCTGGGTGAAAGGCTTGTCGGAGAGCAGCATCTCGCGCACGAGGGCTTCGAGGCGTGGCATGTATTCGTCGATGACCTTGTGATAGTCGGTGAACGGCTCGCCATCGTGTTTCAGCGGGTTAAGCCCCTCGGTGTAGATGGTGCGCAGTCGGTAGATGAGCGGCTGTATCGGGCCGTCGTAGCGGAACTTTTCTGCATAGGCGCGCGAGTAGAACAGCAGCTGGAGTATGGCCTTGCGGCGGTCTTTCATCGCGGGGTCAAAGAGGTCGTCGAGCGTCTTGAACTCGATTTCGTCGCGCCCGGTCTTGTAGTCGATGATGCGAATGATGCCCGATGCGGGGTCGCCGTAGAGTCCGGCGGGGTAGACGCGGTCAACGCGGTCAAGGAACTGCTTGATATTTATGGTGAGGTCGGGCGCGAGCTGCATGGTGCCCTCGATGCGGTGTTCGGCATCGATGAAATCGAAGGGCGCGAATGCCTTCTCAAGCTCAAACATGCGCGTGAGGAAGTATTTGATGAGGTTGCCCATCACCTTGGCCTCGCCCACGAGCGGAGTCAGGTCGCCCGCCGGGCGTTTGTTGAACAGCTCGTTGACAGTCTCGGTGATGAGGCGGTCGAGGCGCACCTTGGAGTTTATCACCTCGTCGAGCATCTCGGCAGTCACCTTGACATACTGTGCGTCACCGCGCCAGTCGAGATACACACGCTGGGCCACGGTGTGGACTATCGAGCCGTAGGTCGCGCTGTCCATGTAGTCGGGCGTCTCCTCGTCGGTGTTGAGTCCGCACAGGTTCTTGAGATAGAACTGCAGGCTACAGTTGATATAGTCGTTGATTGACGATGCCGACAGCGGGCGTCCGCCGGGGGTGCAGAATGTGCGCAGACGTTCCTTGATTTCGGGGGTGCGCTCCACGCTGATTACGGTAGGCTCGGAGGGGGAGATTTCATACGAGCCGAGTGTGTGGGTGATTTTGCACTCGGGGTGGAGATAGAGCAGCTGGGTGATGTAGCGCGACATCTCGCTGGTGTATGTGGGGCCGTTGCGCGAGTCATAGAAAATGGTCACACGCTCGGCGCGGCTGATGAGTCGGTAGAAATAGTAGGCGTAAATCGACTCCTGAAAGTCGGTCGTGGCCATGCCGTAGCTCTGACGGAGCGAGTCGGGGATGAACGAACGCGAGTAGTGCTTGCGCGGGAAGATGCGCTCGTTCATGGACAGGAGTATGAGGTTGGTGAAGTCGAGGGCGCGGGTCTCGAGCACACCCATTATCTGGAGTCCGCGCAACGGCTCGCCCGTGAAGCTGACCGACACGCCTGAGATGGCTTTCTGCAGCAGCTGGATGAATGTGGAGTCGTTTAGCCCGATGGCCCATTTGGTTGCGGCGTTGCGTAGCTCGTCGAGGGCTTCGAGATAGGCGTTTATAAAGAATATTTCGACGGAGTGCGGGGCGGGAGTATCGTCAGCCGATTCGGGGGTGTCCTCAGCCGGGTCGGTAGCGTCATCGGTCGAGGTGGGGGTGTCCTCAGCCGGGGCTGACATCTCCTCCATACGGGATTTCAGCGACGTGAGCAGGGTGTGGAAGTAGCCATACACATCGTCGAGCGAATTGGGGTCGCGTATCGGGGCGAAGATGTAGCCGAGCGACGGGGCGGTGTCTGCCGCCGTCTTGGCCGGAAGCATGTAGATGCGCTGCTGCATGAACAGGCGCATCAGCGCGGCGCATCCATCGCTGTCGATGGCTGTGAGCAGGGGATGGGTTATGACGCGCTTTACGTCGTCGTAGAAGTAGCTCCACTCGCCTTTGGTCTCGGTGGCGCGCAGGTGCATGGCCACGAGCAGGTTGATGAGCGATGCAAACGAGGTGGTGCGCATGGGCAGACCCATCGTCACGTTGAGCTGCGTCATGCTCTGCGGCACGGAGTGAATCATCGGTATCAGCAGGGCGTCGTCGGGGAGCACCACGGCGGTGTCGAGCGAGTCGGGCGAAGTGGACACCGTGCCATCCTCAATCCACTCATTGAGCTGTACGCCTGCCATCTTGGCCTGGCCGACCGACGAGGGCACGCCCATGAGGCGGATGTCGGGAAATTTATCAGTCTCGTCAGGAAAATATGTCGCGAGGTCGTATCGCGAGCGGAACCGGCTGATGTTGCGGTCGATGAAGCGCGAGGCGGCATTGCCTTTCATCTTCATGGCCGGTGAGGCGTTGTCCCAATAGAAGTCGGCCACGCCGCGCACGTCGAGATTCTCGAATATCGACAGCTCGGAGAGTGTGAGCACATTGAATCCCACGAAGATGTATCGCCTGTTGGTCAGGTCGGCGGTGTGGCATTTGCGCAACCGCTCCACGGCGTGGCGCATAATCATGCCTTGTGTGCCCATGCCGGCGTTGCGCAGGGCCGAAGTGAAGTCGCGGTAAAGCGGGGCAAGCACCTCCCACAGTTTCAGAAACTTCTGCTCGAGCGGGGTGGGGGTGTCGTAGTGAAGATGTTCCCAGAAGCGGTCGGGCGACTGCGAGGCAAACTGTTCGCCCCAGTATCGCTCGAGGATGGCGCGCTGCTCGTCGGTGAGATAGTTGGCACTCACCTCGCGGTAGCGTTTGAGGTTGACAAACAGCTTGTCAGGGTCTACGAGATAGAGGTCTACGTCGTTGAAGTCGCTGAGTATCATCTCGCCCCAGAACATGAAGCGGTCAAAGTCGATGGTGTCGCCTCCGAGGTTGCGGTAGCGGTCATAGAGGACGAAAAGCTGTTCGAGCCTCGGGGCCTCGACGAGAGTAGCCAGTCGCGCCGTGAGGTCGCCGATGGTGGCTATGTCAGGCATGCCTAACGGTTTGCCATTGGCGAGAGTGCGCAGATAGTGATGGAAAAAAGTGCCGCTTCGCTTGTTGGGAAACACAAAGCAGTAATCCATCATCTCCTCGCGCTCATTGTCGAGATACACCTGCGCAACCTGCCGCAAAAACGGAACCATAATTGTTTAATTAGTAATTAGCAATTAGTAATTAGTAATTTTTGGAAAGCCAATTGGCGAATCAATTAATCATTAATTATATGCTTATGTATATTGATAGTGGTTGATTCATTATTTGTTATACAATGTTTTTGTTATGGATTGCAATAATTTTATCAACTCTCGGCAGTCGTTAAGCATACTTTCGGATTGTTTTTCTGATATGTATTCTGATGCTTCGAGCAGTTCAATCCAGTATTCGGTCTCGCCGGCTTCTTTTTGAGCGATGCTCAATTTCGATGCGAAGTCAGAGCGGCTTTGCCCGAAGATAGCTTCACGCACATTGGCTCCGATGCTTGTGCCACTTCGTAGCAGTTGCTTTGACATCACATATTCGCGTTTCTCTTCACTCAGATACTTGTAAAGCCTGATACATCGGATTGCGAAAGACTTACTTTTATCTCGGATTGCATTTTCGTCTTTCATATAATCACAATTGTCTTAATCTTAGATTGCCCAACCGGCTTCATGGCCTGCCAATAATTGCTTAAATTGGTGCAGATTACAAAAATATTTGAATGGTGTTAGTAGCAAAATCAATTACTAATTACTAATTGCTAATTACTAATTGATTAAGAGTTTTTTATGAGGATAATCATTTTGATGGCGAAGTCGAAGTTGACGATTTTGCCGTTGGCGTTGCCGGCGATGTCGGTTGACGCGCTGTTCATGTGGCGGATGATGCTTTCGGCGTTGCGCTCGGTGATGAAGCGGGCGAAGCGTTCGCTGAACTGTGCCTCGGCACGGTTGAGATACGTGATGTCGGGCACGCGGAAGTTGAAGACGAAGTTTTCGCGTATGAGCCGCTGGCAGTAGTCGTAGAATTTTATCTCCTGTTCACGCCCGAGTGCGGTGACATCGTTGCTCCATTGCAGCAACCCCTTGACATCGCGCTGATAGGCGAGACGCATGAGCTGGACAAAGAGGTCGAAAAACATCCGGCTGACACTCGTGGCGTCGACCGAGCGGAGGGCGGCGTTGATGTTGCCTCCGGCTATATGGGCATTGGCCAGGGCGTCCTGTCGGTCCATCGCCAGGCGCGACGCGAGATAGTCGGCCACCGATGCGTCATCAAGCCGTGTCACCTCGACCGGGCGGCATCGCGACTTGATGGTGGGGAGTATGGCCGAGGCCTCGTTGCTCACGAGCAGGAATATGGTGTCGGGGTACGGCTCCTCGATGAGTTTCAGCAGTTTGTTGGCCGCCTGCTCGTTCATCTTTTCTGGTAGCCACATGAGCACTATCTTGTAGCGCGACGATGTGGCCGAGACGGCAAGGCGGCGTTCGAGCGCGGCACTCTCGTAGACATAGATTATGGGCTGGGCGTTCTTTTTGTCAAAAGTGCCTGACCAACGGTCGAAGTCCATGAACGGACTGGCCGACATGAAGTCGCGAAACTCGGCGATGTAGTCGTCTGACACAGGCTCTTTCAGCTTGTCGGTCTTGACGACGGAGAAGACAAAAAGCGTGTCGACATGGCTCATTGACTGATGGGCCATGCATGCGCGGCATGTGCCGCACGGCTCGCCGTCGGCTGTGGGCGACTCGCAGTGAAGATATTGCGCGAATGCGCGGGCTAGCATGAATTTGCCTGACCCCGCAGGGCCGTGGAGCAGCAGCGCGTGGGGCACGCGTCCGTCAGCCACCATGTCGCGGAGCTGGCGTTTGACACTCTCGTGTGATGGAATATCCCTGAATTTCATATTGCAAATGTACTCAAAAATGTCTAAATTTGCACATCTATAACTGACAAATGAGAAACACCATCGGCCGATATGCTTGACATGCTTAAATTTTCGCGCAAGCCTTACAAGCTGGGTCTCGTACTCAGCGGGGGCGGAGCACGCGGTTTTGCCCACGCGGGTGCGTTGCTTGCACTCGAGGAAATGGGCATCAAGCCCGACATCATCGGCGGCGTGAGTGCCGGGTCGGTGGTGACGGTGATGTATGCCTCGGGCATGCGCCCCGAGGAGATTGTCAAGGTGTTTGCCGATGCCAAGTTTGGCGATTTCGCCGAGCTGGCCGTGCCGCGTGACGGGTTTTTCTCGATGGACGGTTTCCGCAAATTCCTGCGCAAGCATGTGCCCTATGACGACATCTCGGAGTTGCCCCTCCCCTCGGTGGTGTGTGCCACCGACCTGTTGGGCAACAAGGCAGTGGCGTTCAGCGAGGGCAACATCGCCGAATGTGTGTCGGCATCGTGTAGCATACCCATCGTGTTCAAGCCTGTCAAGATAGGCGGGGTCACGTATGTCGACGGCGGCGTGGTGGCCAATCTTCCCGCCTGGGCCTTGCGCGACAAGTGCAAATATCTCATCGGCATCAATTGCTCGCCCATGCCGCGCCGCGGCAAGCCCAAGTCGATACTTGACATCGCCCAGCTGACATATGACATACTGGTGAAGAACAATTCCCAGGCCCAGATGCAGCTGTGCGACCTTGCTATAAGCATCAATGACATAGCTAAATATAACGTATTCAATCTTAAAGAAATCAACCGTGTGTTCCGCTCGGGCTATGACAGCACCATGCTGGCATTGCTGAATGCCGGGTTTGTCAAGCCTGACGATGTGCGGAAGACATGAAAACCTAAATATCCCCCATGGACCGTAAACCAATCATCTACCAGCTTTTCCCCCGCCTCTTCACTAATACTAACGTCAACTGTGTCCCTAACGGCACCATCGCTCAGAATGGCGTGGGCAAGATGAATGACATAACCGATGCCGTGCTCGGCGGCATAAAGGAACTCGGCGTGACAGCTGTGTGGTACACGGGCGTTATCGAGCACGCCACCAAGACCGACTATAGCGACAAGGGCATTACCCCGCCCGACAATCCACATGTAGTTAAGGGTCAGGCCGGCTCGCCATATGCCATAAAGGATTACTATGACATCGACCCCGACATAGCCGTTGATGTCGAGAACCGTATGGCCGAGTTTGAGGCTCTCGTGGCCCGCACGCATGATGCCGGTCTTGACGTGATAATCGATTTCGTGCCCAATCATACCGCCCGCCGCTATCACTCCGATGCTGCTCCTGCGGGGATTGAGGATTTCGGCGCGCATGACGACACGGACATGTTCTTCTCCCCCTCCAACAATTACTACTATATTACCCGTCAGCTCTTTGCCCCGTCAATCGACCTGGGCACAGGCAAGAAGGCTTATGTGGAGTTCCCGGCCAAGGCTACGGGTGACGACTGCTTCTCGGCATTCCCGGGCGTCAACAACTGGTATGAGACCGTGAAACTCAATTACGGACGCGACCCCATGAACGGTTCGGGACATTATGACCCGATACCCGACACGTGGTTCAAGATGCTCCACATCCTCCGCTTCTGGGCATCGAAGGGCATCGACGCATTCCGTTGCGACATGGTGTTCATGGTGCCGCTCGAGTTCTGGCAGTGGGCCATACCCAATGTCAAGGACCGCTATCCGCATGTCAAGTTCATCGCCGAGATTTATGACGTGGGGCTCTACCGCGACTTCATCTTCACCGGCGGATTTGACTATCTCTATGACAAGGTCAACCTTTACGATACCCTGCGCGGCATACAGTGCTCAAACTATTCAGCCGCTACCATCACCAACTGCTGGCAGACGGTCGAGGGGATACAGCCCCATATGCTCAACTTCCTCGAGAATCATGACGAGCAGCGTTTCGGCTCAAAGTTCTATGCCGGCGACCCTGCCAAGGTAATCCCCTCGCTCGTCATCAGCTCGATGATTTCGACCGGCCCGATGATGATTTATGCGGGTCAGGAGCTGGGCGAACAGGCCACCGACGCCGAGGGTTTCAGCGGATATGACGGACGCACCACCATATTTGACTACTGGAGTGTGCCCACGCTGCGCCGTTGGTATAACCACGGCAAGCCTGACGGCTCGCAGCTCACTCCGCGCGAGCGTTGGCTCAGGGCCAAGTATGCCACCATCCTGCGTTTGTGCAACAGCGAGAAGGCTATCGCGGCCGGACGATTCTTTGACCTTATGTATGTCAATTATCAGAATCCCACGCTCAACCCCCATCGCCAGTATGTGTTCCTGCGCAGTTATGACGGTGTCACCCTGCTGATTGCCGTAAACTTTTCGGCCGACTCGTGTGACCTCGCCATCAATGTGCCGCTCCACGCTCTCGAGATGCTCAACATCCCCGAGGGCAAGGTGACCGCGCGCGAGCTCCTGACGGGCGAGACCGACGTGAAGACCCTCTCGTCGACCGAACCGTTCACCACGATGATACCCCCCTACAATGCCGTGGTGTGGAAGATACGCCACTCGCAGGTCAAATAGTCAGGGGTAGTACACACAAACATTATTGTATGATTGATTTAGGCAAGGAACCTACCGGGCGGCTGTTCCGGCAATACTTTGTGCCCACACTGTTGGGTATGCTCAGCCTGTGCGTAGTCACGGCGGCCGACGGCGTGTTTGTCGGTCAGGGCATAGGCAGTGAGGCCGTGGCCGCGGTCAATATCGTGTGGGCACCGATGATGTTCATGGTGGGCATCGGGCTGATGCTCGGCATAGGCTGTTCGGTCGTGGCATCAATCCAGCTTTCACACGGCGCGGTAGAGAAGGCCAGGCGCAATGTCACATATGCCCTCACAGCCGGAACGACTTTGGTGCTGCTCTACGTCATCGGCATGCTTGCCAGCCCCACGGCCACGGCTTACGCGCTGGGGTCGAGCGACTCGCTCCTGCCGCTTGCCATTGACTATCTCGTCTTTTTCACCCCCGGACTTATCCTTAACATCTGGGGCATGATAGGACTGTTTATTGTGCGCCTTGACGGCTCGCCGAGGCTGGCCATGTGGTGCAACGTCATTCCCGGTCTGCTCAACATACTTCTTGATTACATCTTCATCTTCCCCCTGGGCTGGGGCATGAAGGGTGCGGCCGCAGCCACCGGCATCAGTGTGACGGTAGGCGGACTCATGGCTCTCATATATCTCGCTCGCTATGCCCGCACACTAAGGCTCATTGCCGTGCCTGTCAGCCTCGATTCGCTCAAGGCTATGGTCAGGAGCGTGGGCTATCAGATGCGCATCGGAGTGTCGGCCTTTCTCGGCGAGTCGACCATAGCCATGCTGATGTTTGTGGGCAATCTCGTGTTCATGCGCTATCTCGGCGACGACGGTGTGGCCGCATGGGGCGTGGCATGTTATTACTGCCCGTTCTTCTTTATGATAGGCAATGCCATAGCGCAGTCGGCGCAGCCGATTATCAGCTATAACTACGGCCTCGGTGCGCTTGACCGTGTGGCGTCGACCGAACGTGTGGCCATGCGCACGGCTATGGTGTTCGGAGTGGCAGTCACGGCCATGTTCATATTCTTCCCGGCTGAGATGACCGGGCTGTTCATCGGCACGGAGTCGCAGGCCGCGCGCTATGCCATAGAGGGGTTGCCGTGGTTTGCATCATGCGTGATATTCTACATCTTCAATCTTACGGCCATCGGATATTTTCAGAGTGTCGAGCGTGTGGCCCCGTCGGTGTGGTTCGCTCTGATGAGGGGATGCCTTCTGCTCGTGCCGTCGTTTGTGCTGCTCCCGCAGGTGTTGGGTGTCAAGGGCATATGGCTCGCCATCGGTGTCTCGGAATTACTCACAGCCCTCTCGATTGTCGGTTATTTCCTCGCTAAAAGGGCTGGCTCATAGTCGAAAGAGTTTAGAAGTTAAAAAAGTTAAGATAATAGCTATGGCATCCCGATTCATAGCTATTATCTTAACTTTTTTTACTCTTATACTTTTTTTGACTCCAAGATTAACCAAACAGCCTCAGTAGCCTTGACGTGAGCGGTGATTTGCGTTCGCCCAGGTAGGTGAGGATGAAGTGGCGGCGTATCACCTTGGGTACCCAGTGATATTTCTTTGACAGTGCGATATATTCGGGATTCTGCTGATAGACCCACGAGGCCACGCAGTGGTGTATGCCGTGGGTGTTGGGTGTGATTACCGTCTCGCCAGTCGAGTATGATTTGGGGTAAAACCAGTCCTTTGGGTAGGCGGTGACCACTCCCGGAAGGTGCTGCATGGAGCCGTCGTTGCGCAGACCCTTGCTCATGAGGTGGCGCGTCATGACGGTGACAATGGTCGTGACATCGAGGTGGCCGTTGGGTTTGAGGAAGTGCCGCCCTTTGTAGGAGTCGATGAGTTCGGCAATCCACGGCGTGCCGGGCTGTGCGCCGATGATGGCGGCATTGATATTCTCATCATCCTCAAATCCGCAGAACGATTCGCAGTCGAGAAAACCGTCTATGCCGGCGGTCAGCTCCATGTCGGTGTCCATATACACGCCCCCCTCCCTGTCGAGGGCCATGAGGCGCGCTACATCTGACACGAAGGCATATTTGCGTGCATCGTAAGCCTCGCGCACATAGGGGAGGCAGTCGATGTCAAAATTGCTCTCGTTCCACTCTTTTATCTCATAGTCGGGGCAAAACTTCCACCACGACTCAATGCACCTGACAGCCTCGGCCGGAAGCTCCTTCCCGCCAAACCAGCAGTAATGTATCTTCTTGGGAATCACCTAATGGGGAATTTAGAATTGAAAATTAAAAATTAAGAATTGCGCATCATATTCTACTCTGCTTTCTCTTATGTATCATATGGTGCTTTTGGCTGAATCACTCGCTTTTCTGATGGCCGAGGAGGCGGAGGAGGGTGGGGAAGAAGCCTCGGCGCGATTCGCCGAGGAGAGCGAGGATGAGTTTCTTGCGTATGAAGTAGGGGATGATGCGATACTTTTTGCGCAGACGTATGTATTCGGGGGTGTTGCGCGTCTGCCATGTGCCGGCAAAGTAGTGGATGGTATGGGTGTTGCCGGTGATGTTGCCGGGGTTGCGTGAGTAGGCATACGAGTCTTTGGGGCAGAAGTATTCGCGAGGATATACGGTGACGAGTCCGTCGATGTGTTGCAGAGTGTCGTCGAGCCGCAGTCCGTGGCGGAGCATGTAGGCGGTGATGACGGCCACGTTGGTCGTCGTATCATACGTGCCGTCAGGTTTCACGAACCGTCGGTCGGCGTAGGCTTCGAGGTTTTCGCGCGCCCACCGTCCGCCCTTTTCCGAGCCCATTACGCCGGTGGTGACGTGGCTGCCGTCCTCGAATCCCGTGAATGCCTCGTGGCCGAGAAACGGGTCGAAGGATTTGAGCACCTCTACGTCGGTGTCGAGATACACGCCTCCCTCGGCCACGAGCGCGTGGAGGCGGGCGACGTCTGAGACGAAGGCGTATTTGCCGGCGTCATATGCCTCGCGGACGTAGGGATAGAGGTCGAGGTTGAAGTTTGACTCGTTCCATTCCTTTATCTCATAGTCGGGGCAGTGCTCGCGCCATGTGGCTATGTAGCGCACGGTGTCGGCGGGAAGCGGCTTGCCGCCAAACCAGCAGTAGTGTATCTTCTTGGGAATCACCGAAATTAGAATTTAAAATTGAAAATTTAAAATTTAAAATTGGCTTCGCGGTAGGAGCGACGGCTTTAGCCGTCGATATGGGGCGACTTGGGTAACTGTAGTCAAGGAGCGGCAGGTCTACCGTCGATATGGGGCGGTTGGGGCTTTGTGCCGTTGGCTGATACGTGGCTACATATCGAGGGTGTTGCAGAACCTCCAAAAACCGTTGAATTTAACATTTGCTAACGCGATTGGAGCCTTGTATGGCATATTCAATTTTGAAAAATTGAGTTCTGCAACACCCTCGCTCCTACAAGGTCGCAACTTTTTGCGCGGGGCGGTTGTGCAAAATTATAAAAAAAGAATGGAAAACGGAGTGATTAGCCTGATTAAGCTAATTTCCGTTTCCCATTCAGTATTTTCAGTGGGGGAATCGTCTAACGATTAGTTGCGGGGTTCGCGACGCTCGCCACCTTCGCGACGGGGACCGCGGTCGCCGTCACGGCGTGGACGACGCTCGCCACGGTCGCCGCCCTCACGACGGGGACGGTCGCCACGGGGTGCGCGCTCGCGCTCTACGTAGCCTTCGGGCTTGGGCTGAAGGGCACGCATCGACAGGCGATACTTGCCGGTCTTCTTGTCAATCTCGATGAGCTTGACCTCAACCTGGTCGCCCTCCTTGAGGCCGGAGGCCTCCATGTTCTCGAGGCGGTCCCAAGAGATTTCCGAGATGTGGAGCAGACCGTCACGGTTGGGCATGAACTCGACAAACGCGCCGAACTCGAGTATCGAGCGCACCTTGCCTGAGTAGACCTTGCCCTCCTCGGGGAGCTCGACGATGGCGTTAATCATCTCGAGAGCCTTGTCGATGGCGGGCTTGTTGGCAGCAGCCACCTCGATGTAGCCGCCCTCGGGGATTTCGTCGATGCTGACTGTGGCACCGCTGGCCTCCTGAATGCCCTGGATTACCTTTCCGCCCGGGCCAATCACGGCACCGATAAGCTCCTTGGGTATGAGCATGGTGACGATGCGGGGCACGTGGGGCTTGTAGTCCTCGCGGGGTGCGGGGATGGTCTCCTCGATTTTGTCGAGGATGTGCAGACGGCCTTCCTTGGCCTGGTTGAGTGCCTTCTCAAGAATCTCGTAGCTGAGGCCGTCAACCTTGATGTCCATCTGGGTGGCGGTGATGCCCTTGCGGGTGCCGGTCACCTTGAAGTCCATGTCGCCGAGGTGGTCCTCGTCGCCGAGGATGTCAGAGAGCACTGCATACTTCTCGCCGTCAGAGATGAGGCCCATGGCGATGCCGCTGACGGGACGCTTCATCTTCACGCCTGCGTCGAGGAGCGAGAGGGTGCCGGCGCATACTGTTGCCATCGACGACGAGCCGTTGCTCTCGAGAATGTCGCTGACGATGCGGCATACATAGGGGAAATCGTCGGGGAACATGCGCTTGAGTGCGCGGTGTGCGAGGTTGCCGTGGCCTACCTCACGACGGCCTACGCCGCGGGGTGCGCGGGCTTCGCCGGTGGAGAAGGGGGGGAAGTTGTAGTGGAGAAGGAAACGCTCGCGGCCCTGGTTGAGCACGTCGTCGAGAATCTTCTCGTCGAGCTTGGTGCCGAGGGTCACGGTAGCGAGTGACTGTGTCTCACCGCGGGTGAAGACAGCCGAGCCGTGGGGACCGGGCAGATAGTCGGTCTCGCACCAAATGGGGCGAATCTCGTTGGTCTTGCGGCCGTCGAGACGGATGCCCTCGTCGAGCACGCAGCGGCGCATGGCCTCCTTCTCGACGTCGTGATAGTAACGCTTCACGAGGGGAGCCTTCTCTTCGCGCTCCTCCTCGGGGAGTGATTCGATATATTCGTCGCAGATGGCGTCGAAGCTGTCCTGACGCCAGTGCTTGTCGGCGCATCCGGCCTTGGCGATGGCATAAGCCTTGTCATAGCACTTCTTGCGCACGTCCTCGCGGAGCTCTTCGTCGTTGACTTCGTGGCAGTATTCGCGCTTGACGGTGGCACCGGCCTCCTCGGCCAGCTCCATCTGAGCCTTGCACTGTACCTTGATGGCGTCGTGGGCCACGCGAAGGGCGTTGAGGAGGTCAGCCTCGCTCACCTCGTTCATCTCGCCTTCGACCATCATGATGTTCTCGTAGGTTGCACCTACCATAAGCTCCATGTCGGCGCGCTCGCACTGCTCGAAGGTGGGGTTGATGACAAACTCACCGTCCACACGGGCAACGCGCACCTCGGAGATGGGGCCGTTGAAGGGGATATCGCTCACGGCCATAGCGGCTGAGGCTGCGAGGCCTGCGAGAGCGTCGGGCATGTCTACACCGTCGGCCGAGTACATGGTCACCTGCACGATGGTGTCAGCATGGTAATTGTCGGGGAAAAGGGGGCGCAGAGCGCGGTCTACAAGACGTGAGGTAAGAATTTCGTAGTCGCCGGCACGGCCTTCGCGTTTGGTGAAGCCGCCGGGGAAGCGTCCGTTGGACGAGAATTTTTCTTTGTACTCTACAGTGAGGGGCATAAAGTCAACTCCTTCGCCGGCTTCCTTGGCCGAGCATACTGTAGCGAGGAGCATGGTGTTACCCATGCGGAGTTCTACCGCTCCATCGGCTTGCTTGGCCAGCTTACCCGTCTCGAGGGTAATGGTGCGACCGTCAGGCAGCGCGATGGTTTTTTTGATTGGATTCATAAAATGTGTTTAATTCAGCTTTTGTGATTTCTTCGTTTTTGCAGCTTAAAGGAGGTGCCGTCATAGCGTCGGGCACGTTCCTACCGGCGGTCGCGGTCGGCGCGGTCGCACGGATTTTGCAAAGTTAACAATTATTTTCCAATTATTTAACGGTTTAAGCCTTAATAAATATAAAAATCATCGTGAGCGGTGGGGAAATGACCGAGCCTGGGGCGAGATTAGCCTGTCAGGCGCATGCTGAGGCGAGGGGCAAGAGCCGCCAAGCCGCGGTGCGGCGATGTAATAGTAGCCCCGCCACGAGCAGAGACTGAGGGCTGCCCGTCAGGGCAAAGTCCTCAGTCTCGCGAGGCGTGGGGTATGTGATTGCAGGAGGGTAACGGGCGTCGAAGACGTCCTGTAAATATCCGTACTGTCGGCATTTGCCGGACGTCTTCGACGCCCGATTTCGTAATCGGTATTTGTAACCCCACGCCTCGCGATGCGGGAATTTCAGCCCTTCGGGCTATTCCCGCATTCGCTCGTGGTGGGGCTACTATTTCACCGCCGCTTCGCGGCTTTGAGAGTCAGTAGCCGCAAATTTGGTCGCTGCGGGGCGAGTTACCGCAAATTTTATTTGTGGTTAGCTGACGCAAATTTAGTTGTCGCGGGGGGGTAGTAACAGCAAATTTATTTCGTTGTCGTTGCGGGGGTGGTGGGGACCCAGTTGTGCTTGATAACGTTTTCTTTGTCCGGGCCGTTGGCGTTGTTCCACCAGTTGACACCTTCGCCCCATTCGTTGAACTTCGGGTACACGTCGAGGATGAACTGGTTCTCCTGCGGCCAGTACCAGGTGTGAGGCACGAGGAACATCTGCGGAGCTTCATAGCCGGGCTCCAGCGGGTTACGAGTCGGTGCGCTGATGGTTATCGATTCCTTATCGCTACGCTTTACTCTTACGCGGAATCCGCCCATGTTGGTTGCCCCATTTTCGACTGTTCCGGGCTTGGTCTTGGTTACGTCAGACAGTGTGAAGTCATCACCTACCTGTATCTGAATCTCTGCGCCTTTGCCTCCCCATCCCTTGGCGTTAATGATGCCTGAATGATGGTTGTTTGCGCCCCACCATTTGTGGAACTCACCATCGCCGGTGCCTTCAGGGGTGAGAGTGTAATATGTGATGTTATCCTCGCGGGTGACGCCTGACGAGCTGTTAGATGTCTGCCGGTATATGCTCTCGAGAGATACGGGGAGTGTACCGCCTGATGCGAGGGCGGTGACTGTGGCGGTCGGCTCGCCGGCCACGTGGGTCACGCCAAACACTACGTCGTTGAAGTCGAAGTCATGTGTGCCGCCAAGGTCCTCGCAGGCGATAATCCAGTTTTGGCTCTTGGGGGTGTTGGGGTTCATCTCCTCTCGGTCACGCACGAACTCACCGTTTACTTTGAAAAGCATGTCGTTCATGTCGTGGTCACTGCCGTTGATGCCATCGTGAGTGCGGGCAAAATAGTCCTCGACACCCATTATGATATCGCCGCCCCACTTGTAGGTCACGAATGGAGTCCATTCGTCTACAGCATTCGGACCTGCAATGTTTGTTGACGGAGTGGTGTTGGCCGAGTGGCTATGACCGTCAGCGTTAAATACGTTGCCGAGATATTTGTTGAGGAGCGGACGGGAGAATGATATGCGTGTATGGTCAATCTTGAATCCTGACTTTTCACCTTGCTGCAGTGCATACTGGCCGCCGTTTATTACGAAGAATGCTATGTGGGTTCCGGCCGGGAATTTATATTTGCCCTGCTGGTTGGGTTTGAGGGTTACGCCGTCGTCCTCGAACTGGTCAGGGCTGAAGTAGACGAGACGGTAGTTGGCCGACTGGAAGCGGGGATACTGATTGGCGCGGTTGGTTTCAGCTGTGCCGTTTTTAATAGCAGCCTCAGCCTGATCTACGAGGCGTGTAAATTCTCCACAATGCTCCCAATTGTCGCTCTTGTCCTTTCCTTCATCATCGCCTCTCAGTACAATATTGTTATCCCCAATGGTTGCGAGGTCGGTGAGCTGTCCCCATTCACCGGCATTCTTCTTAATCTTGATGTTGGAGTGGGGGAATGCACGATACATAAGAATGAATTTGGGCTTGCGGAGGAGTGTCTTTACAAACTCCTGTTCGTTGAGATTAGCCTCGTCATCGGTGTAGTAGAAATAACCGAACGAGTTGAAAGTACTTGCGCATCCAAAGAAATAGTCAAGAGATACCTCTCCCTCCTCTTTAAGCTGGTAATCCACACCTTCTTTGGGAAGAAGTTTGTCTTTGAAACGAATAAGGTTGCACTGATTGTTAGTTTTATTAACCTCTTCATGGAAAACACCACTCTCAGAACCGACAAGCGACACGAGGTCGTGGGCGGAATAACCATCAGGCTGATAATCGTTGTAAGGTTTCAGGGCATTATTCTTATATCCCTCCATGTTAGACACGCCTGAGGTTGTTGTAAGACCATAGAGTTTGAACAGGTCGCTGAAATTGGCTTGTCCTCCTGTCGTTTTTGGCCTATAAGCATGTTCGGTATAACTTATACTTGTAATGGTAAGATTTGTGCCTGCTATATGTGCTTTGTTGCGCAAATCAGCGAGTTTATTCTCGTTGATAAAAACTGTCGTTGTGTGGGTTTCTTCCTTAGATACAATATTACCGCTGCCGAAAATGTCGCTGTTGTCCTCTCTTTGGACTGAGAACATGTGTTGTCCGGCATTCGGATTATCAATTTTTACCGTTATAGTCAGCTCTATATTGTTACTGTTGGTGTTCGCAAGCAGGTTCTCTAAATTAAAATTTGTACCAGAATTCCATTCACTGAGAGTGTGATTGCCTGAAAATACCTTATAAATATGAGTCGGGTCAATAGTCGCATTAGGATTTCCTATGCCATCACCCTCATATGGAGCTTCTCTGAATGATACGCTTGTGTACTCAACACCAACACCTTTTAGCGCGAGATTATTAGTCTTGAGATGAGATGCGTCATCCTTATGGAATATGGTCTCAATCGTAAATTCATCAGAGTCAGGGATTCGTTCGCCAGTAGACAATCCATTATCACCGGTAATAGTGCCTGGAGATGTTTCATAATAGAATCGAAACTTTGTCTCTTTGTCACCATTCTTTCGACCTTTTACGGTTACGATAAAAGCATTGCTTTTAGCTTTCGCAAATTCATCTTTACTACCGTTTAATATGAACTGCACCCAGTTTCCTGCATCCTGTGTGCCAGACCAAAGAGGGTGTTCAGTCTCGGTGTCTATGCCGTCTGGGATTTGTATTTCTGATGTTGATTCTTTTTTCTCAGAGTATAGATTCAGTCCGTTGTCTTTCCAGAATGTTCGGTTGTATTCCTCGTCGACAAGGAATGTGCCGAGGGCGGGGTTTTGGGTGAGGTCGTAACAATATAACGTTGGCCTATATCTATCAGGCTCGTCGGCGCGTGATGCGCGGCCGGCCTGGCCGACATTGAGCTGTCCGTCAGTGACGCGGGTGTAGCCTCCGTAGACCGATGTTCCGTTGGCGTCGAGCACCTGAACGTAGGCATACTCGAGTCCGTCAGGGTAGTCGAACTCAAAATTGGTGGTCGATGCGGGGAATGATGCCACGATGCGGCAGTCGGGGTTGGTGGGCCATGCCGTGAACACCTTGATGTCGGTGCCTCCGGCCACGATTGACGGGTCGATGTTGGCGGTGACGCGGGTGGCCGAGTTCCATCCGGCGTCAGAGCTGAATGTGCCGAACTGTTTGATGAACTCACGTGTGTAGAGTTCCTTGTCGGGAACCTCAATCTTGTCGGCCGTACATGAGGCCAACAGTAATGTCAGCGCGGGTAGAGCGCACGCGACACTGTTAATGTGGCGTTTCATAATTGTAGTTAGGAATCCCCCATCCGGGGTGGCGTTAGTGTTGATTGGTTTTTGGTTAAAGTTAAGAAATTACGTTAGATATGTCGTTATATATTATCTCAGACAATTGTGTCGGGTTATCTTAGTTAATGTATAATGATATATGTAGGTAATGTAGCGTCCTTTCGTCGGAATGTGTAGAATGGTTAGATTCTGAGCAATCGTGATGTTAGGATGTGCTAAGTTACGGATAAAAATTACCCCCCAATTTTTTGGCAAAATTTAACACAATTTTGCACGGCGCAACACTTTTCTCCACGCTCCGTCCGCCCCTCCCAAAGGCACTCCCGAAGTCGCTCCCAGACCTTGCCCAAGGCTCGGCCCGAACGCCGCAAACGGGATGCGCTGAGCCAACTTTTTCGCACATTTGTTATGCTTATTAACGGTAATTTAATACTTTTGCACTATGAACGCTAAAGATAAGACACCTAAGACCAATGCGGCGCGTCTGCTCGATAAGGCGGGCGTGGCCCATGAGCTGATACCCTACACGGTTGACCCCGACAATCTTGCGGCCGAGCATGTGGCCGAGGAGCTGGGCGAGGATATCAACCGTGTGTTCAAGACGCTGGTGCTGCATGGCGACAAGGCCGGATATTTCGTGTGCGTGATACCCGGCAATATGGAGGTGGACCTGAAGAAGGCCGCCAAGGCCGCCGGGGCCAAGAAGGCCGAGATGATACCGATGAAGGAGCTGCTCGGCGTGACGGGCTACATACGAGGCGGCTGCTCGCCAGTGGGGATGAAGAAGCCGTTCCCGACGTTCTTTCACTCGACGGCCACGGATTATCCCGAGATATATGTGTCGGCCGGAGTGAGGGGGCTGCAGCTCAAGATTGCGCCGGCCGACCTCATAGCATTCTGCGGCGCGAAGGTGGCCGACATCGCCGCGCCCCGTTCCTGACGGCGTGACATCACGATTATCAGAGGCATTACTTCACGATTATTAAATAATAAAGATATAGACTTGAATACATTCGGCAATATTTTCCGTTTCACGGGGTTTGGCGAGAGCCACGGTGCCGCCATAGGCGGTGTCATCGACGGTATGCCCGCAGGGGTGAGGATTGACCTCGATGCGGTGCAGCGCGAGCTTGACCGCCGCAAGCCGGGACAGTCGGCCATCACCACGGCCCGCAAGGAGAGCGACACCGTCGAGGTGCTCTCGGGGCTGATGGACGGGGTGACCACGGGCTGCCCCATCGGCTTCATAATCCGCAACGAGAATCAACACTCCAATGACTATGACCAGTTGCGCACGGCTTTCCGTCCGTCACATGCCGACTATACCTACACGGCCAAATACGGCCTACGCGACCATCGCGGCGGCGGACGCTCGAGCGCGCGCGAGACTGCCACACGTGTGGTGGCCGGGGCGTTTGCCCGTCAGGCTCTCGAGCAGTTGGGTATAAGCGTGCAGGCCTACACGTCGCAGGTGGGGCCGATAACGGTCGGTGCCGACTATACCGCGCTCGACCTCTCACTCACCGAGTGCAATGCCGTGAGGTGTCCCGACCCCGCCAAGGCTGCCGAGATGGAGGATTTCATACTCGGCGTGAAGCGCGAGGGGGATACCGTGGGGGGCGTGGTGACCTGTGTGGTCAAGGGTGCTCCCGCCGGACTCGGCGACCCTGTGGCCGGACGTCTCGGCGCACAGCTTGCCGGGGCTATGTTAAGCATAAATGCGGCCAAGGGTTTTGATTATGGTATGGGCTTTGACGGCGTGGGCATGCGCGGAAGCGAGGCCATCGACCTGTTCAGGCGCGACGGCTCTATGCCGCCCCGCACGCTCACCAATCACTCGGGCGGCATACAGGGGGGCATTTCCAACGGCGAGGATATATATTTCCGCGTGGCTTTCAAGCCGGTGGCTACCCTGATGCAGGATGTAGAGACTATCGATGCCGAGGGCAATCCCGTGACGCTCAAGGCCAAGGGGCGTCATGACCCGTGTGTTGTGCCCCGCGCGGTGCCTATAGTCGAGGCTATGGCCGCGATAGTGCTGCTCGATGCCGTGCTAATGAACAGGGGGAGTAGAATTGAGAATTTAAAATTTAAAATTTAAAATTAAAAATTGGCTTGCGCGTGCGTTGTTAGTGCTATCTACGGCTGAAGCCGTCGCGCTTAGACAAAAAGGCCATCTCGCTTAGGCAAAAATTTTAAATTTTCCATTTTAAATTTTCTATTCACTTGTATTTTACGTTTGCTGACTTCCTGGCCGGGCATTTTGACTGTAAGATGCAGAAACTTTCGGTCAATGCCGGATTCTCCTGCCCTAACCGCGACGGGTCGAAGGGTAGGGGCGGATGCACGTATTGCAACAATGCGTCGTTCAGTCCGGCCTATACGCGCGGACTCAGAAGCGTGACCGAGCAGGTGGAGGAGGGGAAACGGTTTTTTGCCCGCAAGTATCCCGATATGCGCTATCTGGCCTATTTCCAGTCATATACCTCTACGAACACCGCCGACCTTGACAGGCTCATGGCGATGTATGACGAGGCGTGTGCCGTGGATGGCGTGGACGGTGTGATTATAGGCACGCGGCCCGACTGTATGCCCGACGCGCTGCTCGACAGGCTCAGGAGCTTGCCGTGGGTCATGGTGGAGTATGGGGCCGAGTCGGCCCACGATGCCACGCTGGCCCGCATAAACCGCTGTCACACATGGGCTGACACGGCCGATGCCGTGCGCAGGACTCATGACGCGGGCATACCGTGCGGTCTGCATCTCATCAACGGACTGCCGGGCGAGGATGAGGAGATGATGCTGGAGACGGTGGATGCTGTCAATGCCCTGCCGGTGGATGTGGTGAAGTTTCACCAGTTGCAGCTGCTGCGTGGCACCCGTATGGCCGAGGATGTGGAGCGCGGACTTTATGACATCATCCGCTACACTCCCGAGGAGTATGCCCGCCTGTGCGTGAGGCTACTGGGGCGTCTGCGCCCCGACATAGCCGTGGAGCGGTTTGTGTCGCAGTCGCCCCCCGAACTGCTGATTTATCCCCGATGGGGGTTGAAAAACTACCAGTTCACCCAACTTGTTATTAATCTGTTAAACCACCTTTAATATATTCCATGGAAGTAATAAATTTTGCCGATACCCCCTCGCTCGTGAGCCAGTACATGACCGAACTGCGCGACGTGAATGTGCAGGGTGACATGATGCGCTTTCGCCGCAATCTGCACCGCATAGGCGAGATTATGGCCTATGAGATATCCAAGCGCATGGTCTATGCCAAGAAGGAAATCACCACGCCGCTGGCCTCGATGAAGGCCGATGTGCTTGACGAGGATGTGGTGCTCGCCACCATCTTCCGCGCGGGCATACCGTTTCATCAGGGTTTCCTCGAGTATTTCGACAAGGCTCAGAATGCCTTTGTGTCGGCCTATCGCAAGTATCGCGAGAAGGAGAATTTTGATGTGTTCATCGAGTATATCGCCTCGCCCCGTCTCGACGGCAAGACCGTGATAATCGCTGACCCGATGCTGGCCACAGGCTCGTCGATGGAGCTGGCCTATCGTGCGCTGCTCACTAAGGGTGAGCCTGCACATGTGCATGTGGCGTCGATAATCGCGTCGCAGGCCGCTATCGATTATGTCCGCTCCACGTTCCCTGCCGACAAGACTACAGTGTGGGTCGGTGCCATCGACCCCGAAATCAATTCCCACTCCTACATAGTCCCCGGCCTCGGCGACGCCGGCGACCTTGCGTACGGAGTAAAAGAATGAAAAATTAAAAATTAAGAATTAAAAATTGGGCTTCGCGATATATCCATTGCGAAGCCCAATTTTCCATTTTCCATTTTAAATTTTTCATTCCCTCACGTAGTGCGGCATGTCGGTGGGGATGACCATTGACAGCTCGACGAGGCCGCCAACCGTGCCGTCTTCGTTGCGCCAGGCGGTCTGGAAAATCATCTTGTGCACACCGGCTTTTTCGATAGTGTAGCAGTTCTGCCCGCCGGTGGCGAGGAGATGGCGTATGATGCCGATTGACCGCTCGTTGTGATAGTCGAGCAGGTTGTGGCCGATGAGGTCGCCGTGTCGGGCGAATGTCTCGCGCGAGCGCGCGTTCATATATAATATGTTGCACTCGGCATCACACACGGTGACGGCACAGTTCATGCCCCACGCCCAATCGGGAACAGCAGATTTAAAGTCCATAGTAGTATATATGCGGTTTATTTCTGCAAAAGTAAGAAAAAATCAAAGAGCACGAAAATTAAAAAAGGAGCCCGTTTCATAATTTAAGAAAGGTACAAAAGGACAAAAGAGACAAAAGCGACATAAGTTTATTATTTTTCAAATGGTCATTGATTATCAAAACAATATATCTTATGTCGCTTTTGTCTCTTTTGTCCTTTTGTACCTTTCTTGTACTATGACCCAACTCCGTTAGAGGCCGAAGGCGGCTTTGACTGCGGGGACGGCGTCGAGCTTTTCCCAGGTGAAGAGCTCGACCTCTTTCACGAAGTCCGGCTCGTAGCGCGAGTGGAAGTGCTTCTTGACGATGCGGGGCTGGCGGCCGAGGTGGCCGTAGCTGGCTGTCTCGCGATAGATGGGCTGGCGTAGGTTGAAACGCTGCTCGATGGCGTAGGGGGTCATGTCGAAACACTTCATCCCCTTGACGATGTCGGCAATCTCGGTGTCGGTCTTGTCGACGAGAGCGGTGCCGTAGGTGTTGATGCAGAGGCTCACGGGTGCGGCACAACCGATGGCGTAGGCCACCTGCACGAGCACTTCGCGTGCCACTCCTGCCGCCACGAGGTTCTTGGCTATGTGGCGGGCGGCATAGGCAGCCGAGCGGTCGACCTTGCTGGGGTCCTTGCCCGAGAATGCGCCGCCGCCGTGTGCGCCGCGTCCGCCGTAGGTGTCGACGATAATCTTGCGGCCTGTGAGGCCTGTGTCGCCGTGGGGGCCGCCGATGACAAACTTGCCGGTGGGGTTGACGAGCAGCTTGACATCATCGCCGATGAGCGCGGCCACCTCGGCAGGGAGCTGGGCCTTGACGCGGGGGATGAGCACACGGCGCACATCCTCAGTGATGCGCTCCTGCATGGCGCGGTCGGCCTCGGCCTGTGCCTCGGGGGTGGAGTCGGCGGGGCGGATGAACTCGTCATGTTGGGTGGAGATTACGATGGTGTCGACGCGCAGGGGGCGGTTGTTCTCGTCATACTCGACCGTCACCTGGCTCTTGGAGTCGGGGCGGAGGTAGGTGAAGACGCGTCCGCGCTTCTCCCATGTCATCTCTTTGGCCTCGCGGCGTATGTCGGCGAGCTCGCGGAGCAGACGGTGGGAGAGGTCGAGGGTGAGGGGCATGTAGTCGGGGGTCTCGTCACACGCGTAGCCAAACATCATGCCCTGGTCGCCCGCGCCCTGGCTCTCGGCCTCTTCGCGCTCCACGCCACGGTTGATGTCGGCACTCTGCTCGTGCAGGGCCGAGAACACTCCGCATGCCTCGCCGTCAAACTTCAGCTCGCTGCGGTCATAGCCGATGTTGCGTATCACGCGGCGTGTCACCTCCATGAGGTCGACATACGCCTCGCTCTTTACTTCGCCGGCGAGCACCACCTGGCCGGTGGTCACGAGGGTTTCGCATGCTACTTTCGATTTCGGGTCGCGGGCGAGAAACTCGTCGAGCACGGCGTCACTAATCTGGTCGGCCACCTTGTCGGGGTGTCCCTCCGAGACTGACTCGGATGTGAAAAGGTAAGTCTTCATATTGGTATAAAAAAATATCGAAACAGTGCCCGGAATATCCGAGGGGCGGCCGCTTCAACATTTCCCATCTTCGCCGTCGCGGTCACGCAGTGACCTGCAGAGTGGCGAGATGTGTCTCTAAAAAATAAAGTGCAGTTTTAGCATTTTTATTGGAAGAGGTTGCAAGCAGCCAAATTTTTCCTCTTGTCCCGAAAGACTCTGCAAAGTTACGAACTTTAGCCAATATGAGGAAATATTTAAGGGAAATTCTTATGGTCTACAAAGTTAAAAAAGTTAAGGGGGGTCCTTATGGTCTATGAGGTCTATAAAGTTAAAAAGTTAAGGGGAACTTGGAGTCTATAAAGTTAAAAGTTTAGAAAGTTAAGATAATAGCTTGGGGAGAAGTTGACATCTTCGCAACAAAACTATTATTTTAACTTTCTAAACTTTTAACTTTCTAAACGATAAGCCTTCTTAACTTTCTAAACTTTAGACTTTATAGACTATAAGAGCTTTCAGAACTGTGTGATAGCGATAGCCACGCGGTTTTTGATAACCTCGGTGAAGGGCTGTACGGTGTCGCCCTTGGCGTCGACTGTGATGCGCGACTCGCTGATACCGGCGGCGTTGAGGGCTGCGGCTACAGCCTCGGCACGACGCTTGGATATCTTCATGTTGTAGGTTGCGCTGCCTGTGGCCTTGTCGGCATAGCCGGTGACGGTAACCTTTGACTCGGGATTGGCGCGCATATACTCCACGAGGGCGTCAACCTTGGCCTGGTTCTCGCGGTCGATAGTCGATGAATTGATGGTGAAGAAGATGTCCTGTACCATCGGCGCGGGCACTTCCTTGACAGGTGCAGGCGCGGGTGCGGGAGCAGGTTCAGGCTCGGGAGCCGGTGCAGGTGCGGGAGCGGGCTCCTCGACCACGATAATCTCCTCGGCCTGGGCTACGGTCTTGGAGCGTCCGCCGAAGCTGTAGGTGATACCGGCGAGGGCGTTGAACTGCCAGTCGGCCTTGCTGCCCTTTTTGGAGTTGAACTTGTCGGGGAGCGCGTTGGCATTGACCTCAATATTGATGGCCACGGTGCGGCTCACATTGATGTCAAGTCCGAGACCGGCACGTCCGGCGGGGAAGAACTTCTTGCCTGTCCACAGTTTCTCAAATCCGCAACCGGCCTTTGACAGGGCCACGGCCTCGTCATTGTTGAATCCCATAGCACCGCCCACTCCGATGAATCCGTAGAAGTCGAGCACTCGGGCGGGATTGAAGCCGCAGAAGAGGTTGGTCAGCGACAGCATGGCGTCGACATTGCCCTGAAGATAGTTGAACTTATAGTCGCCGCGCGGAGCCACCCACGAGCCGCGGGCCTGCCATCCGCTCACGCCGACGCGGAGTCCGAACGAGGGGGTAAAACGATAGCCTACCGAGAGGGCGGCAGCGGGCGAGATGAGGTCGCCAAACGATGTCTCGCCTATGGTGTAGGCACCGCCTATCTGGGGCTGGATGAACCAGTGGGGATTGAATTCCTCGGTGGCGGTCACTTCGGCCGCACCTTCCACAGTGGTCTGCGCGCTGACACGTGCGGGCAGCACGGCAGAGGCGAGGGCGCATGCCGCGATGATGAATTTACTGCTGAGTCTCATGATGCTGATAAATAGTGAATAGTGATATTTGATGATTATAAACTACAAATATCCGACCTTCCGCTCAAAAAGCCAAGCCCCGAGTGTTGCGGATGTCGCAACACTCGACGAAAAATCGCGGATTGCTTGTGATATTCACTAATATCACCCCCTATAAATATATGTGTATAGAAATGCTGTGCGATTATAAATCGTTGCTGAGTTCGTCGATGTATCGTTCAATTATTACTTTCATCGGCGGTAAATCACTTTCGATAGTTTCCCAAATGGATTCCACATGGAGTTTTACCGCCCAAAACCACCGACTAACGGCTTCAAAGAAATTGAATCTAATTCTTCTACCACCAATTAATTATCCTTAACAGTTCTGATTCTAGCCTATTTCATTTCCGGCTCGTCCAAATTATTTTTGTACTGTATTTGAGCCTCGGACATAGGGGAATACGGCACGTTTTTATTTCAACGTCGTTCAAGATGGTTCAATAAGGAAACACTCGTTTTCGCCCTTCGGCATAACTCTAGCGGCAAAAATAACTTATAAAGAGTGCGGAACATGGAAACGAACACAGCCATAAAGGGGACAAAACTATCGGAAAAGGAAAATACTCAAGCATGAGTCCCTGACCATCGCAGATGTCTCTCTGCATTTGAGAGTGATGTATCCAGTTTACAACCTTATCTACAAATAAGCTGTGTCGCAATCGCCTAAATTTACGAAATTTTCACTAACTTTGCAACCAAATATTTCCCAAACAGTATTATGAAATATAAGGTTTTAGACGCGTTTGCTGGCGCAGGAGGCTTTAGTTTAGGCTTTCAGCTGTCTGGCTATTTTGATATTGTAGGGGCAATTGAGATTGACGAATGGGCTGCATCCACTTTTCAATATAACCATCCAAAAACAAAAGTTATTGTGAAAAACATTCTTGATGTAACGGATGAAGAGTTATTAGAGAATTTTTCAGGAATAGATTTTTTGCTTGGCGGTCCTCCATGTCAAGGTTTTTCAATATGCAATAAGAATGCAGGTGACCCCAAAGATCCAAGAAATTCTCTCTTTAGAGAATTTCTTAGAGTTGCTAGAGTTTTGTCTCCATCTGTAGTTGTAATGGAAAATGTACCTAATCTTCTTAAAGCCAAAACCGATAGTAAAGAACTTGTAGTTTCTATTATAAAAAATGAATTAGAAGAACTGGGCTACAATGTAGAGTACACTGTTCTTGAAGCAACAAATTATGGTGTTCCTCAAATCCGAAGGCGAGTTGTTATTATAGGTAGCAAAAAACCAATTAATCAATTTTTTCCGAATGCTACTCATTGTGTTATACAAGATAACAAAGGATTGTTTGAAGACTTAAATGAATTACCCCTATGCCCTACTCTTTGGGAGGCAATATCAGATTTACCAAGGATTAATGCATGTGAGGGCTCAGAGGAAATGGATTATATGGATAATCCCACAAATGATTATCAATCCATGCTTAGAGAAGGGGCTACTAAAGTCTTTAATCATACTGCAATGAATCATTCAGCTAGAATGGTTGAACGATTTGCTGCGATGAAATGTGGAGAATCAACTGAGGATGTCCCAGATGAATTAAAACCATTGAAACGCAATGGCAATGGCGAACATTCGGAAAAAGTATATGGGCAGAATAATAGACGAATGTTCCCTAATAGACCATGCCATACAATTGCAGCGTCTTTCTATGCAAATTTCGTTCATCCATATTTGAATAGAAATTTTACTCCTAGAGAAGGTGCCAGGATACAAAGTTTCCCAGATTGGTATAAGTTTTTAGGGAAACCAACTACGCCAAGCAAATCATTATTAAAAAAAGAGGGACGATTAGATGATATTCATCTTTGCCAATATAATCAGATTGGCAATGCAGTTCCTCCACTTTTATCAAAGGCTCTTGCCATAAATCTATATCAGCAATTATGCTAGTTCACGGTGATAATATAACCCAAAAAGAAAACAATGTAGCTCCCAATAGTAAGGAGGAGCAGTTATTAAAAGAGATTCGTCAAAAGTATAATGAATGGAAATTGGCGAATATAAACCTGAAAGGTCCTGTTGCTGACACTTCCGATAGAGATAGGGATATTGCTATCATTGAAGCGAGGACGAGACTCTTCAATGATTACAAAGATTTTATAGATAAACAAATCTATGCAGAAACTTTTGATTCAAGAAGTAATCTTCATTCAAGTGTGCTGGAAGAGTTTGTATACTACCTATTTAGAGATTTAGTCGCTAGTATATCGACAAATGCCCTGATAGGCAAGTCACATGCTTATAAAGATATATTTTATAGCTCCTCCTCTTTTACCGAAATGGTAGCTAAACCAAGCTTTCATATCGAAAAGAAAGATCACGATTTTGTAATTGGGGTTGACATAACTGCAAATTTCAAATGTCGAGGAGTTGGAGATGTTCAGGCAGAAACCCTTCAAATTCCAGCAGTCGCGATAGAATGTAAAACTTACCTAGACAAGACTATGCTGGAAGGAGCATCGAATGCTGCCGCGCAACTTTACGTTGTGAATCCTAATGCATTATATATAGTTTTGTCAGAATGGCTAAAACTGACTAACGACATTAATTTAAGAAAATATAAGGTTGATCAGATTTATATTCTAAGAAAGCAAAAGAATACAGACCGGAAATATCGTTTCTTGCCAACCTATGTCAAGAATCCAATATACACAGATGTTGTCATTCATTTATTTGAAACAGTAAGACATCATCTTACCACAGAATGGAATGATTCAAACGCAGCAGGATTGGCAAGAGGATATCTCCTATAATTAGCTGCGTGCTATAATATAAATAGCCTCGGTTCTAACTATATAAGTGCTGAGGCTAATAATTTAAATTGAGTGTGCAAGATGTGATTTCGTCAAACATACGCGTTGCTCATGTTCGACTAAAGCTCCCTTGTAGGGGGGACCCCTCGCCACGTTTTCATACTGAAAATAGAGCCCGATTGTGGCTTACATGCATGATCTAGCTATTCAACAGCTAGATTTTATGGAGTTTTGGTACCTTTCATCTTAGGCCACCACTGATTATCAAGCAACTAATGAATTCCATATAAACTCGTCTTCAATCATATAGTATCCATGTACCAATATATGGCGCATTTTTTCGATATACGGCCACGGTAAATCGGTATGGTTGTTTTTGAAGTCCTTGGTGAGTTTATAGGTCGCCTCTCCGATAATCTCGATATTCTTAACAAGACCGAAGAAGAATGTCTTATCCTGCATGAAGAAGTCCTTGCCCCAGCGCGAGAGTGATGACTCGATGCGGTTCAGGGCATTGAGTATGTGGGTCAGGCGTTCACGGTCTCTAATCGTTTCTCTCATATATCAGGATTCTGTCATTCATGACCGAGGGGCGGGCAAAGTTCATAAGCCCGTTCTCCGAGACGAGGTCAACAGGACGGTTGACTATACATTCAAGGTCGGTGATAATCTTGCCTATGGTCAGCAGGCTTATACGTTTTTCGCTGTCGTAATGGACGAGTATGTCTATGTCACTGCCGGGATTCTCTTCTCCGCGTGAGCACGACCCGAAAAGCCAGGCCTTGGTGACGGGCTGGGTTGACAGGAACGCTCGTATCTTGGGAATCAAATTGGAAATCTCGGAGTTAATCATAATTGACCGACGGTTTTTGCAAAGATAGTAACTTTTAAATTATATAACAAACTGTCATGATGATTTGATGAGAGTTTTATTAGCACTATTAAGGTATCGTTTCTGATATATAGGGAATGTTATGAAAACAGTTTTGACAATATGATAAGTTCTGATTAAGTTCTGATTAATAATTAATGTTTAGGATTTTTTATGGATAGAGTATGTGATTAATATGAAAAATGAGTATATTTGCAACTATATACACAATGCAGAAGCCTTATGTGGGTTTGTGATGTTGGGTATTGACATAATTATGAAGCGTTTACTTAACGCTACTTCTTGGCTATCAGAAATCTGGTAAATTTTATGGTAAAGTCGAGAATGTAGTAAACAGTAGATGCCAATGCGGGTATGTATATATCTATCAATATTTATTTTAATTGATAGATTTATCATATTCTGCGTGAGGCTTCTGCATGTTTGCTCGTTCTACTTTACCGGGCAATACCAGAGCCTCTGATAGCGGGATGAGCGACAGGTATGGCTCTCACGCTTTTTTTTATATTGTCAAGATTGTGAGCCATTGACAAATTTAGTTGTTATGGTAGTTACATTGTGTAGTAAAAAGACGACTTCCCGGCTGTCTAAAATTTTGATAGGGGCTATTGGTATGCTTATAATGCTATTTGTATCGTGTGCATCTACAAAAAGGATTGCCTTTACATGCCAAGAACGTCATATAGAGATTTTTGTTAATGATGAATATCTAGGACGGGATTTTGTGTATTATATAGTACCTAAAGACTTGGAGTATATAACCGTATCGTGTCGAGATGAAGGGATACAGGTATATCAGCGTAGAATAAATGTTAAAGATAATGATGGAGCTCTGATAGAACTACAAATTCCAAGAAACTATAAATATTCAGATAAAAAATTTTAGAAAAATGAGGACGTCTATTATTCTATTGATTTGTGTGCTGAACTTTTTTTCGCTTAGTGCGGAGAAAAAAGCAAAAGTTATCAAAATTTCGGTACAGCCTAAAGAGGCTGCAATATATGTAGACAATAGCCTAATAGGATATGGCTATGGAGAATTTTCGCGACCTCCAAAGAAAAATCAAGTTGCGATTATTCGTGTAGAGTGTAATGAGTATACGACAGCTAATTCAAAATTTTATGGTGGCGATGAACGTAATTCGCTATCGTTTAACCTTATGCAGGATGGATTTTATAGAGGGTCTGCATCGTCTGGATTAGTTAATAAATTCATTACTGTATCTCTTGATAAACAGTATTATAGTATTGACGAAAATGGAAAAATAAATACTGAGGCTGCATGGAAGCTTTTACATCAAATTTTATTGAATTATTTCCCTGAAATTGAAACATCTGATTTTTATGGTGGATACATGCAAACGCCATGGAAATATAAATCATTTAATATGTCAGAAAAACAATTACGTAATAGGGTTACTGTTCGGGATATTACCACTCCTGAAAGGGTCGCTTTTCAAATAAAAATATCATCTGAGGTTGCTGGAGCTATGCAAGCAAGACATGGAGAATTTGATGAAATAGACAGGCTACCGAAAGAACTCGAGCCGATGGTTGAAGAGCTTCAAACACGTATAGGAAAGGCAAGCAGTATATAATTCTAAAATAACAAATTCAAATAATCAATCATGAAAAGAGCATTTATTTTATTGTGTGCATCGATTGCTGTCTCATTGATGTCATATTCCCAAAGTTTTGTTGACACATTTGATGCTAATTCGCTTGGATGGACTGAATGTGCTTTTGAAAGCAATAGTGGTTCTGTAGTTATTGACAAAGGCGTTATGACAATCAAATCAAAAGGTATAAATAAGTTCGCTACTATTATGCTTGGGGCTCAGGTTGGAGAAAATACATTCTTTGAGACACATTGTTATGCACCATTGGATGTGAAAAAGCCATTCGAGGTTATCACACATGTTAAAGTTGATAAATTGGCACTTGATAGAGTTTGTGGCCTTGTTTTCAACTATAAAGATGGTGGTAATTTTTATTCATTCAATTTCACTACTGTCCACTAAAAAATGGACGGGGTTAAAAATTAAATAAATTCGGTTCA
>CAJUCI010000016.1 GCA_910584825.1 uncultured Duncaniella sp. | reverse complement strand
TTATTGATAATAAGGGATATATTATTATTTTAAAGTATGATTAGGTCGTGTCATATCGACGGCTAAAGCCGTCGCTCCTACAGTCTCATTTGTCTCATTTTCTCATCACTTAGGAGCGGGTACATGTACGAGAAAAATGAGACAGCCCCCTATAAAATAGTCATTCTCACTTTCTCATGCTCACGGCATCCCCGTGAGATGAGAAAATGAGAATAATTATACTTTCTATCCGCAGTGTGATAACCGAATTAACGGTTAAAACTGCGCGTAACAACAACGCAAGTGCTTGGACGCACTAACGGAGGCTGGGATATTCACACCCCCTTGAACGGCGGAGGGGTCGAGCCACCCTTTCCGTCATCTGACGGCTTGCCCTCGGTAGCAGCATCCTTTCCGTCAGATGCGGTATCTCCCTCGGGAGTCTTATCCTGCTCAGGGGCGGCTGTTTCGGCCACGACCTCCACGGCCTCCACATCCTCAGGACCGTCGGCATCGGCCGAGGCATCGCCTTGCTCCCTGCGCTTGGCCTCCTCGGCCTCGCGGGCGGCATCGCGCTCAGCCTGCAGACGCATAATCTCCTCAGTGCGCGAACGCCATTTGCGCGGACCGAATATCTCCTTGAGGTCCTCGGCATACATCACCTCCTTGGTCAGAAGCGTCTCGGCCAGCTTGCCGTGACCCTCCTTATGCTCGAGTATTATCTGCTTGGCGCGCTCATACTGCTCATTGATTATGCGCGACACCTCGTCGTCAATCTGCTTGGCACGCTCGCCACCGTAAGGCTTGGAGAAGCCATAAGCCTGACCCGTAGAGTCATAGTAGCACACGTTGGGCAACTTCTCGCTCATGCCGTAGTAGACCACGATGGCATAGGCCATCTTCGTCACCTTCTCAAGGTCGTTTAGCGCGCCGGTCGACACCTGGCCGAACGTAATCTCCTCGGCCGCACGTCCGCCCAGCGTCATACACATCTGGTCGAGCAGAGCCTGCAGAGGTGTTATCTGACGCTCCTCGGGCATATACCAAGCCGCGCCGAGTGCCATGCCTCGCGGCACGATTGACACCTTGACCATCTCGTTGGAATACTCAAGGAACCATGACACCGTGGCATGTCCCGCCTCGTGGATGGCTATAGCCTTCTTCTCCTCGGGCGAGATAATCTTCGAACTGTGTTCCAGACCGCAGATGATACGGTCGATGGCCGCCATGAAGCTGTCGCGGTCCACGGTCTTCTTATTGTTGCGCGCCGCGATAAGTGCAGCCTCGTTGCAGACGTTGGCTATGTCCGCACCCGAGAATCCCGCCGTCTGACGGGCCATCACCTCGACATCCACCGTGTCATCCTTCTTGATGTTGCGCAGATGCACGTTGAATATCTCCACGCGGTCCTTCAACTCGGGGAGGTCTACGGTAATCTGACGGTCGAAACGTCCGGCACGCAGCAGGGCCTTGTCGAGGATGTCGGCGCGGTTGGTGGCCGCAAGGATTATCACACCGCTGTTGGTGCCGAAGCCGTCCATCTCGGTGAGCAGCTGGTTGAGCGTATTCTCGCGCTCGTCGTTGGCACCCATATTGGGGTTCTTGCCACGGGCACGGCCCACGGCGTCAATCTCGTCAATGAACACGATGCAGGGAGCCTTCTCCTTGGCCTGACGGAAGAGGTCGCGCACACGCGAGGCTCCGACGCCCACAAACATCTCCACGAAGTCCGAGCCTGACATCGAGAAGAACGGCACGTTGGCCTCACCGGCCACAGCCTTGGCAAGGAGGGTCTTACCCGTTCCGGGAGGGCCCACGAGGAGCGCGCCCTTGGGTATCTTGCCGCCCAGGTCGGTGTAACGCTGAGGGTTGCGCAGAAACTCCACAATCTCCCTGATTTCGGTCTTGGGCTCGGTGAGTCCAGCCACATCCTTGAACGTCACGTTCGTGGCCTCGCCCTTCTCAAAGACCTTGGCCTTGGACTTGCCTACGTTAAACACGCCGCCCGGGCCTCCGCCGCTCGCTCCGCCCGACATCCGGCGCATCATGAAGAACCAGAATGCCACAAGCAGGATTATCGGGCCAAAGGTCCAGAGGATTGACGTGTAGTCTGACGACTTCTCATAGTTGACCTCGCCGTGAAACTTTCCGGCGGCCTTCCACTCGTCAATCTGGTCTTTCATCTTGTCGGCCGACGGCACATCGGTCACGATGCGTGCTATCGTGCCCTCGCCCGGCTTGTACTGGCTCTCGTGGAATATGGTGCGGGCAAGCGAGTCTGACACCACAGCCTCGGCCTTGCTCGTGTTAGTGAACACAGTGATTTTCTCCACTCCGCCCGACGCGACATACTGCTCAAACTTGGAGTAGCTCACATCCTTGGTCAGTGAATTGTCGTCGATATAAAGCATTCCGAGCAGGAACACGATTATCAGCGCGTACATCCAGTAGATGCTGAATGCAACGCTTTTCTTCTTCTTAGGCTTGTTATCGGGTGTATCCATCGGGGGTCATCAGGTTTAGATGGTGATTATGTCGTTGGCCGGGTTGATTGTAGCGGGCCGGTCAATCAGTCGAGGTCGGGGATTTCGGTAATCTTGGCATCGCTCCACAGGCTCTCGAGGTCGTAGAGGCGGCGTGTCTCGGGCAGGAACACATGCACCATAGTGTCGTCATAGTCAATGACAATCCACTGCGAGTTGGTGTATCCGTCATAGTTGTAAGGCTTCACGCGGGCGTGCTCCAGCAGATACTCGCGTATGCTGTCGGCCACGGCTGCCACATGCTGGGTGGAAGTGCCCTCGCATATCACGAATCGCGACGCTGCCGCGCCCTCGATGTCGCTGAAGTCCACAACAGTGATATTACGGCCCTTACGGTCCTGTATGCCCTCGATAATCATAGGGAGGAGGTCGTCGATATTCTTTTCAGTCATGAATTGATAGTTGTCGTATAAAACGTGCAAATGTCTTGTTGATGAATTTTCGAGCCGGAAGTAGTCTCGATACGCAAAGGTAAGCAATTTTCCGCATAACAGCGGGAGACATACCTGCCGATTTTCCTCCGCTCACAATTATTAACAATAATGGAGGCTGATGGTTCCCTCATCGATTTTTAAAATGCCGCCCCCTCCGCACCAAGAGGAACTGTAGCGCACGAAAAGGAATGCCATCCGACTGGATAATACCTGAAACGCACAAGGCGGAAATAATTTTAAATTTTCAATTTTAAATTTTCGATTTTCCCAAACCTTCCTGCCATCGACTCAACGATGTCGAGGGGGAGCGAAAGGGTGAGCGTACAGGTGTTGTCAAACTCCTGACCTATGATACGCACCGCATCGGCCGCAGGCGCGCCCTTAACAATGCGCATCACATCGTTCATGGCCAGATAGGGAAACGTCACCGTCAGCTCGGTCATCTCCCTGCCCTCCACCGTGCCCGCTTCCTCGAGGGCCATCCGTGCCGCCTCGCGATAGGCCACGATAAGCCCCGAAGTGCCCAGCTTTATGCCGCCGAAATACCTCACCACGATTACCACAACATTGGTCAGCCCCAGCGAGTTAATCTGCCCGAGTATAGGCTTGCCCGCCGTGCCCGACGGTTCGCCGTTGTCGCTCGACAGGTAAGTCTTGCGGTCGGCTCCCACCATATAGGCCCAGCAGACATGTCGGGCGTCGTGATACTCGTTGGCATACATGGCCACACACTCCTTGGCCTCGTCGACCGACGAGACAGGATGCGCAAAGGCAAGGAAGCGGCTCATCTTCTCGCGATACACTCCCTCGCCTTCCTTTGGTATGGTCAGGAATTTTGCCAAACGCGATAAATCAGATTATAAGCATCGAATCGCCGTAGACTCCAAACTTATACCCCTCCTTGACAGCCTTCTTGTAGGCCTCCATCACGAGGTCATAGCCGCCGAAGGCAGCCACCATCATGAGCATCGTCGAGTAGGGAAGGTGGAAGTTTGACACGAGCGCATCGGTCACCGTGAAGTCATATGGGGGGAAGATGAACTTGTTGGTCCATCCCGAGTAGGTCTTCATGTGCCCGCCCATGCTCACCGCGCTGGCTATGCCGCGGAGCACCTGAGTGCCGACGGCACACACCTTGTGACCGGCATCCTTGGTGGCGTTGACTTTGTCGACAAGTTCCTGCGACGCCTCCATCTCCTCCGAGTCCATGCGGTGCTTCGTGAGGTCCTCCACGTCAATCTCGCGGTAGTTGCCAAGGCCACTGTGGATGGTGATGAACGCCTCGCCCACACCCTTAATCTCGAGCCTCTTCATCAGCTCGCGCGAGAAGTGCAGACCGGCACCCGAGGCCACCACGGCACCCTCCTTATGGGCATAGATGGTCTGATAGCGGTCAGTATCGTCGGGGGTCGACTCGCGGTTGATGTAGAAGGGCAGAGGGGTCGCGCCCAGCTTGTAAAGCTCCTCCTTGAACTCCTCGTGCGAGCCGTCGAAGAGGAAACGCAGTGTGCGTCCGCGCGAGGTGGTGTTGTCAATCACCTCGGCCACCATCGACTCGTCATCGCCGAAATACAGCTTGTTGCCGATGCGTATCTTGCGGGCAGGCTCCACGAGCACGTCCCACAGCTTGTTTTCCTCGCTCAGTTCACGCAGCAGGAACACCTCGATGCGTGCGCCGGTCTTCTCCTTGTTGCCGTAGAGAAGCGCGGGAAAGACCATCGAGTCATTGTAGACAAACAGGTCCCCGTCATCGAAATAATTGATTATCTCCTTAAACTCATGGTGCTCAATAGTACCGTCCTTGCGGTTCACGACCATCAGACGTGCCTCGTCACGCTCTCCTGCGGGCTGCTGCGCGATAAGCTCATCGGGCAGACGGAATTTGAATTGCGAAAGTTTCATCCTCTTTCAGTATGTTATATACGATGTTTTCAGTATGTTATATGTAATGAATTCTACTCCTCATCGGGCATCTCGATGTCGGTGGTGCGTATCAGCTCAACAGCCTGGTCGACGCTCAGGCAGTCCTCCACCCTCACGTCACCAACCCTCGTGCGCCTCAACGCTATGAGGTGGCCGCCGCTGTCAAGGGCCTGGCCGATGTCGCGGGCAAGTGCGCGGATATATGTGCCCTTGCTGCACACGATGCGCAGACGCAGGGTCATACGCTCGGGGTCAAACTCCTCCACCTCAATCTCGTCAATCACGAGCACCTTGGGCTTCAGTTCCACCTCATGCCCCTTGCGGGCCATCTTGTAGGCACGGTGGCCGTCTACCTTGCACGCCGAGAACGACGGCGGCACCTGCTCGATGCGGCCTCTGAACCTCGGCAACACGGCCTCCACGGCCTCACACGTGATGTGCTCAGTGGGATACGTCGCATCCACCTCGGTCTCGAGGTCATATGACGGCGTGGTGGCTCCGAGCTGGATGGTGGCCACATACTCCTTCACGCCCGCCTGAAGGCTCTCTATTAGCTTGGTCGAGCGGCCGGTCACCACAATCATCACCCCCGTAGCCAGAGGGTCGAGCGTGCCGGCATGTCCCACCTTCATCTTCTTGCGGTGCAGACGGTGCAGTAGCACACCGCGCACCCTCTTCACGACGTCAAACGACGTCCACTCCAGTGGCTTGTCAATGTAAAGTGTCTCTCCGCTTATGAAATCCATAGACCTATCCGAGACAGCTTACCAGCAGATACAAACTATGCTCATAATCACGCAATAGAGCGCAAACCACACGAGCTTGCCCTTCTTCACGAGATTAATCATCCACTTGCAGGCCAGGCAGCCTACGATGAACGATGCGAAGAATCCGATGGCCAAGGGCAGAGTGCCCACGCTCTCGCCCATCCCTTCGCCGGAAATCATATCCTTGACACTCAGCATAGCCTCGCCCAGAATGGGGATGATGACCATGAAGAATGAGAACTGCGCAATCTTATCACGACGGTCGCCGAGCAGCAGGCCCGTGGCAATCGTTGTGCCCGAGCGGCTAAGACCCGGGAGCACGGCCACAGCCTGTGCGCAACCGATTACAAAGGCATCTCTCCAAGTGATGTCATGCCCCACCTCGTGATGCTTTGCCTCACGCTCGGGGTTGCGGAAATAGTAGGCGAAACCGAGCAGACACGCCGTCACGAGCAGACATATGCCCACCACGGTCAGGCCGCCTCCGAAGAAACTCTCCACGAAATCCTTGAAGCAAAGGCCCACGATGGCCACCGGGATGCACGAGAGAAGTATCTTGCAAACATAGAAGAAATTATCGTCACGCGCAATCGTGAAAAACGACTTG
Source organism: uncultured Duncaniella sp. (assembly GCA_910584825.1). Classification (GTDB taxonomy): domain Bacteria; phylum Bacteroidota; class Bacteroidia; order Bacteroidales; family Muribaculaceae; genus Duncaniella. Next base: position 51,186 of record CAJUCI010000016.1, on the reverse strand, counting down.
CACAGGGGCACAAACTCCTTCCACAGCACCACAATAGTGCTCAGCACCGTAGCCACATGCAGGGCCACGTCAAACTCCAGCGCATCCTCGCCCGAAAGCTCCAGGCCGAGAATCTCGCGAAATATCTCCAGATGGCCGCTGCTGCTGATAGGCAGGTACTCGGCCAAGCCCTGCACAACGCCAAGTATAAGCGCGTCAATACAATCCATAGTCCTTTTTTATTATACCGTCAAGTCACTGACGATGAAAACTTTAACCTTTAAACTCTAAACTCTAAACTTTCTTACGCGGTGAGTACATGATGCCCACTCCCATAAATATGAAACCGAGGAAAGCGATGGTCGGACCAACAACCACACGACGGGTCGAGAAGATGTCGGGGTTGAACGCACCCCAGTCGCTCGCACCACCGGCCATGAGCAGAAAGCCGAGCACAATCATCGCACCGGCCACAGCCATGAGCACAAAGTTGACACGCACCAGCGGCAGTTCGTTGGCACCCTCCTTGTCGAGCACGTCATCCTTCTTGTCAGTGCGACGTTCTGAATTATAAGCCATAATCTTTTTTACTTATATAATAATCTATAGTCGTATGCCACACACTCGGAGTGGCGGAAACGGTTTTTATTTATAAAGGTCATCATAGCCAAGGCTCAGATACCTGTTGCAGGCAAACACCGCCGCAATCAGACATATCACCATGCCCGTAACCACCATAGCGGACATCACGGCACACGCCTGAGGCCAGCTCAACAGCGAGGCCACCGACACATCGAGCCTCATGCCGAAGAGCAACATCCCCGCCACGATGGCCGACGCGATGACACCGGCCACGGCCCCGTTCACCAGGCTCTCCATCAGAAACGGACGCCTGACAAAACCGCGAGTCGCACCCACCAGCTGCATCGTATTTATAAGGAAACGCTTGGAGTAGACCGACAGTCGCACAGTGTTGAATATCAGCACAAACGAAACGATAAGCAGTGCCACCGCCACCGCCACCAGCGTGAGCGACACACTGCGCAGCGTAGAGTTGACACTGTCAATCAGCTCATTATGCACCTTCACCTCATACACCTGAGGCATCAGCATAATCGGGGCCGCAAGCATCATGATACTGTCGGTCGAGGCATACCCCTCCTTCACCCTCACCTCCAGCTCAGGGGTGAACGGGTTGACATCGGCCAGCCTCATTATATCCTCATCCTCGCCCACCATCTTCTGCCATCGGGCAAGAATCTCGTCGGGCGACGAATACTCGGTCGAGCTGACCGCACCTGTGGCCTCCAGCTTCTTGGTCACCTGGGCAATATCGTCAGCCGTGACCTCCTCGCTGAAAATTACCACAAAACCGATGTTATCCCTCACCGTCTTTGACAGGCTGTGCGTCGCAAGCCCCACGAGGGCGGCGATGCCGAGTATCACCAGCACAAGCGCGACCGACACAGTAGCCGTGGCACGAGTGCTGAAAAGAGGTATATGATGTAGACGCTTTTTAGGCATATTATAACAAAAACGCCACAAAATTACTACCAATCACCCCCCTTGTCAAGCACTTTAACTAAAGTTTAACATTTAAACCCCTTATATAAGGTCATTATTGTGTTATCAATATTTTTCAGTAATTTTGTCCATCCAATCAGATTGTATAAAATCAATTCGGATCATATCCATTAAATCGTTTTATGCTTTTCAATTCAATAGAGTTTTTGGTGTACCTTCCAATTGTATTCATTATATATTGGATTATAGGCATATACACTAACTCGCCGAAGCAAAATATCCGATATCAGAATCTATTCGTAATCTTCGCCAGCTATATATTCTATGGATGGTGGGATTGGCGTTTTCTCTCGCTTATTATACTTGCTACAACCACGTCTTTTACATGTGGTTTACTTCTTGACAAATTCCAAGATAAAACCACACGTAAAGCCATATGTTCATTCAATCTCATTGTGAGCCTCGGTATTCTCGGCACATACAAATACTATAATTTTTTTGCTGAAAACTTCTCTCAACTTTTATCGTATGCCGGAATACATTCCGGATGGACAACCCTTGAACTCGTGCTACCTGTAGGTATCAGTTTTTATACATTTCAAACGTTAGCATACACTATTGACGTTTATCGCGGCACCATAAGAGCCACGCATGACGCCATAGCATTCTTTGCATTCATAAGCTTCTTTCCTCAGCTTGTTGCAGGCCCTATTGAACGAGCTGACAACCTTCTACCTCAATTTTTGAGACACCGCACATTTGACTACTCTAAAGCTGTTGACGGATTGCGACAAATACTATGGGGGCTATTCAAGAAAATAGTTGTTGCCGATAATTGTGGTATTATCGTTGACCGAGTTTTTGACAATTATCAGGAGGTCGGTAGTATAAATCTATTAGTAGGAGCAATACTGTTTTCATTCCAAATATATGGTGATTTTTCTGGTTACACCGACATTGCCATAGGAACATCCCGACTATTCGGCATTAGCCTCCGTCGTAATTTCAATTTTCCATACTTCTCAAGAGATATCGCCGAATTTTGGCGCAAATGGCACATATCATTATCTACATGGTTCAGAGATTACGTATACATACCACTGGGTGGAAATCGTAAAGGCAAAAGCACCACAATTAGAAATACAATGATAGTATTTGTCGTAAGTGGTTTTTGGCATGGGGCAGACTGGACTTTCATTACGTGGGGAGCATTCAATGCCATGCTGTTCATCCCTTTACTGATGGCAGGTACAACAAAGAGATATAAAGGCTCAAACGTTGCTGACGGCAGGATTCTCCCATCAGTAAAAGAGACTGTAATGATGGGCATCACATTCATGCTTGTCGTCATTGGCAGGATATTATATAGAGCTGAAACCATTCCTGACGCAATAAAGTATTTCGCCAATATGACATCAGAAGTGACAATGACCCGACCATTCATGGATAAATATACGGCAATATACATCCTCATAATGGTTATAGTGGAATGGTTCCACCGTAACAAACAGCACGGACTATCTATTGACACCACAGGATTGATGAAGTACCGGGCTGTGAGATGGTGTTCATATTATATACTGACAATCCTCATTTTACTACAGACCGGGAGAAATGAGGCCTTTATTTATTTCCAATTTTGATAGAATGAAACAATTCATCATAAACGTACTGAAGTTCTCTTTGATAATCGCATTGTCACTCTTTATCGGAGAATTTTTAGTGCGTCAAGTCCCAAATCCTTACACAACAAAAAACGAATGGCTGTCGAATAATGGTGATAGAATATCAACCCTCATCCTCGGTAATTCTCATTCTTTTTATGGTGTGCGAGCAGACCTTTGGCCTGACTCTGCATTTAACCTGTCAAACGTTTCTCAACAAATTTCATATGACAAAAGACTTCTCGAGCACTATCTACCGAGCATGCCTAACCTAAAGACTTTAATCATTCAAGTCTCATATACGACCCTTTTTGACAAAGAGCCTGAAGAGTCTGACGAATGGTGGAGATGTATAAATTACCAAATATATATGCATCTCGACAAGCATTCTTTCTTTTCAAAATATAATTATGAGTTTTCATATATACCCGTATATGCATCGAAACTTGCGAACCGATTAGGGCTTGGCAAACCTTCCCTATTATGCGACAGCATAGGTAATGGGCTCGGATATACATTGGCCAACCGTAGTGAATTATGGCAGGAAACAGGGTCGAAGATAGCAGAATCTCACAATTCATGTATATATACCGATCGTTTATCTATCAACTTGTCAAACATCCTGAATATTGCAGACATCTGCACTTCTAATAACATAAAATTAATCATATACACACAACCTAATTGGCACACTTATCGCGACAATATAGATTATAATCACATAAAAAACATGCGTAAATCCATTGGCGAACTTTGCACACATACTGGAGCCACTTATTTGGATTTCTATGAAAGTCCCGATTTCAACGAAAGAGATTTTTTCGATGCTGACCATTTGACATATGAATATGGTGCTGTAAAATTGACAAAAATGATTCTTGACAGTATAGCATCAATTAATAAATAACTGTTCAGAATAAAACAATAACAATCCTACATCAATTGACTCCGGAACTGCCACACTTTTAATCTGCGATTTATCTGAACAGCCACTTAAATAAATATTTGATTTCCCGAATATTTATTTATAACTTTGTCATCATAATCATCTTACACCATCTTTTCAATGCTCATTGATTTTAAAACCTTGCGCCTATACTCACTTATAGCAGCATCCGTAATCTCTGCCAATCTTTTGGCCGAGACCGTCAGCGTCACCACTCCGCAGGGGCGGAGCGTGGTAGTCTCCACCATCTCGCCTGACATCATCCGAGTTGAAAATTACGCCAAAGGCGAAACCCCGTCGGCCACTCTTGCCACCTCACCCAAGGCTTCTGACGTCGGCTGCATCACATCCTCCGTAGGCCCGCTCCGCATCCTCACCACCCCGACGGGTGTAACTGTACGCATCGACTCATCGACAGGCGCAGTGGACATCAATGCCGGACATGACCGCGCCGTGAGCGACAACGGCCTGCGCACGCTCTCATCAGGCAAACGCCGGATGTCGCTCTCCACGATGGGCCAAGGCTCATTCTACGGAGCCGGAGAAAAGGGCTACAACTTCAATCTCGCGGGCGACACTCTCGTGATGTACAACCGTCAGAACTACGGCTACACGGCGGGCGACCAACGCATACGTCAGATGAACATCACCATGCCGCTCTTCCTCTCTTCCAACGGCTATGCCATAGTTTTTGACGACTATGCCGCAGCCGACATGGTGATGTCCAACCCCATCGTCTACACCACCGAATCACCCGCCCCGGTGTCATATTACTTCATCAACTCCACCGGCTCGCTCGCCGACCTCACATCCAAACTCTCGGGCATCACAGGCCGCCAGGCCCTGCCGCCGCTGTGGTCGCTCGGCTACATCACATCCAAGTACGGCTACAAGACCCAGAGCGAGACTCTCGGCGTGGTCGACACCCTCAAGCGCGCGGGCTATCCCCTCGACGGCATCGTTCTCGACCTCTACTGGTATGGCAAGGAGGAGGATATGGGCCGTCTCGCATGGGACCCCGACCAGTGGCCTGACCACACCCGCATGCTCTCCGACCTCAGCAAGCAGGGGGTCAACACCGTAATCATCTCCCAGCCCTACATCCTGCGCAACGGACGCGGGGTCGACAACTACAACGAACTCCGCTCTAAAGGCATGCTGCTGGCCGATACCACAGGCTCGCCGCAGGAGGTAAAGATATGGGTGGGCGAAGGAGGCATGTTTGACGTCTCAAATCCCGACACACGCGCCTGGTTGCGCGACCGCTACCGCCGGCTCACGCTTGATGGCGTAGGCGGATGGTGGGGCGACCTCGGCGAACCCGAAGTTCATCCCGAGAGCGGCCTCCACGCCAACGGCCTGACCACACGCCAGTATCACAACCGCTACGGTAACGACTGGAGTGCCATCATATCAGACCTCTATAAGGAGGAGTTCCCAGACCGCCGTCTCATGACCATGATGCGCGGAGGCACAACGGGATTGCAGACCTACAGCGTCTTCCCATGGTCGACCGACGTGTCGCGCTCATGGGGTGGACTCCAGCCTCAGATTACCATTATGCTCAACTCCGGCCTCAGCGGACTCGGCTACATGAGTCATGACGTGGGCGGATTTGCCATCGACCCCGCCGCACCCTACGACCCCGAGCTATATGTGCGATGGCTCCAGCTCGGCACATTCTCACCCGTCCTCCGCACCCATGCCCAGAGTACAGCCGAGCCTTACAACTACCCTGACCAGCAGGACATCATACTCCCCCTCATCAAGGAGCGTTACCGCTGGCTCCCATACAACTACACTTTGGCCTATGAGAACGCCTCGCAGGGTCTCCCGCTCGTGCGGCCACTCAACTTCTACACCCCCTCTTCATCCCGTTACGACGACATCACCGACGAATACCTGTGGGGACGTGACATCCTTGTGGCCCCGGTGCTCACCCCCGGCACCACCGAGCGTCGCGTCATCTTCCCCGAGGGCGAATGGCTCGACATGACATCACCGTCGTCGGCCATCTACCACGGAGGGGACACCATCACCTACCCTGCTCCACTGAGCGTGTTGCCGCTCTTTGTACGCGGCGGCTCGTTCATCCCGACAGCCGACTACGCGATGGCCAACACCGGCGACTACCGCACCGACCGCTACACCATCAACTATTATCCTACCGAGGGCAAGTCGTCATACACACTCTTTGAGGACGACCTGCGGTCCACCACCTCGCTCGCCGACGGACGCTACGGGCTCATAACATTCTCGGGCGACGCGACACCCTCACATATTAATATAGGTGTATCCGCCACCGGCACACTCGACATCCCCGCCAAGGGCAAGCAGCTCAACTTCATCATCCACCGCATTGACCGCCACCCCACATCAGTCACATCGGGCGGCAAGAAAGTCAAGGGATGGCGATATGATGCGGCCAAGCACACCCTGACGTTCGACGCCCGCCTGCTCTCTGCCGACCTCGACATCAACATCGACTTCGCCGATTAGTCAGCACGACCCATCAATACATTTTACAGAAACTCTTCTGAGCTATCTACCACAAGAGGTTGTTTAAAATTTCATTTTTAAACAACCTCTAAATTTGTCATTGGGTGAAAATGTTTGTAACTTTGCGCAATCATTAATTCAACAGCTATTGCCACATCCTCTGACAATAACCAAAATTATAATACCAGTAACACAATGGGACTTTTTGAAAAACTAACCGCGAAAGCCAAGTCTTCGCGCCAGCGCATCGTGCTCCCTGAGGGAACCGAACCCCGCACACTCATCGCAGCCGCCCGCATCATCGCCGAGGGCATCGCCGACATCATCCTCATCGGCAACCCCAAAGAGATTATGGACAAGGCCAATGAGCTTAAACTCACCAATATCGAGAAAGCCACACTCGTAGACCCCAACGACGAGAAAGTGCTTGACAAATACGCACCCCTCTTCTTCGAGCTTCGCAAGAGCAAGGGCATCTCAATGGATGATGCCCGCAAGACAGCCGCCAACCCCCTCTATCTCGGCTGCCTCATGATTAAGAACGGTGATGCCGACGGCCAGGTAGCCGGCGCGCTCAACACTACCGGCAACGTGCTCCGCGCAGCCTTCCAGGTAATCAAGACCAAGCCCGGCATCAATGTAGTGTCAGGCGCGTTCGTCATGGTGCTCCCCGAGGGCTCAGCCTTCGGCACCAACGGCCTCCTCATCTTTGCTGACTGCGCCGTGATTCCCGACCCCACCGCACCCGAGCTTGCCCAGATAGCCGTATCGGCCGCCCAGACCGCACGCGACATCGCCGGCATGGAGCCCCGCGTTGCCATCCTCAGCTTCTCGACCAAGGGCAGTGCCAAGCACGAGAAGGTCGACAAGGTTATCGAGGCAACAAAAATCGCCAAGGAGATGGCCCCCACACTTCCCCTCGACGGCGAGCTGCAGGCTGATGCCGCACTCGTGCCCAGCGTAGGCAGCAGCAAGGCCCCCAACAGCGACATCGCCGGCAAGGCCAACGTGCTCGTATTCCCCAACCTCGAGGTCGGAAATATCGCTTATAAGCTCGTGCAGCGTCTCGGCGGTGTCGAGGCCGTAGGTCCCGTGCTTCAGGGTCTCGCAGCTCCCGTCAACGACCTCTCGCGCGGTTGCTCGCCCGACGACATCTACAAGACCATCATCATCACCTGCAACCAGGCCATCGGTCTCAAGGGATAAACCTCAGAGTCTACAGGAAGTTACAAAACAGTCAATGATGCCGATTCAGGCATCCACAACCCTAAAAAACATAATTCTCAATGAAGATTCTCGTGCTCAACTGCGGCAGCAGTTCCGTAAAATATAAGCTCATTGACACCGCCACCGACGCCGTTCTCGCCGAGGGCGGAGCAGAGAAAATCGGTCTTCCCGACGGATTCCTCAAGTACAAGAAAGCCGACGGCTCAAAGGCCATCATCGAGCTTGGCCAGACCGACCACAACGGTGCCGTCAAGGCCATCCTCAACCTCCTCACCGACCCCGTAGAGGGATGCATCAAGAACTACGACGAAATCGACGCCGTAGGCCATCGCGTAGTGCACGGTGCCGAAAAGTTCAGCCAGAGCGTGCTCATCACCGACGAGGTCAAGGACATGATAAAGCAGTGCTATGACATCGCCCCCCTCCACAATCCCGCCAACATGACCGGCATCGATGCCATCACCGCCCTCATGCCCGGCACACCCCAGGTAGCAGTCTTTGACACAGCCTTCCATCAGACCATGCCCGCCAAGTCGTTCATGTATGCCCTCCCCTACAAGTATTACGAGGAGGACGGCGTGCGTCGCTACGGCTTCCACGGCACCAGCCACCGCTACGTGTCACAGCGCGTGTGCGAATTCCTCGGCGTTGACCCCAAGGGGCAAAAAATCATCACCTGCCACGTAGGCAACGGCGGCTCAATCACAGCCATCGTCGACGGCAAGAGCGTTGACACCTCGATGGGCCTCACCCCCACCGAAGGCCTCATGATGGGCACCCGTGTGGGCGATGTCGACCCCGGCGCACTCGTATATCTCATGCTCAAGCACAACCTCTCGGCCACCGACCTGCAGAAGGTAATCAACAAGGAGAGCGGCATGCTCGGCATCAGCGGCATCTCGAGCGACATGCGCGAGATTGAGGCCGCTATGGACAAGGGCGACAAGCGAGCCCGCCTCGGCCAGGACATGTACCAGCAGCGCATCATCAAATACATCGGCGCATATGCAGCCGAGATGGGCGGTGTTGACATCATCGTCTTCACCGGCGGCGTGGGCGAGAACCAGTGCTCACTCCGTGCCGAGGTGTGCGAGCCTCTCGCATTCATGGGCGTAGAGATTGACCCCGAGGCCAACAAGGTGCGCGGCGAGGAGAAGGTAATCTCCACCCCCACGTCAAAGGTCAAGGTCGTAGTCATCCCCACCGACGAGGAGCTTATGATAGCCCGCGATACCGAAGCCATCGTAAAGAAGTAAGGCAATTATACTGACAAAAAGCCACCGATTTCTGATTTTTTGTATAAAAATTAGAATCGGTGGCTTTTGTTTGTTGTGATACTTTTGTACTTTTGTGCCCGAAATATTTACGCTTTTACGAATTATGAAAAAAATCCGTGCCGCCGTAGTAGGTTACGGCAACATCGGCCGCTTCGCCATCGAAGCCCTTCAGGCCGCCCCCGACATGGAGATAGCCGGCGTGGTGCGCCGTTCGATTGGCGAGAAGCCTCTCGAGCTCACCCCCTATCCCGTGGTCACCGACATCCGTGAGCTCGGACATGTCGACGTCGCAATCCTCTGCACCCCCACCCGTGAGGTCGAGAAATATGCCCTTCAGTTCCTCGCTATGGGCATCAATACGGTCGACAGTTTCGACATCCACACCCAGATTGTCCAGCTCCGCCGTTCGCTCGACGAGGCCGCACGCAAGGCCGGCAAGGTGGCAGTCATCTCGGCCGGATGGGACCCGGGCAGCGACTCAATCGTGCGCACACTCATGGAGGCAGCCGCCCCCAAGGGACTCACACACACCAACTTCGGCCCCGGCATGAGTATGGGTCACACCGTGTGTGTCAAGTCAAAGCCCGGCGTCAAGAACGCCCTCTCCATGACTATGCCCAAGGGCGACGGCATGCACCGCCGCATGGTGTACGTCGAGCTGCTGCCCGGCGCGACACTCGAAGAAGTGGCCAAGGCTGTCAAGGAAGACCCCTACTTCGCATCTGACGAGACCCACGTGATGGCCGTCGAGAGCGTTGACGCCGTCAAGGATATGGGTCACGGCGTGCACATGGTGCGCAAAGGTGTCTCGGGCCTGACCCAAAACCAGCGTTTCGAGTTCTCAATGAGCATCAACAACCCCGCTCTTACCGCCCAGCTCCTCGTAGGCGTGGCACGTGCCTCAATGCGCCTCACCCCCGGAGCCTACACAATGGTCGAGATTCCCGTCATCGACCTCCTGCCCGGCGACCGCGAGTCACTCATCTCACATCTCGTCTGATTCTCCCGAATTGAATTTTATCGCATAACCCTGCGGTATAATCACTTTATAGAATAGAGCAAGCTGAAACCTATCGAGGTTTTGGTTTGCTCTTTTTTCATCATAACACATTTCGGCCCGCAAACACTCCCGACACACCGTGTTCTCACCTGCGGGACTAAAAAATCAGCCACACATTCACCGTTTTAAGAAATTTTTCCTATTTTTGCAAATATATTGTTAATTGGCATAAACTGCAAATGAAAAATCTCATCAAACGCTCACTCACAGGCATCATATACGTCGCACTCATCATCGGAGCCGTCCTGACGGGAGGCTGGTGGTACGTGGCACTGTTCGCACTCTTCACCATACTTGCCATCCGCGAGTTTGCCACACTCTGCAACGCCTCGGCCGGAGGCGAGAACGTCACCACCCTCATCACCGACATGGCCGGTGCGCTCATCCTCTTCATCGGGCTGTGCTGCGTCAATCTCGGTCTGCTCACCCCCCACACCACAGCCGTACTCGGAGGCACATTCTTCACCGTCTACCTCCTCTATCTCGTAGTGCGTCTCGTGCTCCAGCTCTACAGCCACGAGACCTCACCCCTCGCCAACCTCGCCTACTCCTACATGGGCCAGCTCTATATAGCACTCCCCCTCGGTCTCATGTCGATGTACTACACCCTCGCCGACGGCACCGCCCTGCTCCTTGCCATGTTTGTCATGATATGGCTCAGCGACACCGGCGCATTCGTCACAGGCTCGCTCATCGGCAAGCATAAGCTCTTTCCCCGCATATCCCCGGGAAAGACATGGGAAGGCTTTTTCGGCGGAATCGTTTTCGTCATAGCTTCGGCCTTCGTAATGAAATACTGCTTCCCGGCCTATTTTGAGTCCGTCTCCATAGCAGGTCTCATAGGTATGGGCATCGTGGTGGCGGCATTCGCCACATGGGGCGACCTCGTGGAGTCGCTCATCAAGCGCACACTCGGCGTCAAGGACTCCGGCACACTCCTTCCCGGCCACGGAGGCATCCTCGACCGCATCGACTCGCTCCTGCTCGTCATCCCCGCCTCGCTCATCTATCTAATCACCTTCACTCTCTACGTGAGCTGAACGGGGGGGGCAGTCAGCCCGACCCTATCAGTAAGCGGGTAAACTCGCCTGACCGACAGGGACTGATACCTTAGCTTTCAAATAATAATTATATCATATTTTTAATTTCTTTTCAACATGAACAAAACCCTTCTCGCCCTCGCATCGTTCGGCGCGCTGCTCGCCTCATGCGGGTCAGCCGAACAGGCACCTCAGGCCGACACCAACGACGACGTAATCCTCCACGCATGGTCATGGTCGTTTGACACCATCGCGGCCAACATGCACGACATCGCCGAAGCCGGCTACGCTTACGTCCAGACCTCACCGGCCAACACATGTTTCGTCGGCGAAGACGGCGGCCTCGCCCTCTTCTCTCAGCCCGGCGACTCAGTGCGCGGCAAATGGTATTACTACTACCAGCCCACCGACTGGAAAATCGGCAACTACCTCCTTGGCTCGCGCGACCAGTTCAAAGCCATGATGGACAGCGCAGCCAAATATAACGTCAAGGTCATCGTCGACGTGCTCCCCAACCACACAGCCGTCGACCACAAAGCCGTGCTTCCTGACCTCGACAACGCCGTGGGCGGACATGACAAGCTCTTCCACGCCAACGGACTTACCGACATCACCGACTATAACGACCGCTACCAGTGCACCACCGGCAAGATGGGCGGTCTTCCCGACGTCAACACCGAGAATCCTGACTTCCAGGCCTACTACATGAACTATGTCAACGACCTCCTCGGTCTCGGCGTGCGCGGATTCCGTTACGATACAGCCAAGCACATCGGCCTCCCCTCCGACCCCCTCGACTCACTCGCCCAGCGCAACAACTTCTGGGACATCGCCACAGGTCGTGAGGCCGTCAAGGGCGTAAGTCTCGCCGTTCCCCGCGACTCGCTCTTCATCTACGGCGAAGTCCTCCAGGACCGCAATGTCAAGGAGGCCGAGTATGGCGAATATATGGACCTCACAGCATCATCCTACGGCCATGCACTCCGCACCGTCCTCGACAAGGGCGACTTCAACGCCGACTCACTTCTCGTATGGCATCATCCCGTCCCCGGCAAGCACCTCGTGACATGGGTAGAGTCGCACGACACCTACGCCAACGAGCACGAGTCAGCCGGCCTCACCGACGAGCAGATACGTATGGGCTGGATATTCCTCGCCGCCCGTCAGAACGGCACCCCCCTCTTCTTCAGCCGTCCCGCCGGAAGCACACGTGAAAACTACTGGGGCAACAACCGCGTAGGCGCACGCGGCAACGACGAATTCAAGCATCCCGAAGTCGTAGCCGTCAACCACTTCCGTCGCGCCATGCACGGCCAGCCCGAAAACATCATCCCCGCCAATAACGGAGCCGTCGTGGCCATCGAGCGCGGCACAGCCGGCATAGCCCTCATCAACCTCACCGGCACAGCCCAGACCATCGACATCGCCACCAACCTCCCCGTAGGCGAATACACCGACACCGTGTACGGCAACACCTACACCATCGCGTCAGGCCACCTCACCGGCACCCTCGCCCCCTACACCTCCGCCCTCCTCATCGCCAAGTAACATGAGTAACTACACAACATAACATAGTCACCCCTACTCTGCACCGAGCAGGGGTGACTTATGTTAAAACCGGATGCAAAGCATTGCAAGGCGGCTATTTTTGCTTACCTTTGTCGGCATGTTACCTAATAGACTAATCACACTTCTCGCACTCTTGTCAGTGGCCTTTTCTTTCAGTGTCCGGGCCCAGACTGAGGCTGACGTCAATGTCAGTCAGGGAGGCTACGGCATGGTACGTACCAACATAACCACCGGCTACGACCATAACTGGGGAAAAATCACCAACAGTTACGCCACGCGCGTCTCATATGAATTTCTCCGTAACCGCCGTTTTACTCTTACGGCCAATGCACGCTACGCGTCAGTCGAAACCGACTTTGATGCCTCAGATATTTCGGGAGGCTACTCACCTCAGGCCATCGGGCTGAACGGCACCCATATGATAGGTCAGGCAGGATTTACAGGCATGTACCGAACCACGCTCTTCGGACGCCCCTTCATGGCAATGGCCATGCTCAACAGCGAATGGGGGCAGGGAGGCTTCGCACGTATCTCGGGAATCGCGATGGGACTGATTATGCTGCGCGCCAATCGCGACACGCAATTCGGCATAGGCCCGCTCGCCCTTCTCAACTCCACATCAAAAATCCCCGCGTTTCTCGTCTTCATGTACCGCCACCGCATCAACGAGAAATGGCTGATAAATCTTTACGGCGGCATGTTGGGCATCGACTACACCCCTACCCGCCACGACCTCATCAGCGCGGGGGCCGACGTGGATGTCAAGGCCTTCTACTTCCGTCCTCACGACCCTACACTTCCGTCAAAGTGCCGCTTCACCTACACCACAGTCCGCCCCGCCCTGCGTTATCGCCGCACACTGGCACGACACCTCTACCTTGACATTCAGGGTGGCGTAGCTGTCAGGATGTCGTGTAGAGTCAACGGTGTCACCGGCACAAAAGAATACATACGCTGCCATCAGAAGGCCGCCCCCTTCCTCCACATCGGCGCATCCTACTCGCTCTGATTCATTCCCCCGGCACAATGAATCATTGAATTATACATTATGTTAGATTTTGTGGCTAAATGGGTGGATTTTGTTGCGGGATGAACAAAAGGGCGGTGTTTTTTGTTGGAAAAATGAAAGGCGTTTAACAAATTTTTATTAAATTTGCGCGTCACATTATTCAAAGCCCTGATTTTCATGCCGATTTCAGGCATGGTGATATATGGGGCGAAACACTATTAATGCGTACAACATTCTAACCATTTTAATTACTTAACAATGAACACCGAAACTATTGGCTTGAACGCCGGCCTCGTATGGGCCGCCCTCAATGAGGCTCAGACTCTTGACACCAAGCAGATCAAGAAAATGGCAAAGCTCAAGAACGAGAAGGAGGTATATGCCGCCCTCGGATGGCTCGCCCGCGAAGGCAAGCTCGTATTTGAGCCCAGCGAAGATGGCAAGGAGCTTCTTGTATCACTCGCCCAGGATTAATAAAGTATCGATAACTCATCTCAGGTCTGGCCATTCGTGACGGGTCATGCCTGACCACACACATTACTCTCGCCGCCACCGCCCATAAAGCCTTGCGGCGAGAGTTTTTTAGGGGTAAACTTTTTAGCCCCGTCGATAGTTGTAATGTTAAAAGGCTGCCGTTACGACAACCTGACAAATACGTGAGCATAGTCTCACCGTCATCACACTGTTCAACTATTCATCTATTATAATTCTCACATTTTGGCACGCAGGATTTGCAAAATATTACTTTGGATTGTATTGGTGCCGGTCATTCTGGTCATACTCGTCCCGGTGCTTCTATACATACCTCCCGTTCAGGACTGGGCTGTAGGCTTCGCCACCGATAAGGTCAACTCGGCCACAGGCATGGACATACACGTAGGGCGTCTGAGGCTCAAGTTCCCGCTGCGCCTTGCGGTCGATGACGTGTCGGTGCTTCAGGCCCCGGGCGACACCATGCTCACCGCTCGTCACGCGTCAGTGGCCGTGAGAGTGTTGCCGCTGCTGCGCGGACATGTCGATGTCGACGGACTGTCGCTTGACAGCGCGTTCTATCAGCTCGGCACGCCCGACTCCGTCATGTGGCTGCGTGCCCACATTGCCAAAGGCGACATTTCGGCAACCGACATCCTGCTAAAAGATAACACCATAAATCTTGACCGTGCCGACATCTCGGGCGTGGACGTGAGTCTGCGCATGCTTGACGACACTACCGCCACACCCGTTGACACTGCCGCCGCAACCCCGTGGCTCATCCGCGCCGGACGCATCACCATGAGCGATGTGACCTACCGCATGTCAATGCTACCCGTCATCGACTCGCTCGGATGCCGCATCGATCGCGCCGAACTTAATCAGGCCACGGTAGACATGGGCACAAAACGAATATTCGGCCGCTCACTGCACATCGACAGTGTGGCCGCCGCATACATATATCCTAAAGTCGACCCCGATGCCGCAACCGCTCCGACCGACACCACTGTCACACCCGACTCGGAGATGTGGACAATCACAGCCGACACCCTCCGTCTCACCGGGCGCGAAGCCCTCTATGCCGAGCGCGGAGCCTCGCCGCTCCCCGGCTTCGACCCGGCTTACATAGCCGCTACCGACATAGTGATAGAGGTGGACTCGTTCTACAACCGCGGAACATCCATACGCGTGCCCCTGCGCACCCTCTCGGCCACCGAGCGATGCGGACTGCCCCTGCGTGCCGACGGCCTCTTCACGATGGACGGCACAACGATGACGGCCTCTGACTTCAACATCTCCACCCTCCGCTCCATGCTACGCTTCGATGCCGGCATGGGCATAGGTGACCTGACATCCGACCCCACTCTCCCACTGTCGCTCAAAGGCAACGGTGTGATTTCGCCCGCCGACGTGGCCCAGGCATTTCCCGACATGCGTGCCACACTCGCCCCGCTCGGACTGCTCTCGCTGTCAACCGACATCGACGGCACAGCCGGTGAGCTAAACGTCCACGACCTCGTCATGTCGATGCCGGGAGTGTTCCGGCTCCAGGGCAACGGAACGGTCGACCACCCCTTTGACCCTGAAAAAATCGGTGGCGGCATATCGCTTGACGGCGCGCTCGCCACACTCTCTGACCGTCAGTTCTCATTCCTCCCCATCCACACCGTTCCCGCCCTGCAGTTGCGCGCAGATGTGGATTATCATCCGGGCGAGGCGTCAGGCAACGTAGAGGTGACCACCCACGGCGGACGCCTTGCGGCTGACGGCTCATGGAGCGCACGCCCGCAGGATTATGACGCTAACATCGTGCTTGACCGCTTCCCGGTCGACCTCTTCATGCCCGAGCTTGGCGTAGGTCAAGTCACGGCCAAAGCCACCGTAGATGGCCGAGGCTACAACCCTATGGCCAAGAACACGTCAATCGATGCCGACATCAACCTCAAACGGCTCATATATCAGAAAGAGACCTACAGCGACATCAATCTGCGCGCTTCGCTCCATGCGGGCGAGGCCACAGGAAATCTCGTCAGCCATAATCCCGGAGCGGATGCCTCGCTCGACTTCACGGCCTGGCTCAAGGGTGACAGCGTTCGCTACAACGTACAAGGCGACCTGCGCGACATCAATCTTCAGACGCTCCACCTGTCCGACTCCGTAAACTCGGGACATATGCAGATAGCCTCGTCAGGTTTCTACAACGTGGCCACTCAGGGGATGGATGTGACAGCCGATGTCAGCTCACTGCTGTGGCGACTCCCGGGCATGACCATCGACCCCGGCAGCCCTGTCAGGCTCACATCGCGCTCCGAGGCCGACGGCTCGCGCACCTCGCTGACCAACGGCGACCTCAACCTGCTGCTCACTACCCCCGGCTCGCTCATGAGTTTCGTCAACGCACTCCCCCCGGCCATGACCACACTGCAGTCGCAGATTGACAGCATGCGCGTGGACGTGCCCGTGCTCAACAACGCCATCCCCCGATTTGCCCTGCGTGCCGACATGGGCCGCTCCAACGTGGCCGCGCAATATCTCGAATCGTCTGGTATAAAAATCGGCCGCCTGTCAGCCACCGTGGCCAACGACTCACTGCTGCGGCTCAACGCGCTGGTCAACACCTTGGCCATGAACACAACGCGCATAGACACCATACGCCTCGACGCCGTGCAGCACGGACAGTATCTCGTCTATCATGCCGCGATGAACAACCGCCCCGGCACATTCGATGACTTTGCCCACGTGACCCTCAACGGCTTCGCGGGAAGCAACCGTGCATCGGCATTCCTCAAGCAGCAGAATATCAAGGGCGACAAGGGATTCAACCTCGGCCTCAACGCCGACATCATCGACAGTATCGTCACTGTGCGTTTCGTTCCCACCAAACCCACCATCGCGTATAAACCCTGGACTCTCAACAAGGATAACTTCCTCAGCCTCGACCTCGCCACCAAGCATCTCGACGCCAATCTCGAGCTGACCGGCGACAACAGCTTCGTGCGCATCTTCACCACCCACGGCGGAGAGGAAGCCGTGGCCGCCAACGATTCCGTACACAACCATTATCGCGGGGAGCAGGAGGCCGTCAAGGTGCAGATATCCCGCATCCGTCTCCAGGACTGGCTTGCCATCAACCCGTTCGCCCCGCCAATCAAGGGCGACCTCTCGGCCGACCTCAGCTTCATGTACGAGAAGCCGACCATCACGGGCAACGGCACCGTCTCGCTCACCGACCTGTATTACGGGCGTGACCGCGTAGGCGACTTTGACCTCGACGTGGATGTTGCCAACTCGGCCGGAGGCAAACTGATGGCCGACGTGACCCTCATGGTCGACTCCATCCCCACCATCACGGCCCGCGGCGTGCTCAACGACTCGACGCTTGCAACACCGTTCCTCCTCGACTTCAATATGATAAAGTTCCCGCTCAATGTGGTCAACCCGTTCATTCCCGACAAGATGGCATCGCTCTCGGGCCAGCTCAACGGCTCCATGAAGATTACGGGCGACATGGCCAACCCGCGCTTTGACGGATATATCAACTTTGACACCACCGCAGTCAAGGTGACCATGCTCGGCACCTCGTTCCGCTTCTCTGACGAGCGCATCCCCGTGGACAGCAATATCGTCACGTTCAATGACTTCAACATATTCGCCTGCAACGAGAACCCGCTGACCATCAACGGCACGGTCAATGCCACAAGCCTGAGCAACGTCAAGCTCGACCTCGACATGGCCGCACGCAACATGCAGGTGGTCAAGGCCGACCGCGCCCGCGGGGGCTCGGATGTCTACGGCAAGGCCTTCCTCGACCTCTTCGCCGGCATCAAGGGCAACATGCAGCTACTCAAAGTCAACGCGGATGTCTCGCTCCTCGAGGGCACAAACGTCACCTACGTCATGCCCGAGGCCGAGCAGGCCGTGGCATCGCAAGCTGACCAGGATATGGTGCACTTCGTGCAGTTCAATGACACCACAGCCACTCAGGCCGCCGACTCCATCGTGTCCACAGCGATGGCACTCAACCTCAAGGCCGACCTGCATCTGCGCGAAGGCTCGACGGTCAACGTCGACCTCTCGTCCAACGGCTCCAACCGCGTGCATGTGCTCCCGGCAGGCGACCTCGACTTCTCCATGTCGCCCCTCAACGGCGAGCGTCTGACGGGCCGCGTCAACATCAACAGCGGCTATGTGCGCTACACCCCGCCGCTCATGAGCGAGAAGAATTTCGAGTTCCGGGAAGGGTCATACATAGCCTTCAACGGCGACATGATGAACCCCGTGCTCAACATCCACGCCGTCGACGTCGTGAGGGCCAACGTCACCCAGAGCGGACAAAACTCGCGACTGGTCAACTTTGACGTCATGCTGTCGATAACCAACACCTTTGACAACATGAACGTGGCCTTTGACCTCTCGACCAACGATGACATAACCGTCCAGAACGAGCTGACCTCAATGTCGGCCGAGCAGCGAGCCAACCAGGCCATGAACCTGCTGCTCTACAACGTCTACACCGGGGCCAATACCAAGGGCTCGTCGCTCGCAGGCAACCCGCTCTTCTCGTTTCTCACCTCGCAGCTCAACTCATGGGCCGCCAACAACATCCGAGGCGTGGACATCTCGTTTGGCATCGACCAATATGACCGCACATATGAGGGCAACACCTCTACGGCCACCACCTACAGCTACCGCGTATCTAAGAGCCTCTTCAACGACCGCTTCAAGATAGTCGTGGGCGGCAACTACTCGACCGACGCCAACTCTGACGAGAACTTCTCGCAGAACCTCATCAACGACATCTCGTTTGAATACATGCTCAACGCCTCAGGCTCGATGTATGTGAGGATATTCCGCCACACGGGCTTTGAGAGCATCCTCGAGGGTGAAATCACCCAGACGGGCGTAGGTTTCGTGCTCAAAAAGAAGCTCAACACCCTGTGGGAGCTCTTCGGCATCAAACGCGACTGACAGTTTTTAAAAGTTTAAAGTTTAGAGTTTATGAAAGGCCATCTCGACATACTTCTCACCGTCATCCTCGCGGGACTGCTCTCAGTCTCCTGCTCGACCACGCGCCGCATACCTCAGGACGAACTTCTCTACACCGGCCTGAAAGGTGTTGAGGTCAGCACTCCGGCATCAGAGCCGTTTCCCGCCGATGTCAAGTCGTCGCTCACCGAGGCGGTGTCGGTCAAGCCCAACAATCCACTGCTCGGGTCGGCGTCGGTACGCACCCCCTTCCCGCTCGGCCTGTGGGTCTACAACAACTGGCCCAATCCCCCCAAAGGATTCAAGCACTGGATTTACGAGAAGCTCGTGTCGGAGCCTGTGCTCGTGAGCGATGTGCGTCCCGAGGTGCGCACCCACATGCTCGACCGCATTCTTGACGACAACGGCTATTTCTCAGGAAAGTCGTCATACGAACTCGTGCAGAAAAAGAATAAAAAGAAAGCCTCCATTCTCTACACCGTCAATGCCGGGCAGCCTTATCTTATCGACTCGATACAGCTCCTGCCCGACTCGACCCACCTCTATCATCTCATCGACTCGGTGGCCCTGCGGTCGGCCTACTTCAAGACAGGGTCACGCTACTCCACCGACTCGCTGTCGGCCCTGCGCGTGCAGATAGCCAATGCCGTGCGCAACCGCGGATATTATTATTTCCGCCCCGAGTTCATACAGTATCTCGCCGACTCCACCATCAATCAGGGACGCATAGCCATGCGCATGGAGATTGCCGACAATCTGCACCCCTGGGCACTCGACCGTTTCAAGACGGGCGAAATTACCACCGTGGTGATGCGCAACAAGGGGGGAGGCACGCCCGACACCATCCACACTAACAAGGGCGACGTCATACAGTTTCTCCCCTCGCGACTGCGCAAGTCGCTCATACCGTCGTGCATAGCGTTCCGTCCCGGCCGCACGTTCTCCGTGCGTCAGATGGACCAGACCCAGCTGCGACTCTCGCGCCTGGGCATATTCAACAACATCAACATCCTCGTATCGCCCGACACCATTCACCGCGACAAGCGTCTGCTCGACGTGGCGATAGAGTGTACGTTTGACCGCCCTTGGGAGGCATCGGTCGAGGCCAATGTGTCATCCAAATCCAACTCCTACCTCGGCCCGGGTGTGACGCTCGGACTTACGAACCGCAACATATTCGGCGGAGGCGAACAGCTCTCGGTGACGCTGACAGGCTCGTATGAATGGCAGACAGGCTCGGGACGCAACAGCCTGTTCAACTCCTACGAGGCCGGACTCAAGGCCACACTCGCCTTCCCCCGTCTGCTCGCCCCTAACTTCATTCCCCGAAGCCGCCGCGAGCTCAACTGGACGCGCCTCTCGCTCGGCATCGACGTCCTCAACCGCCCCCACTATTTCAAGATGGCGCAGTTCAACACCGGCATCTCATATGACTGGCAGTCGTCGCGCTACATATCCAACTCCTTCACCCCCTTCAAGCTCACATACACCAAGTTGCAGAACACCACCGAAGTCTTCGACTCCGTGATGGCCGCCAACCCGGCAATCGCTCTGAGCTTCATGAACCAGTTTATCCCGCAGATGTCATACTCGTTTGTCTATGACCGCGCCATGAACCGTGACAACACCATAAATATCCAGGCTACAGTCCAGCAGGCCGGCAACATATTCTGGTCAATCTACGAACTCTGCGGCAAACATGGCGAGAAGGAACTGTTCGGCACACCCTTCTCACAGTTCATCAAGGGTTACGGTCAGATAGTCTACGGACGCCGCATAGGCTCGGGCGACATATGGCTCGTCAACCGTGTGGCCGCCGGAGCCGCATACGCCTACGGCAACTCCAAACAGGTGCCCTACAGCGAGCAGTTCTATGCCGGCGGTGCCAACTCGGTGCGCGCCTTCACGGTACGCTCCATCGGCCCCGGCTCATATCGCGCCCCGGAAAATCAGATAAACGGATATTTTGACCAGACCGGCACATTCATCTTCCTGGCCAACACCGAACTGCGATTCCCCATCCTCGGCCCGCTCCACGGAGCCATATTCCTTGATGCAGGCAACGTGTGGACGCTCAAAAACGAGGAGAGCCGTCCCGGCGGTCAGCTGCGCGGCTCCACATTCCTCCGCGACCTCGCCCTCGGCACCGGCGCAGGACTCCGCTTCAACATCTCCATGCTCGTAATCCGTGCCGACCTCGGCATAGGCATCCACGCCCCCTACCACACGAGCAAACACGGCTATTACAACATGGAATCCTTCCGCAAATCCCTCGCATTTCACCTCGCTATCGGCTATCCTTTCTAATGGAAGATATATCGTCACACTCACTTTTAATCGCGCTGTTGCTTACGCTCATAGCCGGTATGGGTACCGGGATAGGGGCGTTGCTGTCGCTGTTGCCTCAGGCCCGCGAGTCGAGATTTCTCGCCGGGGCTATGGGGTTCTCGGCTGGCGTGATGATTTACGTCTCGTTTCTCGACCTCATGCCTCAGGCGTTTGACGAACTTTCGGTCTCCTTCATCCCGCGTCTTTCACAGCTTTACGGCGTGCTTGCATTTTTCGGCGGAATAGCGTTGATAGCTCTGATAGACTTCATTGTGCCTCAGGAGGATAACCCTCACGAGTTCAATCATGTAGAAAATGCCGTAGGCAGTCCGCGCTCGCGCCGTGCGGGCATCATGCTCGCGCTCGCCATAGGCATACACAATTTTCCCGAAGGAATGGCCACATTCATCTCCGCGCTCGACGGCGCATCGGTCGCCATCCCGATTGTCATAGCCATTACGCTCCACAATATCCCCGAAGGCATAGCCGTCTCGGTGCCGGTCTATAATGCCACCGGCAGTCACCGCAAGGCTGTGGTTTGGAGTGTGATTTCAGGACTCGCCGAGCCGGTGGGTGCGGTGGCCGGAATGCTGTTTCTGCTGCCGCTGTGGACTCCGACACTCAATGCCATTCTGCTTGCCGGAGTGGCGGGAGTCATGGTGTATATCGCCCTTGACGAACTGCTCCCGAGTGCCGAGAGCTATGGCCACCATCACATCACCATAACCTGTGTAATCCTCGGCATGGCACTCATGGCCGCATCCATGCTCATGGCTTGAAAAAACTATTGTAGTCAGTCAATTTCGCGTATTGCACGGTGTGCGGAAAATCAGTATATTTGTGCTGAAAAATCTACTGACGCCATGAAAATCTCCCGTACTATCGCTTATTTATTGCTCTCAGTCTGTCTGCTTCCGTCAGCTATGGCGGTTGAGAACACCGCCCTCGCCGATTCGCTCATGGCCGAGACATCTTTTGTGCTGCGGGGAGTCATGTCGAAAAAATGGAAAGGGTCGGTAAATTTTGCAGTAAGCGACCCCGTCAGAAACGTGGGGCACAAACTGGAAGCGGACGGCAGGGGGCGATTCAATATGGCTGTGCCTATGCGCGGACCATTGCAGCAGATATATCTTTATCTCGGCGGCACTGCGACAGTGCCAGTATGCGCCGGAGATACCCTAAACCTCATAATTGAGGATGATGACATGAAGCTGACCGTGCGCGACCCAAAGGCTCAACTTGACTATCAGCTGGCCGAAGAGGTGCACAACAAGATGCGCAAACGTTTCATTGATATAAACCACACTTTCAACGATTACCGCCAGGCATCGGGTTACGGCCTTAAAAACACAGCCCGGTCTGACTCGCTTCTTGCCGTGCTTATCAGCAAGACTGACGATTATCACGCGCGATATAAGGCAGTGGTAGATGCATTTGTGGCCTCGCACGGTTCGCCCCGGTTGGAGGAGTATTTCAGGGTCGAGGGCTACTACTCTCCGTTGCGTTTTGTAGCCATCGCCGGAGCACTCGACCGTGTCGGCTCAAAGGGCTATATATCCGAAAAATATCCTGCTGAGAATAGCACGACTTTCCGAGGCCGCTTTCTTAAACATCCGGCTTATATGAGCTTCACGCTTAATAATCTGAACTTCGCAGTCGGCAATGCCACGCGGGCTTTCGGCCTGACACCCGGCGAGGATTCATTCAGAAAATCCATCAACATATCACGCCTGATTTCACCCGACAGTTTCCTTGAGGAACTGAATGAAGTGAAGTCGGTTGATGCCGAGGTCAGATACAGTCACGACCCTAACCTGCGACGTAATATCGCTTATGTGTATGAGAGCATTTCCACCCCGGCCCTGCGCAAGCATCTGGAGGGTATCATGGCAGGAGTGGAGCGTGTCGCACCCGGACGTCCGGCCCCAAAGCTGGTGATGAAGGATGCCGACGGCAAGCGGGTGTCGCTTGAAGATTTCCGTGGCAAGTACGTGTATCTTGACTTCTGGGACTTTGGATGCGGGGCATGCATAAACGAGTTCCGTATCATGCCGCAATTGCACGAACGTTTCGCAGGAAAGACGGGCAATATGGAGATTATCACCGTATGCATTTCAGACCCGTCAAAGGACAAGCTACTGAAATTCACTGAAAAGCACGGTATGAATGACCGTAATCTCATATTGGACCGTAAGAAATCAGATGATATATATGAGTTCGACTCATTGCCGGCCAACGTGCTCATAGACCCCCAGGGACGTATAGCTGAGTTTTATACCGACCGGCCTTCGGTTATACTCCTCCGTTCGTCAACCTCATATCCTTCAGCGTTTGAAAAAGCCCTGACTCCGCAATAAGCTGTATAGATGAGTGGCTGCGTGACTTCCACTCTCGGCACACAGTCATTCCGAGGCGGTTTGGCCGATGCTGATGAGGTAGGCTGAGCGGGCCACGCGGAATGCTCCGTAGGCTGCGATATAGCTGTCAAGAGATTCCTTGTTGGAGGCTTCGGCCTCAAGCAGGTCGGTGATGGTGGATATGCCGGCCTCGTAATACAGGCGGTTGAGGCGCAGATTTTCCTTACTTTCACCAATCCCCTCCATAGCGATGCCCATTTTGCGGTAGGCGGCGGTCAGGTTGTTCCATTTATCCTGCATCTCTATCTGCAGTTTCTCGCCGAGGTCGGTCAGCTCGTTTTGGGCGTTGTCCACGGCAAGCTGTTTGCGCTTGATGGCGTGTGAGCCTCCCCACCATCCCGAGAGTGGGATATTCACGGCAATCATCACGGCCCCGAAGTTGTGATTCTGCTTGAGGATGTCGTGGTAGAACCATCCCGCGCCGACAGCCACCTGCGGCAGATGCTTGCCGACCTCAATCCGCTTCTCGAGTTTGCACGCCTCGACATTTTTCTGCAACAGTCGATAATCGACCGTCATAGGCAGTGCGGTCTCGGCAGGAACGTACAGCTGTGAGGGGAATTCAGGCACCTTCTCGGGAACGGCAACGTCGATGTCAAACTCAAAGCCGGTGCCCTGCCCCATGTATTGCCCAAGAAGCATCTTGACAAGCTTTATGCCGTTGTCAAGGTCGACCATCTCGGTGCGGTAGGTGTTGCGTCGCAGCTGCACTTTCAGCAGGTCGTTGCGCATGGCCACACCGGCATCCACAGCCACCTGCACCTGATTGTCGAGTGTGTCGAGTGTGGCTATGGCAGCCTCAAGGGCGTGGCGGGTGGCTTTAAGGGTGGCGAGTTTCCAGTAGAGGGTCTCGGTGTTCAACCGTAGCTCGTCATTGCTCTGCTGCTGGCGCAGACGGGCCACCTCCTCGCCCACATGTGCGAGCTTGTTGCCGTTGACAATCTGACCGCCCATAAACACAGGCTGCATCGCCTGGATGCCGGCCATCTTACCCTTGTCAATAAGGCCCAATTCTATAATGTCGAGCAGGTTGTACTGGAGCACATCGTTGTGGGTCCAGAACATCGCGCCCGAGGCTGATATTTCGGGAAAATACTTTGTAAACGCCTCCTTGCTCAGTTCGACGGCCGCTGCGGTGTTGTTGGCACTGTTGCGGACGGCCACATTGTTGGCGAGAGATAGTTCAATGCACTGATTGAGTGTCAGCAACGAGTCGGTGCCGGTGTCGGAGCCGTGTGCGGCAAAGGCGGTAAGAAGCAGTGCGGATATGGCGATTTTCAAGAATTTCATAGCTGTATGAGTTTCGATGAATGAATTGAGAAGGCTTTTCAAAAGGATGTGGCTTGACAACCTCAATCCCAAACCGTCCCGATTATAGCAGATGTGTCTCAAGCGGTTGCTGCAGAGGCTTGTCAGCATCTTTGCCGCGCCCCTTGACCAGACAGTAGGCCACAGGGATGACAGTCAGAATGAATATCATCGTAATCGGAGTGCCCCAGAATATTACCACGCCCATCGGTTTCCACAAGGCACTGTCGCCCATAATCATCGGCAGTACGCCCATTGTGGCGGCAGCCGATGTCAGGAAGATGGGGCGCATTCGACGCTTGGATGCGTTGAACACGGCGTCGGTGACGCTTTGGCCCTGGTTGCGCAGCTCCTCGGCATAGTCGAGCAGCACGATGGCGTTGCGGACAAGGATGCCCATGAGCGACACAAGACCGAGCACACATGTAAGCGACAGGTCGGTCGACTGTATGCGCAGACCGGCTGCGGCTCCCGGCACGCACAGCAGCAGACACCCCAGCAGGAGCAGAGCCGTGTCGGCCGATGCGTAGTGGAGCAGCAGGATGAGGAAGATGATGACAATGGCTATAGCCAGGCCACCGAGTATCTGAGGCAGGGTGCTCATTGTGTCCTCCCATTCGCCCCCGCGTGTCAGTTCCACCTGGACAGGGAGCTTATAGTGGCCGATGCTGTCCATCAGTGCCTCGGTGCGGTCAATGACGTTGACATTACGCTGCACTTCGGCGATGAGCGACACTGAGGGCACACCGCTGTAGCGGGTCAGCATGCCGGGATGCCATTCGGGCTTGACGTCGGCTATCTGACGCAGAGGCACGTCGCCGAGTCCAAGCACCGGCATCGGCTCGTTGAGCAGTTCGTCGGCTGTGGCGCGGTTAGAAGCGTCGGTCTTCAGCACTACGGGGATGCCGTAATCCCCCTCCCACACCGTGGCCACAGGTATGCCTGTGCTGTATCGCAAGGCGAGTGTGGTTTCAAGCAGCATGCTGTTGAGTCCCAAGCGCGAGGCGCGGGTGAGGTCGGGCTGCACCATTGCGGCGGCAAGTGGATTGCCGAGCGACGAGCGGACGTTGCGCAGACCCGGCACACGGCGGGCCACCTGGAGCATCGAATCGCAGACAGCGGCAAGAGTGGCCTCGTCGGCTCCCGTAAAGCGTATCTCAATCGGATAGTCAGCCGTTGAATAACTCAACTGCTTGAAGCGGACTATGGCGTCTGGGAAAAAGCTCTCGTATTTTTCGGTATAGTCGTTGAGCACATCGATGGTGGCCTGATTGCTCTTGGTGTTTACGATGAACTGTGCGAAGTTCGGGCCGCCGACTTGCGGGGCGTAAGTGGCTTGGAAGCGTGGTGACGAACAGCCGTGGAATGAGGCTATCGACACTACACGGTCGTCGGTCGAGAGTATCTTTTCGAGCGAGTCGGCTACCTGGGTGGTGCGCTCGACCGACGTGCCTTGCGGCAGGAATATTTCGACGGCAAACTGGTTTCGCTCGGCAATAGGCATCAGCTGCATCGGGGTGGACATGAACAGCCATCCGCCGATGACCACGCAGGCCAGTCCGAGCACGATAGTCAGTTTGGGAAATCTGAAACACCAGCCGATTACCTTGTCATATCCCTTCTGCATGGAGTTGAAGAGGCTGAATTTCTTCTTGCCGGATGCGAGGGCTTCCTGCTGGAGCTTGTAGATAGGCTGTTTAATCAGTTTGAGCTGCAGGTAAGGCACGAGCAGTTCGGCTATGAGCAGCGACACAAACAGTATGATGGTCATGCCCCAGGGGAAATCGGTCAGGAAGTCGCGAAACATGCCTGTGACCGTCAGCAGGAATGGGAAGAATGTGACCGAAATGGCCAGCGTGGCCGAGAAAATGGCCTTGAAAAATTCGGTGCCGGCCCTGAGTGTGGCCGATACATGGTCCATCCCTTCGGAAATCAGTTCGACGTAGTCGTCAATGATGACCACCGAGTTGTCCACAATCATTCCGAGCGAGACTATCAGACATGCCAGCGTCACGGTGTTAAGCTCGATGTCAAATGCATAGAAGAGCCCCAGCGATATAAATATTGATACCGGGATGGTGGCGGCGGCAATCAGTGCCACCTTGAGCGGCAGCAGTATCATTATTACCACGACTACGGCGATGATGGCAATCAGCAGCTCGACGAGAAAATAGTTGACCGAGCTGTTGACCACTACCGGCTGGTCGGTAATCTTGAACAGTGTCACTGACTCGGGTATGTCGGCCCGCGCCTTTTCAAGCTCGGCATCGACCTCCTTGCCCATCTCCACGATGTTATACCCGTCCTTCATGCTGACACTGAGCAGTATGCATTTGTCAAAGTTGTTGGTTATATAGCTGTCGGGGTCGGGATATTCCTTCTTGACCTCGGCAATGTCGCCGAGCCTGACCACACTGCCGTCGGGCGAGCTGAACACCACCATGTCGGCTACATCGGCCACCGAATTGACAGGCCGGGCCACGAAGATGGGGCGGGTATAGTCGCCGTCGCGCAGCGAGCCGCCGGTGGTCTGAAATCCCTGGGCAAGAAGCGTCGCGCCCACCGTCTTTTCCGACAGGGCGTAGTGCTGGAGTTTATCGGGGTCGAAATAGATTGCAATCTGCTCGGTCTGCTTGCCGTAGACGCTCATGCTGCCCACGCTCTCGATTGTGCGCAGACGGTCCTTGAGGCTGTCCATATAGTCGCCGAGTTCGCGGTAGGTCTTGTCGGAGCTTTGCATCGTGATAAGCAGGGCCGAAGTCTCGCCGAAGTCGCTGAGGGTCTCCACGCCGAGCACTCCCGCCGGCAGTTTGAGCCTGACATTGTCCATGCCTATCTTGAACTCGTTCCAGAAGCTGTCGGCATCATCTACATTGTCGTCAAGCTCCACGAAGATAATTGCCGTGTTGCCCGACACCTGAGAGTGGGTCTTCTTTTTGTTGACCTCCTTGTAGGAGAACACGTAGTCCTCAAGCGGTTTGAGCACCTCCTGCTCGATTTGCTCCACCGATGCGCCGGGATAGAGCGCGGCCACGACCCCCTCGCGGATTGTAAACGAGGGAAATTCGTTCTTGTTCATAACCTTGAGGGCATAGATGCCGAATGCTATGAAGATGCAGGTAATCAGTATGATTTCCTTGCTGTATTTCATGCCGGCCACCACGATTGGCGATGGCTTGTCGAGCGGGCGCGGGGTCTGCTCGGGCTGTTTGGATTGCTGTGCCATAATGTTGAACGGATTGAGTGTGACTTACTTCGCTGCGGGTTCACATCTGACAGGCGTGCCGGTGCCTACCTTCTGCATTCCCGCCACAATTACGCTGTCAGACGGCGACAGTCCGTCGGTAACGAGTATGCCGCCCGACGATAGATTGTCGGTCGTGACGAAGCGTCGCTCGGCTTTGCCCTGGCTTACCACCCATACAAACTGGCGGTTGTCAGAGCCGAGCAGCACGGCCTGGGACGGGAGCAGAACGCCCCCAGCCGAAGCCTCGCTCTTGACGGCTGAATGCGGTATCACGACATCGCCGACCATGCCGGGCAGAATGCGGCCATTGGCGTTGGGAATCGAAATCTTTACGGTGTAGGCTCGGGTCAGCGGGTCGGCGACTACCGACTTGAGGGCCACGCGCCCGGCCACGGAGTCGATGCCAAGAGACTTGAACGACACACTGGCCGTCTGCCCCTCGGCTATGTCGCCAATCTCGCTTTCGGGGACTGAGACAGCTATGCGCAGGTCATTGACCGTCACAAGCTCGAGCACAGGCTCGGCGGCTGCTACTGTCTGCCCGACGCTCGCGAGCTTGCGGCCCACGACGCCCGACACCGGCGCGTGGAGCGTAGCGTCAGCGACGGCGCGGTTGGATATATGCGCGGCATTCTCGGCCTGTTTCAGCTTGTTCTGCACCTCCACCCATTTGATGTCGGGCAGCGCGTCGGCATCATGCAGCTTCTTGAGGCGGGCATAGGCATCGCGCGCTTCGGCAAGCTCCGCATCGGCGATATTACCGGCGTTGACATAATTGTCGGCAGATACACGTGCCAATACCTGCCCTTTGGCTACACGCTGACCCTCGCTGACATATATATCGGTTATCCTGCCTGGCACCGAAAAACTCACCATAGAGTTTTCAGATGATTCCACAGTGCCCGAAAACGACCTTGAGCCACCCTCATGGCTGAGACTTACCGGCTGAACCGTCACCATGACAGGTGCGGCCACCGTAGCCTTCTCGGAATGAGAGCAACTTGCTAATAGCATGGATGTGATGGCAGACAATATGAATTGAGTCCAACAGCACGTGTAACTGAATCTGTTCATTATAGTAGGTGTTATTCGTTTGATATCAATGGTGTGTGGCACAGCCCGGAGCAAGCTCCGAGTCTGATTAAAAATATATAAAATTAACAAACGTATTTACAACTTTGTTTCCCCGTCGCTCCACATTTAGAGACTGTTGCATGACAAAAAATCAGGCCGTTGTGTCTTTATTGAATTATGACACAACGGCCTGAAATTTTATCGTTTTATTTGTCGGTTGTCTACTGCTGTGCGTAGCCGAGCACCGTGGGGCTTTCGACATCCACGCCATACTCCTTTGCGCGGGCCAGGATGGCGCGTGCGAGTTTAGGCTTCAGTTCCTCGGGACAGTAGCGGAAATATGCCTCGGCGGCACGCACGTGCGCTGCATCGGGCATCGGATACTCCCTGCGTTCGGGCAGACCGTACACGCTGTCGGGAAGCTCCTTGCGCTCTTCGTAAGAAATCCTGTCGCTCATATTATACGGCGGTTAGAGGTTGAGCCTGAAACCCACCTGCAGGAGGCCCTGCGCGCCGAAGCCAAGCTCACCGAACATCGAGGCGGCACGTGAGATGCCAACTTCAGCTCCTAACGGTGAAATCTGGAATGCAAAGTACGACTTGTTTTTATGCCAGTCACCTGCAGCCATGTGGGTGATGTCGACGCCGACACCGCCGTGGGCATAGAGCTTGACGATGGAGTTGCGCCAGTAGTCATATTTGCCGTTGAGCATGATGACGTGATAGTAGGCGTTGGCGTCGTCAGAATGTTTGTAGGAGGCAGAGGAGAATGTGTAAGTGAATCCCATTGTAAACGATGGTGCTACCTTGAAGTTGACACCGGCTGTGAGTGCGCCCCAGGCGTTGTTGATTGACCCGCCGTCGTGCATGTCGGTGCAGTCCATCTGAGTGTAGCCGCCGTAACCAATCTGAAGCTGGGCTTTCTGAGCATTTGCTCCGAATACGATGCCGAGTACGGCACACATTACAAGTAAAACTTTTTTCATAACATAAATAGTTGTTTGGACTAAATAAAGAATACTATATCTTAAACAACATTAATAGTCGTGAAAAAGTTCTACGGATTACCACCGCACACCGTTGCTCATCGACGAACGCTTGTCATACTTGAGGTCGGAGAGCAGCGACGACTTAACGGAGATGTGGAAGTTGTAGCTCTTGTAAGGGCCTACGGGAACGAAACTTGCGCGCATAGTGAAGCAGTGCATGTCGCGCGATATGTTACAGTTCATGTAGGCGATTTTATGCTTGTCAAAATTGTAGCTGGCCGAGAATCCGAAGTTCCAGTTGCTCGTGGGGCGGATGTTGCCCGACACGGACAGGTTCTGCGTGATTTTGCCCTTGTACTCGAGTTTCTCGTAATCAAAATCGCCGTAGCCGTAATTGACCGAATAGTTGAACGAGAGGTTCCACGGCACACTCCAGTCCATATAACCGTTGTCGCCTATCTGTATGCCACCCTTGCCGTTCTTCTTATTTGTCGGGCCGGGGCGTGACGAGTCGTTGGTCGAGCGGTTGTCGCTTTGCTGCGAGCCTCCGTTCTTATCCTTATCTTTGCCATCCTTATCATCGCCTCCGCCAAACCATTTTTTGAACGTGTCGTTGTTGAACGTGTAGCTGAACGATGTGCCGGTGTTCATGAGCTTGCCCCAGCCTTTGCCCTCGGTGAGGCGCAGTTTGTTGACACGCACGGGCGAGCCGTTGGCGTTGAGGGCGTAGGTATATACGTCCCAAGTGGCCGAGAGGTTGAGGTTGAAGTTCTTGGCAAGGCGCAGGAGTATCGATGTGTTGAGGTTGGACCACCGCATGGAGTCGGCGGCGAAGTTATAGCTCTGCGACAGCGTGAGGTTTTCGATGAGCGAGATTTTCTTTTCGCCTATCGAGTCCTTGTCGTCGCGCACCTTCATCTCGAGGTTGTTGGCAAGCGAGAACGACACGGAGCCGTTGCGTCCCGCTCCGGGCACGCCGAAGAGGCTGTTGGGGAACATCGAATACTGCTTGTTCACGAGATTGCCGCGCGAGTCGGTGTACTGATACGTGCCGTAATATCCGAAGAAGGGCGATGCGAAGTCAGGCGCACCGTTAAACGATATGGTCGGCGTGAGCACATGGCGTATCATCTTCACCTTGTTGCCCAGGAAGGGGAGCGGCTGGAAGAAGCCGTAGATTTTAGTGTCGAGCGACACGGACGCCTGGAAGTCCCATACGTTATAGAAGCTGTAGTTTGTGTCGAGCTTCTCCACTCCGGCATCCGGGTCCCACTGGCGGCGCACCTTGGTGGTGTACATGCGGTCGGTGAGGTTGATGGACGGGGTGATGTTGATGTACTTGAACACGTTGAACGTGG
Source organism: uncultured Duncaniella sp. (assembly GCA_910584825.1). Lineage (GTDB taxonomy): Bacteria > Bacteroidota > Bacteroidia > Bacteroidales > Muribaculaceae > Duncaniella. Next base: position 19,214 of record CAJUCI010000016.1, on the reverse strand, counting down.
CCGAGATGGGCACACTGTGCTTCATACCGTTGCGCCAGTCCTTGATGAGGCTTTTCTTAAAGAATACGTCCTGCTTGGCGGTCAGCGAGTTGTTGAACTGGCCGGAGTAGGAGATTTTGATTTTCTCGTACCACTTCTCATCGCCCACAGCTCTCTTGCGCTTGAAGGGATACATCTGCGACATGGTGAGCGTGAAGTTAGGGAACGATACGGCCAGCGTGGAGTCCTGTGTGCGCTGCGACACGCTTGCCGTCGTAGAGAGCGACCATTTCGAGTTGGGGAAACGATAGGTCATGTTGATGGTCGAACTCTTGGTGTTCTCGGTGAACGCGCTCGAGTAGTAGGAGTTGAGGTCGTTGCGCGTGTAGCCGCTCGTGGTGAAGTTCACGCTTGCCGAGAAACTCATGTTGGGGTTGGCCTTGGTGTCCTGCGAGTGGCTCCAGAGTATCTGGAAGTTGGTCGACTTGGCATAGTCGGGCATACCCTTGTCGCCGGTCACGGTCTTGAGATAGGAGATGTTGAAGTTGCCTGAATACTTGTAGCGTTTCAGATAGGCCGACTGGGCGCGGAGTCCCCACGAACCGAGGGTGTAGATTTCGCCGGTGAGCGCGAGGTCCATATTCTGGCTGATGGCGAAATAGTAACCGCCGTTGCTCAGATAGTAGCCTCGGTTATAGTCGTCACCGAATGTCGGGAAGATGATGCCCGACGAGTATTTCTCTGAGAACGGGAAATAGCCGAACGGCACCGCCAGCGGCAACGGCAGTCCGGCAAGCACCATATAGGCCGGTCCGGTCACAGCATCCTTGCCGGGGCGCACCTTGCCCTTGGTGAGCTGCATCCAGAAGTGGGGGTGCTCGTGGTCGTCACACGTGGTGTAGCGCGCGTTCTCGATATATATGGTATTCTCGTCGATTTTCTTTGACTGTCCGCCGGTCAGGTAGCCCTCGCCCTGCTGGGTGATGACGTCGGTGATGAATCCCTTCTCGGTCTTGAAGTTGTAACGCATGGTCTTGGCCTCGTAGGATGTGCCGTTATCGTCAAACACCGGCGTTCCCTTTAGGTCGCCGACCGAATCGACCGTGCCGACGGCATATACCGTGGTGGAGTCGAGATTCATTTGTATCTCGTTGGCATCGAGCTTGATGTTGCCGTAGACCACCTTGCCGTCGCCATACATGTAGGCCATGCTTCGCCCGGTCATCACCATCGAGTCTTTGGCTGAGAAGTCCACGGGGTTGTCGAGGTCGACCTTGGTGCGGACTATCTTTGACTCGTTGTCGTTGGAGGCCGTGATGCGGGTGCGGCTCAGACGCGGACGGCGGGTGGAGTCGGTCGACATCTCGTGACGCTGCAGCACTGAGCGAGGTTTCGCAGCCACACTGTCGTTAATGATGGTCGAATCATTGTCAACGACAGCGGTGGAGTTGGCGGCGGTTGCCGGTAGCGGTGCTGAATGAGTGTCGGTGATGGTGTCCGCTTCAGCGGCGAGGGGTGATACAACCGTGTCGGCGACGACGGTGTCAAAGTCGGCAATTTCAGGGGCGGCTATTGAGTCCGTGAGTGCCGAGAGTGCCGTATCGGCGGCCGATATAAGCCGGTCAATGCTCCGTCGCGATATGCGGTCGGTTGAGTCTATCGCTGCCATGCTGTCGGTCATGGCGGCACGAGGCATGGTCGTGTCGCCTGAGGCGGGGCGTGATATCGCACCCACCGATAGGGCGCATAGCAGCACTGTTGCTAATATATATAGATGAGTTTTCCTCAAAAGTTTCGGGGTAATAATCGGTGCAAAGTTATAACTTTCTCGCCAAATAGCCAACATCTGATGCAATGCCGTCTATTAAATAAGTGTTAATTCAATGTCATTTTAAAAATTCATACAAATCGCCCCCGAGACATCTTGGATTTGTTGGATTTTTAGTAATTTTGCATCGTTTTTATGTCAATTCGTCATATAACAGTAATTAAATCAAAACATACCTTAGATTTCATAACACAGTAATGTCGCGCCAACATTTTGATTCATTGGACATCAAGATCCTTGAAATGCTTTCCAACAACGCCCGCAAGCCCTTCCTTGAGATTGCGCGTGAGACACACATTTCAGGTGCAGCCATCCACCAGCGTATCCAAAAACTCACATCGGCAGGAGTGATACTCGGGTTCCGCACCGAGATTGACCCCGCGATGGTGGGCTATCAGACTTGCGCATACATAGGCTTCATACTCAATGACCCGACAAAGTTTGACGAGGTCGTAGCCCGCCTCAAGGAGATTCCTGAGGTTGTCGACTGCCATTTCACCACCGGCACTTATGACATCTTTGCCAAGATTTATGCCCGCAACAACGCTCATCTGCTCGAGATTATACACAACAAGCTCAGTCTCGGGCTCGGGCGCACTGAGTCTCTGATTTCATTCAAGGAGGTTTTCAAGCGTCCTGTGCCCATTAATGCCGAGAACGTTGAATAAAAAGCGTACAGCACTCTTCCACACTTTCGGTTGTAAACTCAATTTTGCCGAGACCTCGACCGTCGCGCGGCTCATGGCCGACGAGGGCATTGAACGTGTGCCCGACGGCGAGGTGCCCGACTATGTGGTGGTCAACACCTGCAGCGTCACGGAGATTGCCGACAAGAAATGCCGTCAGGCCATACGCTCGTTCGCACGCCGCTATCCCGAGGCCCGCATCATAGTCACCGGCTGTTATGCCCAGCTCAAACCCGACGAGGTGGCCTCGCTTCCCGGCGTGGTCATCGTGGCCGGCAATGACCGCAAGCTCCGCCTCACGGAGTATCTGCGCGAGTGTGAGGCCGAGCACCGCAAGGCTGTGCATCATACCGCCACAGCCGATATACGCGAATTCTCGCCGTCATGTTCGCGCGGCGACCGCACACGCTATTTCCTCAAGGTGCAGGACGGGTGCGATTACTATTGCTCCTACTGCACGATACCTATGGCCCGCGGACGCAGCCGCTCGGGCATGATTGCCGACATCGTGGCCCAGGCCCGCGAAGTTGCAGCCGAGGGGGGCAAGGAGATAGTGATTACCGGCGTCAATATCGGCGATTTCGGTAAACGCACCGGCGAGAGTTTTTATGACCTGTGCCGAGAGCTTGACACCGTCGAGGGGATAGAGCGTTACCGCATATCATCCATCGAGCCTAATCTGCTCACCGACGAGCTGATTGACTTCGTGGCCTCGTCGCGCAGGTTCATGCCCCATTTCCACATACCGCTCCAAAACGGCAGCGACGAGGTGCTTCGCCTCATGCGTCGCCGTTATGATACCGCCCTGTTCCGCCACAAGATTGAGCGCATACGCCAGGTGATGCCCGATGCCTTTATAGGTGTCGACCTGATTGTGGGGGCGAGGGGCGAGACCGAGGAGCTGTTTGAGGAGTCTCGACGCTTTGTCGAGGGTCTGCCTATATCGCGTCTGCACGTCTTCACCTATAGCGAACGTCCCGGCACACGCGCCCTTGAGATTACCCCCGTGGTGAGCCAGGAGGAGAAGCATCGCCGCACCCGTATCATGCTTGAGGTGTCGGAGCGTAAACTCGCAGAGTTTACCGCACGCTACATCTCCACTTCGCGTCCCACGCTCGTCGAGCACCCGCGCAAAGACGGGTCGATGGCCGGATTTACCGACAACTATATCCGCGTCAATCTAACCAATCCCGACCCCTCGCTTGCCAATACAGTAGTGCCTGTGACAATCACAGCCGTGTGTCCCGACGACCCCGAAGCATGCTTGGGGCATGTGTAAATTAAATTTAAAATTTAAAATTCTTAATTTTCCAATTTTCAATTTTCAATTTTTAATTTTTAATTTTTAATTCCCTTGAAGGTAGCTGTAGTTATTCTGAATTGGAACGGGCGCAAGCTCCTGTCCGAATATCTCGGCTCGGTGGTTGAGCATACTCCCGCCGGACTGGCTGATGTCATCGTGGCCGATAACGGCTCGACCGATGACTCGGTGCAATATCTGCGCGAATCATTTCCACAGGTCGAGCTGATAGAGTTTTCGGAAAACTACGGTTTTGCCGAGGGATATAACCGCGCCATCGCCCAGATAGCCCCGCGATATAAATATTGCGTGCTGCTCAACTCGGATGTCGAGGTCAAGGATGACTGGCTCACCCCCCTGTGGCAGTTCATGGAGTCGCACCCCGAGGCCGGAGCCTGCCAACCTACTATTCGCTCGCTCGTCGAGCCTGACAAATTTGAATATGCCGGAGCGGCCGGTGGATTTCTTGACCGTCACGGCTACCCCTATTGCCGTGGCCGTATATTCGACAACGTTGAGACCGACCGCGGGCAATATGACACCCCTATGCAGGTATTCTGGGCGAGCGGGGCGGCACTGATGGTCGACATCGAGGTGTATCTGAAATGTGGCGGACTCGACAAGGAATTTTTCGCACATATGGAGGAGATAGACCTCTGCTGGCGCATACAGCTTGCCGGACGTCAGGTGTGGGCTGTGCCTCAGGCGCATGTCTACCATCTGGGCGGAGGGTCGTTGCCCGCTTCCAACCCCCGCAAGACCTACCTCAACTTCCGCAACAACCTGCTCATGCTCCATAAGAATCTCCCCGACAGCTGCCGCCGCGGGCTCCTCTTCCGCCGCCGACTGCTCGACACTGTGGCATGGGTGAAATTTGTAGTAAGCGGTGACCGCGAGAATGCGTCGGCCGTGCTGCGTGCCCACCGTGACTTCCGCACCATGCGCCGCGCCTACACCTCGCATCCCAAAGCCAATCTCCTCAACGTCGACACCAACATCATCTTTGACTACTTCATCCGCAACCGCCGCACCTACTCCTCGCTCAAAAACTGATTATACGTAAGATAAGGACATAAGCTACAAAAGCGACATAAGTTTATTGTTTTAGAATAATCATTGATTATCAGAACAATAAATTTATGTCGCTTTTGTAGCTTATGTCCTTTTGTCCCCTTCTTGGGTTTACAATAAGGTATCCAATGGCAGGCTTAAAGGAGTGCGGTGCGGAGGGTTTCGCCGAGTGTGGGGTGAGAGTGGATAGCGTCGGCGATTGCTGTGGCTGGAAGTGAAGCGGTCATTACTGTGGCAGCCTCCTGCACAAGGTCGGCGGCATGCGGGCCGCAGATGTGACAGCCAAGCAACAGTCCGGTCGTGGCATCGCTGATTACCTTGACCATGCCGTCGGTCTCACCCATTGCCAGTGCCTTACCGTTGGCGCGAAATGTGGCCTTGCCTATTTTAACATCGAGTCCGCGCGCCACGCACTGCTCCTCAGTCAGTCCCACCATCGCGCACTCGGGCATGGTGAACACAGCCGAGGGAATGACATCGAGGCGGCGCGAGTGGCCGAGCACTATCTCGCCCTGGGCCGTAGCGGCATGGGCAAGCATACAGCGACCATTGACATCGCCTATGGCGTAGAGGGTGACATCAGAGGGGGCACGTCCGTCCTCCCACTGCACCTCCATAGCATCGTTGACCACAATTGCGCCACGGTTGACAGCCACGCCGAGCGTTTCAAGACCCGGGGGCAATACGGGGCGACGGCCTACGGCCATCAGCACAGCCTCGGCCTCGACGCACTTCTCTTTGCCCTTGGCAAGACAGTTGACCTTCATGCCCGGTTCGATGGATGTAACGCGGGTGTCGGTGAGGATGTCGATGCCGCGCCGTTTGAGCGACATGCGCAACCTCTTGGCCACCTCGGCGTCAAACGGCGGGAGCACCTCGCGGCAAAATTCCACGACAGTGACTTTAACACCAAAGGCATTGAGTATCGAGGCAAATTCAAGGCCAATCACACCGGCACCTATTATAACTATGGATGCCGGAATGGATGTGAGCGAAAGAAAATCGTCGCTGGTCATGGCAAGTTCGGCACCTGCAACGGGCAGACGCGCCGGGGCTGACCCGGTGGCTATGATGATGCGCGGAGCGGAATAGATGTTGCCGTCAACCGACACTTCGCGGGGGGAGACAAACGAGGCCTCACCCTCGACTATATCGACACCCTTGAGCAGTTCGGCCACACCCTGGCGCAGCTGGGCCACGACCTCGTCCTTGCGTGCGGCTACCTTGGCATAGTCAACAAGTCCCGCAGGCACTTCGACATTGATGCCGAACGCACCCGCCTCGCGGACGGTGACAGCGACCTCGGCACTGCGACACAGGGCCTTGGTGGGGATGCAGCCACGGTTGAGGCATGTGCCTCCGAGGTGGCCGCGCTCTATGAGCAGCACCTTCCGGCCCTGACGCGATGCACTGACAGCGGTCTCATATCCGCCAGGCCCGGCTCCGATGATTATTATATCGTAATCCATACGGTATCAAAGCTGGAAGTATGTCACTACGGGCTTGAGGGCGGCGGCAGTGTCGTCGGGATGGCGCACTGGGGTGTTGTGCGGAGCGTCCCTTACAACGTCGGGGGTCTCCTTGGCCTCACGGGCGATGTCGCGCATCACGGCGATAAACTCGTCAAGGGTCTCGATGCTCTCGGTCTCGGTAGGCTCTATCATCAGCGACTCATGGAACAGGAGCGGGAAGTAGATGGTTGGAGCATGGAAACCGTGGTCGAGCAGACGCTTGGCGATGTTGAGCGTGGTTATGCCGGTCGACTTGTCGGCCAATCCGTCAAACACAAACTCGTGCTTGCACACGCGGTCGATGGGCAACAGGTAGAGGTCGCGAAGCGACTCCTTGATATAGTTGGCATTGAGTGTGGCGAGTGGGCCGGCCATCTTCAATCCCTCGCGACCGAGGGTGAGGATGTAGGCCAACGCGCGAAGCTCGACGGCGAAATTGCCGAGCCATGAAGAGATGCGTCCAAGGGCCGACGGCTCGTCGGTGTGATAATAGAGCGTCTGCCCCTCATGCTCAAGTTTCTTGACACGCGGATTGGGTAGGAACTCCTCGAGACCGGCACGCACACCTACAGGGCCTGCGCCCGGGCCGCCACCGCCGTGAGGGGTGGAGAAGGTCTTATGCAGATTGATGTGCATGACGTCAAAGCCCATGTCGCCGGGACGTACCACGCCGAGAAGCGGGTTGAGGTTGGCACCGTCATAATACATCAGCGCGCCGCATGCATGCACCATCTCGGCAATCGCCGGGATATTGTGCTCAAAGATACCCACCGTGTTGGGGTTGGTCATCATCACTGCGGCAACAGTCTCGTCAAGCAGCGGGCGCAAAGCCTCGACATCCACCGTGCCGTCGGGGAGCGACTTCACCTGCACCACCTGGAGTCCGGCAACGGCGGCCGAGGCGGGATTGGTGCCGTGGGCCGAGTCGGGGACTATCACCTTGGTGCGGGCCTTGTCGTCGCGGCTGTCATGATAGGCGCGGATGACCATGAGGCCCGTAAGCTCGCCGTGCGCACCGGCATAGGGGTTGAGCGTAAATTCGGCCATGCCGCCGATTTCGCTGAGCAGGCTCTGCAACTCATAGTAAGCCTTGAGCGCACCCTGGGCCGTGAAAATTGGCTGGAGCGGATGGAGGGCGGCAAACTGCGGGAGGGCGGCCATCTCCTCGTTAATCTTGGGATTGTACTTCATCGTACATGACCCGAGGGGATAGAAGCCGGTATCGACACCGAAATTATTGGTGGACATATTGGTGTAATGGCGCACGACTGTAGGCTCGTCTACCTCGGGGAGGCGCGGGGCAGCCGAGCGCATCAGCGATGCGGGCAAGGATGAAAGGGTGTCCTCACAACCCGCACCCGACAGATGATAGCCACGGCGTCCGGGCTTGGAAAGGTCGAAAATTACTTTTCCGTATAATTGTCTGTTCATGATAATTCTGAATGGGGTTGTAAAGATTTATGATTCTATATCCTTGACATCATCGTGGGCAGCGGTGAGGGCCACGGCGAGTGCGTCGACCTCCTCGACTGTGCGACGCTCGGTGGCGCAGAACACCACGGTGTCGTCATCAATCTGCACGCCGGGGAGTATTCCGTAGTCGGCGCACACAGTTGAGAGGAGGATGTCGAGCGCGGCCTTGCCCTTGTAGCGCATTGTCACCTCGTTGAGATAAGGTTTGCCGGGATATTTCTGCTCGAAGAGGCCGGTCTCCTCCAGCTTCTTGACGAGTTGGCGGGTGCGGCAGGCCGAAATTTCGTTGACCTCGCGCAGACCTTCTGCCCCCATGAGCGAGAGATACACTGCGGCGTAGAGAGTCATCAGTCCCTGATTGGAGCAGATGTTTGAGGTAGCCTTCTCGCGGCGGATGTGCTGCTCGCGTGCCTGGAGCGTTAGCACGAATGTGCGCTGGCCGGAGGCATCGGTAGTAGCCCCGACTATGCGACCGGGGAGCTTGCGGATGAGTGCCGAGGTGCAGCACATGTAACCCAGATACGGGCCGCCGAAATTGAGCGGCATGCCGAGCGACTGCGCGTCACCGGCAGCGACATCAGCACCCCATTCGCCGGGAGTCTTTATGACTCCGAGCACCGAGGCGGGCGAGGTGATGATGAGCAGAGCCTTGGCGGCATGCACCTTGTCGGCCACGCCGGTGAAATCCTCGAGTATGCCGTAGCAGTTGGGCGACGGAAGTATCACTCCGGCCACATCGCCGTCGGCAAGCATCGACTCCATAGCCCCGAGGTCGGTGACGCCGTCAGCCTCGGGGATGAGGTCGACCTTCACGCCGTGATAGCGGGCATATGTGTTGATGACATCGATGTAGATGGGGTTGAGCGTGGAGCTGACAAGCACACGGTTGCGCTTGCGGGCGTGGGCTACGGCCATCAGCATGGCCTCGGCCACAGCCGTCGAGCCGTCATACATCGAGGCGTTTGACACATCAAGCCCGGTCAGTTCGGTCATCATGGTCTGATACTCGAATATGTACTGGAGCGTACCCTGCGAGATTTCAGGCTGATAGGGCGTATAGGCAGTCAGGAACTCCGAGCGCGAGATGATATGGTTAATCACCGCGGGAGCGTAGTGGTCATAGAACCCCGAACCGGCAAAACATGTGAGGGGCAGGTTGCTGTCGGCGAGGTCGCGGAAATAGGCCCGCACCTCCTCCTCGCTCATTGACGAGGGAACATTGTAGTCACCCTTGAGCTTGAGCGAGTCAGGCACGTCGGCATACAGGTCATCGAGGCACGCCATGCCACACTTGGCGAGCATAGCGGCTATGTCGCCCGACGTGTGGGGGAAATATCGGTGAATCATTTAAACTCTGAACTTTAAACTCAAAATTCAACTACAGTCCCGCGCAGTACTCGGCATAAGCCTTCTCGTCCATAAGCGAGTCAAGCTCGGCAGGGTCGGTCAGCTCTACCTCGATAATCCAGTTGCCCATGGGGTCCTCGTTGAGCAGACGGGGGTTATCGATAAGAGCCTCGTTGATATTGAGGACTGCGCCCGACACGGGCGACATGAGGTCTTCGGCGGCCTTAACGCTCTCCACCGCGCCAAACTCCTCGCCGGCTGCTACGTCGTCGCCCTGCTCGGGCATGTCGACGTAAACGATGTTGCCGAGAGCCTTCTGGGCGTAATCGCTGATGCCTACGTGGCCGATGTTGCCGTCAACTGCTACATACTCGTGTGATTCAGCATAATATATCTTGCTCATAACTTTTAGGATTTAATATGGGGTTAATAGATTTATTTCTTATAGGATTTTTTGTAGAATTTCTTGGCTGTGACACGTGCGGGGAATGTCTTGCGACGTATGCGCACTTTCAGTTCAGTGTCCTTGGCTGTATAGGGGGTGTCCACGAGGGCCACTGCGATGCTCTTGTCAACCGAAATGCCGCGATAGCCTGTAGTCACATGGCCTACGACCTCGTCGGCATCGTTGAGCACCTCATAGCCGTGGCGCGGGATGGCGCGGTCAGCCAGTTCGAGGCCCACGAGCTTGCGCGAAGTGCCCTCTGTCTTCTGCTTCAACACGGCTTCCTTGCCGATAAACTCGGGCTTGTCGAGCTTGACAAACATCGAGAGTCCGGCCTCGATGGGCGAAATATCCTCGGCCAGTTCGTCACCGTAAAGCGGGAGGCCCACCTCAAAACGGAGGGTGTCGCGACATCCGAGTCCGCACGGCTTGGCGCGGCCCGAATCCATGAGAGCGTCCCATAGCGAGCGGATGGTGTCATGGTCGGCATACACCTCAAACCCATCCTCGCCCGTGTAGCCTGTGCGGCTAACGAGTATATGTTTGCCGTCGAGAAGTGACTCCTTGAAAGTATAGAACTCCAGCTCCTTGCACTGAATGCCCAGCACCTCCTCCATCACGGCCTCGGCCTCAGGGCCCTGGATGGCGAGTTCGCCGAGAACGTCGCTGAGATTCTCAATCTCCACGTCATAACCCTCGGTGTGTGAGGTAATCCACGCCACATCCTTGTCGATATTGGCGGCATTGATGACGAGAAAAAAGTCGTTGTCGGCACGCTTGTAGACGAGGAGGTCATCGACCGTACCGCCGTTGTCATTGAGCATCATGCCGTAGAGAATTTTTCCGGCAGGGATGCCGCGGACATCGTTGCAGAATATATGATTCACATAACGCTCCGCGTCAGGGCCTGTGACGAGCACCTCGCCCATATGCGACACGTCAAACACACCACACGCACCGCGCACGGCATTGTGCTCCTCGACTATGCCCTCATACTGGATGGGCATATCGAATCCGCCAAACGGGGTCATCTGCGCCCCCAATGCCACATGACGGTCATGCAGGCAGGTCTTTTTGATTTCTTCCATGGTAATATATTTAATATATCAGATTTATACAATAAGACTGGCAAGAGATTCGGATGTAAGTCCGGCAATGAGGCGATGGACTCCGATTGCATCAAGAGTGCCGACAATAGCCCGGTGGTCATAGGCTGTGCCCGTGAGAGCGTCGGATATGGCAGCGTTCGCATCGGATGTCTCAAAATAATCGCCCGAGACGCATATTTCCCTTATCACGCCACGGTTGACCGTGAGATGCACGGCCACGGTGCCGACCCCGTCGATACGGGCCTTGTTGACCAACGTGCCACGCGGGTCTTTCCCTTCAAGCCACCCGGGGGCGTAATACCTCTGCTCTATCTCCTCAATCTCCTTCACATCGTCAGCAGTCAGGCGCATCGGCTCGCCGCCGTCGGGGATTGTCGCAAGCACATGGGCCTTGAACTCGTCAAGCGAAAGTTCGGGCAGATGCTCGCGTATGGTGGTTACACGCGAACGTATCGAGGTCACGCCGTGTGACTGCAGCTTGACCTGCGGAGGGGTGAGCGCGCCTGTCATCAACGCCGCGTCATAGTCATAAAGCATCGTGCCGTGGACTATGCTCCGGCCCGGAGAGTGATAGTAGGAATTGCCCGACACCTTGCGGTCGCCTATAAGTATGTCGTTACGGGAATTGTCAGAGGCATCAAGCCCGAGCTGTCTTAACGACCGAGCCACCATAGATGTATAGGCCGAGAATGTCGTCACCACGCTTGATGACGAAGTGATGTAGGAAAACATCACATTGTTCATGTCGGCAAGCACAGCCCCACCACCGCTGCGACGACGCACGAGACGTATGCCGTTTTCACGGCAGAACGGGACGTTGACCTCGCTCGCAAGAAGCTGGTTGCGCCCGATGATTACGGTAGGCTCCACCTGCCATATGAAAAAGAAATCACGGCCGGGAAATCGCGCCGCAAGCCACTCCTCCTCTGCAAGATAAAAAGGGAGAGGCCTTACCGAGTCATCGAATGGAAGCACTAACTCCATGACAATAGATGATTGATATCAGGTGAGTAGACTGTAATCGCTTAGAGGTTGTTTAATAACAAATTTGAAGTCGGAGTGGATGGATTTTTGAGCTAACCTGTTCATAATCTGAAGGAGCAATGCTGTAGCATTGTGACTGAAGATTAGGGACAGGGGAGCCAAAAAGGCATCCATGCAATCTTTGGTAACTTTTGCTATCCTTTCGGTTCATTGCAACTGATTGTTGAGAGGGTGTTATAAATGCTTGTTCGCATCCATTCTCTTGGGTGCCTTTCGTGATGAATCTCAGTCACAATGCTACAGCATTGCTCCTTCAATGCATCCCGAAATCCACCTCAAGAGAATGGACTCCGGCTTTCACATTTGTTTTTAAACAACCTCTTAACCCTTGCAAAGTAACGACTTTAGATTGACAATTCCAAGCATGAAAACAATTAAAAAATATATTTTACAACAGTATTTTACAATAACGGAGTGCCGGCATGCGTTAGAGTTATAGACTAATTCAGACATCATCACATATCTTACCTGCCTATGAATAAAAATTCTACCCGACCCTCATTTGCGGATATGCCGTCCACGGCTTCGTCACAGCCGTCACACACACCGTCACAGGCCACGCTCAATCGCATCCGGCAGTTTGCCCGCGCATACGTGTACTTTCAGCAGGCCAATCCTTTAGGAAGCATAATCCTCAACTAATCACCCCCCACTCCAATAATCAAGGATGACTTACATCGCCCTCCTTGCCATAGCCCTCATCGCGGCTGTGGCAATATGGCGTGCCGTGACGCTGTCGCGCGACATCACGGTCACGCGCAATGAGAACACTTCACTGAAAATCGAGGCCGAACGCCAGCGCAATGCCTCGGCAGTCGAGCTGGCCACTGCGCGCCAGGCACTCGAGTCAATGCGCGCCATCAAGGCCGAGGCCGACGAGGCTGCCGCCCGACGCATAGCCATGCTCGGCGACGAGCTGCAGCAGTGCAACCGCTCGCTCACCGAGGCACGCGAGGAGAATGCCCGCCTGGCCACATCGCTCGCACATATCGAGGAGGAGCGCGAGAACAGGGAGAGGCAGATGGAGGCTCAGTTCAAAAACCTCGCCAACGATATACTGCGTCAGAACTCGGCCGACTTCAAGGCCCAGAACGAACAGCGGCTCGAAGAGATACTCTCGCCGCTCAAAGCCAACCTTGACGAGTTTCGCAAGACGGTGACCGACACCTACAGCAACGAGGCCCGCGAACGATTCTCGCTCACCGAGCGAATACGCGAACTCGTGGACCTCAACAACACCATATCACGCGAGGCCCGCGAACTCACACTCGCCCTGCGTGGCAACAACCAGGTGCAGGGCGACTGGGGCGAGATGGTGCTCGAGTCGATACTCGAGCGCAGCGGACTGCAGGAGGGTGAGGAATATTTCCTCCAGGCCACCAACGACGAGCGCGGCACGGCTCTGCGCAACGAGCAGGGGCAGAAACTACGCCCAGACGTGGTGGTGAAATACCCCGACGGGCGGTGTGTCATCATCGACTCAAAGGTGTCACTTACGGCATTCATCGAATATGCCAATGCCGACAACGATAAACTCAAGAGCGACGCCTCGGCCCGCCACCTCAAGTCGGTGCGCAGTCACGTCGACGAACTCGCCCGCAAGAACTACCAGGATTATATAGGTGAGGCCAAGCTCGACTTCGTGATGATGTTCATCCCCAACGAGCCGGCCTACATAGCCGCCATGCGCCTCGACCCGGGACTGTGGCAGGAGGCATATGACCGCAAGGTGCTCATCGTGTCGCCCACCCATCTCGTGTCGGGTCTGCGACTCATCGAGCAGCTGTGGAGCCGCGACAAGGTGACAAAAAATGCGATAAAGATAGCCGAGGATGCCGGCAAGATGTATGACAAGTTTGCCGACTTCACCAAAGACATGGACCGCATATCCACCGCGCTCGGCAACGCCGTCAAAGCCCACTCCGATGCCATGAACAAGCTGACCACCGGCACCGGCAACCTCGTGAAGCGCGCCCAGGACCTGCGCGCACTCGGCATAAAGGCTTCAAAGCAGCTCGCCGCATCAATAAAGGAGGATTCAGAGGAGAATTAGAATTAAACGACTGACAAAAAAATTAGCCTCTTTTGTAATTTTTTCGACTTTCGCTGTAACAAAATCGCCGTCATGTCAGTCATTGTTGATGAATGTGCGCGCAAAACATTCCGACAATGACCAAATGTAAAACTCAAAAAAGCGACATAACAATGAAACGTTACCTGTTACCGTTAATGCTGATTATGACGGCGATATTCTCAGCCTCGGCCACCGACACCTCTGACGGAGAGGTCGACAAAATCTTTGACGAATTTTCCACAGTCAAGAATGCCGACTATGTCAACATCAATCCGTTCATGATGAAAATGGCATCAGTGGCCGCCTCGATGGCCGACAGTGAAAGCGGAAAGATAACCCGCAAAATCAAATCGGTAAAGATACTCAGCCTCGAGGACTCGCCTGAGAAATACAAGACCAAACTCAGCAAACGCATGGCCTCGATGAAACTCAGCGGTTACGATGAACTCGTCAGGAGCAATGATGGAGGCCAATGCGTAAGAGTGCTTGCCAAGATAAAGGATGACTATATCAGCCGCCTGATAGTCGCATGCAGCGACAACAAAGACTGTACGCTCATAAGCATCACAGGCAAATTCACCAAAGACGACCTTAACGACATCGTCAAAGAAAGTACCAAACAGGCGGGCAAAAACGATGGAGGCCAATGAGTTCAAGCGCACTCTTCTGCCACTACATCCCCTGCTCTACCGTATAGCCCTGCGCATAACCGGCAACCGCGAGGATGCCGAGGACCTGGTGCAGGAGACCTATGTAAGACTATGGCGGCAACGCGACCGACTCGGGAAAGCAGACAATGCCGAAGGATATGCCGTCACGACACTGCGCCACGTATGCTACGACGCTCTCAGCTCGCGACCGCCCGATGTGATGGTGCGGCAGCTTGACCCTGCTATCCGCGACACTCTCCCGGCTGACGACAATGTGGCCGACATGGACCGGCGCGAAGAGGCGGAGATAGTGATGGAGATTATCGGCTCTCTCCCGTCACCCCAGCGCGAAGTGGTGACGATGCGCGATGTAGAGGACCGCCCGTTTGACGAGATTGCCCAAAGCACCGGACTGAAGGAGGGATATGTAAGAGTGACACTATTCCGCGCACGCCAACAGATTAGAGAACTTTTTAAACGACGAACGCATGAACGAGAATGACAAGGATATAGACCGCCTGATTGACCGCTTCGCTTCGGGCGACATCTCGGACGAGGAGCAGCGTCAGCTCATAAGCCGGCTCAATGCCGAGGACACATCTGACATCCCCGAGGGATTGGAGGGCAGACTGTCCGACACCATCGACCGTCTTGCCGAAAGTGACCGTACCCGCTCTGACATACGCGTGAGTAGACATCGCAACTCACGCTTCAGACTGATACTCTCGGCAGCGGCATCGCTCGCCGTGATAATATCGCTCGGCGTGCATTTCTTCACCACGCCGTCATCCGACGTTCCCCCTACCCCCCTCGACACTTTCGCCACCCCCGAAGAGGCGTACCCGGAAGTGGAAAAAGCCCTGCTCCTCTTCTCCTCGACCCTCGGCAAAGGCATGCAGCAAATCGAGATGGTCGAGACCACGACTTCCGACATCACCACCAAGGTGTCATCACAAATCAACAATACCATACTCAACGACAACCGTAAAATTTAGACAGCTATGAAACGAATATATCTATTTATACTGCTTTTCGTAATGTGCGCCGTAAGTCTTCGCGCCGAGACGACAATCTTTGACCGATATGCCGACACCGACGGCGTGACCACGGTTTACGTATCCAAGGCCATGCTCTCCATGATGCCCGACATGAAGACCGACGGCATGCAGGTGGGAGCCTTTGCCTCGA
The DNA here is from genome assembly GCA_910584825.1 of uncultured Duncaniella sp. Lineage (GTDB taxonomy): Bacteria > Bacteroidota > Bacteroidia > Bacteroidales > Muribaculaceae > Duncaniella. Next base: position 3,509 of record CAJUCI010000016.1, on the reverse strand, counting down.
AACTCGATTATATCAGAATACTCACATGCGAGAAAAAATCGCTTGTGCCGAAGATAAAAAAGGAGGCCGCACAGCTCACCTCAGCCGGTTACGAAATACTTATGAAGATTAACGACGAGGGGCAGAAGGTGGACGTGTTCATGAAATCACTTGCAGGAAACAAGACGGAATACCTCCTGTGCGTGACCGAATCAGCTGAAATAACCATCATTCAGATTGCAGGTGACATCACCACCGAGGATATTCAAAAGATGGTCAACAAGGCATCCTAAAATGTCAATCTAAAGAAATTCAAGAAAGGGACACAAGGACATAAGAGACATAAGCGACAAAAGTTTTTATTATTTGATATAACTTTGATAATCAAAAAATATTTCTTTTGTCGCTTATGTCTCTTATGTCCTTGTGTCCCCTTGTTGGATTATGACCTATTCTACCGTGAATCCGGCATCGTAGACTGCCTTGCGCACAGCCTCGGGGTCTACCTGACCGACGACGGTGGCGATGCCTGACGAGAGGTCTACAGTCACCGACTCGGCCCCGTCAAGAGCTGAGAGGGCTTTGGTTACGGTCGACTGGCAATGAGGGCAAGCCATGCCCACTACATGATATTTTCTTTCCATTTCCGATTCGTTTATATGGTTATGACTATGGCCGTGGCCACGGAATTTAATAGTTGTATAGATTAGAAGGATTGCGAGAAGCACCGAGCATGCAGTCGCGAAGAGCGAGACTCCGCCGTGACCGTGACATGCCATCGCGGGAAGCGACGACGGCATGAACCACGAGGCGGGAAGCAGCAGGTCGATAAGCAGACCGAAACCTACGGCAGTCGCCACGACCGAACCCACATAGATGAGGGTGGCACGTCGGCCCATCGTGCGCGATAGTATCATCACCGACGCGAAGTTGGCGGCGGGACCGGCCATAAGAAGCACAAATGCCACGCCGGGTGTCAAGCCCTTGAGCATCAGCGAGAGCGCGATGGGTATGGAGCCGGTGGCACATATATACATAGGCACAGCCACGAGTATCATCACTCCCATCGCAAGAAGCGGGTAACGGCTAAGACTTACGAAAAGCTCGTCAGGCACGAGCACGGTGATGAGGGCGGCAACCACGAGACCTATGACAAGCCACTTGCCTACGCTCGCCACCATATCCACGAGCCCGTAACGCACAGCCTCAACGAGCTTTCGGCCGAAACTCATGCCGGAATACTCATCGTCAGACGGCATGCCGCATGAACCGGCGCATGACGACGGCGACGCCACCTCGACATCATCCTCCTTGCGTGTGAATCGGTCAACGGCGGCTCCGCCAAACACGGCCCCGACCAGCGCGGCCACCGGGCGGAGTATGGCAAACGGGAGGCCGAGCAGTGAATAGGTCGCTGCTATCGAGTCGACGCCGGTCTGCGGTGTGGCTATGAGAAACGAGGCTGTCGCACCCTTCGATGCCCCCTGACGGCGCAAGGCCACAGCCGTGGGCAACACTCCGCACGAGCAGAGCGGAAGCGGTATGCCGAACAACGCGGCCTTGACCACCGGGCCGAATCCTCCTCCGGCAAGGTGGCGCGACATGGCCGAGGGCTTGACAAAAACATGGAGAAGGCCGGCGATTATAAAACCGAGTAATATATAAGGTGACATCTCATTGACGATGCCCCAGAGAGAACTGAAAAAGTGGTGAAGATGCATGAAATAATCGTGTGTAATTCTAATTGTTTTTCCGATGCAAAATTACACACAATCCCCCGTCAGCACGTTACACTATTTCGGTTTTCGCTTATATTCTTTAGGAGATATATTGCCGCGGCTGTAAGCACTATTGAGGCCACGACCATCCATGCCGAGTCGATGCCGAGCGTATTGATGACGTCGGCCCCGCTGTCGGGCGACGCCTGTGATTTCCACATCACATAGACCACCGAGGCATTGTTGACCACATGAATGAGGGCCGGGAGCCACACCGAGCCTGACCAGTAGAGCAGATAGCCGAAAAACGCCCCGAGCATCAGACGCGGGAAGAATCCGAAAAACTGCATGTGGAACAGGCTGAACAGGAATGCCGTGAGCCATATCGCCGCGTGATGGTTCATCCGCCCCGACATGAACAGCCTCTGCATCGCACCGCGAAAGAACAGTTCCTCGCTCACTCCGGCAAGCACGGCGATTATGAGCATACTCACCATAAGGTCGGCCACCGAAGTGCCACCGAGCATCAGTGCCACCTGCTCCTGCGCCGCCGTCTCGGTCTGACGCATCCAGGCCTCCACTCCGGCCAACGATTCCGGCAGGGTCATCGACTCGTTCCACTCCACCAGTACATTCATCGCAGGCATGGCAAACGCCAATGCGGCCACAGCCACGAGCACCGACTTGACATCAGGCACGCGGTCAATACAAAGCAGGCGCGCCGGAATAGGCGACACCACACAAGCTGTCACGATGGCCGGAACGATAAACAGCAGCACATCTTGCGCCACTGTGGCGAGGCGAAGCGTCATTGTCGACATCCCGCCGCCCATTATGGCGGTCATGGCCACGGCGGCGACCATCAGGGCTGCAAATGTTATGAGCAGAAAGTAAAATATGCGTAGCGCGTAGGTGTAACGTAATATCGGCATGAGGGTTACATTTTAATATAGAACTGACCTGTAAGGTCGATATATGATTGCGAATACGAGCCGTCGGCCCGGCGGATTACGAGCACATCGCACTCGCACGACTCACTGACATCAGTCTCGCGTGCCACTTCATAGAGTCTGCGCATCGGGGCGCGCCCTTCACGCGTGACCACGTCGGTCATCCTCACCGGGGCGAGCCGATGGAGCGAGAGCTGATACTGAATGTCATCGTCATGCCCGACAGGGGCAATGAACGACAGCCTGTCGCCCGCAACTGTCATCATCCTTGCCGCCCAAGCTATCAGCGAACCTACGCCCAACCCATCGCCGTGGCGGGCAAGTGCCCTCGATGCGTCGGGCGAACGAAGTGTCTCGGTAAAGAACGGCGGATTGGAGACGATGCACAGCGGATGGCCGACAGCATTACTCGAGTGTGTATGATATGTGTTGATGTCAAAGTCAAGGATGTCATCATTCACAATGTCAATGCGTCCGCTCCAAGGCGAGGCATTGACATTGGCCACAGCATCCTCGCATGCAGATGCATCGACATCGATGCCCACAACCGGCACATCCTCGTAACGTTGGGCCATCATCAGGGCTATCAGCCCCGTGCCCGAGCCTACATCGACTATGGCCGATGCACCGTCAGCCCGCGCCCACGCGCCAAGCAGCACACCGTCAGTGCCAATCTTCATGGCACTCCCGCTGTCATCTACCGAAAACCGCTTGAAATGAAAGACTCCCATAATCAACTTTTACCTTATCCGCCCGCCCGTCACATCAGGCCGGAATGAAAAAAGGGCCACCGAATGGTGACCCTTGTGTGATCCGGATGCGACTCGAACGCATGACCGTCTGCTTAGAAGGCAGATGCTCT
>CAJUCI010000015.1 GCA_910584825.1 uncultured Duncaniella sp. | reverse complement strand
CAATATCAATTTTGCCCATGCGGCTTAGTATAAATTAATTTCTACGACTTACTTACCTCAAAATAAATGTGTATTGTACCTATATTATATAAACGGCTTGAATAAGTCTTAAAAATTCTTTACTTCGCCACAAAAGTAGCACATTGCAATCATTCTCGCAAGAATAATTGCAATTTTCTTCAAAATAATTTAAATTTTAGCTAATTTCTATCGTTGCTCCGCAATCGCCCAGTCCCTGGGCATTATTTGTACAATATGTCAATGAGCACTTGCCGTGCGGTTTAGCTTTGGGCTGCGGAGCACGGCGTACCGCTAAAGAGGTGGTGGATGTGGGGTGACGGGAGCACAGGAGACAGGAGCACAGGAGCACAAAGACGGGAGCACGGGGGAACAGGGGGCGAGGGTGATGACTGTGACGAGGGGAGTGTCATCACCTTCGTCACTGCCTTCGTCGCGCTGCCGCGCTCCCACTGTTTCAAAGCTGTGGATGCGGGGGGATTGCCGTGAGGGCGATTTGGAGCTTTGGACTAAGAGGCCGGGCGGGAGGGTTTTGGGCGGGCGGTCGGAGCGGAGGTGGATAATCAGGAAGCCGGAACGGTCGAGGATGGGGAAGAGAACGGAGCAAACTTTGCGGAAGTTGTCGGGCGTTTTGAGCAGCGGGGAGTAGGTCTTGGCCTGGTGGGCGTTGAGCAGGAGCATGAAGGCGGGGGTACTTCCGCGGACGGTTCTGACTTGCCTGTAGGTGATGGAGCGGAGGCGGGGAGAGCGCTTGCTGACTGCCTGACGGTCGGGGGTGCAGCGGATGGCTGTGGCTCCCTCGGGGGAGGTGGCGAGCCTGTAGCGGAGGTAGCTGTCGAGAATGGCTGTGCTGTCGTGGCCGGGATGGTCGATGATGACTGTGGGGCGGGGACGTGCACGGCGGTTCTTTTCGAGGGTGGATATGACGGCTTTCTCGGCGGGCGTCAGTTGCCTGCCGAGAAATCTCCTGAAGCTGTGGCACCATATGTCGGGGATGCACGGCTTACGAATGATGTTGGATGTTATGAGCCTCCGTGAATGCATGGTGCAAAGGTAAGGTGCGAGCACGGAGAAAGAGTGCGATAATGTCACAAGGGCATACAGGGCTACGGCTCTATTACTTGCCCAGCGATTCGATTTTTTTCTTGAGCTTGGCGGGGGTGAGGGTGTCGGGATAGTCGGTGAAGTTGAGCCTGAGGGTGCATCCTTCCCTGAAACGGCTGCAGCCAAAGGCGGTACGGCCTTTGAGGATATGACCCTGATGGCACAGCGGACATTCCACCTGCTCAAACTTCGTGGTGCGCGGGGCGCGAGGTTTGGTCGGTTTGGGTTTGTCACCTGCGGATGCCGTGCCCGACGAGTCGGACTTTCCACCGCCGTTCTGCACCACCCCGGTGTTGATTTTGCTGTAGGAATTGTCGCTGAGCACGTTGATGACAATATCGTTCATCAGCACTTTAAGCTCGTCGATAAACTGGGCTGCCGAATAGTCGCCACGCTCTATGCGTCGCAGCTTATTCTCCCACAGGCCCGTGAGCTTCGCACTTTTAAGCAGCTCCTCCTTGATGGTGTTAATCAGGTCGATACCGGCCTGGGTGGCCATGATAGACTTCTTGGCACGCGTGATGTAGCGGCGTTTGAAGAGGGTCTCGATGATTGACGCACGCGTAGACGGACGGCCTATGCCGTTCTCCTTCATCGCCTCGCGCAGGGCCTCGTCATCGACAGTCTTACCCGCCGACTCCATAGCCCTCAGCAACGTACCCTCGGTATAGTATTTGGGCGGCTGGGTGGTCTTCTTCACGAGCGCGGGGGTCTGAGGTCCCGACTCCCCTACCGTGAACTCGGGCAAAATCTTATCGTCGCTCTCGGCCTGTGAGTCATCCTTATCCTTGGCCTCATTGCCTCCGGCATACACTTCACGCCATCCCGGCGAGGTGATGACCTTGCCCGTAGCCTTGAACTGACGGCCATCCACATCGCCCAGCACAGTGGTGGTCATGAAACGGCAGTCGGGATAAAACACGGCGATGAACCGAAGGGCTATCAGGTGATAGAGCTTGCGTTCGTCACCGATGAGCACCGACGGCGACTGGCCGGTAGGGATGATGGCATGGTGGTCGGTGACCTTGGAGTTGTCAAACACCTTTTTGCTCTTCTCAATCTTGCCCGACAGCAGCGGAGCGGTGAGCCGGGCGTAGGGGGTCATGCGCGAGAGTATATCGGGTATCTTCGGGTGCAGGTCCTCGCTCAGATAGGTGGTGTCGACGCGCGGATAGGTCGTGACCTTCTTCTCGTAGAGCGTCTGGATAAGGCGCAGAGTCTGGTCGGCTGTCCAACCCCACTTCTTGTTGGTCTCCACCTGGAGCGACGTGAGGTCAAAAAGCCGGGGAGCCGACTCGCGCCCCTGCTTCTGCTGCACATCCTTGATGGTCATATCCTTGCCCTGCAACGCCTGCATGGCCTCCTCGGCCTCGGCGAGCGACATAAACCGCCCCGACGTGGCGTTGAAAGTGACGTCGCGATAGGTCGATTTCAGTTCCCAAAAGTCCTCGGGCTTGAACCGCTCAATCTCGAAATGCCTCTGCACGATGAGTGCGAGCGTGGGGGTCTGCACACGCCCTATGGACAGCACATTGCCGGGCGACGAGTATTTGAGCGAATAGAGGCGCGTGCCGTTCATGCCGAGTATCCAGTCGCCGATGGCGCGTGAGAGTCCGGCATGATAGAGGTTGTCAAACTTGGTCTGCGGCTCGAGCTTGGCAAACCCCTCGCGAATGGCGTCATCGGTAAGCGACGAAATCCACAACCGTCTGACGGGACATTTCACCCCGGCCTTCTGCATGACCCACCGCTGTATCAGCTCGCCCTCCTGTCCGGCATCACCGCAGTTGATAATCTCGTCGGCCTGAGCCGCAAGCGACTCGATGACGTGAAACTGCTGCTCGTAGGAACGCTCTGGTATCAGCTTGATGCCGAACTTGGCCGGAATCATCGGCAGCGCACCGAGCGACCACCGTTTCCACCCCTCGGTGTAATCGTGCGGCTCCTTGAGCTGACACAGGTGGCCGAAGGTCCAGGTCACACAGTAGTCCGCGCCCTCGTAATATCCGTCACGACGCACGTCGGCACCAAGGATTTTTGCAATATCCTTGGCCACGCTCGGTTTCTCGGTGATGCACAGCTTCACGGCAGAGACTACGATTATTTACGCTTAACGGTTGTCACCGACTCGCCCCGCACTGTCGTAAGCACGAGTTGGGCCGTCTTGAACGGCTTCATCGCAGGAAAGTCTATCTCGACAGGTATCTGGCCGTCATCCTCCCACTGGAAGTAACGCTTGAAGTCCACGCCGTCGATGTCGGTGCCCTGCCACGAACGTTTCCCCGAGAGGAGCGATGCGGCATCCACCCGCCCGGATGTGTGGGGAGTGCCCACGATTTTGCCGTAGACGCGAGTGAGGTCAGAGCGGAAATCCACACTGTCAACCACTACAGCCAGCACCGGGTCGGTGGCCGATGAATACTTCACCACCTTGGCACCGAGCGTCACGGCCACGGCCACGACAGCCAATATGAGAAATGACAACCTTTTCATAGTCAGTATAATTAAATCGGGAATCGACACACCGCCAACACCGGCAGCGAGCGAAACCGTCATGCAAAATTACAAAATCCCCCCCATTCCACCAACCCGGCGCAATGAAATCGGGATGATAAAATGGAGGGAAGATTATCTTATGATGACGTTTCGATGACCCCGTCAGTCGGCAATGAGTGTCGAGAGCTGATGCGGCAGCTTGGGGTCGGAGGGACGCTTGGCATAACTCTCAAGTATGCGACCCTCGCGGTCAAGGAGCATGATGCGGGGCACGCCGTGGATTCCGAGCTGCTTGAGCAGGGGCGAGTTGAAGCCGTCGGGCAGGTTGACGCTCAGCACGCCGGGCGCATGGGGCTTCTCGCGCATCATGCGTTCCCACTCGGCGTAAAGCTCCGGGCCGGCATCGACCGAAAGCGAGATGAATTTCACACCGCGGCCGTCAAACTTTCCGGCAAGCTCGTCGAAATAAGGCATCTCGGCGCGGCATGGTGCGCAGCCGGTAAACCAGAAGTCTATCAGCACATAATCGCCACGGAAATCCTTGATGTTATACTCCTTGCCGTCAACAGTCTTCGCGACAAACTCGGGCATCGGTGTGCCTCGGGTGACCCCTTCGGCGGCCTCAAGGCGCGAGGCATATTCCCGCTCGAGCGCGGGGAGCTGAGCCACGGCCTCGGGGTCGGTGATAAGCTGACGCACTGCGGGGAGCTGTGACGCGAAGTCGTTGAGATAGTTGCGCTTGAGGGTCAATGCGAGCAGCGATGTGAGGAAGTGCGAGCGCACCGTCTCGTCGTCAATCTCCCCGGCATAGACAGACATATACGTGTCATTTGACACGGGAATGAGCCCGCGACTCTCCTTGGTCTCAAGGGCCTTGTCCACGACATCAAACCATTTGGGTATCCTGAGCACGCGCTTGTCGTCAAACCTGAGCGTGTCAAGAAAGGCATAGAACCCCTCGCCCACTTCGACCTTCTGGCCGCCGGGCGCAAAAGCCTTAGCGAGCGTGAGGCCGCCGAGACGCTGATTGAGCAGCGTATAGCGGTGATAGAGACGCCGGGTGGCCACAAATTCGGGGTCGAGACCCGATGCATACAGCAGCGAGTCGAGCCGCAGTATCTCCCTCTCCTGCCATGCGGTCCATTCGGGCGAATATTTCTTAATCTCACGCGGGCTGCGGCAAATGTACGGATTCTCGCGCATGAAACTGTTCTCGCGCTCGTGAGTGCCGGTGATAGTCACCCCGGCCGTGGTCACGGCAATATCGGTGACCGAACCGGGCGAGAGATACACGGGATAGAAGGTGCCGTCGGCCCCCACCAGCCTGTAATAGGCGGGAGAGTCAGGCACGGCAATAGTGGTGTCGGCCGACGCGACCTCGGCATAGCCAAGCATAGCCTCGGGCTGGAAGTAGACCTTCTCGCCCGTGGTGTTGGTGATTCGCACCTGCGACTGCCCCGTGACTGCCGTGAGCAGAGCCGTGACTGCAATCACGGCTGTGTGTAATGCCGACCGTATCATTTGCTGTTCTGAATCAGGTCACTCGTCTGCATAGCCTTGAGCGGGAAGGGGAATGTCAGCAAGTGGGAATTGGGTGACAGGGTGTAGGTCTCGCCTTCAAATTCCTTGGTCAGAGTCTCGTTAAACTCGGCGCAGAAGCGGCGCATATCAAAAAATCCGTTGTAGGTGAAGAAGAGTTCACGCTTGCGCTCCTCGCGCACGAAGCGCAGGGCCTCGGCAGGGTCAGAGGTCATCAGGCGTGTGTACTTCCCTGAGATGTTACGGTGAGAGCGGAGCGTGTCGAGATAGCCCATAGCGGTGGCGATGTCAGACGCCGTGCCCTTGCGTGCATAACACTCGGCAAGCATCAAGTATATCTCTGACATGCGCATGCCCGAGGGGTTCCACCTTATGCCCATCGACGCAAACTCACGGTCGCCCTCGGGAGCGGTCTCGTGCGAACGGCGATAGCGTATGCAGTAGAGCTTGCGCAGGTCGTTCTCCTCAAAGAGGTCGATGACAGCCGAGGTGAGATACATGGGGAAGGGGTCGTTATACGTGGTGCCGAACTGATAGAGCAGATACTCCGACGAGTCATAGCCCTTCTGGACGGCGTTCTTCCAGATGTTCTCAATCATGTCGTTGATGCCCATATACTGCGGGAGGTCGATGGCACGGTCGGTGCCGTAGCCCATGAGAAGCTGTGGCGCATAGCGGTTGTATTCATCGTTCATGTCCCACAGCGAATGATTTCCGGCCTGAGCCTCGGCAAGCGCGTCGAGACATGCCCGGATACATTCGTCAAATTCGCGTTTGAAAAGATGCACCTTGGCCTTGAATGCGAGGCCGAAAGTCTTATCGGGGCGGAAGGCATTGAGCGCAGTGTGGGGCAGGTCATTGATGGCGTCATCGATGTCCTGCTGGATGAAGCGATAGGTATAACCTACCGACTGCTGCACACCCTTCTCCTCGATGCTCTCAAACATGCGCTCGCGCACGATGATGCCGGGGGTGTTGTCAGCCTTGGCGGGGTCATAGGGAGCGGCATAGGTATTTACGAGGAAGAAATAATTGTAGGCCCTCATAATCTTGGCCTGGGCCATAGCGAGAGTCTTGTCCTCCTCGGGGCCTTTGGCAGTGTGGATGTGGCTCACAATCACATTATAGTTGGTTATGCGATTGTAGCAGCTGTTGTAAAGAGCGTTGTCGATACTCACAGCCGCACGGTCATATGACTCGTCCCACAAGAAGGCGGCCGACCTGAGCGGCGATGTGTAATTTTTCAGCTCCTCGACCTTATACCACGAAGCCTCGTTGCATAAGTTGAGACTGTTGGCATGGTCATAGTTGGGCGACACCTCTTCGAGCAGACCGAGATAATCATCAGTCGTCTCAAGCATGGCACGGCCTTTAGGCTCGAGGTCGAGATAGCTGTCACATGAGGCGAGCAACAGCATCGGGACGGCGGCCATGAAATATGTTATCTTTGATAATTTCATCAAACAGGTATTTTTATATGGTAATGTCTTTCGTTTATTCACGACGGCTCGGCTGCCGCAGTCACTTTAGAAATTAAAGTTAAGACCGAAAATATATGTCGGTGTCTGCTCGTCGGTACGAAGTCCCGAATTGGCATTATAGGCCTCGGGGTCGATGCCGTGGCTGTTTGAAGCCCAGTAGCAGAGGTTGTCAATCTGGAAACGGAGCTGCGCACCCTTCAGCACGCGGGTCTTCTTGAGCATGCGCGAGGGGAAGGTGTAGGCTACACCGATGTTGCGGAGCTTGACAAACGAGGCATTGTCGGTGTTGACGTCGGCATACTTCCAATGCTCGTTGCGCTCGCCGCTGTCGCCGTGAATACCCATGACGGGCACTGTCGCATTCACATTGCCTTCGGTCCAGCGGTCAGCGATGCCCTCGTTGACGGCACCGTCAGTCAGCTTATGGGTCGAGTCATAGAGAGTGGGCACATCCACACGCAGCGAGTGACCGGCATAGTAGACCATCTTGGCGAACACCGAGAGGTCACGCCAGCGGAAATCGAGGTTAAGCGCGCCGTTCCACTTGGGGGCGAGCTGACCCACACACACAACGGCGTCAATGTTGCGCACGGGATTAATCGACACCACTTCGCCGGCCTCGTTGTAGACTGACGGATTGCCGTTGGCGGTAAGTCCGGCATATCGGTAAGCATAGAGCGAGTTATATGTGTCGCCCTGCAGATAGTTGGATGTGGGATAACGCATCATCTCGAGAGCGTCGGTCGGCTTATAGTCAATCTTCTCGATGGTATTGTCATTGTAGGCGGCCGAGAAGGATGTGGTGAACGTAAAGTCGCGGTTCTTAATCCAGTCATAGCTGAGACTAAGCTCCAGGCCGACATTCTTCATGGCACCGTTGTTGGCTCGGGCCATGCCGTTGAATCCGAGCGACGGGTCGATGCTCTTGTTGACGAGCAGGTCAGAGCTGTATTTGCGGTAGAAGTCAAACGTACCCGACAGGCGGTTGAGGAACATGAAGTCGATACCGGCGTTGAAGGTCGAGGTCTTCTCCCAGCGCAGCGAACTGTTGGGCGGGGTCACTATCGAAGTCACGGGGCCGTTGGAATAGGGCGATGTGCCGAAGTAGGCAAGCAGGTAAGGCGACGATGTCTGGTCGACCATGCCTGTGATACCGTAAGTGGCACGCAGCTTGAGCATATTAATCCAGGTAAGGTCACGCATGAACTCCTCCTTCTCGACATTCCAGCTGCCGCCCACCGACCAGAGCGGACGGTAACGGTATTTGGGGTCGGAGCCGAAAAGGTCGGCCTGCTCGACTCGCACGCTACCGTTAATCGAATAGCGCGAGTCAAACACGTATCCGGCATTGAAATAGGCCGACACATAGCGGTGCTTGACATCCGAGACATACAGGTTTTCGGACTTGGTGCGCGATGACGCGTAAAGCTGACCCACAACACCTGTCTGCGAGAGGGTCTTCCAGTCGACCTGACTGTAGGTCAGACGCTTGTCATCATAGCCGTAACGTTCGCCGATGTGCACGTCGCTGTGGTCCTGACGGGCCTCAGCACCGATGAGGGCTGTCACATCATGCTTCTCGCCAAAAGTGGCTCGATAGTTAAGCTGGGCGCGCACATTGTAGTTGTCATAATTCGTGTCGCGATAATACATGCGTCCGCCTTGAGGAATGTTATAGATGAAACCGCCTCGTGGATTGGTCGATGCAAACTCATTGACCATCGAACGCATGACATACGAGTCGGCCTCGTCATTGACCTTGCCGTTGACCTTGCGCTTCTCATACTGCCCCTTGATTTCGAGGTCGAGACCGGGGAGGATGTCGAAATTGGCCTGCAGGAAATACTTCATGTAGAGGTCATCGGTCTTGAATTTATTGTGTTCAGACTCCTCGATGGCGTTATAGCCCATGAAGTTAAGGCCGTCGGTGGCATTGACACCCTCGGCAAGTACCTGATTGTAGAGGTAGCGGTAAGCGAGGTTTCCGTCACCGTCATAAAGCGAATCATAGGGCATGGCATCGGTGGCACCAAGTCCGGGAGCCTCGGTGAAGCTGCTCTTCTTCACGAGAAGATTTGCGCCGAGGGTAAGTTTCATCCAGGGAGCCACCTTGATGTCGTTGCGGGTGTAGAACGACAGGCGGTCATCGCTGTCATACTTGGTGTAGAGGCCCATCTTCTGATAGCGCAGGGCGGCATAGAAGTTGTACTTTTCGCTGCCGGCATTAAGGGTCACGTTATAGTCCTGCGTGAGGCTGTTGCGCATCAGATGCTTCTGATACTCCTTGCGATAGTCGTTGCGGCGCAGGGCGTCGAGCGATGTGTTGACATCACCCTCGCTAATCTCACCGCGCATGAGCCGGTAGTAAAGCATATCGACCTGCGACATATATGCGGCGTTGGTCTTGCTGGTCTTGGTCGAGAAATACGCCGAGGGACTCTTGATGTAGTCAGGGTCACTCAACAGCATGTCACGCTCGAGGTCAATCACATCGGACGACGAGGCATAGTGCTGATAGTCGAGCGACGGCTTGGGGTTGAGATAGAAGCCGAGCGAGAAGTTAGCCTCCAGTTTGCGGTCGGTGCCGCGCTTGGTGGTCACGACAATCACGCCGTTTGAGGCATACACACCGTAGAGCGATGTGGCGGCGGCGTCCTTGAGCACCGTCACGCTCTCGATAGTGTTGGGGTTGATGTCGTCGAGGCTCATGCCTGTGGCCGGCTGGCCGTCAACCACGAGCAGAGGGGTCGACGAAATGGAGAGCGAGGAGTTGCCTCGGATACTGATTTCATTGTTGTAGAAGGTCAGGCCCGGGGTTATACCCTCGAGTTTCGAGCTGAGGTCGGGAGCCTGTATCTTGCCGAGCTTCTCGGTGCCCACGACCACAGCCGAGCCTGTGTTGCGCTCGCGTGAGATGGTCTGGAAGCCTGACACGATTACCTCGTCAAGCATGTCGGCACTCGTCTCGAGCACAACGTCGACCTTAGAGCCGGGAGTGGCCGAGACCTCTTTGGTCTTCATGCCCACATAGCTCACCACAAGGGTCACTTTGCCGGTTGACGGCACTTTAAGCTCAAAGTTACCGTCAATGTCGGTACTTGTGGCCGTCTTGGTGCCTTTAAGGAATATTGTCGCTCCGGGCAGAGGCTCGTCGGTCTCATCGACCACAGTGCCTTTTATGATATGGGCCGGAACCGGGGGTGCAGCCTCGGCTGTGGCTGCCACCTCCCCCGCTGTCACCGGCATCGCAGGCACTGCAAGAAGCCCCAATGTGGCGACAACAAGCGATTTGCAGAATGTGTTGGTGGTATTATGCATAAGATTGGATTTATCGTGAGATATGGTTTAGCGTATGATTACTTTTTTCATTACAGGGGCCGAGGCGGAAGTGCGCACGGTTACTATATACACCCCGGGGGCGAGGCTGTCGGCTGCAACCGACACCTCACACGCTCCGCCGCCGTTGACCGCCATCTGGGTGCGTCCGCTCATGTCGGTGAGCGTCACGGCGAAAACAGGGGATGAGGATGAGACAGTCACATTGCCCGAAGTCACGGCCACTACCACATCGCGCCCGTCATCGGCAATGTCGGCGATGGCACTCTTGGTGTCGGTGACGCGGAGCATCACGCTCGCCAAAAGTTTCTGCCTGTAGGGGTCGGCATATATCGAGAGAGGATAGTCACCGGCCTCAAGCTCAAGGCCGTCGGCATTGAGGGTGACAACATTGTTCATGCCGTTGACCGTAATTTTCTCGCCGAGACAGCCGGGGAAAGGTGTGCCGTCCTTGCGCATGACATAGCCGTAGACCGGGCCATGAAATGCCACGGTGGCAAGCGATGAGGCATTGAGCGAAAGTGATGAGTCAGCCACATCCATAGTGCTGTAGCCGAGCGAACCGGCAGGCTGGAATATTACCGACGAGGCGTCACGCATAAAGGGCACAAGTGTCATCTCATCACCCTTGACAGTCACGAAGCAGCCTGAGGGCGCGTTGACCGAGGTAGACACGGGATGCCATGCTTCGGATGCCCCGAGGCGGTAGAAGAATTCTATCGTGTGTGTCCCCTCGGCAAGTCCGGCCTCGAAAAGCGAGAAAATCATCGAGCCATAGCCTCCGCCGGCGATAGGGCTGAAGGGGTTGGCCTTGACCACGGGGCGTATCTCACCGCCGTCAGTCGCAGCGGCCCACACCTCGCCGTCAAAAGTCGAGAAACCGTTATTGAAACTATAGAAGAAGAGCCGGGCATCGTCAGTACGTGTGGTAAGCGACGGTGTCTTGGAGGCCACATGATAGGCCGACGCATCGCCGAGATTGAGGTCATAGATGGTCATGAGCCAGTCAGTCTGGGCACGCGAGTCATCCGCTCCGGCCGGTGCTATGTGACACACCATCGACTGATTGAGGGTGTAACCGCCGTCAGAGCCGCCTGTCGACTGCGAGCCGGGATTGAGAGCCGAGAGGCTGAAATAGCCGTCGCTCAGACCTGACCATCCCCAATTGAAATGAAACAGCCCTTTACCGTCATATCCGTCACACACGAATGTGTGTCCGGCTGAAGGGTTCTTGCCGTCATATATAACAGGGCGACCGGCACTAAGCTCGGCGTACAGGAGGTCAATCCACTCCTTGTCAGACATAAGTCTGCGCTCATAGAAATGCAGGTTTGAATCGTAGCCGAAATATTTTGCAAGAGCCTCACCGGCAGTGCGATGGTAGGCAATGCTCACATCCGAGCCATACTGCATGTTGGAGGCATAGCCCACAGCCTTCATGAGCGTGGCCACGGCTGAACGCTGTGCTTCGGTCGAGGTCGCTCCATAGGTGTCGGTCATATCGGCCCAGTCAAACGACGGGATGGTTGAGAAATCGAGTGTGCGTGTCACGCCCTGGGTCTTGTCCTCGTATGTTACAATCCCCGCAGGACGCTCGGGATAACGGTGATAATACATCACCTGAGCCGTGGCTGTAGCCACACAGCCGGTGGCCGAAAGACGGCCCGAACGGTAATCCACAGGACACAGAGTGTTGTAGGGGTCGTTCTGGTCCCAGCGGCTTGCGAGCAATGGCGATACTGCCGCCGTGGGATAGAAACTGTCAGCCGCAGTCACGTCACCGGCCACAGTCATGTAATCAGCCGCAGCAGCCACGGCGTCATCAGAAAGTGAATAGATTTGCTGCGCATACTGCTCAAGCCACATGGCGCAGGCCTCGGGCATTGATGCACGGCTTAGAGTTCCGCTGTCACTATATGCAAGAATTGTGCGGGCACGGTCGTCACCCGCAACTACAACGTATCCCCCACCCTCGGCGTTGTAGATATAATAAGGTGGCGTGTCGGCGTTCACGGAGGCACGCGACCTGTGGGCCTGAGCGTCGCTCAGGATAATGTCTTTATGTATGCCGCGTTTTGCAAAAAATTCGCGTGCTGTGCGCTGCGCCTCCAGTGAGTCAACTGTGGCGGCCTCGACTCCGCCTGCAATCATCAGCAGGACGGCCGACAGGAGAAATGAGTGTGATTTCAATGGTAACTGGCTTAACGGTTGATGAATCTAAGGTCAGAGGTAAACGTATTACCCTATAGAGCTTGAAAAAGGGGGACGCCTGAGTGCGGGCGTCCCCCTCAATATTCAGTAGTTATTCAATAATTACTTTACAGCAATCTTGGCTGACTCGGAGTTGCCCTTGCCGTAAACAACCACGACATATACGCCGGGGTTAACGTCAAGATTGATTTCGAGGCTTGCTGCGCCGTCGGCTGCAACGGCCGATGCCACTTTGCGGGCGAGCATGTCATAAACAGCGACCTCGGCACCCGAGGCGAGGAGCACGCTCTCGACATTGAGCTTACCACCTACGACAGTGGCCTTGAGAGTATTACCATCCTCGGCAACAACGTCGGCGATGCCTGACTGATTGCCCTTAACAACCTTGAGGTAAGGAAGATTGGCAGGACCCTCACCGATTACGCCAAACGCATCGGACTGGACAGCTATAATCTGACCTTTGGTGAGGCCGGTGAGAGCAATCATAGCGTCATTCTCACCGACTGTGGCTGTCTTAATATTGGTCCAATCACATTCGTAGATTTTCTTGGGATTGCCAAGACCGTCAATTCCATCGACAACCTTGACATCACCAACATTCAGGAGAGTGCCTTTCGCGCCATGATTGATAAATGTATAATCACCATCCTCAGGAACAGTGAAATATTTATCAACAGTATAGTAAGAATCAGGATAAGATGTGGGCGTGTCAAGCACAAGTCCGACTGAACGGCTAAAATTATTAGCGCAATTCAATGTCACCATAGCGTTGACCGAAAGCTGGAACTGCGATGCCTCAGTAGCGGTAGAAGAGACGGTAACACCAATCACGTTCATACCGGCCTTAACATACGGGCCCATCATGCCGGTGCCGACACTTGAGCCACCGGGACATTCAATATGAATAGCCTCAACCTTCTCGATATTCATATCGGGAGCCATGCCAAACGATGCAGTCGTATTGGTGGTAATCTGAGATGCATAAGGAGCCTCGTAAAGGAACCACTTGGTCTCACCGGGCTGAACTGTCCTCGCCTCACCTGAATATGCGGGCAGAGGCATGGGATAATACTTATACATTCCCTCCCAAGCCGGGGGGAAAGGAGTGGAGAACATACAGTATGAACCGGTCTCTTTGGGTGTGATTTTCACGAGATACTTACGTCCGGAAAGCAAAGCATAGCTGTCAGTGCCTTCCGAGCCGTCGCGCTGGAATGCTTCCTGGCCTCCGTCACAAAGATATACCCATACCTGCTTTCCTAATGTAGGGTTATTACCGGGTGCAGCCCCCCACATAACATTTGCTGTCGGGGTATAAGTGAACCACACTTCAGAGGGAACAGCCGACAGGTCGGGAACAAACCACCCCATTCCAGTGGGAAACGGAACTGCAGTCTCGGGGGTAGTGCCGTAATCCTGGGCAAATGCAGGAGCCACACACATACCTACCGCAAACAATGGTAGTAAAATTTTTTTCATAAGCGTTTTAAGATTGTGATAATAATGACTTTTCTTGCAATGTATCTGGAATTATGCAAAATTAAGAATATATCACTATTATCGCAAGTCCTAAACCGTTAAAAATCATGCCATACGCCCATTTTGTAAAAAAATCGTCCACGGGGGGGTAATTGTAGAATTTTATTCTACGTTTACTGAATACGCTCTATGATTTTGCCAACGACATTAAGCACGGCCTTGCCATTCACGGCATTGGAACGCACAAGCACTCCCCGCTTGAAGTCACCGCGGGGCAAAGAGGCGGGTGAGAGCACCACCGAAATCCGCCCCGAGTCGCCGGGGGCTATGGGATGACGGGGATAAGTGAGTCGCATACACCCGCACGAGGCGTGGACATAGGTCAGCACCAACGGAGCATTGCCCGTGTTTCTGAACTGAAAGACGCACGTGCGCCCTTCATCGGCCACATCGACCTCCCCGAGATTGACCACTGTGCTGTCAAATGCTATGACAGCAGAAAAATTTTCGGTAGAATCGGAGTAGTCGGCAGCATAATTATCCACCGCCGCCATCACGGCAGACCTGTTTGCCCCGGCATAAAACACCCCGAAGGCAAGAGCAAGAAAGAGCAATACGAATACACGTCTCATCGTCTACATATAATTAAGGTCGTAATTTAAGGTGGTGAAATATGCCGCGACATCAATTTTGCCGCCAGGCACATTAGAATATATATAGAAAAATCCGCAAGAATTGAAACAGTCAATATCTTGCGGATTTTCGAGGTGTCCGAGATGAGATTCGAACTCACACAGCCTTTCGGCCACTACCCCCTCAAAGTAGCGTGTCTACCAATTCCACCACCCGGACATGGGCTTTTTTACTGAGGGTAAAAAACTTGAGCGAAAAACGGGACTCGAACCCGCGACCCCAACCTTGGCAAGGTTGTGCTCTACCAACTGAGCTATTTTCGCGAATGATGCAGGCTTAGAGCCTGACAACCTGCTGAAAAGAATGTCTAAATGTTCTCTTTGAGCGAAAAACGGGACTCGAACCCGCGACCCCAACCTTGGCAAGGTTGTGCTCTACCAACTGAGCTATTTTCGCGTTGGCGGGTGGTTGCCGATGGGCACTTTCCCTTTTTGCGATGCAAAGGTAGACAGTTTTTTTGAGTCCGCCAAATATTGCGGAGTATTTTAACAGTTGTTAACCATTGTCTTTAACCATGTCAACGGTGACACCCAACTTTTTCCGCCCCATATTGTTCTATCAATAGAAACATTGAAAATTACAACGTAGGAAATATCAAGATTATATCATCAATACAATTACACAAACACTATTATTATGAACACCGCACCTCTCCAAGGAATCAAGGTAATTGACTTCACCGAAGTCCAGTCAGGCCCTTCATGTACTCAGCTCCTTGCATGGCTTGGAGCCGAAGTCATCAAAATCGAACGACCGGGCGTAGGCGATGCAACCCGTAACGAGTTGCAGTTTGACCCTGACTGCCCGAGCTACTACTTCCTGCAGCTCAATTCAGATAAGAAATCACTGACCCTTAACGCCAAGACCCCTGACGGCAAGGCTATCCTGACCAAGCTGATTCAGTCGGCCGACGTATTTGTGGAGAATCTTCACCCGGGAGCTATGGACAAGCTCGGCTTTGACTGGGACACCGTCCACAAGCTCAACCCCAAATGTATCTACGCGACAATCAAGGGATTCCCTGTATCGTCAAAATTCAAGGACCTCAAGGCTTACGAGCCTGTGGCACAGGTGACAGCCGGCGCAGCGTCGACCACCGGATGGTGGACCGGCGACAATGACGTGCCTACGCAGAGCGGTGCCGCCCTCGGCGACTCCAACACAGGTATGCACACGGCCATCGGTATCCTCGCCGCCCTCGTGCAGCGCGAGAAGACAGGCGAAGGCTGCTACGTATATCAGTCGATGCACAACGCATGTCTTAACCTCTGCCGTATCAAGACCCGTGACCAGCTCACCCTCGACCGTATCGGCTATCTTACACAGTTCCCGCAGTATCCCGACGGAAAGTTTGGCGACTTCGTTCCCCGAAGCGGCAACCAGGAGGGCTCGGGCGTGCTCGGATGGACCTATAAGTGCAAGGGCTGGGAGACTGACCCCAACGCTTACGTATATGTAATCCTCCAGCGCGGAGCCAAAGATTTCGAGCTGGCATGCAAGGCTCTCGGATTCGAGGACTGGCTCACCAACCCCGACTTCAACACCGCCGATGCGCGTGACCGCCACAAACAGGAAATCATCAAGCGTATCGAATCGTTCACCATCACCAAGGACAAATATGAGGTCACCGACCTTCTCTCGAAGGCAGGCGTGCCTGTAGGCCCTGTGATGTCGACCAAGGAGATTATGAACGACCAGTCGCTCTATGACGGCAACACCCTCGTCAAGATTAATCAGGGCGGCAAGATAGGTGAGTTCGTCACCGTGGGCGTCCCCTTCACCATGAGCAACTTCCAGCCTACCTACGGCCCGTGTCCCGAGCTTGGAGGCAACACCGCCGAGGTGCTCAAGAGCTACGGATATACCGACGAGCAGATTGCCGAGTTTGCCAAGAACGGCACCACCGCTCCAATGCCCGCCGCCCCGAAGGCTTAAGGCCCAATCACAGAGATTCAACTTACGAAGCATAAAAGAGAAGAGGGGACAATTGGTCGATTGTCTCGACATCCGAGAACTGATTGACGGTTGTCCCCTCTTTACTTATATATTATAACTCTCTCTAACTCTTCAATCATGGCAACAACCAACAATACTACTCCCGCGGCTAATGCTCCGCATTTTCCCGAGCAGGTCACCGGCATGTACATACTTGCGCGTGCACTTGAGAACGTGGGCATAAAGAACGTCTACGGCCTTGTGGGCATTCCTATCACCGAGGCCGCTTATCTGATACAGGGTCAGGGCATCCGTTTCGTGGGATTCCGCCACGAGCAGCAGGCCGGCATGGCCGCCGCCACCGAGGGATTCCTCACACGCAAGCCGGGCGTGCTCATGACCGTATCGTCGCTCGGATTCATGAACGGACTGACCGCCACAGCCAACGCTACGGTCAACTGCTATCCTATGATTCAGATTTCGGGCGCATCCGACCCGACTATGGTGGACATGAACATGGGCACATATGAGCAGCTCGACCAGTTCAATACCGCCAAACCTGTCGTTAAGGCAGCATTCCGCTGCAGCAAGGCCGAGGATATACCTTCGGCCGTCGCACGTGCCTACAGGGCAGCCGTCTCGGGCCGCCCCGGTGGTGTGTATATCGACATGACCACCCCCGCACTCGGTCAGATTATGAACCGCGAGGATGCCGAGAAGCTGCTCTACAAGCCTGTGGATGTCTACTCGCCCGTAGCCCCCAATCAGGAGGCGGTGGACCGCGCAGTAGAGATTCTAACCTCGGCCAAGCATCCTGCCATACTTTTAGGCAAGGGCGCGGCATATGCGCAGGTCGATGACAAAATCAAGACACTCATCGAAAAGTACAACATCCCCTACTTCCCGATGTCTATGGCCAAGGGTCTTATGCCCGACGACGGCCCGCTCAGCGCGCTGTCGTGCCGCTCGACCATCATGGAGAAGGCCGATGTGGTGATGATGATAGGCGCACGCCTCAACTGGCTGCTGTCGTTCGGCAAGGGGAAGTGGAACCCCGCAATGAAGTTTATCCAGCTCGACGTGGAGCCGCAGGAGATGGACGTGAACGTTCCTATCGCCGCGCCCGTCGTAGGCGACATGGGTCTCGCCCTTGACGCTATCCTTGCCAAGATGGAGGGCGCGAAGATGAGTGCCGACCCCGCATGGGTGCCCGCACTCCAGGCCGAAACCAAGGAGAAGGCTGTCAAATTCCAGGCACGACTGACAGCCAACAAGTCGGCCATGCCTATGGACCACTGGACCGCCATCGGAGCCATCAAGCCTATACTCGAGGCCAATCCTGACATCATACTGGTAAACGAGGGTGCCAACACGCTCGACGATGTGCGCGATGCCGTAAACATGTCGCTACCGCGTCACCGCGTGGACTGCGCCACATGGGCCATCATGGGCATGGGCATAGGCTCGGCCATCGGTGCGGCCGTCGGCACAGGCAAGCAGGTAGTAGCCGTGGAGGGTGACTCGGCATTCGGTTTCTCGGGCATGGACTTCTCGACCATATGCCGCTTCAAACTGCCGGTAACGGTCATCATCCTCAACAACGGCGGTATATATAACGGTGCCGGCGAGCCTATGGACAAGACCACTGACCCCGCTCCTACCACTCTCGACATCAACGCCCGCTACGATAAGCTCGGCGAGGCATTCGGCGCGCAGACCTATTACGTGCAGACGCCCGAAGAGCTGACCAAGGCTCTCACCGAGAGCATCGCAAGCAAGAAGCCGTGCCTGATAGACGTGCAGCTCGCCGCCGACTCGGGCGCAGAGTCGGGCCATATCGGCTACCTCAACCCGGCCCCGCTGCAGGAGATTAAGGTATAATTCTCATAGTAAGTCAAAAAGGAGCAAAAGGGGCGTCACACCCGACGCCCCCGCTCCCTTTTACTTCTTACCATAATTAAGCAACCCCAAAATCCAACTATTTATGGAACATATACTTCTATACGCGATTGTTCCTATCATCGTAGTTATGCTTGCAGGCTACATCTCAGGAAAGAAAGGCATCTTCTCAGGTGACGACGCGAAAAAGTTTAACAAGGTGGTGCTCGACTATGCACTTCCTGCAGCCCTGTTCGTATCCATCGTGCAGTCGACCCGCGAGATGCTTGCCCGCGACGTGAAACTCTCGATAATCTCGCTCGTGGGCATCATGGCCTGTTTCATGATTGTCTACTTTGTGTTCAGGATGTTCAAGAAAAACACCGGCGCGGATGCGGCAATCTCGGCCCTTATCAGCGGCTCGCCAACCATCGGCTTCCTCGGTTTTGCCGTGCTTGAGCCTATCTTCGGCACCACTCCTGCCGTGGCCCTCGTGGTGGCCATAGTCAGCATCGTGGTCAATGCCGTCGGCATCCCCGTGGGACTCTCGCTCATGAACGCATCGCTCGAAAAGGAGCAGCCCGGCTCCACCAAGGGGGCCAGCGCATGGCTCCCGGTGCTCCACGCTCTGGAGCAGCCTGTGGCCTGGGCACCTATCCTCGCTGTGATATGGGTGCTCGTGGGCATACCCTGGCCTGAATGGGCAAGTCCGTCGTTTGACCTTATCAAGGGAGCCAACGCTTCGATGGCCGTGTTCTCAGCCGGTATAACCCTCTCGTCAATCAAGGTTCAGCTCGACTGGCAGGCCGTGCTCGGCACTATCCTCAAGATGGTGATGATGCCTGCCGTGCTGCTCGTGCTCGGTCTGATATTCCATATGGACCCCACCAACCTCAAGATGCTCGTCGTGGCCGGTGCTCTTCCTCCTGCCTTCTCGGGTATCATCATCGCCGACGAATACGACCGCTATGTGGCCACCGGCACCTCGTCGCTTACTCTCTCAGTAATCCTCTTCATCGGATTCTGCCCGCTGTGGTTGTGGATTACCGACCTTTGTGTAGGCGGAGGATTCTAACGAATGATTTTTTTGAATTTGGGGTGTTGAATCCTTGACTCGGCCTCTTATGCATCAATGCGGAGACTGCTCAGGATTCGACACTCCAAATTCACATTTTAACAGCTTCAACTATGAAAAAGGAAATACTCGACGGATGCACGGCTGCGGCGCATGTGGCCTTCGCGCTCAGTGACGTAGCCACCATATATCCCATCACGCCGGTGGCCTCGATGGGTCAGACGGCACAGCAGTGGGGACTCGCCGGACGGCGCAACCTCATGGGCCAGCCACTCGAGGTGCGCGAGATGGAGAGCGAGCTGGGCGCGGCTGGAGCCGTGCACGGCGCACTTGCCGCAGGGTCGCTCGCCACGACGTTCACGGCCTCGCAGGGACTGATGCTGATGATACCCAACATGTATAAGATTGCGGGCGAACTGTTGCCGGCAGTCTTCCATGTAGGGTGCCGCTCGCTTGCCACACACGCGCTGTCAATCTTCGGCGACCATCAGGATGTGATGGCTTGCCGTGCCACAGGTTTCGCCATGCTCGCATCGTCGTCGGTGCAGGAGACTATGGACCTCGCTCTCGTGGCACATCTCGCCGCCATCGACGGGTCGGTGCCGGTGCTCCACTTCTTTGACGGGTGGCGCACTTCGTCAGAGATGGACACCATCAGCGTCATCGACTACGAGACGATGCGGCCGCTGGTCAACTGGGACAAGGTGCGCGACTTCCGCCGCCGCTCGATGAATCCCGAGCACCCCGACCTGCGCGGCTCGGCACAGAATCCCGATGTGTATTTCCAAAACCGCGAGGCCGCCAACAGGTATTACGATGCCTTCCCGTCAGTCGTGCAGGGGGCGATGGACCGTGTGGCCAAGGCCACGGGGCGAGCATACGGACTGGTGGACTATCACGGCGCGCCCGATGCCGACCGCGTGATAGTGATAATGGGCTCGGGAGCCGATGTGGTCAGCGAGACGGTGGATTATCTCAACATGCAGAAAGGCTACAGGACAGGCGTAATCAAGGTGCGCCTATACCGCCCGTTCCCGGTCGAGGCTCTGCGTAAAGCCTTGCCCGAAACGGTCAGGACCATCGCCGTGCTTGACCGCACCAAGGAGCCGGGGGCACAGCACGAACCGCTGTGCCTGGATGTCAAGTCGGCACTCTACGGCTACGCCCCGGGCGGAGTTCAGCCGAGGGTTATCGGAGGCCGATACGGACTGTCGAGCAAGGAGTTTGACCCGTCGATGGTCAAGGCCGTGTTTGACGAGATGGCCAAGGATGAGCCTCGAGAAGTGTTCACCGTCGGCATTAATGACGATGTCACCCACCTGTCGCTCGACGTGGCCGAGAAGATTGACACCACAGTTGACACCGACACCTATCAGGCCGTATTCTATGCCATCGGCAATGACGGCACAGTCGGGGGCACCAAGCAGGTGGCCTCGATACTCGGCGACGCTCCCGACATTTACGCCCAAGCCTATTTCAGCTATTCGGCCAAAAAGTCGGGCGGCTACACCATCTCGCAACTGCGACTCGGTCACAAGCCTGTGACATCGGCCTACGGCATCAAGGACGCCGACTATGTGGGGTGTCACAAGACATCCTACGTGCATCGGTTCTCGATGCTCGACAATATAAAGGAGGGGGGCACATTTGTGCTCAATTCTCCCTGGACTCCCGAGCAGATGGTAAGGAAACTGCCGCTCGACATGCGCCGTCAGATTGCCGGGAAACATCTGCGCTTCTACACCATCGATGCCGACGCCATCGCCGCCAAGGTGGGGCTGTCGCCGAGAATCAATATGCCGATGGAGACGGTGTTTCTCTACCTGAGCGGGATTATGCCGTTCAATCTCAGCTATCCCGCCATGCAGGAGAAAATCAAGACGACATACCTGCATGAGGGGGGCGAGGTCGTTGACCGCAACCTCCGCGCCATAGCTATGGCCGTGGACGCGCTCAAGGAGGTGGACTACTCCAATACGGACGGATGGGCCACTGCGCCCGACGAGACCGTATCCCCCACCCCGATTTTCGCCGACGCACGCATACGCGAGTTTATCGAAAAAATCCACACCCCCTGCATCAAGGGCAAGGGTGACAGTGTGCCCGTTTCGGCATTCTCGCCCGACGGCACAATGCCTATGGGCACCACCGCCTATGAGCATCGCCGCATAGCCACACGTGTGCCGGTGTGGGACGCCGACAAGTGCGTGGAGTGTACGGAATGTAGCCTCGTGTGCCCCCACGCCGCCATCCGCCCCTTCCTGCTCGACAAGGAGGAGGCCGCATCGGCCCCCGAGGGGCTGGTCACCAAGGAGGCACACGGCGCACCCGCGCTCGAGGGGCTTAGGTTCAGGATTCAGAACTATACCGACGACTGCCTCGGCTGCTCGTCATGCTCGCTCATCTGCCCGGGCCACGCGCTGACCATGACACCGATAGAGGAGATTGCCGACACCGAGCGCGAGTATCTGCAATGGCTCCGCACGAAAGTCACGCCCAAGGACACACTGCTACCCGCCGCTACGGTCAACGGCTCGCAGCTGCGCACGCCGTGCCTTGAATTTTCGGGTGCGTGTGCGGGGTGCGGCGAGACTCCGTACGTCAAACTGCTCACCCAGCTCTTCGGCACGCGGCTGCTCATAGCCAACGCCACCGGCTGCAGCTCAATATGGGGAGCCAACTATCCGTCAAACGCTTATTGCACCGACCGCTCGGGACGTGGCCCGGCATGGGGCAACTCGCTCTTTGAGGACAATGCCGAGTATGGTTTCGGCATGCTCGTGTCGATGAAGCAACGGCGTGCGCGTGTCACGCAGATGGTAAGGGAGATGATTGACTCGCCCGCCACCATGCCTTATCTCAAAGCACCGCTCCAGGCCTGGCTCGATGCTAAGGATGACCCGGAGCTGTCGGCCTCGACCGCTTCACAGCTCATAGCGATGCTCTCGCCCGTGCGCGACGCCTCGCCGGCCTATGCCGCGCTGCTCGAGGATGCCGACATGCTCGCCTATAAGTCGGTGTGGGCTATCGGCGGCGACGGATGGGCATATGACATCGACTTTGCCGGACTTGACCATGTGCTTGCCTCGGGCGAGCCGATTAAGGTTCTTGTCATGGACACCGAGTGCTATTCCAACACGGGCGGTCAGACCTCCAAGGCCACACCGCGCTCATGCGTGGCCAAATATTCGCCCGACGGAAAGTCGACGCCCAAGAAGGAGCTCGGGCGCATGATGATGACCTATGGCAACGTGTATGTCGCATCCATCGCGCTCGGAGCCAACTACCAACAGGCCATCGACGCGCTCATGGAGGCGGAGCGTTACCCGGGTCCGGCCATAGTCATAGCCTACTGCCCGTGCATCAATCACGGCATACGTCCGGGACTCGGCCACTCCATCATCGAGGAGCGTCGAGCCGTCGAGGCGGGCTACTGGCCGCTCTACCGTTTCAGCCCCGAGGCATATGCCCGCGGCGAGAATCCGCTCACAGTCGACCAAGCCATTCCCGGGCCTGACAACAGCGGCTCCAACGGCTCGACACCCGAAACGACCTCGCCCGGCTACAAGACAGCCGAACCGCTCGAGTACGTGAGCCAGTTCACCGACAGCGACGACCGCTACATCGACCTCAAGATGCTCTCCCCCACCCGCGCCGCCATCCTCGGCCCCCAACTCCAGGAAGACTGCGACAGAACGAAACAGGAATTAAAAATGAAGAATTAAAAATTAAAAATTAAGAATGAAAAATTGGCTTCGCGATGCTTTTACCGCGAAGCCAATTCTTAATTTTAAATTTTTAATTTTTCATTCCCTTCTTACTCTCTCCATCTCGGGTCGCCGATGCCGAGAGTGTAGATTTCGTGATTGAGCACTTCGGGTGTCTGCTTGTATTTCAGAGCCTCGAAGATATTGTCTGGTGCCACATGGTCAAGCGGATTGGGGTCTGTCGGGTCATAAGCCACATACGGCGGATTGGGGTTGGTAAACAAATCGGTCGACTTGAGTGGCGTAGAACCGACTTTCACTTTGAGGTCATCAGCAGTACCCATATTGCCCGGTAATGAGCCGAAAGAGTTCTTTTGTAAAGAGAACGCACCTTTCGTAAATATGCCATCATCTACAAGATGAGTGTCACGGCAACCTACGGAATAATTGTCCTTGATTTCATACGAGAATTCCCCGCTGCCATTAACCACACGGACATCGGCTCCGCACATGTTCAATATCCTGTTATCATTCTCATCCGCCGCAAGTGCGATAAGATTGCGCCGGAATGAGATATGCGAACCGCCGGGAATATATCTCATATTAAGTATATAATTATCAATACCACGTGTGGAAAAATTAATAAATGTATTATTCTCAATTTTTATATTCCACTTGTAATCGTCAGCCCAATTCAATGATTTGGCAACCCTTATCAAGCCATACCTCGGAGAATCATATATGGTATTATTTGTAAAGCTAAAATCTTTAAAGGGATTGGTTTCAACATTATTATCCGGGCCATCAAACCACGCATATCCCTTACCATTGATATCATAATACCCGCAGTTATAGAATAAATTACCGTCAACAGTAAATTTATTAATTACCTGGGCACCACGATACGACGCCCTGAAAAAACCTCTAATAAAATGCTGGAATGTGCAGTCTTGGATTGTAAGCTCATCAATCGTGTAATCCACCGTCATCAGTGAATTGATAAAATAATGAATGGTTGCTTGTCCAACATCATAAATATATCCATAATTGTATGCATTTATGACATCAAAATCAATACCCTTGAACTGAAGTTTAGATATTTCTGTTTTAGCACCGTCCATTCCCAACAAGAAACTGGGGCCCATCGAACTGCCTAACGGTACCTCAAACTGCACCTTTGCTCTACGTCCGGCAGCAAGGTCTTCGGGGCGAGTGGCAAGTATAAACCCTTTGGTTATATTTACACTTTGGTCTAACGTATATATGCCGTCACCTTCAAGATAATAAATCTGGTCATCAGGAATATTATAATCTGACATATAATTAATCAGCACCTCGTCCAAATCGGTACCCGCCGGCAATGTAACAGGCTCGGCCGGAATCGATGATTTAGTGCGGAATGCAATCCAGTTATAAAATGCATCGACCTTTGCAGGAATATTACTGTTGAAAAGCGCAGCACAATAGATGGTATTTTCCTCAAGCCCCGTGACCTTTACAAAGCCGGCCTCTTTGTCGGCTTCAGTAAGATTAATCACCGTCTCCTCCTGGCTATTCATGGGTCTCAGGATCACACGGTCTGCGACAAAACGATTGTTAGCATCAATCTCAAAGCGAGATTCAATCGTATCGGCATCTTGCTCCATGTAAATATTCCTATTATAATTCAAATCAAAGCCCAAATTTGCCTCATATTCGTTCTTACCATTTACATAAGTCATAACATTCGGCACAACATATCTTTCATATGTCGCAATAGAAAGATAGTTGAACTGTTCAGCGCGGAAATTATGTCGAGTAGACCAATCGGAATGGTAACCCTCACCTTTGGGTGAAAGCACACGCACGGCAAACCTATAAGTCGTGCCATATTCCAAATCGGGAATCACACAATATTCGTCATTCGCGCCTAACGAAACTTCGCCGTCAACAGCCTCAGCGTTATCCCAATCGCTGAATGTCGGATTAGAGCTATATCTTACCTGATAGCCGGCCGCATCCTCGACAGGACGCACTCTTATAATCACTGTATTACGTGTGCCGTTCACGAGAGCTCCATCAATACATGTAGTAGGCATCACACCTTCAGGCAGATAGGTAAACTCAAATCCCTGCAGTTTGCTCAAATCGTATTGAGCAAAACTTTGATAATAATTATCTGCCGATAATGCACATCCGAAGAATGAGAACTTCTGATTCTTCACGTCAAAAGTAATCGAATCTATGTCGTTGACAGGTATCTCGGAGAGATTGGTATTGTAGGGCACTCCGAACTGCTCGGTGGTGATGAGCTTGATAGTGTTGATGCGGTCGCCGGTCAGAGTGTCGGCGATGGACTTCACGCCTGTAGCCGCAATGGCTGCAAGGCCGAAAATGAGTAAAGACTTTTTCATCGCTTGGTGACTTTGAGTGAGGTTGACGAAATATTTACGATATAGACCCCTGAGGGCAGGTCGGCAAGAGAGAGCTTGAGAGCGTCACCGTCGGCCACGACCTCGGCACGCATCATGCGTCCGTTCATATCGTAGACCCTCACGGCATCAGCATCGGCCACATCAGTGCCCGATATGCGCACCTCATTATTGCTGACGGGGGTAATCACAACATTGTCTGCTGCAAAAATGTCATTGATAGATGACATTTCGGTCGACACTTCGATAGACTTCATGGCCTGAAGGTCTTCCACCTCACATACGTAGGTTGTGGGCTTTTCGTCTGCCGACACGGGCGGAATCTCGAAAATCACCGTGCGGGGTGTGAATGTCATTTTGGGGAGGACTTCGTCGTCGGTAGCTGTGAGGTCTATCACTAACGTGCGACCATCCTTAAACGAGATGCGCAGCTGTGTGGTTATAGCCTGTGCCGTAAGGCATGAGCTGATAGCAATCACAAAAGCCGCCACAAGAGTTTTGATTTTGTGCATACTGTGTTATTTTAATTGGTATTATTGATTTTGGTCAAGAAAATCAGGTTAAAAACGAAAAGGGTGCATGCAAGAATTTTAACAATTGGGGATTTTGCACAAATGTAGGAATAAAATTACCCCCCCCAATTTATTAACACTCTTTAACTTTTACTCTTCTCTTACCAGTTGACTATCTTATCGATGACGGCGTGCTGTTCGGTGGCGGTGCGGCGGAGGTAGATGCGCGTGGTCTCGATGCTCTGGTGGCCCATAAGGTCGGCAAGAAGGGGGAGGTCGTTGTAACGCTCAAGGAAGTTTTTGGCAAAACGGTGGCGGAACGAGTGCGGATAAACCACGGCCGGGTCAATCCCGTAACGGAGGGCAAACTGCTTGAGCCGCTGGGCTATGCCGCGGGCTGTGATACGCACGCCGAAACGGTTGAGGAATATGTAGCCCGAGCGGATATCACGGCTGTCAAGCCACTCGGCCGCCTCACGGGCAAGCCCCACGGGGATATAGAGCCGGCGCATCTTGCCACCTTTGGAATAGATGTCGAGGTAGCCCTGGCGCACATGCTCGGCACGTATCTGCAGGAGTTCGCTCACTCGCGCCCCGGTCGCGCCGAGAAACCACACGACGAAATACCACTCCATATATCCGTCCTCCTTCAGCCGCGATTTCAGATAATGATAGTCGGAATCGCTGATGACATTTTCAAGAAAATTTTTCTGCTGTACCTTGACGAAACGCATCTTGAGTTTGTCGCGGTGGATGAAGTCGAGATACCTGTTTATGGCCTGGAGGCGGATGTTGATGGTCTGCGGTTTGCGCGTCTCGATAAGTCGGGCCTTGAAGTCGAGCAGCGACTCTCGAGTGACGTCGCCATAGCATTTCATGAAGTGGCGCAGAGTCCACACGTATGAGCGTACTGTGTTAGGTGAAAGTTCCTGACGCTGAAGATAAGCCTTGTATTTGTCAATCATATCCATAACCGAAAAATTTAGTAAAAATGAGTGACAAATATAAAGAGAAAGGCAGATAATGCGTAATTAGAAAAAGGCACAGAAAGACATAAGTGACAAAAGCGACATAAGGTTTTAATTATCAGATAATCACTGATTATCAAGATAATATATTCCCTATGTCGCTTTTGTCACTTATGTGCCTTTCTCGGACTAAGCGGTCAGCGGCTCACGCTTCGGCTGATGAGGCCGACTATCCAGAGCAGGACTACCGCACCGACTACCGAGGTGATGAGGCTGCCGATGATGCTTGACGTTGTGATGCCGAACAGGCCGAAAATCCATCCGCCCAACACGCCGCCGATGATGCCGACAATAAGATTGACAATGAGACCGAAACCGCCTCCACGCATAAGTTTACCGGCCACGAATCCGGCTACGATACCGATGAGAATAAACCAAATGAAACTCATAGTCTTGAAAATAAATATTATTACTTATTTCCAACACTTACCCACCCCGACATGTTCAATACCGTCTTCAAGAAGGGTATATAAGGACAAATGAGACACAAGCATTACCTGCGCGGCTGTATGTTCAGACGGTACTGGAACGAGAAGAGCACGTAGCGCGGGAGGGCGTTTGTGTAGGACACGGTGCGGCCCGAGGCATTGACGGCATAGTTGACGTTGGAGAGCTGATGCAGCAGGTCGAAACCGTCGACCATAAATGTCCAGCGTCCACCGCGCGGAGTGTAGGTAAGGCGCACATTCCATATGGCATCGGTGGTGTCGAGATAGCTCACGCCATAGCCCCTGCGCGTGTAGAACATGAAATCGGTATTGATGCCGAATCCGCCGGGGATGACAAACTGGCCGAGCACTCCGTAATTGAAATGTCGGGCGTTGATGTCGCTGAAATCCTCGCGGGTGGAGACGGTGTTGCGCAGCGTGACGTTGCCCGACAGCTGTATGTTCTGACGGCCTATCTGCCAGCCGAGTTTCAGATTCTCGGACAGCGTGCGGTTGGTGACCTTGGATTTCACCGGCTCGGAAAGGTTTACGCCTATCATGTCGGCATAATTCGTTATACCGGCATTAGTGCCCGAGCTGATGGTGAACTGCTGTTGCCGGCCGAACTGGAGCATAAAGGTGTTGTCGAGGGTATATCCGCTGTTGCCGTCGACATTATATGTGCGGTTACGACGCACGCCGGTGGTGGTGTCGTAGGTGTAGCCGCGCACGAGAGCGTCGGTTGTGAAACTGGCCGAGATGTTGAGCGTGTTGCTGAGGGTCTTGCCGTGGGGAACGTACATCCAGTGGAGGGTGTGGGTGCGGCGATATTCGTTGCGCAGGTCGGGGTTGCCCGCCGATATGTTGAGCGGGTCGGCATCGTTGACCACATCCACCATGTGCAGGAGGTCGGGGGTCTTGGTATTGTAATTGAAGCTGTAGCGCAACTCATTGCTGAATTTCAGGCGTCGCCCGTTCCTGACAACACCCCAGTGCAGTGTCGCGGACACATCATATTTATTGGCCAATGCATAGAATGACGAGCGGGTCACGAGATAGTCACGCTCTCCGCGCCAATAGTCGAGATGGTCATGTTCAAAAATGAACTCGGGGCGGAAATACAGCTCCATAATCATTCCCGAGGAAGTATCGTGATACCACGAGAAGCTCGGCCTGATAGCGTGACTGTTCATCATCAGGCGCGAGGTGTAGCTGTTGGACGGGTCGAACGATGCAAGATAGCCGCTCGGCACGCTGCCGTAGACACCCATGTCGGCCAGGCGGTCGAGGGCATACATATAGGAGTCCTTGTCGGTGTTCTCAAAGCGGTAGCTGTAAGCGAGGCTAAAACCTACCGGGCCGAGGAGGGTGCTGTATTCGCAGAAACCGTCGAGCGTAAGACGCCGGTTAGGAGAATTGTCGAAATACTGCCTCTTCACGACCGCAGGCACCGGGTCGGCTCCGTAATTGATATTGTAGTCGCGCCACAGCTCCTCCTTGCCCTCCTTGTATTTTATTCCGAACTGTGTGCGCAGACGGTCATGCGTGCCGGGTATCTTGTAATTGACCGTGGGGAAACTCTGCACCTCCCACTCGTGGCTGTGACCGTCACTGCGGGTAATCGAGCGGTTGATTATGGCATCGAGACGCTCGGGCGACCCGTCGCTGTAGATGGCCTCGAGGGTATGGCGGGTCATGTCGGCCTGCTCCTCGCTGAACGTGGCCGAAATGGCGTCAGAGCTGTTGGTCTTGCGTATGTAACGCCCGAGGGTCATGTTCCAGAGATAAACCTTAGGCGTCTGGATGGTCTGGTAGTTGCGAGTCTCGAGCTTGAGGTTGCTCGACTTGGAATGGGCGTAAGAGTTCTCATATGTATTTCCGCCGGTCAGGAAGTTTGTGCGGGCGGTGGTGCTGTAATTGTTGTTGCGCGTCTCCTCGAAATTGACGTAACCGTTGAGTTTCGTGCTCTCGTCACGGCTCTCGTAGTCATAGTTGAGCGCGGTCATCTTGTAACGTTTCGTGCCCGAGGGCATCATCTCGGGGGTCCATGTGTCGTTCTTGCCCGGCTTGCGGTTGTCGTTGAGGTTGTTGAAGTTGCCCACGAGCGATATGTTGGTCGTAGGGGTGAACCATGAGGCAAACAGTCGACCCGTATAGCGGTCCTCGGTGCCGTAGCCGCCCTGGGCGTTGAGTATCAGACCCATATTATACTCCTTTTTGAGCTTGACATCCATAGTGAGATGTTTCTCGGCGTTGGGGTCGTCAATCCACTTCTCCTCGTCGGTCTGCCCACGGTACACCTCGACCGACTTGACGGTATAGGCTGCAATATTTTCGAGCATGAGCTGATTGTTTCCGTCAAAGAATTTCTTGCCGTTGAGCAGAAGCGACTCCACAAACTCGCCGTTGACCTTAATCTGCCCGTTGTCGTCAAGTTCGGCCCCCGGCAGCTGGCTGATGAGCGCGTCGAGCATCGACCCCTCGGAAAGCTGAAATGCCGAGGCATTGTAGACGAGCGTGTCGCCCTTATGATAGAATTTTATCTTGGATGCTTTCACCGTCACTTCGCCCAGCTTGTGAGGGGCCTTTTCGAGAAACACCATCGGCATTGTTCGGTCCATCTCCTTTCGCCCCACTTTCTCTACACGATACGTGACAGTCTTGGTCTGGTAGCCGGGGCATATCACATCAAACACGTATGTCGAATCTTTTCTTGCGACATTAAACCAAAAATAGGCCATCTCAACCGGCTCGCCGTTCACCACCCTCATGCCACGGTTGGCCCGGATGGAGTCGACAGGATTGCCGGCTGAATCATACAGCACCACTACAGCCGATGTCAAATCGATATTCAACACCGCATCCTTGACTCGCCCACGCAGAGACAGTTGGTCATCAGCCTTGGCCGATGCGGCAAACGATGTGAAAAGTAGCAAAACGGCGATAACGCGACGTAAGGTTTTCATGGTAAAAAAAGAATGCACTCAGCGATTTATAGAAGTGATGAACGGTTAACGACCGCAAAGATACTACTATTTTAATTCCGTGCCAACTAAAACACCCCCCCCGATTAAAAAATGTTAAAATATTATTATTTATCCTTAAACAGTTATTTGGGGGATTATCTCTGAAAAAAAGTGGTAACTTTGTGCCGTCTATCCTATAGACGTAACAAGCAGGAATTTGTTACACAAGAATCAACCATGAACACTAAAATTATTATGATTACGGGCGGACAGCGTTCCGGCAAAAGCCGAATGGCCGAACGGATGGTGCAGGAGATGTCGGCCACCCCGGTGTATGTGGCTACGACCCGCGTATGGGACGACGAACTGCGCCGACGCGTGGAGGCACACCGGCTGCGGCGCGGGCCGGAATGGACCACGTATGAGGAGCCGCTTGATGTGGCGTCGCTGCCATTGACGTGTGATGACACGGTGCTGTTTGACTGCGTGACGATGTGGGCCACAAACCTGTTTTTCGAGTGTGGCGAGGATGCCGGCAAGGCTCTTGAAGATATGAAGTCACAGCTTGGTGTGCTATGCCCGAAATGCCGGAACATAGTGTTTGTAACCAATGAAATCGGCCTCGGCGGAGTTTCGGAAAACGCCATGCAACGCCAATTCACCGACCTGCAAGGGTCAATCAACCAGCACATCGCCACACTGGCCGATGAGGTGTATATGACCGTGTCAGGCATAGCATTGCGTATCAAATAGAGTTTATGGTTTAAAGGTTATTGTTTAGACAATAGCCACCTTGCCGCTTGGCTTGCCAAAAACTACTAATTGCTAATTACTAATTGCTAATTATCCCAAGGATGAAACTTTTTAATATAACGCCTCTCGACCGTTCTTTAGAGGAGAGCGCGATTAACAAGATTGACAATCTCACAAAACCCAAAGGGTCGCTCGGTCGGCTCGAGGAACTGGCACTTAGACTGTGTCTGATTCAACACACCCTGTCGCCCGAACTGCGCAAGCCCCATAACGTGCTCTTCGCAGCCGACCACGGCATAATCGAGGAGGGGGTGAGCGTGTCGCCCAAGGAGGTGACCTGGCAACAGGTAAGCCATTTCACCAAAGGTGGCGCGGGCATCAACTTCCTGTGCGACCAGCACGGTTTCCGTCTCGTGATAGTGGATGCCGGTGTCGACTATGACATCCCCGCCGGACACGGCATCATAGACATGAAGGTGAGAAAATCGACACGCAATTTCCTCCATGAGTCAGCCATGACCGCCGAGGAGTTTGACCTTTGTATCGAACGCGGGGCAAAGGTGGTCGACGACATAGCCGACTCGACCGGCTGCAACATTATCAGCTATGGCGAGATGGGCAGCGGCAACACATCGTCGTCATCGGTGTGGATGCACCTTTTCACCGGCATACCCCTCGACAAATGCATCGGCGCGGGCGCGGGACTCGACAGCGAGGGCATCCGCCACAAGTATGACGTGCTGTCACGCGCTGTGAAAAATTACGCGGGTGACGGGTCGGTGAAATCGAAACTCGCATGGTTTGGAGGATATGAGATGGCTATGGCTGTCGGGGCGATGCTCCGTGCGGCCGAGCGTGGCATGACTATAATAGTCGACGGTTTCATCATGACCAGCTGCATACTTGCCGCATCACAGCTCTACCCCTCCGTACTCGATTATGCCATCTTTGGCCACCAGGGCGACGAGAGCGGCCACAAGTTGATGCTCGATGCTCTCGGCGTGCGCGCCCTGCTGCATCTCGACCTGCGTCTCGGTGAAGGCTCGGGTGCGGTCTGCGCTTATCCCATCATCGAGTCAGCCGTCAGGATGATAAACCATATGGACTCGTTTGGCGACGTAAACGTCACAAAATATTTTTGATGAAAGGAATTTTTGCCTCAATAATATTATTCACTCGCATTCCGGCCTGGAAACTGAATATTGATATTCCTAAGGGGTGTTATGACCGCGCCGTTGTGTACTGGCCACTCGTCGGGTGGCTGACGGGAGGCGTGACGGCGACTGTCATGTTAGTGTGCTCGCTTGCCGTGCCCTGGCCTATGGCCGTGATTGCCGGCATCCTGGCCCGCGTACTACTCACCGGCGCACTGCATGAGGATGGCCTGGCCGATTTCTGCGACGGTTTCGGATGCGGAGGGGGTAAGGAGCGCATCCTATCCATAATGAAGGACTCGCACATAGGCACATATGGCGTAATCGGGCTGATACTTTATTACGCCCTGTTCACGGCCACACTGTCGGGTATGGATAGCACCGTGGCCGCGCTGGCCGTGTTTGCCGCCGACCCGTTTGCCAAACTGTGCGCCTCGCAGATTACCAATCTCCTCCCCTACGCCCGCCCCGAGGGTGCGAAAAACAAGATTTCATATGCCCGCATGACCTTCGGGCAGATTCTATTTCAGATAATCACCGGCTCGCTTCCCGCCGCCCTGCTTATTGCCGAGACCGGCCCGGCAATGGCCGTCGCGCTGATTGCCCCGATTATAGCCGTGGCCCTGCTCATGCGGATGATGAGGAGGCGTATCGGGGGCTACACGGGCGACTGTTGCGGCGCGACGTTCATCATATGCGAACTCGCCATGCTCGTCGCCATCAACATAATCTGGTTCAAGATGATATGAAACTTGTATTGATACGACATACATCGGTCGCTGTCCCCAAAGGGGTATGTTATGGACAGTCGGACGTGGATACGACCGAAACATTTGCCGAGGAGGCCGCAGATGTGAAGAAACGGCTCGCCGGTTACAGTTTCGACCGCGTGTATGCCAGCCCGCTGTCGCGCTGCATGAAACTCGCTCGATTCTGCGGATATGACCGTCCGACTGTCGACCCTCGGCTGATGGAAATAAATTTCGGCGAATGGGAGATGAAACGCTTCGATGAAATCTCTGACCCGAGGCTACAGGAATGGTTTGACGATTACATCAACGTCAGGGCCACAGGCGGAGAGTCGTCGGTCGACCAGCGCAGACGCTTCGAGAGTTTCCTGCATGACCTGAAAGCCGAGGCCGATGAGGATGAGACTGTGGCGGTTTTCACCCACGGCGGCATACTCATTCATGCCCTTGTCATGTTTGCAGGGCAAAGCTATAAGGACACTTTAGCCTCGCATCCCCCATACGGGGCTATAATTGAATTAGATATCTGACAATAAGTATCGAATAACTGACTCCGGCGGCCAGCATGACGCCAAGAATTTCGCTAACACGGTTGATGCGCACAGCCGTGAGCATATCGTTGCTGTCGAGCTTGCGGTCACATGTGCCGATATACGGTTTGTCTACCGTCTCCCCGAAATAATCGTGCGGTCCTCCGAACCGACAGCCGAGTATGCCGGCAAGTGCCGCCTCGGGATAACCGCTATTGGGGCTGGCATGCTTCGGGCCGAATCTCCTGACAAAACCGAGCAACGCCGGCTGCCCCGCGCCGATGACCATGAGCAATGCCGTAAGACGCGCGGGTATATAGTTGGCCACATCATCAATGCGGGCTGCGACTGTGCCAAACTCGCGGTAACGCGCCGTGCGGTAGCCTATCATCGAATCGAGGGTATTGACCATCTTGTAGGCAAGCATTCCCGGAACGCCGAGAAGCGCGAACCAAAACAAGGGCGCAATCACTCCGTCGCTGAGATTCTCGGCAAGGGTCTCGAGTGCCGCCGTGCGCACCTCTTGGTCTGACAGCTGTGCCGTGTCGCGTCCAACTATTCGCGCCACCTGCCGCCGCCCCGCGTCAAGCGAACGGTCAGCCGCCTCAAACACCATCTTCACCTCTCGGACAAGCGTAGTGCCCGCGAGACAATAGAACACCAATATCGACTCAACGGCCATCCTCACCCACGGCCAGTGGGACAGCAACGACAGCACCCACCATGAAAGCGTGAAGACCGCCACAATCAGCCCAACGGCCACGACTCCACCCTTGACGCGACGGTTGCTCCCGCAGTTCAGCCGATGCTCGAAAAAAGCAATCGCCTTGCCAAACCACACAACCGGGTGCGGCAACCTCGCCGGGTCACCAAACACCAAATCAAGAACCCAACCGACAAACAACGGAATCACGACATCCATAATCTATAATACTATTCACAACATTGACAAACGTAATTCAATCTCCTCTCTAATCCGCTGCTCCCAATCCTCAGGCACTCCGGCACGCTTGGCATATTCACTGTAATTACGCACTACAGTGACCGCCTTGCTGATGTATGACTCCGCACCACGGATATTGTATCGTCCAGCAAGTTCGAGTAAATCAGATTTTTCAATACCCTCTGACTTCCCGCATATCGACATAGCGTGACAGTTAACGTAAGCAGGAGCCGAAAGGTCTACCGCGAAAGTAAAATCATATGTAGGAGCGAAGTGCCAGGCTCCGTCTTTGCCCATCGTGAAGCTGAAATTCTTATTATGGTCATCGACGTTACCGGCTATAACATTCATTACCATAGACCTGAATATCTGCCTGATTTCAACGGGCGGTACACCTATACGACAAGCCACTTCAATTAAGTCCTCATAAGAATCGGCCAACGGATTAATCGCCGCAAGAGTCTGTACATGGACTTTTTCATCACCGTCCCTGTCAAACCGTTGCGTAAGGAAATGTGCCTGACCATTCACCTCAAGCAGTTGCCCGGGCATCATTACGAGTCCGGCATCAAGAGCCATCAGATAATAACTATATTCGATTCTTGTGGTGGGTATATCACAATGCTCGTCAAACTTTATTATCATCGGTGTAAATCCGGGCAATGGAGCAGGCACCTGACCTGAATAAAATTCACCTCTATTGAAATCGACATTTATTACAGCCTTGGGTCTACGTCCACCTGCCGAAGTGCCGACTTTGAACAAGCTCTCAATGGCAAAATCGTGGTGCCATGTGCTGTGAATATTCTTTGCATCCTCCAAAGCCTGTCGTGACAATTTATATAAATCATCAATATCCACCATAAACGGCTGCTCCATCTCGGCCGAGGTCGGAGGCACAAACTCAAGCGCACCCATTCCCCTACGGCCTATGTAGGCAAGCCTGTCAAGGGCAGTGAGGTTGCGAGAAGATATTTTGCGCGATTTCGCCCATTCGTTGAACACAGTGTTTCCCCAACGGTCAGGTAACGAGTCGGCAATGAACGATGGCAGACCACCAAACATCCTGTCCGTTTCGGGATATACCGGCAATCCGCCACGAGCCACATTGCCGGCTATCGGGGCCCTCAAAGGTGCAATATCGTAACCGTTCCTGACAAATTCAGGGTCAAAATAGAAACAAATCCTATTCTTATATCCGTCACGCGAGGCCACAAGCGTTCCCGCCTTCCGCCCCCACAACATTACATCCAGGCTATTTATCATCGCGATTCCTCCTCACTCTTTTAGGCATAAGTTTATTTATCTCTTTTAACGCCATCGGCGGCAAAGGCAATTCAGGCAAGAGTTCGAGCAGACGTCGTTCCATGCCAATAGCCCGAAGCAACGATATGAAATTATTAAGTGTGATATTTGAGTTTATACCCTGCTCAAAATGACTTATAGTGCCATATCCTACCCCGGATTTCTCAGCCAACTGTTTTTGGCTGAGACGTGCGGCAAGACGATACTCCTTCACACGCTGAGACAGCATGGCAATTATGTCCTGATTTGTCAGATACGCATCGTTAGTCATATCCAATATATTGATATTTACATGCAAATATAGCAATAAATATCCATATATTGGATATAACTTTCAGTGAAAGTCCAAAAATATTTTATTCTTGGCCGTCCATTCTCTGATAGCGGTGATGAGGAGGTCGTTTTGGGCGGGGGTGAGGGCGGCGACACGGAAATGGTGAGGGGTGAGACCTCGGAAGTTTGAGGCGTCGCGGACGAGAATGCCATGCGTTTCGGCAAGATAATCCTTGAGTTCCGAGGCTTTAGCTGGAAGCGAGCAAAGGATGAAGTTGCAATCGGTAGGCTTGACCGTTATGCCCATAGCCTTGAATGCCCGCGACATACGCAATGCCTCGCGGTGAAGCATCCCGGCATCAATCGGATAATCCTCCTCGTGTGCGAGGAGGTAATTCGCCCCTTCGATGGCAAGCTGATTGACCGACCACGGCATACGCAGACTCTTAATCCGCGACATCAATGCCGCATTGCCCACGGCATAACCTATGCGCAATCCGGGAATGGCAAACCGCTTGGTCAACGAGCCGAGGAGCAAAACATTGGGCAACTCCACAGCCTCATTCTCCCGGATTAGCGGTATGGCCGTATAGTCGGCATACGCCTGGTCGATAATAAACACTGTATTCTGACAGTCTTTGACCAGTTCCAAAAGTTCGTCACGCGGAGTTACACGACCTGTGGGATTATTGGGATTGCATAACCAGACGTCATCAACATCCTCAGGCACATCGCCAATCGAGCTGATGAATTGCAACGAATGGCCATGTATGCGGCATGCGTCCTCATACTCGCTGAATGTCGGCGAAACAACCGCCGAACGTTTTCCCCTCAGCCATTGGGCTATCAGATAGATGGCCTCGGTTGCACCGTTTGTCACCATCACGCACTCCGGGGCTATGCAACAATTATGAGCAAGCAACCGCTCAACACTCGCGGGGGTCGGTTCAGGATAATTGGCTATGCTTCCGGCCACTGAGGCAAGGTGCGCGAAAAGCGCGCTGTGGTCAAACCCTGCGTAAACGTTGGTGCTGAAATTATGCTCAATCCTGCGCCCACAACGGTATGTGTCGTCGCCGTGTCCCTCAGTCATCTCTACCCATTATTTTATAAAGACGTGCAATATCGATATGCTTACGCAAGAGCGCAGCCAAAGCGTCATACTGCTCCTCCTTATACGCCGCATAATCGACCTGCACAGCATCGGTCTTGCCAAGATATGGCGATAAAATATAGTCTATCACCTGCTGATTGTCAAGAATGCCGTGGATATACGTTCCGAAACATCGGTCATCGGCCATACACCCCTCAGGCACCGAGCCGTCAATCATATTTAACGGCGATGCATCGTCAGCAAGCACCGTGCGCCCCATGTGAATCTCATAGCCGGAACACTGCCGGTCACTGCCTCGGAACGAGAAGCTAACCCGGCGCGTGACCTTATCCTTCGCCAACGTTGTGCGCACAGGCAGTAATCCGAGCCCGGGCAGACGCGGTATGTCACCCTCCACTCCGTCAGGGTCACTGACCTCAATGCCCATCATCTGGTAGCCTCCGCATATGCCCATCACAGTCTTGCCCTCGCGACAACATCGCACTATCGCTGAGGCAATGCCGCGACGGCGCATGTACTGTAAATCGGCAAGAGTAGCCTTGCTCCCGGGAATGATTATGATGTCGGCCTCATGAAGCTCGTCGGCATCGGAAGTGTAGAAAAGATTGACCCTCGGGTCACGCTCGATAGCGTCAAAATCGGTGAAGTTGGAGATATGAGGCACAAGCACGACAGCCACATTAATCTTGCCCGCGCTCACGCCTGAACGCTTGGCGGCAAGAGCCACGGAATCCTCCTCCTCGATGTGGATGTCGGCGTCATACGGCACAACTCCGAGCACAGGCACACGGCATATTTCCTCAATCATCCTACACCCCGACTCAAAGAGGCGCATGTCTCCACGAAACTTATTGATGATTATGCCCTTTATGCGTGCACGGTCAGCCTCAGGTTGAAGCATTATAGAACCATAGACACTCGCAAAAACTCCGCCACGGTCTATGTCGGCCACAAGTATGACATCCGCCCCGGCATATCGCGCCATCGACATATTCACGAGGTCACTATCCCTGAGATTTATCTCGGCGATGCTCCCGGCCCCCTCCATGACTATAGGATTGTAACGCCCGGCAAGGCGGTCGAACGCCTGATGCACCGCATCGCGAAGGTCCTCGCGCCCCTCTTTGCGGAAATATTCGCAGGCATGGCGGTTGCCTATCGGGCGTCCGTTGAGCACGACCTGCGACATATTCTCACCCGAGGGTTTGAGCAGAATCGGATTCATGTCGCTACAGCATGCCACACCGGCAGCCTCGGCCTGCACAGCCTGGGCACGGCCTATCTCCAATCCGTCAGGCGTGACGTAGGAGTTGAGGGCCATATTCTGAGCCTTGAAAGGTGCAGGATGATAACCGTCCTGCATGAATATACGGCACAGGCCGGTAGCTATGAGGCTCTTACCCACATCGCTACCCGTACCGGCAAGCATTATCGGTGTCAGCGGCTTCATTTATTGGCATCGGTAAGTATCGCCTCGGCCACACGCGTGCCGGGAGTCTTCTTGTCGAGGGGATGGATGTCGTTCCACTCGCCGTTGTCGCTGTTGAGAATCCACTTCGCGCCGTTTGTCTCATCGGCCGCACGACGCTGTGCGTCACGCATCTTCTGCCACTCGGCACGTCCGGCCACATTAGACGGATGGAGGAAATCGGCAAGTTCGACGATATAAAACGGCAACTGCTGATTGCCGAACGTTCTGCGCCAGTCTGAGATAAGAGCCTTCATAAGGTCAGCATACGTATCGTTTATATCCACATCCGACTCACCCTGATACCATACCACGCCACGGAAAGGCAGGTCAGCCATCGGGGCTATAAGGCCGTTATACAGCACTGTCGGATTCTGAAAGAAGTCGGTGACAGCCGGAGCCTGGCCCATGCGCGAGCCGAGGCGGTGAAGCCACTTGCCCTCAAGAGAAATCTCCTCGCCGTCGGCAAAAAGCACCTTGTGAGGTTTCTCGGCCACGACGTGAGGCGCGCCCGAATAGCTCGTCACGCGCACCACAACACTGTTCTCCCCCTCACGAAGCAATCCTGCGGGCACTTTGTAGACACGCGGAGGATACTGATATGTTATGTTGCCCACATACTGTCCGTTAATCCAGGCCGAGTCGGCATCCACGATACAGCCAAGACGAAGTACGGCGGACTGACCTGCCTTGGAAGCAGGGACAGTAAATTTGCGGCGTAGCCAGTGCGAACCGTTGACCGCTCGCCCGGCCTTCTTGCCCCATGAGTCATCAAGCAGCTCCACGCTCTCCCATGACGAATCGTCAAGAGCGGGGTCGCTCCATTTCAGCGGCGAGGCATATCCGGCATCAGTGGCGCGAAGTGTGGAATCCCACAGCCACTGCGCCTTGCGCTCGGCCTTCGAGAGCATATCGCGGTAAGCGTCATTCTCATTCACGCGGAGCCGGTGCAGACGCTCGGGCCATGCGGCAAGCCCCTCCTCGCTAATCCAAGTCTCAATCTTCGACCCGCCCCAGCTCGAATTGACAATTCCTACGGGCACTCCGCCATTCTTCTCATAAAGTTTCTTGGCTATGAAATATGTCAGCGCGCCCCAGCTGTTCACCTTGTCGGGGGTCACGCTCTTCCACTCGGCCGGCGAGACATTCTCACGCGCTCCGTGAAAGGCATACTCCTTCGGAGTCTTGAACTCTCTGATATTCCTGTTTTCATATGCCGCCACCTCATCGGCAAACATGTCGAGGACACGCCCTATCGGCAGCTCCATATTGCTCTGGCCTGAGCAGAGATAGATGTCGCCCACAAGCACATCCTCGGCCACGGCATTATTGGCCTTGAGAGTGTAAGGGCCACCGGCCTTGACGGGCTTGAGCGTGACAGTCCATCGGCCCGAAGCATCGGCAGTTGTGGAAGCCTTTCGCGAGGCAAGCGACACATCGACCTGTTCGCCGGGCGATGCAGTGCCCCAAATTTTTACAGGCTCATCACGCTGTAGCACCACACCGTCACTGAGCACAGCGGGAAGTCTGACCTCGGCAGCCGCATCCACAGCCGTCGCCGCCCCTATCCCTAAAAACAATAAGGCTGATTTATGAAGCAGATATGAAAAACGCATTTTGATTTAGATATGATTGGTAAAATAACGTGGATTAAAATTGCTCACGCAAAAGTAATAATACTATATGCCTAATCCAAATAAAATTTGTAAATTTGCAGATTAAGTCAAACCAATGAATCAACATCTTACCGATAATATCTTTTGTTCCAACTAACTTCACAATATCAACCGACCGGCGACCAGCCGCAGGCCATAGAGCAGCTTGTGGCGGGGATTAACGCCGGCGACAAGGCCCAGACACTGTTAGGTGTCACCGGCTCGGGCAAGACCTTCACAATGGCCAATGTCATCGCCCGGGTCAATAAGCCCACACTCATACTCAGCCACAACAAGACCCTCGCCGCCCAGCTTTACGGCGAGTTCAAGAGCTTCTTTCCCAACAACTCGGTGCAGTATTTCGTGTCATATTACGACTACTACCAGCCCGAGGCCTACATACCCACCGTAGACAAATACATCGAAAAAGACCTCATGATTAACGACGAAATTGAGAAGCTGCGACTCTCTACCGTCTCGGCCCTGCTGTCAGGACGCAAGGATGTCGTGGTGGTCTCGTCGGTGTCGTGCCTCTACGGCATGGGCAATCCCGAGGATTTCGACAGCAATGTCATCAAGATAAAAGTCGGGCAGAAGATAGCCCGCAACAAATTTCTCCGCACCCTCA
This sequence comes from uncultured Duncaniella sp., assembly GCA_910584825.1. Lineage (GTDB taxonomy): Bacteria > Bacteroidota > Bacteroidia > Bacteroidales > Muribaculaceae > Duncaniella. The sequence continues at coordinate 22,497 of CAJUCI010000015.1, read as the reverse complement.
ACAACGCCCTTTACTCGCGCAACGAGATAGAGCTGTCGCGCGGCACATTCCGCGTAAAGGGGGACACCGTGGACATCCGGCTCGCCTATGAGGAAATCATCGTGCGCGTGACATTCTGGGGCGACGAGATAGAGTCAATCAAGACCCTCCATCCCGCCGACAACACATCGCTCGGCTCACACGACGTATTCCAGATTTATCCCGCAAACCTCTTTGTCACCTCGCCCGAGCGAATGGGTTCGGCCATCGGGCAGATTGAACTCGACCTTGGCGAGCAGTACAACTTCTTCATGCGCGAGGCGCGCGAGATGGAGGCCAAGCGTCTGCTCGAACGTGTGACCTACGACGTGGAGATGCTGCGCGAGCTCGGCCACTGCTCGGGCATCGAGAACTACTCGCGCTATTTCGACGGACGCCAGCCCGGCATGCGCCCGTTCTGCCTCCTCGACTATTTCCCCAAAGACTTCCTCACCATTATCGACGAGAGCCACGTCACACTCCCGCAGTGCCGCGCAATGTATGGTGGCGACCTGTCGCGCAAGCTCAACCTCGTGGAATACGGATTCCGTCTGCCCGCCGCGCTTGACAACCGCCCGCTGAGATTCGAGGAGTTTGAGCGTCTCACGCCCCAGGTGCTCTACGTGAGCGCAACCCCGGCCGACTATGAGCTGGAGAAATGCGAGGGTGTGGTGGTCGAGCAGATTATCCGTCCGACAGGTCTGCTTGACCCGCTGATAGAGGTGCGCCCGTCACTCAACCAGATTGACGACCTGCTCAACGAAATCAACGACCGCATCGAGCGCGACGAGCGTGTGCTCGTGACCACGCTCACCAAACGCATGGCCGAGGAACTGAACGACTATCTGCTGAAACTCCGCATAAAGACGGCCTACATACACAGCGACGTCGACACGCTCGACCGCATCAAGATACTTGACGGACTTAGGGCCGGAGAGTTTGACGTGCTCATCGGTGTCAATCTGCTCCGCGAGGGCCTCGACCTGCCCGAAGTGTCGCTCGTGGCGATACTCGACGCCGACAAGGAGGGCTTCCTGCGCTCTCACCGCTCACTGACCCAGACCGTCGGCCGAGCCGCCCGTAACCTCAACGGAACGGTGATAATGTATGCCGACAAGATTACCGACTCCATGCAGCAGACCATCGACGAGACTTCGCGCCGCCGCGCGCTGCAGCTGGCCTACAATGAGGAGCACGGCATCACGCCCCAGGCCATCGTCAAGGCTCGCAACGCTATAATCGGACTCGACACCGATGAACTCCTGCCCCAAGGCAAACCCGGCCAATCGAAATCGGCCAAGCAGGGCAAGGGTGGCAAGCAGGGCAAACAGGCCCAGGCCATACCGTATGCCAACGAATACACCGCCAAGGTTGACATCGCCGCCGACCCCGTCATGGCCTATCTCTCGGCCGACGCACTGCGCAAGCTCATCGACAAACGGCGCGTGGAGATGGTCGAGGCCGCCAAGCAGATGAACTTCATCGAGGCCGCCCAAATGCGCGACGAGATTATAGCTATGGAAGACCAACTCTCAAAAATGCCAGCCGAATCATGACACCACGCAACGATGCATTTCTGCCAACCACCGTCAAGGAGATGAAGGCCCTCGGCTGGGATTCGGTCGACGTGGTAATCTTCTCGGGCGACGCCTATGTCGACCACCCGTCATTCGGCGCGGCGGTAATCGGGCGCACCCTTCAGGCCGCCGGTTACCGTGTGGCCATCGTACCGCAACCCAACTGGCAGGATGACCTGCGCGACTTCCGCAAGTTCGGCGCACCGCGACTCTTCTTCGGCGTGTCGGCCGGAGCTATGGACTCGATGGTCAACCATTACACCGCCGCGCGCCGCAGACGAAGCGATGATGCCTACACCCCCGACGCACGCCACGGCGCACGCCCCGACTACCCCACCATTGTCTACTCCGCGATACTCCGCGACCTGTATCCCGACACCCCCATCATAGCCGGAGGCATCGAGGCATCGATGCGACGGCTGTCGCACTATGACTACTGGCAAGACCGCCTGCGCCCGTCACTCCTGCTCGACTGCAAGGCCGACCTCATATCCTACGGCATGGGCGAGAAGGGCATCATCGAGATAGCCCGCCGACTCGACAACGGCGAGAGCATCACATCGCTCACCCGACTGCCCCAGACCGTAGTACGCACCACTGCGCCCGAACTCGAATGCCGTGAGGAGAAGATATATGTGGGTGAGTCAGACATAGTGCTCCACAGCTTTGACCGCTGCCTCGCCGACAAGCGCGCCCAGGCCGAGAATTTCAAGCATATCGAACAGCAGAGCAACTCGATGCACGGCAAGACCCTCTGGCAACGCCACGGCGACACGTGGATATGTGTCAACCCTATGTATCCCCCCATGACCACCGAGGAGATTGACGCATCGTTTGACCTCCCCTACACCCGTCTGCCCCACCCCCGCTACAAGGGCAAACGCATTCCCGCCTACGAGATGATACGCCACTCGGTCAACGTGCACCGAGGCTGTTTCGGCGGCTGCTCATTCTGCACCATCTCGGCCCATCAGGGCAAATTCATAGCCTCGCGAAGCAAGGAATCGGTGCTGCGCGAAGTGCGACAGGTCACTCAGATGGATGACTTCAAGGGCTATCTCTCCGATATCGGCGGCCCGAGTGCCAACATGTATGCCATGCACGGCAAGGACCTCGACATCTGCGCCAAGTGCCTCAAACCATCGTGCCTGCACCCGTCCGTGTGCCCCAACCTCAACACCGACCACCGCCCTCTGCTCGACCTCTATCACGCTGTCGATGCGGTGCCGGGAGTTAAGAAATCGTTCATAGGCAGCGGCGTGCGCTATGACCTGTCGATGCACCACACAGGCAACGAGAAGATTGACCGCGCCAACCGTCAGTATAACGAGGAGCTGATTACCCGCCATGTGTCGGGCCGACTTAAAGTCGCCCCCGAGCATACATCGGATGTCGTGCTCGAACTGATGCGCAAACCGTCGTTTCAGCTCTATCACGAATTTTCGCGCTTCTTCGAGCGTGTCAATTCGGCCCATGAATTGAAGCAGCAGCTCATACCCTACTTCATCTCCTCCCACCCCGGATGCCGCGAGGTGGACATGGCCGAACTTGCCGCCGAGACCAAGAGCCTCAAGCTACATCTCGAACAGGTCCAGGACTTCACCCCCACCCCTATGACCCTCTCCACCGAGATATATTACACAGGATTTCACCCTTACACCATGAAACCTGTGTTCACCGCCACGCGCCCCGACGACAAGAAGGCACAGCGGAAATATTTCTTCTGGTATGACCCGGCCTATCGTGCCGACATCACCGCATCGCTGCGCCGTCTTCACCGCCCCGACCTCCTTGCCCGGCTGTTCCCGCGCCAGGCATCCTACCCCTACCGCCCCGCCTCACCGTCCGGCGAACCGCAAAGACGCAAAAAACGTTGAGCGGTATCTTCCCGCATGATATACCTGACAATTATTTATATTCTGATAAAACAACTAATTCCTAACTAACATTACTTATGAGAAAACTTCTACTACTCGCGCTGTCAGCCGCAGGAGTGTTCACGCTCCAGGCACGTCAGCTCACCCCGACCGAGGCTTTGGCCCGCATCACAGGCGTCTCGGCACCGTCACGAAGCGGTGATGTGTCACTTGTCTACACCGCTGACGACTCCACTACCGGGCAGGCCGGTGTCTACGTGTTCAACCGAGGTACTGACAACGGTTTTCTCATCGTGAGTGCCGACGATGCCGCCGAGGCACTGTTGGGCTATGCCGATGGCGGCTCGTTCGACCCCGCCGACATGCCCCCAGCACTCCGCGCATGGATTGAGGAGTACACCCGTCAGGTGGCATGGGCCTCGACCTCTTCCGTCCCCTCGCGTGCCGCGTCAGCCGGACGTCCCGCCCGAGCATCCATCGCCCCCATGTGCAAGACCCAATGGAATCAGAGCGCACCCTACAACAACCTCTGCCCCACGGCCGAGGGCTCGCGCTGTGTCACCGGCTGTGTGGCCACAGCGATGGCACAGGTGATGAAATATCACAACTATCCCACAAAGGGTGTAGGCTCGCACAGCTATACGACACCCTCACTCTTCCTGTCGGCAAGTTTCAACTTCGGCGCGACGACATTTGACTGGGCCAATATGCTCGACAGCTACACATCCACCGCGACATCAACTCAAAAGACAGCCGTGGCCACACTGATGCTTGCCGCAGGTGTGTCGGTCGACATGGACTACACTCCGAGTTCAAGCGGCGCGTCGGTCTTCGCCCCCGGCCAGGCCCTGATTGAATACTTCAACTACGACAAAGGCATCACCTATCAGAGCCGCTCATGGTATGGGCTGTATGACTGGGAAAACCTTATATATGACAATCTCAAGACTTGCGGCCCCGTAATCCTCGGCGGTCAGAGCGGCGAGGGCGGACATGAATTTGTGTGCGACGGTTACAGCAAAGACGGATATTTCCACATCAACTGGGGCTGGGGAGGCATGAGCAACGGCTACTTCCTGCTCACCGCACTCGACCCCGGCTCGCAGGGCATAGGCGGAAGCTCCAGCGGCTACAACTTCAACCAGGATGCAATCGTCGGCATCCGTCCTGCCGTGTCAGGCTCGACCTATAATCCCGTCATGGTGTCACGCGATGATGTCACCGGTGAGGGCAAAAACAGCACACTCATACTGAGGGGATTCTTCATGAACAAGTCATACTGCACGCTCAACAATATAGATATGGGCGTGGAAATCAACGGCCACTTCTATAAATGGGATTATCTGTCCACTAATCTTGAATCAGACATGGGCATAACCCAATATCAAGTATCTCTTAAAGGTCTCCCCGCAGGCACATATCAGGTGCGTCCCGCCTTCAAGTGCGACGGCTCTGACTGGCAGCTGATGAAAGCCCCGCTCAACTGCACCACCTATATTAATATCACCGTAAGCTCGACGGGCAACATCACCGTCACCCGGCCTGCGGACGTATTCAATGTCAAGATTGAGGATGTCAAACTCCTCACCCCGCTCAGCCCCGGCAATCTCTATAAGCTCTCGGCTGTGGCAAAGAACCTCGGCACACAGGAGTATGTAGGCCCCGTCTCACTCTATCTGCGCGACTCTCAGAACAACCGAGTCATGATTTCCAATTACTCGCTTGATGCCGTGCTTGGCGAGGACACCCCCGTCTCGGTCGAGGCCACACTCCCGTCAGGCATCCCCGCCGGCACTTATTCGCTCTATTTCGCCCGCGTGATAGGCTCGCAGGAGACAGTCCTGAGCACACCTATCAATGTCACGGTAGAGAATTATGTACCCTCTGACATCTTTGTCGACGCCTTCTCAATCGATAACGATAAAGCTGTGGCACTCGACAACATCACCGTCAACCTTACCATCTCCAACGCTGGCGGCTACTTCTTCGGCCCGATTACCGCTGTGATATTCCCAATATCGGGCAATCAGAGCGTAGGCGAATTCAATTCTCAGGCTGTCGAGATTCCCGCAAAAGCCAAGGATTTCAAGTTCTCATTCTCTATAGCGTTCCCTGACGGTGTCGTAGGTCAAAGCTATGATATGGCATTCTACAACGGCCAAACCGGCATATCTTATCCCCAAAGATTCACCGTAGGCTCGCAGTCAGGCATCGGCGAAATCAATGCCGACGACGTCACGAGCATCGAAGTCTACACCCCCGCAGGTGTGCGCGTGCCTGTCGATGTCACCTCGGTCGACTCACTCGACTCATCATCACTCCCCGCCGGACTCTACATCATCGTGACCTCAACCCCGACCTCACGCACATCAGTTAAGTACGTAAAGAAATAACACCCCTTCTTTAAGAGTCACAATTCAAGAAAGGGACAAAAGGACACAAGAGACAAAAGCGACATAAGTTTATTATTTTCTGATAATCATTGACTATCAAGATAATATATTTCTTATGTCGCTTTTGTCTCTTGTGTCCATTTGTCCCTTTCTTAAATTCTGCCACGCCTTCTCATTTGGATGGGAATGTTAAATTTTTGCTACTATTTTACGTTAGCCCTCGGAGATGTCGTAAAAAATGATTACATTTGTGAAAATTTTTTAATCTTAGATTGCAGTACTATTCTTTCACTGCACCCTCACAGGTCTATTTCAATTACTAAACATATTAATTTTAAGTCTATTAACTATCAAAACCAGTCATCAATTATGATTAAGAGACTCCTGCTGTCTGCTGGGGCCGTATGGCTCACAGGCATGGTGGCTCTCGCCGCCCCTGACGATGTCAAGTGTAGTGGCGTGCTGGTCAACGAAGTGGGCGAGCCCATCATCGGCGCGACCATCACAGTTCCCGGTACCAAGATTGTGGCCACAACCGACATTGACGGTAACTTCACCATCACCGCACCCGCCGGTAAGAAAGTACATATCAACTACATCGGCTATAAACCCATCGACGTAGCCATTGCCGCCGACCTCGGCCGGCTCGCAATGGACGTAGAGTCAGAAATGCTCCAGGACGTAGTGGTAACACAGTCCATCGCACGCACCCGCCGCACACCTGTGGCCGTATCGGCTGTCGATGCAGCAACCCTCGAAATCAAGCTCGGCAACCAGGAACTCCCCGAAGTCCTCAAGACCACTCCCGGCGTGTGGGCCACCAAGGACGGCGGCGGTTTCGGCGATGCCAAAATCAACATCCGCGGTTTCAAATCCAACAATACAGCCACGATGGTCAACGGTGTCCCCGTCAACGATATGGAATGGGGCGGCATCTATTGGTCTAACTGGGCAGGTCTCGGCGACGTGACCTCATCCATGCAGGTGCAGCGCGGCCTCGGTGCTTCAATCATGTCTACCCCCTCGCTCGGCGGTACAATCAACATGATAACCAAGGGCCTTGACGCAAAGAAGGGCGGCACAGCATGGTATGGACTCGGCAACGACAACTCCATGAACTATGGCATCAGCTTCTCGACCGGCCTTATGAAGAACGGTTGGGCAGTGACATTCCTCGGTTCGCGCAAGACCGGCGACGGATATATCCAGGGCACCGATTTTGAAGCCTACAACTACTTCCTCAACGTGTCGAAGCGCATCAACGAGAGCAACCAGATTTCACTCACCGTCACCGGCGCACCCCAGACCCACAACAAGCGCAGCAATCAGAACGGTCTGACCATCGAGGGATGGCAGCAGGCCGCCAACTACATGCCCGCAGGTCAGATGTATCGCTACAACCCCACCTACGGTCTCGGTCTCAACGGCGAGAAGAAGTCTTCGCAGTATAACCACTACAACAAGCCTGTGGCAATGCTCAACCACGTATGGCAGATTGACCTCAAGTCGTCACTCTCCACCGTAGTCTATGCATCAATCGGCACGGGCTACGGCTCAAGCGGCCAAGGTTATAACTCCACCTACAAGAGCCTCTGGTATGGTGCCTCAACCAACGGTGAGCTCTACTGGAACACCGTCGAGAGCAACGGCGTCACCTACTCACTGCGCCACGGCAACGGTATGTTTGCCTACGACCAGGTACAGCTCATGAACCAGAACAGCACAACAGGTGCCCTCATGATTATGTCAAACTCGGTCAACAACCACCAGTGGTACGGAGCCATCTCCAACTACAAGCGCGAAATCAACGACAACCTCAACATCACCGCCGGTGTCGACATCCGCTACTACAATGGCGACCACCGCAACGAGATTGCCGACCTCTACAACGGTGAATACTTCATCGACTCCTACCGCTCACAGTCCTACAACTACCGCACATTTGCCACCGAGGCTGACAAGCTCGCCTATCAGCGTCAGAAACTCGGCGTAGGCGACGTCATCTACCGCGACTGGAGCAGCCGCATATGGCAGGAGGGCGTGTATGCGCAGGCTGAGTATCAGCTCCTCGACAAGCAGCTCACCCTCGTGCTCTCAGGCTCGGCCAACCTCAACACCTACAACCGTTACGAGAACTTCTACGTCGACAAGGCCGACAGGAAGTCACCCACCAAGTCATTCTTCGCAGGCACAGTCAAGGGCGGTGCCAACTATAACATCGACCGCAACAACAACGTCTTCATCAACGGCGGTTACATCACCCGCGCCCCCTATCTGCAGAACGGCGTGTTCATCTCGCCCGTCAACTCCAACGCTGTCAACCCCGACCCCCGCAACGAGAAGGTTGAGGCTGTCGAAATCGGTTACGAGTATCACTCGCCCAAGTTCACCGCCCAGCTCAACGCATATTACACCCTCTGGAAAGACCGCACCCTCGTGAGCACCAGCACCCTCCCCTACGGTGGCGAGCGTTACTCCACCACCATGAACGGCGTGGACTCGCGCTACATGGGTGTCGAACTTAACTTCGTCTACAAGCCCACCAAGTGGTTTGAGCTTTCAGGTATGTTCTCAATCGCCGACAACACATGGCAGAACTCACCCGTAGGCTACTTCTTCACAAGCCAGGGCGAAGCTATCGCCAATTTGGGCGACCGCGACACCCCCTGCACCACAACCACTCCCCTCTCGCCTGACCACCTCTTCGCCCAGATTGACCAGAAGGGTGTCAAGGTAGGCGGCTCGGCTCAGCTCACCGGCGCGCTCGGCGTACAGTTCAAACCCTTCAAGGGATTCCGCATAGGCGGTGACTGGACTTGCAACGCCAACAACTACAGCGACTTCGCCCTCAACGACCGCAACTACTTCACCATCACCCCCGGCGAGACACTCAAGATTTCCGAGCCTTGGAAGATTCCGTTCGGCAATCAGCTCGACCTCAACGCAAGCTACAACTTCCCCATCACCGGCGACGTGCGCTGCACATTCTCGGCCAACGTCTACAACGTGTTCAACAACTACTATATCGTTGACGCGTTCACCAACCACACCGAGCCCGGCACATGGAAGAATGCCTTCCGCGTATTCTACAGCTACGGCCGTACATTCAGCCTCCGTGCAAAATTCTATTTCTAATCAAGCACACCACTCATAGAAATATCTATTATGAACAAGAATATTCTTTATGCCATCCTGGCCGGTACTACAGCGTTCGGCCTGGCAAGCTGTGACGAAAACAGCTGGAACGACCATTTTCTCGATGGTTTTGAAGAGGGAGTGGACTACGACAACAGCCAGACAGGCTCATATACCCTTACGGCCGATGACTATTCAGCCATCTCCAAGCTCATGACGAGCGAGGCCACAACCGACGCCGAGAAGACCGCCGCCAAGGCTATCGCCTCAAACCTCTACTTCAACAAGGTGAGCGAATATCCCGCCTCATATGCCATCATCCCCTTCCTCTCCACCTCGACATTCCCCTACTACCTCGCGGGCAACGGCTCGACCGTTGACATCGTATTCAACGAGGCCGCCGAGGCTCCCGAGGAGCTGACTGCCATCGCAGGTGCCAAAACCTACTCGGTGTCGGCTGCCAACTATAAGGAGGTGTGGGGAAGCGATGAGGATTTCATCGAAGGTTTCGCCCCCATGTTCTCTGCCGAGAAGAACCTTCCCGGCGTGCTCAAGGCCAATATCACCGATGCCGTGAGCGGCAACTATGCGGTTGTGTCCTACAAGGAGTCGCCGGTCAACCCCGTGTTCACCGTGTCAGACAACGCCCCCAAGGTGTTCCTCAACGCCACTTTCGCCGAAGGTGACGAGGGCTTCACAATGGACAATGTGAAACTTCCCGAAGGCTCGACCTACGTATGGAAGCACGACAACTACAAGGGTGATGCCTACATGAAGGCAAGCGGATATGTCAACAAGGCAAGCCGCGAGTCGGAAGGCTGGATTATCTCGCCCGAGTTTGACATCACTGCCAACGCCGTGCTCACATTTGACCAGGCATGGAAAAACTTCAAGTCGGTCGACAATGCCAAGCAGGAGGCCACAGTATGGGTTAGAGTCAAAGGCGGCTCATGGGCCCAGGTAACTCCCCTCAACTTCCCTGAGAACACAAGCTATGACTTCTATCCTTCAGGCGACATCGACCTCTCGGCCTACACTGGCAAGACCGTTCAGGTAGGTTTCTGCTACAAGAGCTCGACCGCAAGTGCCGGCACCTGGGAGGTAAAGAACGTACTGGTTCAGGAGCCTGTTGCCGCCCGCAGCAGCCGCGCCCTCGCCGCCGAGGTTGCCACCGAGGCCAAGAATGCCGTCTACTACTACAACGGCAGCGCATGGTCGGTAGCCACCGGCGTGCTTGCCCTCAATCCCGCCGACTATACAGCTATGGGATTCAGCAACAACTCGCTCTCCGACCCCGACATCTACATCCCGCTCTATCTCAAGAACGCTCTCCCCTACGCCATGAGCGGCGCACAGGAGTATGTGGTCTACAACAAGAACAAGGTTGACCTCTTCGTGTTTGACGGTACAAAGTGGACACTCAACAACGTTGGCCTCGAGACCGTGACAGGCCGCTTCGAGAAGAAGAACGGCGAGTGGACATTTGCCAAGTATATCGGCAAGGCTATCTATGACGAGTTCACCGAGCAGACCATCGAGCTTGACCGCAGCTATCTCATCGTTGCAGGCGGCGTATGCGCCATCCCCGCAGCCAAGAGCAGCAACTACGGCTACATCAACGTGACCAGCGTTTCAGTCAGCGGCTCGCAGATTATCCTGCCCACCGATGCCAACGGTTTCCTCTTCGCATCGTCATATGACAATAATAACGGTAAGGTCTACGAGGCTCCCGAGGGCCAGTTCCTCATCGCCGACTCCAATGGTCGCTACCTCTATATGTCAGGCACATACAACTCGTTCAACTTCAAGAATGCTCCCGGCATTGTTGACGAAGCCATCGACCCGACATATCTCTGGACCGCCGAGCCTAACGGTGACGGCACCTGGACCATCAAGAATGTGGGCAGCGCGCAGACCCGCATCTGGGGCTATTCATCCAACCACACAAGCTATGGCGCATATGATGCCATAACCGGCGTGGCTGACCGTGAATTCCCCGCCCTCTACATCCTCTCGGAGTAATCCGTCACGAGCCGACAGCTAAGGCCGTAGGCATGATGTAAAAATAATTCGGTGTGCATCACATTACCTCGTGATGCACACCGTTTTTATTATACTGCAGGCCTTGACTGCTAACCTACGTGCGCTGTCGATAAGATGGCACGTCAGGCAAATACCTGCAATCATACCGATGACCGAAAAGGTGAATGCCGTAAGCCCCATGCTGTTCCACAAGTTGATGACCGTGGGCTTCATCCACCTCACCCACACTATCGGATGCTTGTGTATGAGATACACGGCAAATGCACTCGCGGCAAGACGGTTGACCCACACCGAGCGGAACTGCAGCGATGTGAAGAACAGGAACAGGGCTATCGACTCGACCAGCACAGCGGGCGAGTTATAGGCATAGGCGCGCGATGACTCTATGTGGAGCGACGACACCGCCACAGCCCCTGCCGCAAGCACATACACACCGAGGGCCACATATCCCGCCACCCGTCCGGGCCGCGGACACATGCCGAGCCAGCGTCCGAGCATATACATCATTATCAGTTGCACCACAGTATAGCCCGTGGGGTTGAACTCCATCCCCAGTCCCCAGCCTAAAAACACATTTAGCCACACCAGCGCAAACACCAGCATGGAGAATCCGCGCCAAGGCATCACGGCGGCTATCCGGTTGAGACACGGGGCCACAATCATCAGTGCGAAATATGCCGGGACATACCACAGGTCATTGCAAGTAATCACCCTCGCATACTCCGCGAGCTTTGTCCACGAAAATTCGGCCGGATTGGCCGCACAAAACACAAGATATATCCCGCACGAATAAAACAACACGATGCCGAGATAGGCCATGACCTTGCGCGGGCGCAGGCTGATGCCGAAATATCCCGAAATCATCGTGAAGCAGTTGACCCCGATAATAGCAAGCGACTCCACCACAGTGCGCCATATCTCGCGCGCGGTGAGCGCGTCCCATTCCCCCTTTGGCAGAGGCAACCCGAGCGAGGCACCGTCGGCATGCACCGCCAGCACCATGAGCATGCTCACGATGCGCAGAGCCTCGAGATTAGACTCCCTTTCGCCTCGGCCTGAAATCTCAGCCATCCTCGCTGACCGTGCCTACAGCACCCTGAAAAAATAAGCGAGAGTCACCTCGATTGATGTGCCGCGCGATGCGGCGAAATAATCGCGCTTGGTGGCCTTGAAGATATTGCCCAGGCCGAAATAGTAGCGGCCCTCGAGCAGGATGGAGTTGCGGCGGTTGATGAAAAACTCTATGCCCGCGCCTCCGGCTATTCCGTAGTCAAACTTGTTCTCTACCTCCATCTTCAGCTGTTCGTTGGTGCGGTAGCCCTGCGGGAAGCCCTGAATCGACTCATAATTCTTGTAGTCGAAATTTGCGTTAATCTTATCTTGAATCATGAATCCCACCTCGGGGCCCAGGTTGAAGAATCCCTTGACCCTGCGCGAGCCGAAATAGATGTGGGTGAGCAGCGGTATCTGCACATAGGTCAGCGTGCGCGAGTATTCAAAGTCAGGAGCCTCGTCCTTGACAAAATCCTCCTTCCATCCGCGCTGCGTGAGGTTGACCTCGCCTATCAGGCCGAAGAAACGCTCTTCGGTGTATCGCGCTGTGAAACCTATGGTCTTGCCCATCAACATATTCTGATGCACCTCGGGGGTGAACGACATGCTCGACATCGTAACGCCTCCGCGCGCTCCTATCGAGAAGTTGGGCGAATACTCACGCTGAGCCATAGCTCCGAGACTGACGGCGACAGCGATGGCCGACAGCAACAGGCGCAGTGAAAATCTCATACGGCCCATCTCAGATGCGTGCTTTTTCGATTACTTTGCCGGGACGGAATGTCACGAAATAGAGCGCGTCGTTATACGCTCCCGCACCCTCGCCGGGCGATGTGAAGAAATATCCGTTCTGCACACCGTCATATCCCCCCTCACCCTTGACGATGTAGGGGATAAGGAACATGCCGGTGTCAAATCCGAGCAGACCCTGACGGGGCACGGCATTCTCCATCTTCGAGCCATACCAATGCTTGTACTTGGCATCGACGGCAGCCGTGCGGGCCGACTCCTCGTCGGTGTAGAAGCGCGAGTAGACGGTGGTGTTGAGATTGTGCATGTTCTCAAGAGTCTCGCCTCGGAAAGTGGTCCATTCGGGGTAGCCGAACAGACGCACCGTCGGGGTCACGGCCTGGTCGCGCCACTCTATGATGCCGGGCATCATCTTGTTAAGGTCGGCCTGGCGTCCGGTAGAGGGGATGAACATATAATTTCCGTCGGCGGGCAGAGCCTTGAGGTCTGACGACGTGAGGCGTCCGTCAACCTCTACATCCATATAGGTCTTCCCCTTGGCGTCGAGCGTCCGGCGCAGGTCGGCCACAAAGTCGGCCTTGTCACACTTCTCCCCCTTGAGGGTCAGGAACACGGGGGTCGAATATGCCAACCGCTCCATCAGCGCGTCGATGGCCTTGCGATACATGTTCGCGCTGGGCAGATTGCCCTGCATCACGGCGGGATTGGTAAGGTATGAGTCATCACGCACGATGAATGTGTTGAACACCTTCACGCCGTTGTTTTTGCCGTATTCGGCGAGAATGGCGAGCTGCGAGGCATTGTCGGGGGCAATGATAGCGTTATGTTTGCGGAAAGTGGAGTCCGTGATGGCCTCGCGCACTTTGAGCACCGAGCCTTCGGTGTCATAGGCGGTGACATGTATGGGTGTGCCGCTGTTGCGCAGACTGTCCACGGCCAGCAGGAATCCTTTGTAAAACTCTGTGTAGCGGGCGGCATTCTTCGAGAGGGTTTCTTCATTGAGCATGAAGGGCAGCATCACCGCTATCGATGTCGCCTGAGCCTGTGCGGGTGCAGTCAGTTCGTTCTGAGCAACCTCAGGCTCAACGGCCACTGTACCGTCAGCCACCTTATCGGGCGCGGGCACTCCGCCGTTGTCGGCCACATTCTTATCGCCTGAAACGGGCACCGCCGTCGGTATGTTGAGCACCTGCCCCTCTTTCAGCGAAGTCACTCCGGGATTAGCGGCCTCAAGCGCGGCCACCGACAGCCCGTTGGCCACGGCTATGGAGTAGAAGGTCTCCTTCTTCTTTACGATATATCCGCGCATCTCGGTCTGCTGCGCAGGGGCGGCCACCGATGCGGCCGATGACTCGAGCGCAGCCTTTGCGGCAGGCTCTTCGGCCGGCCCGGCTACCGAAATCTGCAGCGTCTGCCCGGCTTTCAGTCCGTTTTTCAGCACGGGGTTCTGCGCTATGACCTCGTCGGTAGTTATGCCATACTTGTGCGCTATGCCGAAAATGGTCTCCCCCTTGGCCACCTTATGCGTAATCACGCGCGAGGTCGTCTGCCCGGTGCTCTCCTCCTGCCCTTCAACAGGGAAAAAGAGCGTCATCCCTGCGCGAAGACCGTCGGCCACGGCAGGATTATACTTAATCATCTCATCCTTAGGGATGTCGAGCTTGTAGCAGAGGGAATATACAGTCTCCTTGGCGGGAACTTCGTAGTAATGATACAACCGTCCGTTGACCTTCTTGACGGGAAGGTCCTTGACAGCGGCTTGCAGTGAAATCAATGCCGACGCCCCCATCAGGGCGACTATAGCGTTAAACCGTGAAAAATTCATGGATTTATTCAAATAATATAGAGTGCAAATTTACTAATAATTTTCCTCACCACGGCATGCTTGACACTTTTTTCTAGACAAGCGCATGAAATTATAAGATTAGTTAATTCTCGAAGTTATAATATGGAAAATAATAAGCAATTTTGTATTCAATTAAAACGTCTAAATTAGCTTTATGAAAAATGGAATCTTCTACAAGACTAAAGGCACATAGATACTGACAATGACATATATGAAATGGAGTATGTATTTCCCATTGCCCATATCGAAATGTCCTGTCCACGTATATATGTTAATGTGATGATTACGATGAGATTCCAATATTGACTATAGGATAGAAGATAGGAATTAAAAGACGACGTGTTTTCATTAATTATTCAACAAAAATCCGTCCTATAACACTATCAGGAGTAACGTTATTTTGTGCATTTGCCATGCGAAAAAATCGAGAGACAATGTCAAAAATAATTATACCGACATTGCCTCCCGACATACCGCACTAGCTAAAGTTAATTTGTAATCATTCGCTTTTTGCCGTTGACAATGTAGATACCTGGAGCATCGATGTTCTTAAGTCGGCGTCCGGAGATATCGTATATCACATCATCTGCGCCAAAAGTAGGATCAGCGATAACATCTTCTATTCCGGTGGTGTTACCAGGTTCATTGTCTATCAGACGGAGAGTACCGTCATAATCTACCGAGTAGAGGCCTACCGTGCCATTGTTGATGCCATCACGCGCCTCATCACTTAGCACGAAGCTGCGACTGTTGCTGAACGACTTGAGGTGACCGCTGTTGTCATATGCGAGGAATCCCACCCCGCCAGAACCATCCAGGATGGTAGCATTGTTGCCATCGAGACTGAAATAATAATTGCCATCACTTTTGCTTTTAGTAAAATGGTCAATGAAACCACCTATTTCGCCAGCCTGATTTTTATCAAACTGCGATGAGGGCATCTGAGAACCCACGCGGTCATCGAAGGTGATGATAGCATGATTTTTCGGCAGATTCATGTCAGCAATCTCCTTTCTAAAATCCTCAACCTCCTGTTCGGTCACCTTGATGGTGAAATCACCGTAATCATTTCCCGAATAGGTACCAGGGAAAAGCAGTCCCCAACTGTCAAAGAAATCCGTGAGGTCTTCTTGCGCGGCTATGCACGCCATCTTTGCAAAGTGAAGCTGGTCTTCCGATGCTAAAGTTGGCGATTTATGCTGCAGTGGTTGTTCGCGCAAAAGCTGGAATAAGCGCGGATAGAATTTCTTGTTGTGACCAAGCACATGGTAATAACACCAAAGTTGGAAATACATTCTAGTACAACCCCAAAGTCCGTTGGCAAGATAGTGCTCCTTGGCATTAAAATGATTCAGTTGGTCAGTCGCAAAATCCTCCCACGAAGTCTGAAGCCCCATCTGATATGTTACGGCATTGGAGAAGAGGTTGTTGGATATCTCCGTAGTCCCTTTCATTTTTATAGGTCCTTGGTTGGTATGCCCGATTTCATGGGCTGGACCCCACACACAACCTGCAATGTATGGTAAGCCGAGCAGTATGTCACGATGAGTGCTCGGCTTGTATGCGGTGTGCCCCCACGAGGCGTGCATATATGAGGAGCCAGGGTCGGTGATAGCAAGTACTTTTGTGTTTAGATACTCACTGTAGTCTGGCGCTGGAGCTATGTCATCGCTATGAATCGACTCATAATATCCACCAGCAAACGGGTCGAGGATATCAGCATCATTCGTCAGACCCGCTATCAATTTTTCGTATTGTATCACGTTATCCCACGCTTCTATAATCTCTGCAACCTCATACTCGTTGGTGTCGATTAGGTCGTAAAGACCGTCCCAAAGCCCTCCAGTGCCATCAAGACTGTCGTATTGTTTCACCATTGACATGTGCATTATCACATTCTTACCTACGAGATCGAACATTGGGTGAATATATCTCTCTTTATAGTACTCCCAATCTTCATGATCCCTATTGTCGGCATGGTATAAATCGTCACCTATATAATTGAAGAATCCATTGATACGACCGCCTTCTATGTGAATTTTAATCGGATGGTATGACGACAACTTATTAAGAAATTTTTTCTTATTATTGTCGTATGTATCTACTGTATAGAAGATATATATATGATCAATATCACTATAAAATGGCACGATATTAAGACCCTTGTGGAGCACCACTCCCTTCTTGCTGTCGTTTATGCTTAGCCTATTGTCAAGACCACCTATAGAAAGCTGCGAGCCATCGGCAGGTTCCTCGTCAACCATCACATAGAGCACGTCATCGAGTCCAGCCACGATACCAGTAGGATTATTTATGGCTGACCATGCACTTATGCCTGCGGCATTGGCACCCTGAGCATGGTCTGAATACGGTTCATAGAGCTGGACACGGAATTTCTTTGCATGTTCTACATCCCAAAGTACATTTTTGTCAGCGGCTGGATGGCGAGAATTATTTTCCGACCACCAAAGGCTGTTTTTCGCCTTTAGAACAGCTTTTTGCAGGGGTTCAGGAAGAGCTTTGTAACTGTTCATCTCTTTGATTTTGGTCTCTGAAACGCTATAGGTATTATACGGACTTTTCAGTTCCGTGCAGGCGGCATCGGCGAAAAATTCGTTCAGCAAAGTCTGATAACTTGCCGTGTTGCCTGATGCACCATTTTTGCTTTCTGCGAGAGACAATAGACGGTCAATCTCCTCTTGCGGGAGTTTCACTTCTTTCAAAGCCCAAAGGGCGTCATCTTGCGGACGGCGGTAACAAATGATTCCATCTCCATACACAACCATGGCCCCCCACTCATAATTACGTTGGGAGAAAGAACTAACCACGTAATATCTTGAGTTCTCACGCTTGCGGATACACATTTTAGTCGATGAATCAAATGTATTGTCTGCGTACCCCCAGTTGACTACCGCGGCTTCTGACGATTTCAAATATTTGCCGTTTGCGAGCGAACGGATAGCATATGTATGAGGAAGTGTGTCAACAGCGGCAGACAGTTCCTCCACGAGAAAATATTGTGTGATTTTGTCAGCATCGGGCGCGCCTGAGCCGGGATAGCCTTCCGGTGCACCAGCCTGCAGTGCCAAATTGTCCCAAATATGAATGAACTGGTAGACCTTTCCGCCTTCCACTTCATTTGTGCCGGGATCCACCATGGCTAACGCACTCTGAGCCACGAGAATGAGGAAAGTTATGAACGCGAATCGTAAACTCTTCATAATGTGATGTTTGATTATTCAACTATATTTGCGACCGCCTCGTGTAAAAACAATATGACGGCAAAAATGTGTCATTAAAATAGGTGTATTGAGACAAATGTACGCAAAAATTACGTCTGCACACTACTTTTATTAGAGAATCACAAGAGGAATATATGGATTTTAACTAAAATTAATTCAATATACAATATAGTTAACCAATCTACTATTTAATGAAATGCATGATTTTCAAAAAAGCTTGAGCAAAAATGCAAAATTGTATGTGGAATACAAACTATATAATCAATCTATATAATAGATAACTTTTAATGATAAATTCCATGCACAAGCCTTAATTTTTTCATTCCACCCGCCCAACTGTTTTCGACACTCACATGGCATCCGATTCGGGAATTATGAGTAATTTTGCGGCATGCAATGGATAACTGACCTTTTTTTCGACCATACGGCCCTGCAGGCGGTCATCATAATCTCGGTGATTATTGCCGTTGGACTTGCGCTGGGCAAGATACGCGTATGGGGCATCTCGCTGGGTGTCACGTTTGTGTTCTTTGCCGGCATCCTCGCCGGCCACATCGGTCTGTCAATCGACCCGACGATACTGCATTACACCGAGAATCTCGGCCTCGTGCTCTTTGTCTACGAGCTTGGCCTCAAGGTGGGTCCGGGCTTTTTCAGCTCGTTCCGCAAGGGCGGTCTCGAGCTTAATCTGCTCGGTCTCGGCGTGATGGTTATCGGCACGGCAATGGCTGTGCTGTTCAGCCTCACACTCGACATCCCCATAGGCGAGGCCACCGGCCTGCTGTGCGGAGCTACCACCAATACCCCGGCCCTCGGTGCGGCCCAACAGGCACTGGAGCAGGTGGGACAGTCGGCCAACGGCGCGGCACTGAGCTGTGCCGTCACTTACCCGCTCGGCGTGGTGGGCGTGATACTGGCCATAATCGTGATGCGCAAGGTGCTGTTGCGTCCAGGCACTCCGCTGACTTCGCCGCAGGAGGAGGCCGACTCCACATTCATCGCCGAGTTCCGCGTATGCAATCCCGCCATCTATGACATGAGCGTGCGCGACATCTCGGCCATCTCCAAGACCAAATTCGTAATCTCACGCCTGTGGCGCGACGACACGGTGAGTCTGCCCGACTCCAACACTGTGCTGCGCAAGGACGACCATCTACTCGTGATAACCACCCCTGCCGACTGCCCCAAACTCAAGGTGATGTTCGGCAAGCAGGAGGCCCGCGACTGGAACAAGAAGGACATCGACTGGAACGCCATCGACAGCCAGCTCATATCGCGCCGCATCATCGTCAGCCGCTCGTCAATCAACGGCAAGAAGCTCGGCTCGCTGCAGCTGCGCCGCCAGTATCACATCAACATCAGCCGCATCAGCCGCAGCGGACTTTACCTGCTCGCCACCCCCGAGCTGGTGCTGCAGCTCGGCGACATACTCACCGTGGTGGGCAACGCCGCCGACATCGAGAAGGTGGAGCAGATACTCGGCAACACCGAGGTCAAGCTCAAAGACCCCAACTTGGGCGCAATCTTCGTGGGCATAGTGCTCGGACTTGTGCTCGGCTCCATCCCCGTGGCAGTGCCGGGCATCTCCACCCCCATCAAACTCGGACTGGCCGGAGGCCCGATAATCGTGGGCATACTCATCGGACGTTTCGGCCCGCAGTTCCGGCTCGTGACATACACCACGCGCAGTGCCAATCTGATGCTCCGCGGCATCGGACTCTCGCTCTACCTCGCGTGTCTCGGCCTCGAGGCGGGCGCACACTTCCTCGACACCATCATGCGTTCCGAGGGGCTGATATGGATTCTGCTCGGATTTGCCATCACACTCATACCCGTGCTGATTATGGGAGCCGTGGCCATGAAATTTTGCCGTCTCGACTTCGGCCTCACATGCGGAATGCTGTGCGGAAGCATGGCCAACCCTATGGCACTCAACTATGCCAACGACATCGTGCCGGGCGACTACGCCACCGTCAGCTACGCCACCGTCTACCCCCTCTCGATGTTCTGCCGCGTAATCATCGCCCAGCTCATAATCCTCGCATTCATTTAGCGACTGGGAGCACAGGGAGAACAGTTTTTTGGAGACAGGAGCACAAGGTAAAGACGGGAGCACGGGAGAACAAGTTTTTAGAGACAAAAGCACAGGCGCACAGTTTTTGTGAGACAGCACAATACGAAACCGGGGCGAATGCATCACGCATCCGCCCCGGTCAGCTACTATAACTTATGCCGTATTAGTATTCTATTGTTGTCAATTTTAGGGATTCGGGACAAGCATGTCTCGATTAGAATTTCCGAAAAACGTAAGAGGATGTATATTATGGTCCTTAACGTATTCATGAAACCCTGGATATGCCATGCCAAAATTCATACTTTCTTTAGTCCACGAGACATCATATGCCACAAACATCTGAGGTGTCTTTGAACGGTCTTCCGAATCAGGAAATTTGACCGTATAGCCGCTTTTCCAGCTGTTCAAGTCGAATGGTGTCAACCCTGATTTGTCAGAGAATGCATCGAAATTGTCATCAGGGTTTACCGGCAGAGTCCTGTCAGGGTCAACTACAGCATAGAATCCAAGCAGAGTCTTAGGATAATAGGACTCCATTATATACCATTCCTCATCATTCGGGATATAGAATTTTACCGGCTTGCCGAAGTGTGTCACTTTATCACCTACATTAAGCGGAGTGGAGTAAGAATTTCCATTAAGCCATTTGTGCATCTCGGTGCCGATTATGAAATCCCCTTCCCTTTCTACGGGCGTTGCGTAACCGTTTTTTAGTACATCAGAAATCAATATATTTCCATCGACTTTTAACGCCGTAGTTGTCTTGCCTTTCCATCCGAGATAAATAGGTAACGTGCCACCGGCTGCGCGAGGTGTCACAGTCACCTCTCTTACGGTTTCAAGTCCCCGCCCCAAACCTTTCGGTATAAGAGTGCTGTAGGGATAATCTATTGTGCCATAATCGTCTCCGTCAGTCGAAATCACATCACTTATATCACGACCTACAAGCACATCCGACACATCAAACACAAGGTCATTGAAATCCCAGTCATGACTTCCGCCAAGGTCTTCGGCAAACACTCTCCATGAATATGGATAGTATTTCTTTTTTGTATAAGGCTTCATTTCATAGCCAACTACATCATTATGATACTCAAGAAGATAGACGGCGGGACGTTCAGGCCTTGCCTGGGCCGGAGATGTCGGTGCATCATACAAAGCAAATATCTGGACAAGATCTGTTGTAAGAGTTCCATTATGTCTCCATTTTATAGGTACATTTTTGAAAAACAGGCATGTGCTATAGCATGTGTTCATATCCTTGAACCGGGCATCATAGAAGTTATTGCCCCACCCCTTAATAGTGCCGTTAGTGATACTTTCATCAGGCTGATAATAGTTATATGGCGCGAATGAATATGAAATAGCATACGCACTTGCTTCATTATCCTTATCATATGAAGAACGAGAATATGTCCTCTTGAAATAGTATGAGAATTCAGGTGCACGACCGCTATAAAGTCCTGCATTAGTATATTTTATTTTAAATCCCTCACAAACTATCTTTCTTTTTTCAAGTTCCGAATCGGTGTACCACGAAGAATATTCAAACTCATTATTCACACGATTAAAAGAGTTAATACCATAAGGAAAGGGGACATGATTAGCATCGGTATATGACTTCTGTCCGGGCAAATCATAGCGATTATAGCACCTCGAATTTGTTGAACTTCCGGTTGCAATACCTATCACAACTTCGGGCACAGAAGTTTTTATACTTAGTGGGTATAGCTCCCAATCCTTAGGCCATTTGTAATCCTCACCATATGTCAAAGTGTACGGCCCATTGCCGAAAAACGGGCCGAAGGGTATGCCTTGGTCTGATTCGGTACGCAGATACTTTGACTCAAACGGTTTTGTCAGTATAGTTTTTATTTCGGGATTGTCATCAATCTCAAAATTCATCATTGTACGGGTTTTGGAATCATAGTCGACACTGATTGTAGTCTTGTACCTCTCGTCTTTGACATTCACCACATAATTGCTTCGGCTTGCGTCAGAGCTGCGGGCTGTCGAAAGGTCGAGTGTCGCCGAGGGTGCACATCTGTACTCAACATCATTGGCCACGACTATAAGCTCGTCGATATGCTTCGGGATGGTCACGGGCACAGGGTTATCTCCCTTGAATTCAGCTATGTCGGCAAAAATATATCTCTGCCCTTCAATATCGGCAAACACCTGGAGTCGGACAGGCTCGGGGGCATTGACACGTAGTCCGGCTGTTGTAGCCATACTCCAATCGTGGTCAGGGTCAGGCGTGCCGAAATCCTTGATAAAGGCTCGGGCGTAAAGCTCGTTGCGGTCAGGGGTTTCCTGAAATTTCTCCTCCGAACACGATGCGGCAAACAGTCCGGCAGTCACCGCTGAAACGAGGAGTGCAGATTTGGTAATTAATTGCATTGAATTGTGAAACGATTAGGTAATTATTGTGATTTTTTTTAGTAGATGACAAAAAATGAATTTTGTCGGTTATATTGTTGATTTTTAAT
>CAJUCI010000014.1:11446-63573 GCA_910584825.1 uncultured Duncaniella sp. | reverse complement strand
TAATTAAAAATCAACAATATAACCGACAAAATTCATTTTTTGTCATCTACTAAAGATTTTTACAATGATGAATCGCGGCGCAAATTCACCCGTTGCAACAAACTGATAAACAACACATTACAAAACGATGATGAATCGCATTTATCAACGATTTATTTGGTTATTAACCGACACAGCCCTAACTTTGCATCATCCGCAAGTCATATATTTAACCTAACTTTTCAAAACAATGACTGGAATATTTAAAAATGACTGGGAAAACGAAAAAGACATAAAAACGAAGTTACCGAGTTTTATATACATCTCAGGGGATGAAACCCTAACTCCCGCGAGGGTTGATATGGGGAAAAATTTTGGAACAAAAATAATTAATGATCTTCGCATTAAACGATTTTTATTCCAAGGCGCGACAGTCCGAAAGGCTGTCGCGCTATTTTTTTAGTTATATCGGCATAATTTTAGAAAATTATTCGTATCTTTGTCAGTAATCATGACACTGAAGCTAAGATACTCTCTAATCTTTATCACATTACTACTCACCTGCGCGTGTGGCGGATGGAGCGGAAGCGACAACTATGACGACACATTACAGCAGGCCGAGCTGCTTGTTGACACGAACCCTGACTCGACTTTACTGATAATCAATGCTATCGACCTTGAGAACATAGACTGCCCCAACAAGCGTGCCAAGGCATTCTATATCAAGGGGGACGCTAAATTTCGCATGCAGAATTTCCCCGACGCCATGTGGTCGCTGCTGCACGCCGAGAAGATAGCCCAGGAAGCCAACGACACCCATATGCTCGCGCTATCACGGCGCAAAATGATGGAGCTGTGCGACTCGCTCTATGACCACAAAGGCAAAAGCCGCTACGGACTCAGCGCGTGTGAGGCTTACGAACAGCTTGGCGATTATGACAACGTATATGAACTCGTGTCAGAACTCGTCGACCCGCTCGAGCGCGACCCCGAGAGTCTCGACCTGCTGAGACACATCACGGCATCGCTCGTCAAGCACAAGTCACAGCTCTCCGACACCAATAATATAAAACGCGCCGAACGCTTGGACCGCATAGCCAATATCGACCGCAAATACACTCTGATTGACAGGCTCAGATACTCCGGCATACGCAGCCACAAGTTCATGCAGATATTCAACAGCGGTGGCGCGTGGGAGAAGGCGATACTGTGCGACTCGATAATTCTCTCAATCAACGACCTCCATGCCATCACGAATGACCTGTGGCTGCATGACGACGACAAGAAGGCCCAAAAGCTGCTGTCGTGTTTCATACACAACTACAGCAACGACGGCACCGTGTTCTATGTGTGCGGTCAAAAACACTTCCACCCCACCCGCCCGCAACCGATAATAAACGAACTGACAACGCGGCGACACATCATGGAGTCGTTTCAAAACGAAACGTACAAGGCCATAACCAAATTCAATTACGAGGAAAACCTGCTGAAGGCGCAGACCATAAGCTATCAACGCACACTCCTGCTGCTCACGCTCCTGGTCATAGCCCTGCTGATTATAGCCATCATACTCACCCTGCGACTTTCGCGGTCACGACGGTTGCGCAAGGAGGAGGAGAACATGCGCACGGCTATGGAGCTGCAGTCGGCCATCTCCGACTCCGAAAACCGTGGCCTCGACACGCTCATACACCTGTGCAACACATATTATGAGGGTTTCAACAAGGAGTCAGTCAAGTCAAAAGCCGCCAAGGAGGCCCTTTCGGCCATTGAGGCGTTTGCCGACTCCCCCGACTTTTTCGCACAGCTTGAGGAACGTCTCAACCGCAAGCACCACGGACTTATGGCAAATTTCCGCGCTCAGATGCCGGGACTGAAGGAAGCGGACTATCGACTGTTCCTGTGCAATGCTCTCGAGCTGTCAATCCCGGCCATCTGCCTCCTGCTCAAGGGTAAGCGCGAACTTATCTACAACCGCCGCCTGAGGCTGCGCGGCAAAATCCAGGCCTCCGACGCCCCCGACAAAGAGCAATTCCTCGAGTATCTCAAATAACCATGAATAAAATATCATAATTTAAGAAAGGGACACAAGGACATAAGAGACAAAAGCGACACAAGAAATATTATATTGATAATCAATGATTATTCAAAAATAATAACTTATGTCGCTTTTGTCTCTTATGTCCTTGTGTCCCTTTCTTGGACTAGGACGTATCTATCTTTAGAAGTGGTAGTAGAAACCAAACATGAGGTTGTTGCTGTTGAGGTCGAGACCCCAGTTTTCGGGAGTGCCGTTACGCTTGGCGGGACGGTTACCGCTCTGATAGCCGAGGAAACCTACGTGAGCAACGAGGCTGAAACGGTCGGTGATGTTGAGTGACACGCCGGGACGCAGACCGATGCCATACTCCACAGCTGTGTGACCGTTGGCACGGCCGATACCGAAGTCTACACCACCATCAAGGAATAAGCCGATTCGTTCGTTCTGGAAATAGGTGTAGCGGGCATAGGGATTGATTTTAAGCACGGTCAGCTTCTGGTCGCCGGTCTTCTTGTAGGACACACCGAGCACTGAACCGATGGCGAAATTTTCGGTCATATTATATCCGATTTCGGGTAAGACCGTCACCTGTGTAGTCTTGAGACCGCTCACTGACTGAGTCGTACGGCCGAATGTAACCTGACCACCTGAATACCAATTTTGTGCTGACGCGCCTAATGTCATGACGGCCATAAGGGCCATAAATAAAAACTTTTTCATAAGAGTGAGAATGTAAAAGTGTTATGTTAAAATTATAGTTATTTCGGTTGCGGTTTTCACTTATTCTAACAACCAAATGTCAATAAGGTTGAAAATAACAAAAAATTTTTATCGCAATTTCAAGGGGCGCGAAAGTAATTTAGGGAGTTATCGCGCCGTGATGTCATTGTTTTTTTGTAATTTTGCACTTTAAAATATCAAACTACCGAAAAAAAACATTATCATTCTCATGGAAGAAATAGCCTCGAAGTATGATCCTCGTGCAGTTGAGGACCGATGGTATGCCTATTGGATGGAGCACAAACTGTTTCACTCGGAGCCCGACGCCCGCGAGCCGTTCACAATCGTGATTCCTCCCCCAAATGTGACAGGCATCCTCCACATGGGGCATATGCTCAACAACACCATCCAGGACATCCTCATCCGCCGCGCCCGTCTCATGGGCAAGAACGCGCTGTGGGTGCCCGGCACTGACCACGCAGCCATCGCCACCGAGGCCAAGGTGGTCAACAAACTCGCAGCCGAGGGCATCAAGAAGAGCGACCTCACACGCGAGCAGTTCCTTGAGCACGCTTGGGAGTGGAAAGAGAAGCACGGCGGCATCATCCTCGAGCAGCTCAAGAAGCTCGGTGCCTCGTGCGACTGGGACCGCACAGCCTTCACAATGGACGAAATCCGCTCCAAGAGCGTAATCCGCGTCTTTGTCGACCTCTACCGCAAGGGTCTCATCTATCGCGGCAAGCGCATGGTCAACTGGGACCCCAAGGCCAAGACCGCACTCTCTGACATCGAGGTGGTATATAAGGAGGAGCACTCCAAGCTCTACTATCTCCGCTACAAAATCGTAGGCGAGGATGGATATGCCATCGTGGCCACAACCCGCCCCGAGACCATCATGGGCGACACCGCCATGTGCATCAACCCCGAGGACCCCAAGAACCAGCACCTGCGCGGCAAGAAGGTAATCGTGCCCCTCGTAGGCCGCGAGATACCCGTAATCGAGGACACATATGTCGACATCGACTTCGGCACAGGCTGCCTGAAGGTGACCCCCGCCCATGACATGAACGACAACATGCTCGGCGAGAAGCACGGCCTCGAGACCATCGACATATTCAACGACGACGCCACCATCAGCGAGGCCGCCGGAATGTATGTGGGTATGGACCGCTTCGCTTGCCGCGAGCAGATTGCCAAAGACCTCCAAGAGGCAGGACTCATCGAGAAAATCGAGGAATATGAGAACAAGGTGGGATACTCAGAGCGCAACCAGGACACCGTCACCGAGCCGCGCCTGAGCGACCAGTGGTTCCTCAAGATGCAGCATCTCGCCGAACCCGCACTCGCATCGGTCGAGGAGGGCGTAATCAAATTCGTGCCCGAGAAGTTCAAGACCACCTATCGCCGCTGGCTAACCGACATCCGCGACTGGTGTATCTCACGTCAGCTGTGGTGGGGCCACCGCGTGCCGGCCTACTACCTGCCCGACGGGTCGTTTGTTGTGGCCGAGACCGCTGAGGAAGCTCTCGAGCTTGCCCGCGAGAAGGACGCATCGCTCACTGCAGCCGACCTGCGTCAGGACGAGGACTGCCTCGACACATGGTTCTCGTCATGGCTCTGGCCCATCTCGCTGTTCAACGGCATCCTTGACCCCGACAACGAGGAAATCAAGTATTACTATCCCACCTCCGACCTCGTGACCGGCCCCGACATCATCTTCTTCTGGGTGGCACGCATGATTATGGCCGGATATGAGTACATGGGCAAACAGCCTTTCAACAACGTATATTTCACCGGCATCGTGCGCGACGAGATTGGCCGCAAGATGTCAAAGCAGCTCGGCAACTCGCCCGACCCGCTGGAACTTATCGCCGACTACGGTGCCGACGGTGTGCGCATGGGCATCATGCTCTCAGCCCCTGCCGGCAACGACATATTCTTTGACAAGAAGCTCTGCGAGAACGGCCGAAACTTCTGCAACAAGGTGTGGAACGCATTCCGTCTCGTCAAGGGATGGGAGGTTGCCGACACTCTTGCCCAGCCCGCAAGCTCGGCAACGGCCGTAAAATGGTTTGAAAGCCTCCTGAGCCGCGCCATCACCGAAATCAACGACTCGTTTGAGAAATTCCGTATATCCGAAGCCCTGATGAGCGTCTACCGCCTCTTCCGCGACGAGTTCTCGTCATGGTATCTCGAGATGGTCAAGCCTGAATATCAGAAGCCCATCGACCGTGCCACCTACGATGCCACAATCGGCTTCTTCGACTCGCTCCTGCGTCTGCTCCACCCCTTCATGCCCTTCATCACCGAGGAGCTGTGGCAGCACATCGGCGACCGTCGCGAAGGCGAGTCAATCATGTATGCCGCCATGCCCGTGGCCGGCGAGATTGACGCCGAACTGCTCGACAAGATAGAGAAGGCCAAGGAGATTGTCAACGGCGTGCGCGGCGTGCGTGCCCAGCGCAATATCCCCAACCGCGAGGCTCTCACCCTCCTTGCCGTCAACGACACCGTCGAGCTTGCCGACGTAATCACCAAGCTCGCTCTGCTCGAGAAGGTGGGCACAACGACCGAGAAAGACCCCGCCGCCGCATCGTTCCTCGTAGGCACAACCGAATTCAACATACCCCTGCTCAACAATATCGATGTCGAGGCCGAGAAGGCCAAGATAGCCAAAGAGATAGAGTATTACGAAGGATTCAAGAAATCGGTTGAGAAGAAGCTCTCCAACGAGCGTTTCGTGGCCAACGCCCCCGCCGCCGTGGTAGAGGGCGAGCGCAAGAAGCTCTCCGACGCAGAGACCAAACTCGCCTCACTCCGCGAGACCCTCGCCGCCTATTCGGCCTGATGCCTGCGGGCCACATTCACCACTTTCAGGGAAGTTTCGCTGAACAAATATGACATTTCTTGACATTATAATAATAGCCGTATTCGTCGCCTCTGCCGTGATGGGATTCCGCAAGGGACTCATCGGGCAGGTCGGCTCGGTGGCAGCCATCATCATCGGCATCGTCGCATGCCGCATGTTCGGCCCGCAGGCCACTGAGATGATTATGCCCATAGGCCAAGGCCCCGAAGAAGCCAACTCGATGTCGAGATACGGAGCCGCCATACTCGCCTATGCGGGTATATATATTGTGGCGTATTACGCCGTGATTATCGTGGCCCGTCTGCTCAAGACTGTCACCCACACACTCCTGCTCGGCCCGCTCGACCGCATCGCGGGCGCGCTGGTGAGCGTGGTGAAATGGTTTATGGCAGTGAGCGTCGCGCTCAATCTCTACATCACCATCTTCCCGGGCACCGACCTGGCCTCGCACACCAAGGTGTGCGGCAACGGCCCGCTGACCTGGATTATTGAACTCGCGCCCGCTGCATGGGGTGCATTCACCGAAAACTTTCAAGCAGCACAACATGGAAGCTAACAAAAACGGACATAACGAAGACGAGTCGCCCAAGGCCGGCGTGAAGCCCGACAGCAATGACGAGCTCCTCAACCGCGCCACGTCGGGTGAATACAAGTATGGCTTCACATCTGACATCGACACCAACATCATCCCCAAGGGACTCAACGAGGATGTGGTGCGACTGATTTCGGCCAAGAAGGGCGAGCCTGAATGGCTGCTCGAATTCCGTCTCAAAGCCTTCCGTTACTGGCAGACTCTCGAAGTGCCCACCTGGGCATATCTCAAGATACCCCCCATCGATTTCCAGGACATCAGCTATTACGCCGAGCCTGTGAAGAAGGAGGGCCCGAAGAGCCTTGACGAGGTTGACCCTCAGCTCATCGACACCTTCAACCGTCTCGGCATACCCCTTGAGGAGCAGAAAGTGCTCTCGGGCATGGCCGTGGATGCCGTCATGGACTCGGTGAGCGTCAAGACCACCCATCGCGAGAAGCTGGCCGAGAAGGGCATCATATTCTGCTCAATCTCTGAGGCTGTCAAGGACTACCCCGACCTGGTGAAGAAATATCTCGGCTCGGTGGTAAGCTATCGCGACAACTTCTATGCCGCGCTCAACTCGGCGGTGTTCTCCGACGGCTCGTTTGTCTATATCCCCAAGGGGGTGCGCTGCCCTATGGAGCTGTCGACATATTTCCGCATCAACGCCTCGGGCACAGGCCAGTTTGAGCGCACACTCATCGTGGCCGACGATGATGCCTACGTCAGCTATCTCGAAGGCTGCACCGCCCCGATGCGCGACGAGAACCAGCTACACGCCGCCATCGTGGAAATCATTGTCGAAGACCGTGCCGAGGTCAAGTATTCGACCGTCCAGAACTGGTATGCCGGTGACGCCGAGGGTCGCGGAGGTGTCTATAACTTCGTCACCAAGCGCGGACTCTGCCGCGGCGACCACTCCAAGCTCTCGTGGACACAGGTCGAGACCGGCTCGGCCATCACGTGGAAATACCCCTCGTGCATACTCAAGGGCGATTATTCGCGCGGCGAGTTCTATTCAGTGGCCGTGACCCGTAATCATCAGCAGGCCGACACCGGCACCAAGATGATACACCTCGGCAAGAACTCCACCTCGACCATCGTGTCAAAAGGCATTTCGGCCGGATATTCCGAAAACTCCTATCGCGGACTGGTGAAGGTCGCACCCGAGGCTTCGGGTTGCCGCAACTACACGCAGTGCGACTCCCTGCTCATGGGCAGCCACTGCGGCGCGCACACATTCCCCTACATCGACATCCTCAATGACACTGCCATCGTCGAGCATGAGGCCACGACTTCCAAGATTTCGGAAGACCAGCTATTCTATTGCAATCAGCGCGGCATCCCCACTGAGGAGGCTGTGGCACTTATTGTCAATGGATATGCCCGCGAGGTGATGAACAAGTTGCCGATGGAGTTTGCCGTCGAGGCCCAAAAGCTGCTGCAAATCTCCCTCGAAGGCTCGGTAGGATAAGGGGCAATTAGTAATTAGCAATTAGTAATTAGTAATTAGCAATTTAGCCGCCAGCCACCGATAATTCTAAATTTTAAATTTTCCATTTTAAATTTTAAATTCCCTTTGGAGCCTGCCTTATATCTGATACCATCCACCATGAGTGATTCGCCCGTGGCGAATGTGTTGCCCCCTCTCAACATCGAGATTGTGAGGGAGATACGTCATTATGTAGTGGAGAATATCAGGACTGCACGGCGTTTTCTCAAGCGTTGCGACCCGTCAATCGACATCAACGCCATCACCTTCACCACTCTTGACGAACACACCGACCCGGCAGAGGTGCCCGCTATGCTTGCCCCGATAGCCGACGGTCAGCCCGTGGGGGTAATCTCCGAGGCCGGATGTCCGGCCGTAGCCGACCCGGGAGCCGACCTTGTGGCTGTGGCACAGCAGAAAGGTGTCACCGTGGTGCCGCTCGTAGGGCCGTCAAGCATAATAATGGCACTGATGGCTTCGGGATTCAACGGTCAGACATTTGCGTTCAACGGCTATCTGCCCCATGAGTCACGCGCACGTACCGAGAAACTCCACGAGATGGAGCGGCTGATACGCACACGCCGCCAGACTCAGATATTCATCGAGACCCCCTATCGCAACAACCGCCTTATCGCCGAACTCGTATCCACCCTCCCCTCGGGCATGAGACTGTGTGTAGCATCCGACATCACCGGGCCATCTCAGGAAATCATCACACTCCCCCTCGCAAAATGGGCCAAACGCGCATATAATTACGATAAAATCCCCACAATCTTTCTGCTGTACAGCTGAGAGTGTGAATAAGACATCCATCACAACCAGCAATATCCTCCACACAACCTCATGCGCCGCAAATTCAGCATACCACCACAGCAACCGGGACTCTTCGACGGACTCGACGATTTCAACGAACGGCTCGACCCCGACTTTGAAATCATCCCGCCCGAGAAGATGCAGCATATAGCCGAGACTTATGCCAGGCCGTCGATTATCGATGACCTGCCTCCTCTTGAGGCTACCGACAAGGTATTCTTCATGAGCTTCGGCAGCGGCAGCAGCGGCAACTGCGCCTATATAGGCGACCGCAACGGAGGATTTCTGATTGATGCCGGTATTGATGCCAAGAAGGTCACATCAGCACTGATGGCCAACGGCATACCCATGAGCCGCGTCGGGGGCATCATACTCACCCACGACCACCACGACCACATCTCACAGGCCTATGCCCTGCTGCGGGCCAACCGCCACATGAGGCTCTATTGCACGCTGCGCACATTCAACGGCATACTGCGCCGCCACAACATATCGCGTCGCATAAAGGACTACCATACACCTATATATAAAGAGTTCTCGTTTAAAATCGGAAGATTCGAGATTACCCCGTTTGAGGTCATGCATGACGGCTCGGACAATGCGGGATTTCACATCACGCACGGCGACCGTGCCATCACCATCGCCACCGACCTCGGCTGCATTTCGCACCGCGTGGACCACTATATGCGTCAGTCCGACACGATAGTCATCGAGTCAAACTACGACCTGCAGATGCTGCGCAACGGCACATACCCCGAGCATCTCAAGGCTCGAATCGTGGCCAACAACGGTCATCTCGACAATGCCGTGACGGCAGAATTTCTCGCCGGGATAATGTCGCCCACGCTCCGCAACATCTACCTGTGCCACCTGTCGCATGACAACAACGCCCCGCAGATAGCCGTACAGGCCGTGACCGATGCCATCAGCAAAAGCGAGGCCGGGGCGGGCAGTGACATACGCGTGATAGCCCTGCCCCGCTACGCAGTTACGCCGCTCTACACTTTATAATGCGCCCCTGCGGCGACAGGGCATCGCCACATCATTTCCTGACGTATTCCTTATAGTGAACTCCGGCCGGAGTGGGGTCAATGACCACCACAGGCTTACGGTAAAGCATCTCCATGTAGCTTTTTAGGCTCCCGGCCGCCTCTTTGCGCGCACGGGCTACGGTGCCGTTGACATACTGCCTACGCACGGCATCACGCCTCGCACTCGCCTTTATTTTATTCTCCTCCTTCACGGTGAGATTGTTGGAGCCGAACAGTTCGTCATTCCACGTGTCATACACCTCATAGGCATTCGGAGCCGTAGACTCATGTATCTCCACAATCTCGGCCGGAAGCACCACCGTCAGAGTGTCGGCCGACGTGTCCACGTCCAGCCCCTCGAGGTCAAACGAGACCGTCCCCTGCTGCAGCTGACGGGCCACGAGATGCTTCGTGCCGATGCGGTACTTGACAGGCACATCCTCGTAAATCTCGGTAGTACACAGCTGCACGAGTGTGCGGATGTCGATATTCGAGGCTCCGCGCACCGATATATCGTCCTGCCCGCTCCTTGATGTACGCCACCACCATATGCCGCCTCCCAACGCAAGCGCGGTCACGAGAGCGAAAATCACGGTCTTTATAGGGAATATGTTTGGTATCTTCATATCGTGTAATCCAGTCTATAAGGTTCTGAAATCAATATCCGCGTCATAGCCGTTGGCCTTGAACAGCATCTCGAAATATGCACGGGCCTTTTTCTCGGCTTTCTCGGTAAGCATCTCGCGAAATTGGCTGTTATTCTCCACCTCCTCGCGCAGATGCGTGTTCATGCGCTCCTTTATCTCCGCACGCTCCTTGGCATCGATATGCGAGCGGAAGCCCGACACACGGTAATGCTCCTCGCGCATCCCGGCATCGCGGCCGGCAAACTCAGTGCGCACCGGTGGCAGCGTCAGATGCACACGCTTGTGGCCGTCGTCCCACTTAAGGTCATCACGTGTCAGTTCGGAAAGGTCGATATACGCGCGCAGATACGTGTCATAGGAGTACACTCCCACCCTGTCGCCTATCTTCCACCAGGCTGTGGAACTGAGCGACCCGACCTTTGATATACTCATCGAGGCAAGCACCAGCTTGTCTACCGACTTCACCTCATTATACATCGCCTCGCCATCGTCATGCCGCGAACATCCGCACGCAAGCACACCGACCAGCAGGCACACAATAAAACTATTCCTAAGATTCATCATTGCAATACTCGAGGCCACAAAATCAAGCCTCTTAACATATAGACTACCCAAACACCCAATAAGTTTAAACGGTTGTTTAAAAACAATCTCTAAACGGCTTGTCCCGATTTTGTCCCGGGCATATATTAGAAAAGCCCGCAACTTGTTGAGTTGCAGGCTTCTCTTCCTAATCAGTCGGGGTGACTAGACTCGAACTAGCGACCTCACGCCCCCCAGACGCGTACTCTAACCAACTGAGCTACACCCCGATTAGGCTATTGCTTTTTTGTTTTTGCGTTGCAAAGGTAGGGACTTTTTTGATACCCACCAAATATTTCCGCATATTTTAACATCGATTAACACAAAAGCTGTATTTTATGTTTTCATATGTTAAAATCAGGCCGTTTCTGACGCCTCTTCGTGCTCGTGACGTATGATGTATTGGTCGTAATACGAAAGGAGCAGAGTGGTCAGCGGTATGGCAATAATCAGGCCAATCATGCCGAGAAGCGTGCCCCATATCGACAGCGACAGGAATATTATGGCCGGATTCATGCTCATGGCCTTTCCAATGATGCGCGGCGTAAGGAAAAAGTCCTGGATGGCCTGTACTATTATATATACAGCCATCGACTCCCAAAAGAGTGTCCAGAAGCTGACATCGCCGCTCACCGAGCAGACGAGGCATATGAGCGTGGTAGGTATGAGCGACACGAGCTGCAGATAAGGCACCATGTTGAGCAGACCTATAAACATGCCCAGGACAACGGCCATAGGCAATCCGATTATCATGAAACCTATCGAGAACAGTATGCCGACGATAAACGACACAAGTGCCTGACCGCGGAAATAACGGTTCATCGACACCTTAACATCACGCGCCACCTTAAATACCGTCTTACGGTACTTGGGCATCACCATATGGCGGAATCCGCGCGATATGCGCTCATAGTCAATCATGATGAACACCACATAGAGCAGTACGATGGCCCAGCTGAACACACTCAGCACTATCGACACCGACCCCGTTATTACCGACCATGACGCCGAGAGGCCCTCCTCAATCATGCTCGTCCACTCGTCGCGCGAAAGTTTGGAGGCGAGGAACTCGAAATCAAGATTACGCCGCAGGAAGGCATGCACCGACTCAGGCACAAACGGCACGCTCGACCCGCTCGAGGCATATGCCTTGAGCATCGAAGCCATCTGAGAGGACTCGTGCACAATCATCGGGACGAAGAAATAGCACAGTACTGTGAAGAAGAACACCATCTCGAACAGCGTGACGAGGGTGGCGATGACTCGTCCGCGCAGATTGAGAAGCTCGCGGTTAAACTGCACGAACGGCTCGAAGATATAGGCTATGAGGCAACCGACGCAAAACGGCAGGAGAACCCCCTTGAGCGTATTGACGAGCCATATCAGGCCGAGAAACAACACGCAGTTTATGACAAGCCGCACCGTGCGGTCAAGATTGTAAGGCTGAGGCATATGGGCAATTCAGTTGAATCGGTTATCAGAGGATGTGCAGAGACAACCTCTTAATCTTAATAGAGGATTAAAGCCACGAAATTAGGCAAATTATTCCGATTTTTCATAATTTTGATTAATTTTGTCTCATAAATCAAAATAAACAAATCTATTATCACTAAATGGAAGCTACACGCACAGCCGTCCAAAGGCTTATTTCCGACAAATGGTGGGTCAGGTGGATAGCCCTGATACTCATTGCGTCGATGATGTTTTTCGGTTACATGTTTGTCGACGTAATGTCGCCGCTCCAGTCGCTCGTCAACACCCAGCTCGGGTGGTCGCCCGAGGCATTCGGCTACTATGCCGGAGCTGAATACATGCTCAACGTATTCGGCTTCCTCATCCTTGCGGGCATCATCCTCGACAAGATGGGCGTGCGGTTTACCGGCACACTCTCGGCCTCGGTGATGTTTGCCGGAGCCTGCCTCAAGCTCTACGCCATCAGCCCGCTTTTTGCCGGCACAGCGTTTGAGCAGTGGCTCAGCTCATGGTGGGTAGAGATGCCCGGCAGTGCCAAGCTCGCCGCGCTTGGCTTCACAGTGTTCGGCTGCGGATGTGAGATGGCCGGTATCACAGTCTCAAAGGCTATCGCCAAGTGGTTCAAAGGCAAGGAAATGGCCCTCGCAATGGGTGTTGAGATGGCAATTGCCCGCCTCGGCGTGTTTGCCGTGCTCTCGCTCTCGCCCCGCCTGGCCGACTGGATGGGCAAGGACAACCCCTCGGTGGTGCCCCCCGTGGCTTTCTGCACAGTGCTGCTGCTCATCGGCCTCATATCATATATAGTGTTCACATTCATGGACACCAAGCTCGACCGTCAGCTCGGAGCCGCCAATGACGGCGAGGGCGAGGAGGAGTTCAAGCTCAGCGACGTGGGCAACCTCTTCAAGAGCCGGCTCTTCTGGATTATCGCCCTGCTCTGCGTGCTCTATTACTCGGCCATCTTCCCCTTCCAGCGTTTCGGCACCAACATGCTCCAGTGCAACCTCCACATCTCCGAGACTCAGGCCGCCGACCTCCTGCGCTGGTTCCCCATCGGCGCGCTGTGCCTCACTCCCCCGCTGGGCTACTTCCTTGACCGTGTAGGCCGCGGAGCCACCATGCTCATGATAGGCTCGCTGCTGCTCATATGCTGCCACCTCGTGTTTGCCCTCGTACTCCCCGCTTTCCCAAGCCAGGGCCTGGCCCTCACCACCATCATCGTGCTCGGCGTGTCATTCTCGCTCGTTCCCGCCGCCCTGTGGCCTTCGGTGCCCAAGGTGATGGACGCACGCTATCTCGGCAGTGCCTACTCGCTCATCTTCTGGGTGCAGAACATCGGCCTCTTCGGCATACCCATCCTCTTCGGCACAATGCTCGAGGCATCCAACCCCGGTGTGACCGACCCGACACAGTATGACTACACCAACCCGATGCTTCTCTTCGCCGGACTCGGCGTAGTGGCTCTTCTCTTCGCCATATGGCTCAAGGTGCTCGACACCCGCAACCATTACGGCCTCGACAAGCCTAACATCGAGGCTCAGAACGAGGAAGTCCGCCTTGACGGCGAGGCATAATTCAAGAAAGGGACATAAGGACATAAGAGACAAAAGCGACATAAGAAATATATTATCTTGATAATCAATGATTATTCAAAATAATCAATAAACTTATGTCGCTTTTGTCTCTTATGTCCTTATGTCCCTTTCTTGAATTATGATACGCTCCTACCATTTGAAAAATTCTATAATATCATGAATATCGAGACCATCCGCGAATATTGCCTGTCACTGCCCATGACCACCGAGGACATGGCCTTTGGCGAAGATTACCTCCTTTTCAGAGTGGCCGACAAGATTTTCGCCTGCATAGGACTCACCCGACCCGACTATTTCGTGGTGAAATGCAATCCTGACTATGCCTTAGAGCTGCGCGAACTGCACGCTGAGATTGAACCGGCCTGGCATTGGAACAAAAAATATTGGAATCAGATAAGCCTCACCGGCAACCTGAGCGACTCAATGATACAGTCGCTCATAATCCACAGCTACAACGAGGTCGTCAAAAAACTCCCCAAACGCATGCGCTCAGAATTCCCCGAACTTGAATAGGATAGTGTTCTAATCCAAGAAAGGGACACAACGACATAAGGGACAAAAGCGACATAAGGT
Source organism: uncultured Duncaniella sp. (assembly GCA_910584825.1). Taxonomy (GTDB): domain Bacteria; phylum Bacteroidota; class Bacteroidia; order Bacteroidales; family Muribaculaceae; genus Duncaniella. The sequence goes on along the minus strand of CAJUCI010000014.1, from coordinate 49,184 downwards.
TTATATATACTCAAATAATCACTGATTATCAGAATGATATATTCCTTATGTCGCTTTTGTCCCTTATGTCCTTGTGTCCCCTTCTTAAATTCGGGGGGGGACTTTCAATAAAAGAATTCTATCAGAAGAAGTACGTCACCTTGACATCCCAGGTGCGATTGCGTGCGCTCACGTCAACGAGCTGGGCCGTCTTGAGTGAATAGGTCATACCCCAGATATACGAACCGGCTATTTGCCAACGCTTCAGAATCTCGACACCGATACCGGCGCAAATCTCCACATCGCCGCCCGAATACTTGAGCGCGTCACACTTGCTGTGGCCGGCCTGAATCTGGAGTATAGGGCCGCCGAACACAAAGGGGGCCACATAATCCTCAAGGCCCTGCATGCGGGTCCACTTAAATTTTAGATTGAACGGGATGGCGATATTGTGGACGTACACCCGCTCGTCGCCATAGCCCTGCGAGCTCCATATGATATTGGGCTTGTCGGCAAGATGCAGCGTAGCACCCTGCTGCTGATAATACAGCCCAAGCTCTATGCCGAAACCTATGCCGGGAAACATCATCTCGCCCCTGACACCGGCCGACTCGCCGACAGCACTGCTGACTCCGAACAGTTCCTGCTTGAATTTCATCGTGTTGATGTTGACTCCGGCGGTGGCACCCCAGCGCATCTGGGCATATGTCGATGATGTCGCACAAAATGCGGCTATAATTATAAGTATTAATGTAAGGCTACGTTTCATGTGGTTTTGATTGATTAATCAGCGGACAAAGATAGTGATTTTTTACGTAATTATACTGTGTTTAGAGATTTTTAGTGTATCTTTGCACTGCAAGTGTATAAATCATTCACATTAATATACCAATGAAAAAGTATCTTTCGGCCGCACTCATGGCCTCTCTTGCACTCGGAGCGTTTGCCGAGGACAAGGTTGAGAAAAACGACACCATCGAAGGGTTCAAGTTTACCGATGTGAAGGTCAACAAGACCACACCCGTCAAGGACCAGAACAAGTCAGGCACATGCTGGAGCTTCTCAGGCATCGGATTTCTTGAGGACGAGCTTCTGCGCAAGACCGGCAAGGAATATGACCTGAGCGAGATGTGGATTGTACGCCACTGCTACAATGACAAGGCTGACAAATACGTGCGCATGGACGGCACCATCAACTTTGCCCAGGGCGGTAGCACCCTCGACGTCCCCTACGTCTACGACCGTTACGGCATCGTGCCCGAGAGCGCGTACACCGGCCTGCAGTATGGCGAGGCCAAACATGACCATTCCGAAGTGGAGCCTGCGCTCAAGGGTGTGCTCAACGCCGCCAACAACAAGCGCGGCAAGAAGTCGACCGCATGGAAGAAGGCATTCAGCGGAGTGCTTGACGCATATTTCGGCGAAATCCCCGAGACATTCGAGTACGAGGGCAAGACCTACACCCCCCAGTCGTTCGCCAAGATGCTCGACCTCAACATGGCCGACTACATTCCCGTGACCTCCTATACCCACCACCCCTTCTATCAGACATTCCCCATCGAGGTTGCCGACAACTGGATTTGGGGCTCGTACTACAACGTGCCTATGGACGAGCTGAAGGCCATCGTTGACAACGCCCTTGACAACGGATATTCCGTAGCATGGGCCGCCGACGTGAGCGAACCGGGCTTCAAGTGGAACGAAGGCTATGCCGTAATCCCCAAGAAAAAGACCGAGGCTGACCTCACCGGCACCGAACTGTCACGTTGGGTCAAGCTCAGCGACAAGGAGCGCGAGCGCGAGAACAACAAAATCGACGGCCCGCGCGAGGAAATCACCGTGACACAGGAAATGCGTCAGGAGATGTTTGACAACCACGAGACCACCGACGACCACGGCATGGTAATCATGGGCAAGGCTGTCGACCAGAAGGGCAACCGTTATTATAAGGTGAAGAACTCTTGGGACACCAACCAGGTGTACGGCGGATTCTTCTACGTATCCGAGCCTTACTTCCTCGCCAAGACCCTCGACATCCTCGTTCACCGCGACGCCATCCCCATGGAAACCGCCAAGAAACTCGGTCTCGCAAAGAGTGTCAAGAAATAAGATACACCTGTTCAATCCCGAGAACGACCTCGCACTGGCTCTCGGGTGCCGACATTACACACCCCCGCCCCATGCCGCCGCGCTACACAGGGCGGGGGCGTTGTTGCCTGCATGGTGGGCTGACGATGGCGATGCCGTCATCGCCTCGGACCCATGCGCCGAAGATGATGCGCAATGGCTCGCCTCGCGATGGGGCATCGCTCCCCCCGTCATTCTTCCGGCCAAGGCCAAAGATACCGCCCCGCCGCATGCCGCTGTCACTGACAATCCCGCTCCCGCCCCGTGGGGATGGAGCGACGACGCCCGCCGACAGTTCATGATGGCCGGAGTCGCGAAGGGGACTCTCCCGTCTGACTCCACCATCAGCCGCCTCCGCATGCTCAGTCACCGCCGGTCGTCGATAGCGATACTCACCGCACTCGGTGCCACCGACCTGCTTCCAGCCGAGATTACCGACCCGTCTGACGCGCTCACGCTCGAGGCCGAATCGCCCGGATGCTTCTTCAAGTCGCCCTGGTCATGCAGCGGACGCGGAGTGTTTTGCGCCGGAGGTCTGCCCGAGGAAGTATTGCGCTCCAAAGTCGAGGGCATAATCCATCGCCAGGGGAGCGTGATGTGCGAGCGTGGCTACAGGAAAAAGGCCGAGTTCGGAGCATTGATTGAAAGCGACGGCTCGTCAGTAAGATTTCGCGGCCTGTCGATGTTCCTGACCGAGGGGCGCGGAGCCTATACGGGCAACATCGTGGCCCCGCAGGACTATTTCGCCGACAGCCTTGACAGCCTCGGACTGCTATCCGAGCTTCAGGATACGGCCACAGCACTTGAAAGTGTGCTCGCGACCCTGCTCTGCCCCGTCTACCGCGGATGGCTCGGCATAGACATGATGGCCTATACCGCCGACGACGACACCACGCGTCTTCACCCATGCATCGAACTGAACCTGCGCATGACTATGGGTGTGGCCGCCATGAAGGTGGCCGAGCGGATTTCGCCCGACCGGCCCATGCTTATGGCCTGGCAGCGAGGCACGCCACAGCCCGGCACAACCCTCATGCTACCGCCACGCGAGGGCTTCGCGCTCACACTTTCCCCGCTATTTAACAACATACCATCCCTATAATCTGCAACTATGTACGAATACATCAAGGGAATAATCACCGAAAACACCCCCACCTACGTGGCCATCGAGTCGTCAGGCATCGGCTACATGGTCAACATCTCGCTCAACACCTTTGCCTCGCTCCAGAACTGTGCTGGCGAGGTGAAACTGCTGCTCCACGAGGTGATACGCGAAGACGCCTGGGTGCTGTACGGATTCTTCACCGCACGCGAGCGCGAACTCTTCCGCGAACTCATCGGCGTGTCGGGCGTAGGCCCCGGCACAGCCATACTCATCCTGTCGTCGCTCACCACCGCCGAACTCGAGGCCACAATCACCTCGGGCGACCATAATAGGCTCAAGAGTGTCAAGGGAATAGGGGCAAAGACGGCACAAAGAATAATTGTTGACCTGAAGGATAAAATAAAACCGTCTGACGAAGCGTTATCAATACAACCCTCAGTGCCCGGACTCACCAACGAGGTCTATGACGAGGCCCTTGCCGCCCTCACCGCTCTCGGCTTCGCGCGTCCGGCCTCGCAGAAGGCTCTCCGCCGCATCTTTGACGCCAATCCGGTCATCAAAGTCGAGGCAGCCATCAAGCAGGCACTGGGCATGTTGTAACTACACAGTCGATTCTGGAACGAACCCGTCACATATCCATTCTGCTCACAGCCATCGGTATCGCAGGGATACTTATGGCAGTAGCTCTGCGCGCCTACGCATTCAGGCCCGAGCCTGAGTTCACCCCTCCGGCCACACCCGTGACCGGCTCGACGTTTGTCTCCGAGGTCGACTCGATGATGATGCCGTTCCCGGTGCAGCAGACTGTTCCTCAACGCTATGAGGACATCATGGAGCGGGAATTTTCGGCTGACCTCACCAACCCCTCCAACGTCACCACCGTCACCGAATATGACCCGCAGCTCGGATGTTACGTCATCCGCACCCGTCTCGGCGAGCAGGACATCGTCACCCCATTCTATCTCACCCCCGAGCAGTACAACGAGTGGCAGAACCGCCAGTCGATGCGCAACTATTTCCGCATGCGCAACTCCGAGGCCCTCACCAATCCGTCAAAGGAGCCGTTCAACATCCTCGACATGAACTTTGCCCTCGGTCCGCTCGAAAAGATTTTCGGGCCGGGCGGTGTGAGTCTACGCACCCAAGGCTCGGTCACACTGTCGATGGGCATAAAGTCCAACAAGACCGACAATCCCGCCCTCTCGCTCGACTCGCGCCGCAAGACCTACTTTGACTTCGACCAGAAAATCCAGGCCACCGTACAGGCAAGCGTGGGCGACAGGATGAAGTTCAACATGACCTACAACACCGACGCCACCTTTGACTTCGACTCCAAAAACATCAAACTGGCCTATGAGGGCAAAGAGGACGACATCGTCAAGTCAATCGAGGCCGGCAACGTGTCAATGACCACAGGCTCCTCGCTAATCCGAGGCAGCACAGCCCTCTTCGGCATCAAGACCAAACTGCAGTTCGGCAAACTCACGGCCACAGCCCTCGTCTCGCAGCAAAACTCCGAGTCCACCACCGTCAACTCAAAAGGCGGCTCGCAGACCACCGACTACACAGTGCGCATTGACGACTACGACCAGAACCGCCACTTCTTTCTCGCGCAATATTTCCGTGACAACTATGACAAGTTCGCCTCGCGTCTGCCGCTGGTGACCTCGGGCATCAACATCACCCGCATCGAGGTGTGGATTACCAACAAGAACAGCCGCTTTGACCAGAGCCGTAACTTCGTGGCGTTCATGGACCTCGGCGAGAACAGCGTGCTTGCCAACAACTACTGGCAGCCCGACTACTCGGTGCCCGTCCCCTCCAACAGCTCCAACAACCTGCTATCCACCATCAAGACCGAATATCCCGGCGCGCGCAGCATCAACACCGTCACCCAGGCACTCGCCCCGTTGGCGGCATTCGGAATAGACGGCGGCCAGGATTACGAGAAAGTGGAGTCGGCACGTCTGCTGTCATCGTCGGAATATACCCTCAACCCCACCCTCGGCTACATCTCGCTCAAAAACGCCCTTGCTGCCGACGAGGTGCTGGGCGTGGCCTACGAGTACACCTACAACGGCCGCACATATCAGGTGGGCGAGTTTTCGGCCGACATCACCACCACCGCCCAGTCGCTCTACCTCAAGATGCTGAAATCCACCACGCTCGACCCCCGGCAGCCGATGTGGAAACTGATGATGAAAAACGTCTATTCGCTCGGAGCGTTCCAGGTGCAGCAGCAGAACTTCCGCCTCAACATCAAATATCTCAGCGACACTACCGGCACCGAAATCAACTATCTGCCCGTCCCCTCCATCTCTAACATACCCCTGCTCCAGGTGATGGGACTCGACCGCATCGACTCCAACCAGGCCACCGGCCCCGACGGATTTTTTGACTTCATCGAGGGCTACACCATCCTCGCCTCGCAGGGCAAGATTATCTTCCCCGTGGTCGAACCGTTCGGCAAGCATCTCGCCGAGAAAATCGGCGACCCCGTCCTCGTCCAAAAATATGTATATCAGGAGCTTTACGACTCCACGCTCATCGTTGCCCGGCAGTTTGCCGACAAGAACAAATTTGTACTCACCGGCAAATATCAGGCATCCTCAGGCTCGCAGATACGCCTCAACGCCATGAACGTGCCGCGCGGCTCGGTAGTTGTGACCGCCGGCGGCGTGGTGCTCAACGAGAACAGCGACTACACCGTCGACTATGCAATGGGCATCGTCACCATCACCAACCAGAGCATCATCGATTCGGGCCAGAGCATAAGCGTCACGCTCGAAAACCAGTCGCTCTACAGCACCCAGCGCAAGACCCTCCTCGGACTCGACCTCAACTACAAGTTCAACAAGGACTTCAACCTCGGTGCCACCTTTATGCACTTCTCTGAAAAATCGCTCACCGAGAAGGTCAATATCGGCGACGAGGTGGTCAACAACTCGATGTGGGGACTCAACGCGCAGTACAATACCCGCTTCATGTGGCTGACCAATCTGCTCAACAAGATACCGACCGTCAACGCCACCCAGCCCTCTACGCTCTCGCTCCAAGCCGAGTTTGCCCAGCTCATACCCCACGCGCAGAAGAGCGGCTCTAACAAAGGCTCGAGCTACATCGACGATTTCGAGTCTACCCAAATAGGCATCGACCTGCGGTCGCCCTACTCATGGTTTCTCGCCTCCACCCCCTATGACCCGTCCAATACCGCGCTGTTCCCCGAGGCGGCGTTGAGCGATAATGTCGACTACGGCAAGAACCGCGCGCTGCTCAACTGGTATTACATCGACCGCATGTTCACCGAGCGCAACTCGTCGCTCTGCCCGGGCTACATCAAGAGCGACCCTAAGCAGATGAACAACCCCTACATCCGCGAGGTGACCTCACGCGAAATCTTCCCCGGCCGACAGCTCACCTACGGCGAGTCAAACATCATCCAGACGCTCAACCTCTCGTTCTACCCCACCGAGCGCGGCCCCTACAACCTCGACGCCACCAACATCGACCCGCAGGGCTATCTCCTCAACCCCGAGAAGCGTTGGGGCGGCATCATGCGCAAGATGGACAACACCAACTTCGAGGCCTCCAACATCGAATACGTCCAGTTCTGGATGCTCTCGCCGTTCCTCGACCCCGACAATGACAACCTCGAGGGCGGCGACCTGTACCTCAACTTCGGCGAGGTGTCGGAGGACATCCTCAAGGACGGACTCAAGAGCTACGAGAACGGCATACCCGTCGACGGCGACGAGCAGTTCATGGAGCAGACCGTGTGGGGTAATGTCTCGTCGCAGAACTCCCTGACCTATGCCTTTGACAACAACACCAACGCCCGAGGCATACAGGACGTCGGCCTTGACGGACTCAAGAACGACCTCGAGTTCGGCTTCCCCTCCTATGCCGCATATCTCGACGGACTGCGCACCCGCCTCGACCCCTCGGCCATCGAGCGGATGCAGGCCGACAAGTTCTCGCCGTTCAACGACCCTGCCGGCGACAACTACCACTTCTTCCGAGGCTATGACTACGACGAGGAGCGTCTCGGCGTGCTCGAACGCTACAAGCGTTACAACGGTGTCGAGGGCAACTCACTCTCGCCCGACGAGGCTCCCGACCCGCTCTATCAGTCGTCGCGCTCCCTCCCTGACGTCGAGGACATCAACCAGGACAACACCCTCAACGAGTACGAGCGTTATTTCCAGTATCGCATCTCCATCCGCCCCGAGGACCTCGAGGTGGGCAAGAACTTCATCACCGACAAGCAGACATCTATAGTGGTCAACAACGACCAGACCACCCAGGAGGTTGTATGGTATCAGTTCAAGATACCCCTCAGTGCCTACGAGAAAGTCGTGGGCAACATCTCCGACTTCTCCACCATCCGCTTCGCCCGCATGTTCATGACCGGCTTCAAGGCCACGACACATCTGCGTTTCGCCACCCTCGAGCTTGTCAAAGGTGAATGGCGGCCCTACGACTTCAACCTCAACTCGCGCGGCGACGCCCCCGCCGAGGGCGACCTTGACATCTCGGTGGTCAACATCGAGGAAAATGCCGACCGCGAGCCGGTCAACTACGTCCTCCCTCCCGGCGTCAACCGCATAACCGACCCCGGCCAGAGCCAGATAGTCCAGCTCAACGAGCAGTCGATGTCGCTCAAGGTCGAGGGTCTGCAGGCCGGTGACGCACGCGGCGTGTACAAGAACACCATGCTCGACCTCCGCAACTACAAGCGCATGCAGATGTGGATTCACGCCGAGCGTCTGATTGACGACCTCACCAACCTCAAGAGCGGCGAGCTGTCGGTGTTCATCCGCCTCGGCTCCGACGTGAAGGCCAACTATTACGAATACGAGGTGCCGCTCGAGCTGACCCCGGCCGGAACATATACCGACTCTCCCGCCGACCGCTACATCGTGTGGCCCCGCGCCAACTACATGGACTTTGACCTCCAGACACTCGTCAACCTCAAGAAGGAGCGCAACCGCGCCAAGAACGAAAACGAGCCGGGCGTGGGATTCGGCGTGGTCTACACGGGCCGCGACCCCGACAACGAGCGCAACCGCATCTCGGTGATGGGCAATCCCTCGCTCAGCGATGTCAGGGTGATGCTCATAGGCGTGCGCAACAACTCCCCTGTGGTCAAAGACGGTATCGTATGGCTCAACGAGCTAAAGGTCACCGACTTCAACAACTCGGGCGGCTGGGCAGCTAAAGGCAATCTCAACATCGGAGTCTCTGACATAGCCACATTCAACGTCGGCGCGCATGTCGAGACCGCCGGCTTCGGCTCGGTCGACCAGCCCCTCAACGCGCGCCGCATGGACGATTACGAGCAGTACAACTTCGCCATGCAGGTCGACGCCGGCCGTTTCTTCCCCGAGAAGGCCAAGCTCCGCGCCCCCATCTACTACTCGGTGACCAAAGAGAAGACCACCCCAAAATACAATCCTCTCGACCAGGACGTGGAGCTGAAGGACGCGCTCGACGCATGCACCACCAAGGCGCAGAAAGACTCCATCCTCAACTATGCCGTCGAGCGCACCACTATCAAGAGTTTCTCCATCTCGGGCCTGAAATTTGATGTCAAGAGCAAGACCCCAAAGCCGTGGGACCCCGCCAACTTCACCCTCAACTTCTCGTTCAACAAACAAGCCAAGAGCGACCCCACCACCGAATACGAGAACACCAACGACTATCGCGGCTCACTGCAATACACCTACACCCCCTACAACAAGGGAGTGAAGCCCTTCGCGTTCATCAAGAGCAAATCCAAAAACCTCAAGTTTGTGAAGGACTGGGAGTTCAACTATCTGCCCACCACCATCTCGTTCCTCACCACCATCTCGCGTTACTATTACGAGATGCAGACCCGCTCCGAGACCGACGTTGACTTCCGCCTGCCCGTATCGGTGAGCAAAAACTTCATCTGGGACCGCCAGTTTGCCCTCACCTGGAACTTCACCAAGTCGCTGAGTGTCAACTTCAACTCCAACACTTCGGCCCGCATCGACGAGCCTATGGGAGCCGTCAACCGCCGCCTGTTCCCCGACCAGTACAAGGAGTGGAAAGACACCGTGTTGCAGAGCATCATGCGCCTCGGCACCCCCTGGAACTACAATCAGTCGTTCGTCGTCAGCTATCGTGCCCCGTTCAGCAAGATACCCGCCCTCAACTGGCTCACAGGCAACGTGTCATACAACGCCACCTACCGCTGGGACCGTGGCTCGGAAATCGACGGAGTGTCCACCGGCAACTCCATCGCCAACCAGGCCGCCTGGAATGCCGACGGCCGCGTCAACTTCGAGTCGCTCTACAGCAAATGGGCCTACACCAAGGCCGTCGACCAGCGTTTCCAGGCCAAGAAAGCGCGTGTTGTGGCCAAGAAGCCCAAGAAGTTTGAGCGCACATTCTCACTCAAGCCCGACACCACCCTGACCATCCGCCACAACCTGCGCAACGCCAAGGTCAAAGTCACCGCCACCACAACCGACGGCAAGCCGGTTAAGGTCGCTCACAAGGTCATCGACCCCAACAACATCGTCATCCTCGACCGTGGCGACAAAAACCTGAAATTCACCATCCAGGAGGTACTCAACGAGCACAAGAGCCTCATGCGCGAGATTGCCGAGTACGGCACACGTCTGCTCATGTCGCCCCGCAGTGCCGCCGTGCGCTTCCGCAACACCCGCACCCTCTCCCTCCCCCTCTACCGCCCGCGCGTAGGCAACATCTTCGGCCAGTCCAACAGCTTCGGTCCCATGGCACCGGGCCTTGACTTCGCATTCGGATTTGCCGGTGAGGACTATATCAACAAGGCCCTCGACCGCGGCTGGCTCATCACCGACGACGGCCAGACCTCCCCCGCCAACTTCACCAACACCCGCGAGCTGAACATCGAACTGACCCTCGAGCCGGTCAAGGGCCTCAAGATACTCCTCACCACCAACCGCACCGACAACCGCACGCGCTCCACCCAGTTCATGTATGCCGACATGCCCACCACCCTTGCCGGTTCCTACACCAAGACCCACGTGGCCATGCGCACAGCCCTCAAACACTTCAAGGCCGACAACGGCTACAACTCCGAGGCCTTCAACACATTCCTCGAGAATATCCCCGTCATCGCCCGCCGCTTCGAGCAACAATACATCGGCCTCCGCTACCCCCAGGGCGGATTTATGGAAAACAACATCAACGCCGGCAACCCCTTCAACCCCGAGGTAGGCACCGTAAGCCCCACCTCGAGCGACGTGCTCATCCCCGCCTTCATCGCCGCCTACTCCGGCACGAGTGCCGAGAAGCAATACCTCACCCCCTTCCCCTCGTTCGCCCAGGCCCTCCCCAACTGGCGCGTGACCTACGACGGACTCATCTATCTCGGCTCGATGCGTAAAATCTTCAAGTCGTTCACCCTCAGCCACGCCTACCAGTGTACCTACAGCGTAGGCTCCTACTCCTCGTTCCTCAACTGGGCCGCCGCGCCCGGCTCCGAGAGCCTCGGCTTCACCATCGATGAGCTCACCGGCAACCCAATACCCACCTCACCCTACAACATCTCGTCGGTCGCCATCACCGAGAAATTCGCGCCCCTCATCGGCGCATCGGCCACGCTCAAAAATGACATGACCATCTCCGCCGAATATCGCGACGCCCGCACCCTCACCCTCAATACCTCAGCCGGACAGGTAGTCGAGGCCAACCAGCGCGGCATCACCCTCGGACTCGGCTACAAGATAATCGGCTTCAACACCGTGCTCAAGATGAAAGGCTCGGGCCGAGGCATATCCAACGACCTCACCATCAACGGCGACTTCTCCTTTGCCGAGACACAGGCACTCATCCGCCGCATCGAGACAGCCTACACCCAGGCCACCTCAGGCACGCGCACCATCAACATCAACATCGCCGCCAACTACATCATGTCGCGCCGCCTCACCGTCGGAGCCTTCTTTGACCATCAAATCAACACCCCTATCGTCTCCTCCACCTCCTACCCCACCACCAACACCTCCTTCGGCATAAACCTCAACCTCTCCCTCGCCCGCTAATCCCCCGTTAGCTCCGTATGCCATATCATTATTATTTTTATTGAGAATATCACTCAATAAAAATGATTCTGAAGTGTTTGCTTCTGACTCATTTTTTATTTACTTTTGCAACATAGAGTCAGGCCATGTTCAATGCTTTCAAAAAACATGTCCTGACCATATGCTGCTCAGAGGAGTGGCCTATACATATTTTTAATAAGCGTTCTTTGCTTAATACGGTTACTGGAAATCGCCAAATTTTCATCCAAACTTTAAGTCGTATACAGGCAGTCAAAAAAGACGCTTCATGCGCGTGCTATATCCCCACATCATGTGATGTGACATATCAGCATGGCGTGGGGTGGACTGTATATTTCTTAAATGGTGTTTGGCGATACCTCAGTAGCGATATTCAGTAATTGACGTCCCACGCTTTTTTTGTATCCGTTCATGACTATTGCTACAAATTCAAACCTAAGCAATCCTTAAAAAGCAAAAATAGCTTGCCAAAGTTTTATCGCTTTCGCCATGTTGCGGCCAAAGCTGTGGCTAATTTTGTATCGCCAACCACCATTAACAATGAAATATATGAATAAACAACAACGCCCCACCATCGTAACTATTCAGACCATCCTAAGAGGTATCGGCAATGAGGATTTCAACAACAGCAATGCCATCAAGATGGTACGACACGCTGACAATCGAAAAGACAGGGAAATCGACGGCGTGCCTTTCAGCTGTTCACTCCTTGACTTGTATCGCTACGAACGAGAAAACTTCGTACGTTATCAGTCCGAACAGCCGACAGGCAGATTCGACAACACTGAATATCTCGTCGTATTTGTCGGCGAGAAAGGCACTAAGGCACGATTAGTGGCTGTCTACAAGATTTTATCCTCCGTTCCTCACCCGCGCAAGCCGGGTGAGTGTATTCTGCAACTCGAAGAGGTTGAGGATTTCAAATTCTTATCCGAGCGTATAGTCATTGACTGGGGTGGCGGTGTGGCAAAATATTACCATGATTTCAAAATCGAGAAGCCGGTAATCCGTATTGACGAAGGATTCGATGAGTATGGCCTTCCTAAATTCGTGTCATACCGTGATACCATAATGAGTTACGGCGACCTTAAACTGATATTCGAGCACCCAGATTGCGAGTGGAAGGGTATGCTTAGTGCTGTAAATGGCATCTATATGATTAAGGACAAGAACAATGGCCGTGAATATGTCGGCAGCACATATAACCGCGACGGTATATGGGGCAGATGGAAGACTTATTTCGAGACAGCCGGACATGGTGGCAATGCCAAGCTCGAGGAAAAGATTACCGAAGACCCGACTTATGCCAAAAACTTTCAATGGATAATACTCGAAGAGCTGCCTATCAATGTCTCCGAACAAGAAGCCGTCAGAAGAGAGAATCTCTACAAAGATAAGTTCATGACACGCAACAAAAACTTCGGCTACAATAAGAACTAATATAAATTTTTCCATTCAATGGGCTCTACAAGAAATCAGGTATATTTATTCAAGCGTTATCTATGGCTATATGACCGCATAGCATCTTACGGGCCCATAACATTCGAGCGTATCAGTGAGCTGTGGGAGCAATCTTCGCTAAACGAGGGTGCCCCACTGCCTCACAAGACGTTCGAGCGTCACCGATGTGCCATTCAGGACCTCTTTGATGTCGAAGTCGAATGCAACCGCAGTGACAACACATATACTATAGTCCACAACAATTCAGACAGTTCGGCACGGATACGTACCATGTTCAACAGTGCTGTCACACTTCAGGATGCCATAACCCGCACACGTGACATTGCCAACTATATCGAGATAGAGCCTATAATAGGTAATATAGCATATCTGCAAAACATACTGCAGGCATTATCAGAAAGGCTGTGCGTACACATACGTTACCGCCACAACTACGACCCTGAGGCAGAAGAGGATGTGTCCGTCAGTCCAATTGGCCTAAAACTGTTCCGACAGCGGTGGTATCTTGTGGCCGAACTCCCTGACGGCACTCCATATTCCTATCCTCTCGACCGCATCATATCCCTTAAGCTTGGCCAGCCAGCCACACGGCCAAAATTCAGTCTCGCCGAACTGTTTGCCGACAGTTACGGCATAATCCGCCAACCTGGTGTTGACAGTCAGCTCATAACACTCCGCGTAGAAAGAGAACAGGCCAACTATTTCATCGCTCTGCCGCTACACCCGAGCCAAAGCGTTACGAAAGTTGAGGACGGATATGTGTACCTACAAATACACGTCTGTCCCACTTACGATTTCTTTATGGAACTGCTATCGCACGGTGAGAAAGTAGAAGTAATATCCCCTGCTTCGGTCAGAAACAGTATAGCTGAACGCGTCAGAAAATTGTCAAATCTTTACTTATGACTGATTATCAAGGCATATATGGCAAGTCGGATAAATTGCACTTGCCTCGTTCGCCACGTACTTATTTTGATAGCCTATGCTCAGAATACTGCAGATATCCGATTGAACAAAAACTCGTTGACATCGGTTATCTCACAACTCACGGCTACGATATCCGCAAGGACATATACCACAGCTTCCGTGACTACCCACATGTGCATGAGGACGATGTGCATCGGGCTGTACTTTCACTCGAAGCCGCCGCATGTGGTGTCGACCCCTATGATAGTGGCATAATGGACCGTGAAAACGATATTGATACCGACATAAATATCATGCTTGAGGAAATCATGGCCCGTTATCGATATCCCGTATCTCGGTCGGGCTACAGCGACTCGCATTACATGGCAGAGAGTCTATCTGAAATGCACTGCATCGAGTTAGATGCTCTAAATGGATGGAGATACCCTTACCTCTCCAACATCACAGGTGCTTTCCCATTATATTTCAAGGATGGCATAATGACATATCAGGGTGACGAATCATTAATACTCCGATACAATACCGGCTCCAAATCCAAGCGTTCACGAATTATCACCGAAGTCAGACCTGAACCGTGGTATGGCGACATTCTGAGTGCGAAAGTTATCATTCTTGGCAATATGCCTACATATGATGATTTCATATGCCGGTCGCAAAATCTCGCACTGGACATAAGATTTAGAGAGCTAATCACAACAACTCTGAACAAATGGCATAATCTTTGGGGCGGGAAACACGCCTACTGTCACCTTTATGGCCGGTCCGAGCCCACCGGCATCCCTTCAGTGGAATTGATGGATTTATATTTTTCTCCTACATATCGCCATTGGATTAACAGCCTGAGAAATTTGTCTAAAGAAAACGACATCGACGAATGCCTCATTTTCAAAAATGTTGCCATTATCAATGCTTTTCCATATTACAATGACACCAACCGTGCTAAACCGCTTGACCTCGGTGTGCTCCCATCACACTATTTTATACGTCAACTGACAAGATACATCCATCTTAATCATCCTGATACGATATTCATAATCCCGATGAATAATTTGGTTGACACATGGAAGTCAATTCTTGGAGATATGTATTACGAAATACTCCCACAACTATTTATAAGCCCGACAGCTAATCATTCCCTATCCCTCACAACACGCGCACTCGAAAAGGAAGCCGTTGAAGCAATAATCAAACAACTAAACTCGTAATCCGTCTTGTCCATATACTATTGTTTATACTGAACCATCCCTGCGGATGATTTTGTTATAGATTAGAGTGGTGTCGGGAAAAATGCGTAACTTTGCACACGAGTTTCCTGACTCGCTCCTCTAAGCGATTTCAACTAATGGGTAATACTATAGACAACAGCGTAAGACCGGCCGCCGCGAGTGCATCGACCGAGGACCTCGGGCAGAAGTCCATAGGCAAGCTCCTGGCCCAGTATTCCATACCGGCCATCATCGCGAGCGTGGCCACCTCGCTCTACAATATTGTCGACAGTATCTTCATCGGCCGAGGCGTAGGCCCTATGGCCATAGCCGGACTCGCCATCACCTTCCCCCTCATGAACCTCGTGGCCGCCTTCTGCATGATGATTGCAGCCGGCGGTGCCACCATCAGCTCGATATTCCTCGGGCAGAAAAACTATGACCGCGCAACCGACGTGGTAAACAACGTGTTTGTCCTCTGCCTCATCCATGCCATCGTGTTCGGCGGAGGCACACTGCTGTTTCTCGACGAGATACTCTACTTCTTCGGAGCCACCGACGACACCGTGAGCTATGCCCGCGAGTTCATGGAGGTGATACTGTGGGGCACACCGATAGCCTTCGTGTTCATCGGCCTCAACAACCTCATGCGCGCCACCGGCTACCCCAAGAAGGCTATGATTTCGGCCCTGCTCTCCGTGGCCGTCAACGTCATCCTCGCCCCCATATTCATATTCGTGTTCAAATGGGGCATACGCGGAGCCGCCCTCGCAACGGTGTGCGGACAGTTTACCGCATTCGTGTGGGTGCTATCCCACTTCCTGTCCCGCTCATCGTCGATTCACTTCAAGTGGCACAACAAGTGGCTGTCAATGCCCATCGTCAAGCGCATCTATGCCATCGGCCTGTCGCCGTTTCTCATGAACGTGTGCGCATGCGTGGTCGTGGTGTTTCTCAACCGCGCCCTGCTTGACTACGGCGGCGACCAGGGCAACCTGTGTGTCGGAGCCTACGGCATCATCAACCGCACCACGATGTTTTTCGTGATGGTGGTGTTCGGCGTGACACAGGGCATGCAGCCTATACTCGGCTACAACATGGGAGCCGGACAGTATGACCGTGTCAAGCACACCCTCCGCACCGGCATATGGCTCGGCGTGGCCATAACTATGCTCGGATGGATTATCAGCGAGGGATTGCCCGACACGGTGAGCAGCCTCTTCACCACCGACGAGACCCTCATAAAAATCTCGCGCGAAGGCTTCCGCATCTACTTCCTGCTCTACCCTGTAGTGGGCTGTCAGATAGTGATTCAAAACTTCTTCCAGAGCGTGGGCAAGCCCAAACTCTCGATATTCCTCTCGCTCACGCGCCAGCTGCTGTTCCTGCTGCCGTTCCTGATATTCCTGCCGCGATGGTGGGGTGTCGACGGCGTGTGGGCATCGATGGCCGCGTCAGACTTCCTCGCATTTGTCGTATCACTCATCACCCTCAACCGGTGGATGAAACATCATAATTTCTAACCTTCCCCCAACCTCTCAACACCCGTGCAAGAGACAATAGAACTACGTGTCGACCCCCGCGCCGCCGCTGAGGAGATGCTGCTGCGCGCGGCAGCCTCGACCCACATGGGCATCGACGCCAACCGTATAAACAGTCTGCGCATCACGCGCCGCTCAATCGACGCGCGCCAACGCCGCGTCATGGTCAACCTCTCGGTCAAGCTGTGGATTGACGAGGAGCCGGCAAACACCTCGCTCATCACCCCCGTGACCTACACCCCGCTCGCGCCCGACGCGCCCCGGGCCGTCATCGTAGGCGCAGGCCCCGCCGGACTCTTCGCCGCCCTGCGCCTCATCGAGGAGGGGGTGCGCCCCATCATCCTCGAGCGCGGCAAGGATGTGGACTCACGCCGCAAGGACATGGCCCGCATCTCGCGCGAAAACGTCATCGACCCCGACTCCAACTACTGCTTCGGCGAGGGTGGTGCGGGAGCATACTCCGACGGCAAACTCTACACCCGCAGCAAGAAGCGCGGCCCGGTTGACAAGATACTCAACATCCTCGCCCAGCACGGAGCCTCGGAGGATATACTCGTCGACGCCCACCCCCACATCGGCACCGACCGTCTGCCCGCCGTAATCAAGGCCATACGCAACACCATCATCGACTGTGGCGGCGAGGTGCACTTCTCCACACGCGCCACCTCACTGCTCCTTGCCCCCGACGGCTCGGTGTGCGGAGTCGTGACCGCCGACGGTCAGGAATACCGCGGCCCGGTCATCCTCGCCACAGGCCACTCGGCCCGCGATGTCTACTCGATGCTCATGGCTCAGAATGTGCATATGGAGCCTAAGGGACTCGCCGTGGGCGTGCGTCTCGAGCATCCACAGCAGCTCATCGACCAACTGCGCTACCACTCCCCCAAGGGGCGCGGCAAATATCTCCCGGCAGCCGAATACACCATGCTCACCCGTGTCGACGGACGCGGAGTCTACTCGTTCTGCATGTGCCCCGGCGGATTCATCATCCCCGCCGCGAGTGCCGACGGCCAGCTCGTGGTCAACGGCATGTCGCCCGCAAGCCGAGGCACACGCTGGGCCAATTCGGGCATGGTGGTCGAGATACTCCCCGAGGATGTGCCCGACGGCGACACGCCCGAGGAGACCACACTGAAAATGATGCGCATGCAGGAGCGCATAGAACGCGCGTTCTGGGAAGAGGCCGGACGCACCCAGAACGCCCCCGCCCAGCGCATGGACGACTTCGTGGCATCGCGCCCGTCGGCCGACCTCCCCTCCACCTCCTATCCCCCCGGCATCCATCCCGCCCGCATCGACCGGCTGCTGCCCAAGGGGATAGCCCGCCGTCTGCAGGAAGGTTTCAAAGAGTTTGACAGGAAAAACCGAGGATTTCTCACCCACGAGGCCGCGCTCATCGGAGCCGAGACACGCACCTCATCGCCCGTGCGCATCCCCCGCGACAGCGACACCCTCGCCCACATCAGCGTAGCCGGGCTATACCCCTGCGGCGAGGGGGCCGGATATGCCGGCGGCATCGTCTCAGCCGCCATCGACGGCGACCGCGTAGCCGAACAACTCAGCCTCACACTCCTCAAAAAGGGAGTGTAAGGCTGTAGGAGCGACGGCTTTAGCCGTCGATATGACACGAACGAGGTAACTTAACCCAATGAATCATTGGCTGATACGTCGTTTCATATCGACGGCTAAAGCCGTCGCTCCTACAGACACCCAACGCCTCCCCGGAAGCTATCTCTTCTTTGGCTGGATGTTAAATCGGTACTGCACTGTGGCGAGTACGTAGCGCGGGAGTGTGTTGGTATATGTCACTGTGCGGCCTGTGGCGGTCACGGCATAGTGGACATTTGACAGCCGGTGCAGGAGGTCGAAACCGTCGATATTAAACACCCAACGTCCGCCACGCGGCATGTAGCTCAGGCGCGCGTTCCACACGGCATCGGTCGTGTCGAGTTCCCTCACGCCATAGCCCCTGCGGGTGTAGAAGGTGAAATCGGTGCTGAGGCTGAATCCCGCCGGCATCACAAACTTGCCCGTCACGCCATACTGGTAATGCGTGGCATCGATGTCGCGGAAATCCGAGCGTGACGACGACGTGTGGCGGTCAGTCACCTTACCGTTAAGCTCGATGCTCTGCTTGCCTATCTGCCACGACAGTTTCAGCTGCTCGCCCAGCGTGCGCGTATTCACCTTTGAGGGGGTAGGCTCAACCCCCTCGGTGCCCACCATGTCGACGCTATGCACGTTGGCTGCCTCGGTCAACGATGAAAGCGCGAACTGCTTGAGGCTGCCAAACTGAATGCTGAAATCATTCTGCGCCGACAGATTGTAGTTGCCGCTCACATTGTAGGTCTTGTTATACCTCACGCCCGTAGACATATCGTAATAATATCCGCGCACCAGCGCATTGGCTGTGTACACTCCGTTGAGCGTCACGGCATTGTATATAGTGCTGTTGGCCGGTCTGACGATATACTTGATTTTGCCATTATGCACGTAGGCGTTCTTCAGGTCAGGATTTCCGAGGGCGACGTTGAGAGGGTCGGACGTATTGGTCACATCCACCATATGCAACAGGTCGGGAGTCTCGGTGTCCATCTCATAGGTCACGTCAAAAGTGTGTCCCGTAGTGTCGCCGCTCCTCTGCCTCATATACGCGAACTGAGCCATGCTTCCACCGACCGTCATGACGTACGAGCTGCGCCTCACCGGGTAAAAACGGCTGTCGCTCCAATAGTTCAGATGGCTGTGCATCACACCCGCCACCCCGCCTATGGCCGAAATTATGCGGTCGCCGTTTGCGAAGTCATGGCTGTATCTCAACATCGGTTGCAACGTATGCCTGTTGTCTATCAGGCTCGACCTGTAGCTGTTGCCCGGGTCAAGAGTCGAGAGATAGCCCGCCGGAAGAGTGCCGTACACGCCCATATCCTCCAGTCGGTCAAGAGCATACATGTACGAATCCCTGTCACGGTTAAGAAATTCATAATTGTACAGTACCGTCAGCGATAAATCGCCGTATCGCGAGAGATAGCCGCCCGTGACCTTCAGGTTCAGCTCATGATTGGGGGAATTGTCGGTATAATTGCGCTGACGTGTGCGGGATGCGGGGTCGGCCCCGTTGCCGTACACGATGTCGTAGTCATCCCACAGCCGCTCCTTCTTCGTGTCATATCTTGCTGACATAGTGAGGCGTATCATGTCGCTCGACCGTGGAATCCTGTAGAGCTGATTGGCCCACACAGTGAATCCACCCTCCTTCCGCTCGCCGTCGCCGCGGGTGATTGAGCGGTTGATTACCGCATTGAGCCGGTCATCGCTCCCGCCGTCATATAGTGCCTCGATGGCCTGACGGGTGATGTCGGCCTGCTCCTCCATAAACGATGCCGACACCGACTGTGACCGCCTTACGCTCTTATTATAATGGCCGCCAACATTTGCTGAAATGCTGTAGCGGTCAAACCGCCGGTCCACCGAGTGATTGGTGCTGAGACGGGTATTGCTGTTGCGGCCCGAGGCATAGGTGTAATCATACGTGTTGCCCGAGGCAAAGAAATTTGCGCGGTTGGTCGACGTGTAGGTGTCGAGCCTGTCCCCCTCATAAAGGAAACTGCCGTCGGCCGTGCGCTTGTAGTCAGGCGTGGCGTAGCTGTAGTCGAGTCCGGCCATATGATACCTTCGCGTGCCCGATGGCATCTGCTCGGGAGTCCAGCCGTCGCTCTGGCCGGGCGTGCGGCTGTCGTTCAGATTGTTGATGTTGCCTATCAGATGCACCTGGGTCGTCGGGGTGAACCATGAGGCAAACAGTCGGCCGAGGTATCGGTCCTCAGTTCCGTAACCGGCCTGCACATTAGCTATCCACCCCATCGAATACTCCTTTTTCAGCTTCACATCCATCGTAAGATGTTTGGCCGCATTGGGGTCACCAATCCACTTCTCCTGCGCCGTCTGCCCGCGATACACCTCAACGTTCTTCACCGTATATGCCCCGATGTTCTGAAGCATCAGGTTATTGTTGCCGTCAAAGAACTGTCGGCCGTTGAGCAGAAGCGACTCCACAAACTCGCCGTTGACCGTTATGCGTCCGTTATCGTCAAGCTGTACGCCCGGCAGCTGATTGATGAGCGCGTCGAGCATCGACCCCTCGGCCAACTGGAAAGCATCGGCATTATACACAATAGTATCGCCAC
This sequence comes from uncultured Duncaniella sp., assembly GCA_910584825.1. Lineage (GTDB taxonomy): Bacteria > Bacteroidota > Bacteroidia > Bacteroidales > Muribaculaceae > Duncaniella. The sequence goes on along the minus strand of CAJUCI010000014.1, from coordinate 28,580 downwards.
GGTTGTAGAACTTGATTTTAGACGCGGTCACTGTGACCTCGCCGAGCTTATGCGGCGCACGCTCGAGATACACCGTAGGCATTTCACGCTTAAACTCCCTCGCGCCTACATTCTCCACCTTATATACCAGTGTCTGAGGCATATATCCCTCACAGCTGACATCAAACACATATGTGGAGTCGCGGCTCGTGGTCTGAAATATGAACACCGACTGTTCAACTGAACCGTTCGGTGTACTTAGACGCATACCCACCTTGACAGAATCAGCCTTATTTCCCTCACCGTCAAGAGTAAACACCTTAGCCTCCATAAGGTCTGTCTTGCCCAATGCTGTCAGCACCCTTCCGACCAATATCATATCATGCTCTTCGGCATAAGCCGACAAAGCCGTCAGCATAGCTGCCATAACCACAGCACATCTATACACATGCCGCAACATACTTCCTTTCCCGCAGCCTTCCATCATATCTTATATTATTTAGTTTGCATTATTAATGTGACAATCGACCTTTACGAGCAACGGCGCGTAAAAATTTTTACCGTATAGTGTTTTATGGTGGTTTGTTAAAATTTCGATAGCAATTCCACACAAGTGTAACAAATATACTACACCCGAAAGCAGATTGCAAGCAAACGTCGAAAATTTAGTTTTTTAACTTTTACATCCTAACCATCAACTGAAACGTCGGTTGTGTGTCCGCTACAGCTGTGGCTTTATTAGATAGACGTTAAGACTTCGCAACTGTTACACGGTTTTATGTTAAAATTTGTAAATAGAAAAATTCAAGAAAGGGACATAAGGACAAAAGTGACACAAGAGACATAAGATTATTTTTATCGGACGGCAATATTATTTTTCACCCTCTTAATATTATATTATGTCTCCTGTGTCCCTTTTGTCCTTATGTCCCCTTCTATAAATTAGCATCTTGCCTTTCTATATGTAAGCATTTCTCAAGGTCGGCGGGGGTGTCGATTGGATAGGTTCGGGTGGTGGTGACTGCCGTGTGGATGGTGTAGCCGTGGTGCAGCCAGCGGAGCTGCTCGAGATTCTCGGCCCGGTCGAGGGGCGACGGTTCAAGTCCGGCAAGCGACTCGAGCACTTCCCCGCGATAGGCATACAGGCCGACGTGGATATAAAACATCACGCGGTCAATCCACTCCTGCCACGCCACATCACGCACATACGGCACTATCGAACGGCTGAAATACAGTGCCCTACCCTCTGCGTCACGCACCATCTTCACACGGTTGGGGTCGAAAAGCGACTCAAACCCCTCGGCGGGGTCAAACCGCAGGGCGAGTGTGGCTATCTGCGCCTCGGGGTTGTCGGCAAGCACCCGTGCCACCGACTCTATCTGCCCGGGCAGTATGAACGGCTCGTCACCTTGCACATTGACCACAATCCCGGCCGGACGCCCCAACTTGCGGTAGGCCTCGATGACACGTGCCGTGCCGTTGGGACAGTCGGAGGAGGTCATGACTGCCTCGCCGCCAAAACCACGCACAGCCTCGGCAATGCGCTCGTCGTCAGTAGCCACCACGGCGCGCCCGAGTGCCGCGACAGCCGCACGATACACATGCTCAATCATCGGTCGGCCCGAAATCATGGCAAGCGGCTTGCCCGGAAAACGCGTCGAGCCGTAGCGCGACGGGATAATGGCTATGATATCACGACTCCTTGACATAAATCTGCGCGTTCTCATATTTCGTAACCTTGACACGTGTGCCGGCATGGACAAACCCCATCACGGCCACGGCATCGAGTGTCGCCCCGTCGATTTCCACCTTGCCGGCCGGGCGCATATCGGTGACAGCAACCCCCTCGTGACCGACATATCGCGCCGGCCCCATGTCCACGCCGATAAATCCGTCATCGTTGCGCAGCTCGGCGGTAAGGTCAGTGTGACGGCGCACCCACTTGGGGCCGTGCGACGAGGTGAGATACCACACGGCGGCCACGGCGAGCGCAAGTCCGGCAAAGAACGTGCCGAGCGACATCCACAGCGACGACGCATCGACCTGAGTGATGCTGAACGTGTAGCCCTCGATAAGTCCGAATATCAGGGCAAGACTCACGCACACGATACCCGCAATGCCCGTAACCCCGAATCCGGGCACGACAAACATCTCAAGCACTATGAGTATGAATCCCGCAACAAAGAGCAGTATAATCCAGCTGCTGGCTATGCCGGTGATGTAGATAGGCAGGAAGTAGAGACACGCGGCAATGATGGCGGCGGCCGACGGAAATCCCACTCCGGGCGAATGAAGCTCCATATATATGCCGCCAATGATTATCATTATGAGCACGGCCTGGACGGCGGGATTGGTGAAGAAGCCAATCACGCGGTCGAGCCATGTGGGATGATACTCCTCAATCACATACACCCCGTCATGATAACCGAGATTGCCGAGCACCTCGGCCACCGACTCGGCCTTGCCGTCGGCATAGCCCCACTTCACGGCCTCCTCGGGCGTGAACGTCAGCACGCGGGTCGAGTCTATCAGCCCGGGCACCGTCACACGCGGGTCCACCATGGCCTCGGCTATCAGCGGGTCGCGACGCCAGGGCGAAGTCGAGTCGCCCGGCACCGTGCGGCCGTGCCGCTCGGCGGTGGCGCGCATCATGGCGCGCATATATGACTGATACTTGTCGGGCATGGCCGCGCCGTCACTGCCATTGACCACCGTGACAGCCCCCATCGACGAGCCTGAGCGCATATACACACTGTCGCAGGCAAGGGCTATCAACGCTCCAGCCGAGGCGGCGTTATTGTCGACATACGCAACGACAGGCATAGGGGCACGCATGAGGGCGGTACGTATGGAGTCGGCATGCACGACCGAACCGCCATAGGTGTTAAGATGCACGAGCAGCAGACTCGCATCGGCCTTGACAGCCTCGTCAACGGCCTCGCGGGTGTAACGCCAGGTCGACGAGCCGATTTCATCGTCAAGCCGGAGCATATACACCAGTCGCGCCTCATCGGCCCGGAGCTGCACCAGCCCCGAAAGCATCATCAGAATAGTCAGCAGGTATCTCATTTTTTAGGAGTATAGAGGGAGTGTAGAGTTTAAAGTTTATAGTTTATAGGGGGAAGTTTAGAGTATAGAGTTTAGAGTTTAGAGTTGCAGTTGGTTTGATAAAAAATCGTAGTCGCACACCCTACGAGGGGAGCCAATTTTAAATTTTAAATTTTTAATTTTCAATTTTTAATTCTCTTCCTCACCCATCCCGGCACGATGCATGCGCCGATGATGAGGTAGGCATAGTAACTTATGATGCGCCAGAACAGTGCTATGACCAAAGCCATGCTTGCACTGTCGAGCAGGTCGCCGTAATAGGTCGTGAACAGCCACTCGCTTATGCCCGCGCTTCCGGGCGTAGGGCTGACCATGAGCACTACCCACACCACAAACTGGCGGGCAAAGACCACGAGCTGGTCAGCCGACGGGGCAAATCCGAGAAACAGCGCGTTGACCACAAGATAGCGCGATGTCCACGACATGACGGTGCCGCCGAATATCTCCAGCCACCATCCGATGGGTCGCTTCCTGATGGCAGCACCCGTAGCCTCCATGTTGCTCCCCAACTCATCAGCCTTTTCCGCCCAACGGCGCAGCCATCTGAAACGAAACAGCCGGTTGAGCATGGCATGTATGGCATGCGGGCGCACGATGATGCCGAGAAACAGCAAAAGCGTCCACAGGGCTATTCCGAAATATGTTATCCAAAAAACGGTCTGAAGTCCCACGGTAAAAGTAGATTCTCCGAACCCGAACAGCTCCTTATATGGCACCACCAGCATCACTATCGGGAGCGAAACCACAAAGAAGAGTTCGTCGAGAAAGAGCGTCGTCATCATCAGAGTCGTAGCACGGCCAAGCTCTATCCCCTCGCGGTTCATAAACACCATGCCCAGGGCGCTACCCCCGACAGCCGACGGCGTGATGCACGAGGTGAACTCGCATAAGTAGCTTACCCTTATGGACTGGAGCCATGACAGGTGGCCGTCGGTGAGCGTGTGAAACCTCCAGCTCAATCCCGCATCGCGCCCGAGCATGAACAGCCATGCCAGCCCGATACACATTATCACTCGGGGGGTGAAGTGGACAGCCTCCCACACGCCCGCATTGAACTCCCTATAGAAAAGACACACCACCACGCTGAGCCCGATTACCACCGGGAGCAGTATCTTCCACGCAAGGCTGAATACGCGCTTGTGCATCGGACGTGACTGGCCATCTTTCATATCCATAGTTTGACGAGTGCAAAGATAACAAATTTTTTGAAAGAATATGACATGATGGCACAAGGTGGTGTCATAATCCAGGAAAGGGACAAAAGGACAAAAGAGACAAAAGCGACATAAGAAATATATTGTTTTGATAATCAATGATTATCTTGAGAATAATAAACTTATGTCGCTTTTGTCTCTTTTGTCCTTTTGTCCCTTTCTTGGATGGTACCTCCCTTACCTGTGACAAGTAAGTATGTCGGAGGGGGATTGGCCTGTCAGATTTCCTCCTCGAGCATCCTGTCGGTTGCGCGGGCCTCTGCATAGGTCTCCTTGATGAGCGTCACGCAGAAGGCTCCGATGAGCAGGAACACTCCGGCAAGCACGAGCATATTGACCTGACGACCTCCGAGCAGAGGCAGGATGATTCCGCCGAGAGCGGCGGCGCATATCTGAGGCACGCATATGGTGCCGTTGAACAGTCCGAGATATGTGCCCATATTCTTACCCGAAAGCGAGTTGGTAAGGATGGTGAATGGCAGAGCGAGCATCGCGGCCCAGGCACAGCCTATGAGCAGATAGGAGAAGAAGAGCACATACTGGTTGGTGATAAACATGGTGGAAATGAAACCTATGGCTCCGAGTATGAGGCTGAGCGAGTAGACCACCTTGTGATTCTTGAACATCGGGATTGCAACGGCCCATATCACCGAGCCGACGGCCTGGACGGCGAAGAGCACGCCCACCCAGTTGCCGGCGGTCTGATACTCGGCCGACTTGGTGTCGGTAGTGCCCCACACGGTGTCAGCGATGGCACCGTTGGTGTAGGTCCACATATACAGGAACGCCGACCAGCAGAAGAACTGCACGAGACCGACCGTCCAGAAAGTGCTCGGAGCCTTGCGCAGAAGTGTGAACATTCCCTCCTTCTGAGTCTCCTGCTCCTTGGTGATGCCGTGATACTCGGCATATTCCTTAGGCGGCATCTCACGGATGAACACAAAGCTGTAAATCACGCAGAGCACAAGCACCACGGCTCCGATATAGAACGAGTAGGTGACACTCGCGGGCACCTGACCCTCGGGAGCGAGATTGCTTATGCCGATGGCTGTAAGGGTGATGGGGGCGAGATAACCCACGAGGCTGCCGGCATTGCAGAGAAAACTCTGGATGGAATAGGCAAGGCCCTTCTGCTTCTCGTTGACCTGGTCGCCCACAAGCATCTTGAACGGCTGCATGGCCATGTTAATTGACGTGTCGAGAAACATCAGCGCGATGAAGCCGAACACCATTGCACCCCCTATCGTGAGGCCGAAGCTGCCGGCGTTGGGGAGCAGACACATCACGATGACGGCAATGGCGGCTCCGATGAGCAGATAGGGCAGACGGCGGCCGAGACGGTTCCAGGTGCGGTCACTGGCCGCACCCACCAGGGGCTGCACGATTATACCCATCAGCGGGGGAAGTATCCAAAAATAGCTGAGCGAATGTGGGTCAGCTCCGATTGTGGCAAAAATTCGGGTGATGTTGGCACTCTGGAGAGCGTAGGCAATCTGAACGCCGAAAAAACCGAAACTGAGATTCCAGAGTTTCCAGAAACTCTGGTCTGGCTTAGTTTTGCTCATGATAGATTATTTTAAAGTAAGTATGATATGTATATTATTTAATTCGGAAAGAAAAGTCAGTCGAGCGGGGGCACTCCGGCCAGCGTGTTGAGATACCTTATCTCTTCGGGCCACAGTGTCTCGTCGGTGGTCTCGAGGATGAGAGGTATGCCGTCCATGCGCGGGTCTTGCATCAGCATCCTCCAGAACTCCTCGCCGAGTATCCCCTGCCCTATGGGGGCATGGCGGTCGACCTTCGAGCCGAGAGCCTTGGCGGTGTCATTGATATGCATGCCGCTGAGATATTTGAAACCTATCAGGCTGTCAAATTCATCCCACGTGCGGGCATATGCCTCAGGAATGGTCATGTCATATCCGGCAGAATGGGCGTGACAGGTGTCAATGCACACACCCACGCGCTCCTTGTCATCCACGCCGTCGATTATGCGCGCTATCTGAGCGAAGGTGTATCCGAGGTTGCTCCCCTGCCCTGCGGTGTTCTCAATCACGGCCTTGACGCCTGTGGTCTCGGCAAGGATAATGTTGAGCGACTCGGCTATCAGGTCAAGGCATGCCTCCTCTGAAATCTCGCGCATATGGCTGCCGGGATGGAAGTTGAGCATCGTGAGCCCGAGCTGCTCGCATCGGCGCATCTCGTCGAGAAAAGCCTCGCGCGACTTGGCCAGCTTCTCAGCATCAGGGCTGCCGAGATTGATGAGATAACTGTCATGTGGGAGTATCATGTCAGGCGTGAAACCACATTCGCGACAGTTGCGCTTGAACGCCTCGGCCTCGTCTGCCGAAATGGCCTTTGACACCCATCGCGACGGGTTGCGGGTAAACAGGGCGAACGAACGCGCGCCTATGGCCCTGGCATTCAACGGGGCATTGCTCACTCCGTTGGCCACCGATACATGTGCTCCTACAAGTTTCATTTACGCATTATTTGGCTATATAGTCGTCAAAACTACATTTACGCTTTTTAGTTTGATGCAAAATTAGCAAAATATGTGTAACTTTGCAAGAAAATTTTTATTATGGCTCAGAAACCGTCTATACCTAAAGGCACACGCGACTTCACCCCGGCCGAAATGGCCCGTCGCAACTATATATTCGACACCATCCGCGAAGTTTTCCACCTCTACGGATTCCAGCAGATTGAGACTCCGGCTATGGAAAACCTCTCTACTCTCATGGGTAAATATGGCGAGGAGGGTGACAAGCTCCTCTTCAAGATACTCAACTCGGGCGACTTCCTGCGCGGCGTTGACCGCAAGCTCATCGACGAGGGCGACTGCCTGAAGCTCGCCTCGCAGCTGTGCGAGAAGGGTCTGCGCTACGACCTCACCGTGCCCTTCGCACGTTTCGTCGTAATGCACCGCAACGACCTGCAGTTCCCCTTCAAGCGTTTCCAGATTCAGCCCGTATGGCGCGCCGACCGTCCGCAGAAGGGTCGCTACCGCGAGTTCTACCAGTGTGACGCCGATGTCGTAGGCTCTGACTCGCTGCTCAACGAGATTGAGCTGCTGCAGATGGTCGACGAGGTGTTCCGCCGTCTCGGTGTGCGCATCACCATCAAGCTCAACAACCGCAAGGTGCTTGCCGGCATAGCCGAACTCATCGGCGAGCCTGACAAGATTGTCGACATCACCGTGGCCATCGACAAGATTGACAAAATCGGTCTCGATAATGTCAAGGCCGAACTCGCCGAGCGTGGCATCTCGGCCGAGGCCATCGAGAAGATTACCCCCATCATCACCCTCTCGGGCAGCAACGACGAGCGTCTCGCAAGCCTCGCCTCACTCCTGGCCGAGAGCGAGACCGGCCTCAAGGGTGTCGAGGAGCTGCGCACCGTGATGAACGGCACCGCCGCACTCGGTCTGGAGGCCGACCTTGAGCTTGACGTATCGCTCGCCCGCGGACTCAACTACTACACCGGCACCATCATCGAGGTCAAGGCCCGCGACGTGGAGATAGGCAGCATCACCGGCGGCGGCCGCTATGACAACCTCACTGGCGTCTTCGGCCTGTCGGGCGTGTCGGGCGTAGGCATCTCGTTCGGTGCCGACCGCATCTATGACGTGCTCAACGCCCTCGACCTCTATCCCGCCGAGATTCAGGGCGCGGCCAAAATCATGTTCACCAACTTCGGCGAGGCCGAGGCCGCCGCATCGCTCCGCATCATCAAGGAGCTGCGCCGCGAGGGCATCGCCGCCGAGATATTCCCCGACGCGGCCAAGATGAAAAAGCAGATGGGCCGCGCCGACGCACTCGGCATCCCCTACGTGGGCATCGTCGGTGAGACCGAGCTTGCCAACGGCACCGTTACGCTCAAAAACATGACCACCGGCGAACAGCAGGAGCTCTCTCAGGCTCAGCTCGTCGCCGCACTGAAATAGTCACACATTACACCTCATGATTATCTCTGACTCACTCGCCACCTTCGGCCGCTACTGCACCTTCATGTGCAGGGTGTTCACCATCCCCGACAGGTGGAAGATATTCCTCACACGCACCGTGGCCGAGATTACCAAGCTCGGCATCGACTCCATCCCGCTCGTGCTGGTCATCTCGGTGTTTATCGGCGCGGTGTGTACCATACAGATGCAGCTCAACATCATGTCGCCGCTCATCCCGGCCTACTCCACCGGCCTGGCCACGCGCGAGATTATCCTGCTCGAGTTCTCCAACTCCATCCTGTGTCTCATCCTTGCCGGCAAGGTTGGCTCCAACATCGCCTCGGAAATAGGCACCATGCGTGTGACCGAGCAGATTGACGCCCTCGACATTATGGGTGTCAACTCGGCCAACTTCCTCGTGCTCCCCAAGGTCGTGGGCTTCCTGCTGTTCATGCCGGTGCTTGTGGTGTTCTGCATCTTCACCTCCATTATGGGCGGTGTGTTCATCTCCACATTTACCGACATCATCCCCCTCAACCGCTTCATCTACGGCATCCAGACGATGTTCCAGGAATGGTACGTGTGGTACGGCCTCATCAAGTCGCTATTCTTCTCCTACATCATCACATCGGTCGCCGCATTCTACGGCTACTATGTGAAGGGCGGAGCACTCGAGGTGGGCAAGGCGTCGACCAACGCCGTGGTGGCCTCGAGCATTCTCATACTCCTGCTTGACGTTGTACTGACTAAACTACTCCTGCAATGATTGAAGTACGCAACCTCACCAAGTCGTTTGACGGCAAGACCATTCTCCACGATGTCAGCGCGAAGTTCGAGACCGGCAAGACCAATCTCATCATCGGCCAGAGCGGCTCGGGCAAGACGGTGCTCGTCAAGTCAATCATCGGCCTCATCCGTCCCGAGGTGGGCGAGATTCTGTATGACGGACGCGACATCATGAAGATGGACGCCTCGCAGATTAAGGAACTCCGCAAGGAGATTGGCATGCTCTTCCAGGGCTCCGCGCTCTTCGATTCCGAGACCGTCCTTGGCAACGTGGCCTTCCCCCTCACCATGTTCACCTCCATGACTCCCGCCGAGATTCATGACCGTGCCCAGTTCTGCATCGAGCGTGTCAACCTCAAAGGGGCCGACAACAAATACCCCTCCGAGATTTCGGGCGGCATGCAGAAACGTGTGGCCATCGCACGCGCCATTGCCCTCAACCCCAAATACCTGTTCTGCGACGAGCCAAACTCGGGTCTCGACCCGCGCACATCCATCGTGATTGACGAGCTGCTCAGCGACATCACCCACGAGTATAATATCACCACCATTATCAATACCCACGACATGAACTCGGTGCTCGGCATAGGCGAGAACATCGTGTTCATCAACAAGGGCTACCGCGAATGGGTGGGCGACATGCATGAGATATACCACACAGCCAACGAGGCTCTCAACGAATTTGTCTTTGCCAACGACCTTTTCCAGAAGGTGAAGCAATACGTCATCACGCATGAGCATCATTAGGATAGACTCCCTCGACTGTCCCGGGCTCGAAGTGTACGCCTCGCTCACCGAGGCACAGCTGCGCAACAGGCTCGACCCCTCGCGCGGCATCTTCATCGCCGAGAGTCCCAAGGTGATAAACGTGGCCATCCAGGCGGGCTATGAGCCGCTATCGCTACTGTGCGAGAGCCGCCATATTGACGGCGATGCGGCCTCGATTATAGCCCGATTCCCCGACATCCCCGTCTTCACGGGTGAGCGCGACCTCCTGGCCTCACTCACAGGCTACACCCTCACGCGCGGTGTGCTCTGCGCCATGCGTCGTCCCCTCCCCCCGGCTGTAAGCGACATCTGCCGCGACGCCCGCCGCGTGGTAGTGATTGACGGCGTGGTCGACACCACAAATATCGGAGCCATATTCCGCTCAGCCGCGGCCCTCGGCATCGACGCCGTGCTGCTCACCCCCACATCGTGCGACCCACTCAACCGTCGCGCCATACGTGTGTCGATGGGCACAGTCTTCCTCGTTCCCTGGACATGGGTTGACTCCGCCGACCAACTCAAAACTCTTGGCTTCAAGACCGTCGCAATGGCTCTGACCGACCGTTCAGTACCCATCGACGACCCCGGGCTGTGCGCCGAGCCGCGTCTCGCCATTATCATGGGCACTGAAGGTGACGGTCTCCCTGCCGCCACCATCGAGCGCGCCGACTACACCGCCCGCATCCCCATGGCCCACGGCGTCGACTCCCTCAACGTCGCCGCAGCCGCCGCCGTCGCCTTTTGGCAACTAAGATAATTAAACACACATGACCGAAACCTCCTCCAACACCAAACATAGGGATTTATCTTTAGACATTTTTAAAACATTTCTTGTCGTAGGGATGATATGGGCGCATTGCATCCAGATTCTTGCGGTAAATGAAAGTTATGACTCAAACGTATCCCTATATGTAAATGCCGTTACCTTCTCCGGCTTTATGTTCGCATTCGGCTGGGCGTCACAAATCGCTTATCTTTCGAAGCCGTTTAAATCCGTTAAAAGAAATCTCATAAAGAATTTCCTGACATTGCTTGCGGCCTATTACGTAAGCGGATTCGGAATTCAAATCATTACAGGTGAAGAACACACGATTTCCTCATTTCTGGAAACGATATTACTTATCAAAGTCCAATCATACTCTGAGTTTCTGCTAAGTTTTGCATTACTTGTATTATTCATCATAATACTATTCAACCCTATAAAATGGATTAGCGAGTCAAGGCTCCGCATTGCCACCGTAATATTCCTGTCGGCGGCCAGTTCATTTTTCCCCTATCAACTCGTCAAGAATCAATTATTAGGTTCGATTATAGGAACATACACATTCCCATGCTTTCCGATACTGCAATACTCAATGTTCTTTTTTGCAGGAATATTCTTTCGAAAGTATCGCGTATCGATAAGCCCGATGGTCATGCTGGGCTGCGGAATCGTATCGGGCATTGGTCTCGCATATAGGATGCATTTCGGATTTTATGCATCTCGATTTCCTCCGATAATATTCTGGCTGGTATTAGCATGGCTCCCCATCGCCTCTTACACGCTGATTTCAAGCAAATTAAGCCCCAGAATAGGGGGGGGTAGTCAGACATATGAACTTGTCACTACAGTGGGCAAGCACACCCTATCGTTTCTTGTCTTGTCCAATTTAGCCATATTCGGACTCCAAGCATATTTCGGGAACGATTTCAGCCTCATCATGGCTGCAATTTCAGCAATATGTATATTCATTTGCATACTATTGCTACCGAACATCAAAAGAAAACTCCGTCAACGATTAACCATATCACCGAAATCATCCTTACAGTAACGGGTAATGCAGAACTTCGTAGCCATCGACTTTGAGACAGCCAATGGTAGCCGCACGAGTGTGTGCAGCGTAGGCATCGTAGTGGTGCGTGGAGGCGAGATTGCAGACAAATTCTACAGCCTCATACGCCCCACTCCCAACTACTATACCTTCTGGACTACACAAATCCACGGCCTCACGCGAGCCGATACTGACGACGCTCCCACCGTTCCCGAGGTGTGGGCTCAGATAGCACAGCGCATACAGGGTCTCCCCCTCGTGGCTCATAACCGTCCGTTTGACGAAGGGTGTCTCAAGGCAGTCTTTGCACAGTACGGCATGGAATATCCCTACTACGAGTTTCACTGCACCCTCCGCGCCTCGCGCCGCTGCCTGAGGCTGCCCAACCACCAGCTCCACACCGTAGCGGCGGCCTGCGGCTATGACCTCACCGCCCACCACAACGCCCTCGCAGATGCCGAAGCCGCGGCTGTGATAGCATTAAAAATTCTCTGATTAGTACATCTCCGCGATTAGTACCTCACCGCGTCCCAGAGGTCGCGGATGCGGGCTTCGGGGTCCCAGCGGTCGTTGAAGGTCCATTTGGCCTTGACCTCATGATATTCGGGGGCCTCTTCCGACTCCTTGAAGTTATCGGCAAGCCATCCGCTGTGGCCTCCGTCGCGTGTGCAGTCGAGATAGTACACACGTTTGCCCCAGGGGCACGGGTCAAGGACCTTGTCAGTATAGGCATAGCGGATATCCTCGTCAAGCACCCGCTCAGTCAGGTGGCAGTTCATGAGGAAAAACTGCGAGTCATGGTGGTAGCGTCCGAGTGGGGCAGGCGTCTCCGAGTCAAAATCGGAATCGGTTATCACCAGTTTCTGCGACTTGTCACCGCGACCATCATGCCATATCAGCGCATGGCCGTCACCGAGAAACTTACACCTCGTGGCGAAACACCATCCGCGCGGGCAAAGGAAATCCACGCCCTTGCATCTGATGTCGAGGTCGGCATGATAATACATGCCTCCGCCACCTCTGCACCACAGCGAAAGTGCGTCATTACCGTCAGCCCACACATTGCTGTTAATCACGATTGTACGGGTGCCGCGACCGAATATGGCCATCTGGTGTGTGGTGGTATTCTCAACGGTCGAGCCATAGTTGTTATACACCGTCAGACCGCTTATCACACAGTCGTCCGCGCCTTCCTGCAGTACAATCACACCGTTGCCGGTCGGTTTGCCGTTATACATCAGCCCCTTGGCGTCAGAGTTCTTTTCGGCCAACACAATCAAAGTGCTGTCCCTGTCCTCGCCCACGAGCACGATATTCGGACGGTCAATCACCACCTTCTGATTATAAGTGCCCTTGCGCACAAGTATCTTGAAAGGCTTTTCGGGCGATGCCGGAGCCTTGCTTATGGCCTCCTGTATAGACCCTCCGGGATTCACCACAGCATCGAAAGCAGCAACGTTAACAGGCTCGCGGCGATACAGCTGCATCCGCCCCGTCTCGTTCGCACCCTTACTGTTTATATCTATCCGCTCCTTGTTGGCAGCATCCCAGCGGTCGGCCCATTCATCATACAGCCCGTAAAGTTCGGCCGGATTGGTGCTGAACCATCCGTAGCCGTTGCGACGCTCGTAGCCTATCTGCTCGAGATGGCGGCGCGCCACGCCGTCACGGTCGCACACATAGGGTTCGGCATATTTCAGGTCATAAAACCGTGCCCACAGCGGTCCGGCATTCTCATCGGCCACGAGGCACGAACTGCCCGTGCCGCTCTGCCATCCGTGCTCATACCTGTAACCCGTAATCTTATGGTCGTCAAGCCACCGCATGCCGGCATGCACCGCACGCTTCACACGCGCGTCAGGGTCAGGAATCTCCATCAGCAGACGCAATATACCCGCCGACTCGTTCGAGCAATATGACGGCAGCTCATAAGCACGTGCGGGGGCCGGCAGATAAGTGTCTCGGTAATGCTGCTGACACCACACCGTGGGGCGTCCGTCCGTGACAATCTGAGTGGCGAGGATGCACTCCACGCCGCGATAGAACGACTCCATCAGCCGCTTCCTGTAACCCTCAGGCATCAGGCCGGGCGCATCATACGGCTCAGAGCCATACATCAGGTCGCGTATCACCGTCATAGTGCCCACCATCGCGTTGTCATTATATGTGATATGTATCTGATAGTCGCGATTTTCGGGCCAGAACTGAGGCCAACCGCCATTCTCATATTGTCCGTCAAGCAGGAAATCCACACCTCGGCGGAAAGAGTCGCGATACTTCACGTCGCCCGTAGCCTTGTACAACCGTGCGAGATACCTCAGCTGCAATATCGTGGCATTGTTATCGGTCGTGGAGTCATACCGTCTCCCCTTCTCGGCCTCGACGGTAGCCATCTCCTCGGCGGTCATCATACGCGCCATATCGATGTTCTTAGGCCATCCGCCCGTAACGCGCTGATACAGCACCACCTGGTCGCCTATACGGCGAGCCTCGTCTGACTGGAAAAATTCAGGATTCGTGCGCTTCAGTTCGGCATTCTTTCTCCTCTTCTGCGCCTCCGCGCCGGGCGTCATGACCATAGCCATGACCGCAGCCAGGCACAGTCCGCCCAATACTCTTTTCTTAAAAAGTCTTCTCATGATAATTAGATTCGTTCATAGATTGGTGAGACAAAAATACAGAAAATTCCCATCTCCGCCACAATATTTCACAAAAAAATTGTAACTTTGACACTCAACCTTGAATCACAGTATTTATCAATGAAAAAATTCTCACTATCCATCTTAGCCATAGGCATGTGCATGTCAGCCTTGGCTGACGCGCCGCTTGCGGTCACCCCCAAGCAGGCATGGGACAGCATCTATCCCTCGGTTGAAGCTCAGATTAAGGCACCGCAGTTCCGCGACCGCGACTATCGCCTCACCGACTACGGCAAACGCTCCGACACGCCCGGATTCCTATACACCGAGATGATTAACTCGCTCATCGACCGATGCTCATCCGAGGGCGGAGGCCGCGTGATAATACCCGCCGGCACATGGTTTACCGGCCCCATAACGCTCAAAAGCCATGTCAATCTCCATCTCGAGGAGGGTGCCACACTACTATTCACCCCCGACCTCAAGGAGTATCCTATCGTACTCACCCGCTGGGAGGGCATGGACTGCTACAACTATCAGCCCATGATTTATGCCTACGGCCAGACCAACATTGCCATCACCGGCAAAGGCACCATTGACGGCGGAGCTGAAAATGCCAACTGGTGGCGCATGTGCGGAGCCGTGCGTTACGGCTTCGAGCCTGACAAGGGGATAATATCGCAGCGCATAGGCCGTCCGCAGCTCATGGAGTGGAACGAAAACGGCACTCCTGTAGAGCAGCGCGTCATGGGCGACGGCTACGGCATGCGCGTGCAGCTCGTCAACCCCGTCAAGTGCACCAATGTGCTCATAGAGGATGTCACCCTCCTGCGCTCCCCCTTCTGGGTGATTCACCCCCTGCTGTGCGAAAACCTCACAGTGCGCGGCGTACATATCCAGAACGACGGCCCCAACGGCGACGGATGTGACCCCGAGTCGTGCAAAAACGTGCTAATAGAGGACTGCTTCTTTGACACCGGCGATGACTGCATCGCCATCAAGAGCGGACGCAACCGCGACGGACGCCGCTGGAATATCCCCACCGAAAATGTCATTGTCCGTAATTGCCGTATGCAGAACGGCCACGGAGGCGTAGTGGTAGGCTCGGAAATCTCAGGCGGTTTCAAAAATCTCTTCGTAGAGAACTGCATCATGGACTCACCGGAGCTGGAACGCGTGATTCGCATCAAGACCAACTCATGCCGCGGCGGTGTGATTGAGGACATCTTCGTGCGCAATGTCCAGGTGGGCCAGTGCAAGGAGGCTGTACTGAAAATCAACCTCGTATATGAGCAGCGCGAGAAGTGCGACCGCAGCTTCCCTCCCACTGTCCAGAACGTGTATCTTGAGAACGTCACCTGCAAGAAGAGCAAATTCGGTGTGAAAATCGAGGGCTTCGATGACATCTGCAATATCCACAATGTCGAAGTCAAGAACTGCGCGTTTGACGGCGTGACCACCGACAGCAACTCGCTCACAGGACTCTATGACAACATCAGCTTCACCAATCTCACCCTCAACGGCAAGGAGGTGAAGTAATAATCCGTGCCATAACACGCTCCCGGGCCGTGCTCTTAATGTGCATATGAGCCGGGGCAAAAAGTGATAAGATTCCGCAGATAGGAGCAAACAGCTAAAGCTGTAGCTCATATCTGCGGAATTTTGTATTCGATAATTTGTGCAATATGTCAATGAGCACTTGCCGTGCGGTTTAGCTTTGGGCTGCGGAGCACGGCGTACCGCGATAGTTGGGGTGGATGTGATGAGACGGGAGAACGGGAGACAGGAGCACAGGAGCACAAAGACGGGAGCACGGGGGAACGTGGGGCGAGGGTGATGATTGTGACGAGGGGGGTGTCGTCGTCTTCGTCGCTACCTTTGTCGCGCTGCCGCGCTCCCACTGTTTCAAAGCTGTGGATTAAAAGGCCTGGTGGGAGGGTTTTGGGCGGGGTGTCGGCGCGGAGGTGGATAATCAGGAAGCCTGAACGGTCAAGGATGGGGAAGAGAACGGAGCAGACTTTCTGAAAGTTGTCGGGGGATTTGAGCAGGGGGGAGTAGGTTCGCGCCCGATGGGCGTTGAGGAGGAGCATGAAGGCGGGGGTGCTTCCGCGAATGCTTCTGACTTGCCTGTAGGTGATAGAGCGGAGGCGAGGAGAGCGGTCTTTTATTACCGGTCGGTTGGGGGTACATCGGATGGCTGTGGCTCCTTCGGGGGAGGTGGCGAGCCTGTAGCGCAGGTAGCTGTCGAGAATGGCTGTGCTGTCGTGGCCGGGATGGTCGATGATGACTGTGGGGCGGGGACGAGTACGTGCGCGGCGGCTTTTTTCGAGGGTGGATATGACGGCTTTCTCGGCAGGAGTGAGTTGCCTACCGAGAAATAGCCTGAAGCTGTGGCACCATATGTCGGGGATGCACGGCTTACGAGAATAATTGGATGTTATGAGCCTCCGTGAATGCATGATGCAAAGGTAGGATACGAGCACGGGGCTTTTGGTGCGATAATGTCGCGAAGCCACCCGAGCTAAAGCTCGGGAGCACTGACAAAAAGAAGGCAACGGTTTCGGAGACAGGAACACAAGAGCACTGATTGAGAGACGGGAGAACGGAGGGACGAGGGTGATGATTGTAACGAGGGGAGTGTTTTCGCCTTCGTCGCGCTGCCGCGCTCCCACTGTCTCAAAGCTGTGGATGCGAGTGGACTGCTGCGGGGATTTGGTGCGATAATGTCGTGCACACGCCGAGCTAAAGCTCGGGAGCACAAACAAAAAAATAGAAGCACCGGTTTTGGAGACAGAAGCACAAGAGCACTGATTGAGAGACGGGAGAACGGGGGGACGAGGGTGATGATTGTAACGAGGGGAGTGTTTTCGCCTTCGTCGCGCTGCC
>CAJUCI010000014.1:0-11346 GCA_910584825.1 uncultured Duncaniella sp. | reverse complement strand
GAGCTAAAGCTCGGGAGCACAAACAAAAAAATAGAAGCACCGGTTTTGGAGACAGGAGCACAAGAGCACTGATTGAGAGACGGGAGAACGGGGGGACGAGGGATGACGGGGTACGCGGAATGAGGGGATAAATGCAGCTGAGGGCATATCGATTGGTCGATATGCCCTCAGTTGCGTTTGCGGTTATGGCTATACAGCCTGTAGGCTTTTCAGATTTTACAGCTTATAGACCTCGCTTCCGGCAAGGAGGAAGCAGCCTGTGCCGTAGTCGTCAAAGTCGGGCTTGGAATCGTAAGCTACGGGCTGGCCGTCCTTGGGTTCTTTGCCTGTGCCCTGCACATAGCCGAGATAGCCGTCGGGATGCACGGCGTCCTTTACCATTGCATTCCACGCCTTGGTGATGACCGGCATATATGTCTCGCGGTCAAGCAGTCCGTTGCGCACTCCCCAAGCCATGCCGTAGACAAAGAGTGACGTGCCCGTCAGCTCCTTGCCGCCGAAATTTGACGGGTCATGAAGGCTCACGTTCCAGAAGCCGTCCTCGCGCTGACATTTCACAAGAGCCTCGCACATATCCTTGAGGTCCTTCTCATACTCCTTGCGGTGCGGGTCGTCGGCCGGAATCTCGTCAAGCACCCTCACGAGGGCAGCCACGACCCATCCGTTGCCGCGCGACCAATAGCAATCCTCACCATTAGGCTCCTTGTAGGGGGGCACGAAGTCAGCGTCACGCCACCACAATCCGTCCTTCTTATTGTAAAGACCGCCGGCGAGGGTGTTGCGGGTCCATGAATACATATCATAAGCCTTTTCGGCATAGCGGGGGTCGCCCGTGACGGCCGACATCTTGGCCAGGATAGGCATGCCCATCTGAATGGCATCAATCCATGTCCAGTCCTCGACCTGCGGAGTGTTGACGAGCATGTTCATCACCCCCTTGGTCTTGGTCAGCATCTCGGGGCGCGGGGTGAGGCGATACAGGTCAATATAGACCTGGGCGGCGCAATAGTTATCGGCATTGCGGGTGGTGGTATCATCGCGGCGCATGCCCCACTTGAAACCGTCGGCCCACTGATAGGCATAGTCGTAATACCTGTTGGCCGGGTAAATCGAATGCAACGCCATGAGGCCCTCGAAATACACCGCGCGAGTCCAAATGTTGGCCTCGTAGACCTTCTTGCGCGAATAGTAGGGAATGCCGAGCAGGGGGTCGGGGTGCTTCTTCAGGTAATGGTCGTTGACCTTCACAAGGGTCTTAAGTATCTCCTCCCTCGGCTGAAGGGTCTCGGCTCCGGCAGGAAACGCCATAATCATAGCCATCGCAAGGATGACGCATTTTGATAAGATGGTTCTCATATCTGATTGTTGAAAATTATTTGCTGTAATATATAGGTGTAAGGGTCACGGCTGAGGTCAGTCCGCTCGGCACAGTCTCCCAGTCGCCGAAGCTGAATTTTTTGGCATTGGTCACGCTCGCGATATTAGCATCCTTGAAGCGTCGCCATTCCACTCCCCGGCGTTCATAGTCGGCTATACGGTTGGCCTGCAGATTGGTCACATCCACTGTTATCGAGTTCTTGCCCGGACGCAGATATTGGCCGATATTAATGACCATAGGCACACTCCAGACGCACCCGGCGTCATGACCGTTGACGCTCACGCGCGCGCTTTCGCGCACATCGCCGAGACTCAAAACCCAGTCATCAGCAGCGGCAGGGTCGGACATATCCACCTCGACACTGTAACGCGCCGTGCCGCTGTTCACCTTAGCCCGGCTGTCGGGCAGGCGGGTCCAGTCGCAGACGGTATCGGTCACGAACACCCCCACAATCGGCGGGTCGCTCTTCAGGAACTCGATGCTCCATCCGCGAGCTATCTCTACAGGCTCGCCGCGACGCTCGGTGTAACACCAAGGCTCAGCCTCGATATGTCCGGGGAAAGTCTTGAACAATACCGACTGCCCCGGCTTGAGCTGCAACCTCACTTCGGTAGCCGACTCAGACCCCAGCCTCGTTTGGGCCAATCCTTTCTTACCAGTGATAGGGTCGAATATCATCACGCTCCCGGTCTCGACGGCAAGCGGCACATAGCCGTCAATCACAGTGTCGCGCAGCACCGAGAGGAAATAGTTGTGACCACCGGCCTCATTGCGACGGCGTATCATCGAGATGCCCCGCTTACGCAACGGCTCGGGCGCGACATCAAGGGCTGACGCGGCAGACTTGACATCAGAAGTATAGACCACGGTTGCACCGGCATCCTCCAGAGCCTTCAGCTTCCTGACCGTCGCGTCAGGCATATGCGCGACCTTGGGGACTATGACGGCGCGATATATGTTACCTCCGCGCGACACGAGCCGACCCGACGGACTCACCGCAAGGGAGTCAATAAGACGGTCGGACAAATAGTCCACATCATATCCGGCACCCATAATATCGGCCACCCAGCCCTTCACATCGGGCATCACGCGGTCCATCTTATGGATGTCAAACATCAGGTAATGCCCGCCGCCCTGACGGGTAATAATCTCCTCGTAAGGGAAATAAAGCAGCACATCATTGTCGGGCGTTCCGGCCGAGAGGAATGACTGCACGCGGGTGATGTAGCTGAACAGCCCCCCGGCATCCTCCCACACCGATGACGTAGGCGACATGTTGATGGCCGCATAGAAGAGCCATCCCGGGAACGGCTCACCCTTGGGGGAATAGGGCGCGCCGTGGAAATACACATGGTTGACACCCGAGCACAGCATCTGGTCAATCTCAGGCTTGCAGCGCGAGAGCGATGTGCGGAAATGCTCGGTGAGCCACGTAAGCGTCTCGGCCGAGGTGAGCGGTTTGCCCGCAAGATGCGCGGCCGACGAGGCGAATTTAAGCACCGAGGGGGCGGCGTCGCTCGGACGTGACGGGCCCGACTGATTCAGTCCGGGTATATCGAAATCGGTCTGGCCGAACGATTCGCACTCAGGGATGTCGACCGAGGCATAGAGGTCGAGGATATTGGCCGGCGAACCGTGCGACTGGTTGCGTATGCGCGCACCGTGCGAGTGGGCCCAGGCGGTCCACACGCGGGTGAAATTCTCCTCAAGCAGACGTGCGAGGGTCAGCCTGTAGTCATGGAGCAGCGCGGCGCGGCGGTCGCTCTCGCCATTGTCGCCAAGCAGGTCGTCGATGCGCAGCTCCAGCCTGTAGCCGTGGTCGCGGTAAAATTCCTCAAGCAGGCTGTCGCTCCAGTCCGAGCCATACACCTCATATGAGTCGTTGAAAAATGTATCGGGCATCATCTCCTCGCGTCCGGCAAAAGCCTTGTCGAAACGGTCGAGATAATGCTTGACGGCGATGCTGTCATAGTGGTTGACCACCAGCCCGACACCGCCCGGGGCGGCGCGCTTGACCTTCTGATATGTGCGGCCGGAGTAGATGGCATAGACCCTCCACTCGCCGTCGCCCTTGGGAGCTTTCCATTTCAAGTGGCCGTCCTTCACCCTGCCGATAATGTCGATTGACCGCGACGGGGATATTGCCACCACACGCTGCAGTGTGGCGTCAGGCTGCTTGTCTGGCCGGTCGAGAACCACATCGAGCACCGAGCGCGGCGACACGGTCCACTTGCGCGTGACGAGTTTGCGCGCGCTGTATTGGGGGGTCACCTGCGGGCCGCCGAACGGCCAGCCTGTGCCGTTGTTCATATCCACCTGCAGGCCGAGCCTATCGGCCTCGCTCACAGTGTGGCCGAGCATATCCATCCACCTGTCTGACAGGTAGGGAATATCATTGGCCTCGTTTCCCTTAACTCCGTAGATGGGGGTAATCTCAACTCCACCAAGCCCCTTGCGGGCAAATTCCTCAAGATTGTAGGTAAGCCCTATAGAGTCGACAGCACTTCCGTGCCACCACCAGCGCACAAAGGGCCTATTCTCCACCCGCTCGGCATACCATTCAGTCACCGACTGAGCCACGGCCCACTGAGCCGACAGCGCGAGTGTGATATATGTCAGAATCCTTATATTCAACTTTGCGATTAAGTTCATATTATCTGCGTGATTTATAAACTTTTACGGACGTTGGAGGCTCACAGCCATGATGCCTACCACGACATCGTGAGACACCGTCTCAAGCTCAAGCCGCTCGAGACTGCGCGAGGGGTCAAGCGCGAGGTCGAGCATGACAGCCGCACCACAGGGTATCATCCTGTCAGCCGGACCTTTAAGCCCGAGCGAGTCGCCCAACGAACGCGAGTCCTCGCCCGTGAGCAGATGCACCCTCATCGGAGGTTTGCACCCCTCGGGCTGACGGAAGGCGTAATCGTCATTATAGAAATCCTGCTCAATCGGGGCCCAGTTGACAGGCGACACGAGCGGAATTGTCGCCGACGTGCCATCGGCATAACGCACCGTGAGTCGTGCGTTCTCCATGCCCCACTGCATATGGTTGGTGCTTCCGGCCATGAGAAGATACATGTGCGAAGCCTCACCTGTAAGGGGTATTGAGGCCGCGGTCGGATAGTTGTCCCAAAGGGTCGTGAACATGACATTTTGCCCCTCAGACGGCACGATAAACGGCACGCCGAGCGGGGCTATCCTGCCGCCGTTATCACCGGCCAGTCTGCGCAAGCCCGAGTCGTCAATCTCGGCTGTCAGCTTGGGATGACACCACTCTCCGATGCCCTGCACGGGTATCTGGAGCGTGGTGACCTGCGGACGCGGGGTGAGGTATTGATTGTAGAATATATCAGACACCGAGGCATTGAAACACTCGGAAAGGTCGACGGGCTGACATTTCGATGCGTCCACCTCGGCAAATTCCTCACGGCTCACTGCACGGACAAACAAGCTATCTTCCTTATCCACAGCCGCATCTGACGGATGCCACCAGCGCAATACGCCCGAGGCCATCTCGTCAAACCGCACCGGGCCTTCCGTCCTCACTTCGCCTGTCGGGAACGCCTCACGCGAAGCCTCGCGCATCACTCTGACCACAGCCTTGTCGCCATGAGGCACCGTGATAGCTATGCGCGGAGTGCCTATGGCACACTCCTCGACATCCCATTTCGCCGTGTTGCCGTTGACCGTAACACCGCTCAGACCGAGGGCGGGAACGTGGAGTTTGACGGGGGTGTTTCCGGCATATCGGTTCTCTATAATATAGGTGTCGATGTTGCCGTCACGCTCAAAGCTGTAGGAAATCTCGGGCAGCGAGATGGAGGCATGCCCCCACTCCTGCGGAAATCCGGGGCGGATGTCCACCGTCCGTTCCTCACCGAGCATGTCGGGGCGTATGCCATACAGCCCCTCGGTCACGGCCCGGCTCCATACGCCTATGGGGTCGGCAAAGTCGCGGTAGCACTCACCGCGGGCGGCATCATACTGACTTATCTGCCCGAAATTCAACGGCGAAGCCCCGGAATACATGTTGTCAATAACAACACCCTTCATGAGCCTATAGGCATCGTCGGGGCGGTCGGCCTGCCAGTAGGCAAGCGCGGTGTGCATCACCTCGGCAATCGCCACATTGTTGATGCTCCATGAGTAGGGCTTCCAGTTGGTGGTCGAGATGGTGTAGAGGGTGTCGCAATTGTTGAGCGGTATGCGGGGAATTTCGCGGTCGACGTAGCGAGTGGCGGCATAGCGCTTGAACTTGTCACCTATCCGGGAGTCAACGGCGTGATACACAGTCCACAGCGCGGGATGCGGATGCACTCGGCCATGTCCGCCGAGGTCCTTGTACTCGGCCCAACATCCCTTGCCCGGCATCCACAGCACCGAGTCTATCGCCGCACGTATGGCGCGGGATTCGGCAAAATACGGGGCGGAGTCCTCGCCAATCATTTGTGCGACACGCCCGGTGAGTTCGTTGGCAAAGCAGTTGTAGGCCGACGAGTGGGTCACAGCCCCGCCGCTGTAATACAGCGCGTCGCTTGCCCAAATGCAGCAATATGCGTCATAGAGGTGGTCGCCGTCGGGGTCAAAGTTGAGTTTCTCCCACGCGAGATGCCGCTTGAGCACCGGGAAGAGCCGACGCATGGCGGCGGTGTCGCCCGTGTGCATGAAGTGGCGGAGCATCGCGTCGGCATACACGAGGTTCATGTCATAATGCGACATCTCGGTCTTCTTGCCGGGACGGCGGCATATGTAGCCGTCGCTATACATCGGAGTGCCCCACTTCTTGCGGGCACGGGCCAGGTTCTGCTTCTCATCCTGGCAGGGATGCCCGATGACGGCGGGGATGTCGGTAATCTGATTGTCGGCATAAGTCTCGAAGTGGGTCAGCGCGCGGTCGTGCCAGCCGAGCGCGTCGCCGCAATAGGCTCCGCGCCAGCCGAGATGGGGTGTGCGCCACCCTATCGAGCCGTGGAGCCACGCCTTGCCGCTCCATATGCCGTCGGCGGCCACGGCGAGCGCACCGCCCACAGGGTTGAGCCACTCGTCGGGGGTGGATATGGCGAGTGTGGATGTCAGGCCGAGACGTTCGCTCTCGGCACGTGCGAGAATCGAGGCAAGTGCCTGCTGAAGCAGCTGACGCGACTTGTAACCTTTGGCATATGGGGCCGGAAATTTATCCGTCGGAAAATAGGCCACAATGCGGCTCTCGTGAGGAGGGAGCACAATCTCGCCCTCATATATCGAGCCACCGGCCTCTACGCTCTCCGCCCCACCCTTTTCGGCCGGCATAATGAGCAGAACCTTTTTACGCTCTTTCGCGCCATACTCCACACTAACCTCATCACCATTTACGGTAATGAAATTTCCGGCACAGTATTCCGGCTTCAGGGCAAAACAGTCGGGAGCGTCGACACCAAGGTCGCCCTCGCGGTAGAATTTCTTGCCGCTCACTCCGCCGAATCTGACAGGGATAGTCAGCTGAGTGTCAGTGGTATTGGTCAATCGCCACAGGGCCACATCATCAGTGCGCGACACCTGGGCCTCGACCGTCACACCACTCTGCTCGTAATCCATACGTCCGGGCGTGTAGACAGCCCGGCATGACCCTTCGGGCAGGGTGAAGCTGAGATTTCCACCCATGCCGGGGAGATAGATGCCGAAAACAGGGATGTCGCTGCACTCCATCCTGAAGCCTGAATGGGCACCATAAAGAGCGCGGTTATAGAGCGTGGTGCCGTCGACACACACTGCCGACCCGCCTTGAGGGGTGTAATGAAACGCCCCTTTGGCCGGGGCTGAACCACCGGCCAAAAGGAGCATTATATATAGGAGCGTTTTACGCATAGTCATATCTTTATATGGCATTTAACTGCATGGGCTAATGCCCTGCAACGGTATTTATGGCATGGGCTTGATGCCTTCCCAGCGCACATCCCAGGTGCCGTCCTTCGGGAAACCGGGGTTCTTGACCTTGCAACCGTCCCAACCGGCTGTCATGAGGGCCACTGCAGTGAGCAGTCCGCCGTTGCCGGGCAGATAGCAGCGCAGACGGTCGTCCTGATAGTTATGGCCGTTGGGCAGATAGGTGTTGGTGCGCTTGTCCATGAGTATGGCGTTGACAGCCTTCTCAGGCTCGCCGAGACGGGTGGCGCACATGGCGGTTGTCGGGTAGTCCCAGCCCCAGGTCTTGTCCCAGTTCCAGTTGTCATAAATCCAGTCAAAAGTCGAGTTCATGGTGTCAAACTCCAGCAGGGGTGACTGGGGGAGGATGCCGAGGGCACCGAGCACGGCCATGTGGTCGGAGGTGAAACGGATGTCCTCGTAGGTCTGCGGGGCGGTCTCGGCGGCAAGATAGAGCGAGTCCTTGGCGGCGAGATGCGAGAGCGACGAGGCTATCTCATCCCACTTGGCGTTGCGCGGGAGGCCGCGACGCTCACGCCACTTGTTGGCCGTGAGCAGGCCGAAATGCCAGTAGGAAAGCTCGAAGGGGGGATTTACGGTCTCGGCCGCACGCAGTGTCTCCTGCGCGGGGATTATACCCTTGAGGGTGTAGCGGTTATTGTCGGCATCATACGAGGCGAACGACTCCATGAAACGGGCTGTCTCCTCGACCTGCTCGGCATACTGATTGATGACGCCCGAACCGGGATTTGCCCTGTGCAGAAGTTCGGCGAGATATATCAGATGGGGCTGCTGCCATATGAGGAACGAGCCGACCTTGGAAGGGGCCTCTATGCCCGAGGGGTCGGTCATCTTCATCCATCTTACCCCCTCAAATCCCTGACGCTCGGCTATCTGCCTGGCTATCGGGCGGACCGACTCATACCAGGGGAGGGTGCGGGCAAGGAGTGACTCGTGGCCGTAGAGGGCAAACTGGGCCTGATGCCACCATATCATCTCGAGGTGGAATTTTCCGAACCAAGAATTATATGTCAGGCCGGTCTCCTGCGGAGGGGTCGAACCGGCACACTGCACGGCAAGAAGATACTGCGACAGCACAACTCTGCGCTCCAGTTCGCGGGCGCGGGGGTCGGTACATCTGCTGAAATCCACGACTCCGCCCGAACGCCAAAAATAGTCCCAGTAACGCTCGGATGCCTTGCGCACACTTTCGGCGGCAAGTTCGCCGGGGTTAATCTCGGCAGGTGAAAACTCGGCCGTGAAGCTCCACACATCGCTCGACGGGCGCAGCACCCACTCGTTGCGCCCCTTGACCTCTGGGGTGACATTGCCTGTCCAGCGCACATTTATATAATATGTGGTGGAGTCGAGCGTGTGGCGCAGGAGCGCGCTGTTGGCATCGCTGCGCACAACGTCGGTCACATGAAGTGAATCTTTTGTCCAGTCACAGGCATCATCGGCATGCGCGCCGGTAGGATACGGGAGGCGGAATGTGACAGGCATATGTGAGGTCGACCTGATTTCGGCCGACATCATATCGCGGTCGGGGTGGCATGAGGTCTTGACTTCGACGGGCACCCCGCCGGCCTTGAATGACGATGTGATAGTGCCACGCCACATGTCGAGGGTCTGGTCAATATCGGTTACATCCGAGGCCGAAAGGCCGTCAAAACCGATAATGCCGAGATGCAGCCTGTGGGGATTTACACGATACCAGTCACACGCCCCCTTGCCGCGCTCAGGCTCTTTAAGCTGAGTGGAATACAGTTCGGGATGACCGTGGCCGAAGTCATACGACTTCAGGGTCTCCTCATGACGATATTGTTCGGGATTGGGGAAGGAATGCCATCCCCACTGACTCTGAGTGCCGAGGGGCACACCGTTGCGATAGATTTCGGGGAAGGTCTGCAAGCCTGTGACATCAGCCGTAAAAGCAAACTCACCGTTACCTACGGTCAGCGACGCATGAGGGTCGACGGATGTGACATGCGGATTGTTACGCCCGACGAGCGACACGCGGTCAATCGTCTCGGCATAGACATACATGGAGGAGCATAAAGAGAGTGCTCCCAATACAAAATAAGGTATTCTCATGTAATGGAATAGATTTAAGGGGTCCGTTCAAATATTATTTTCGGTGCAAAATTACAAAAAAACATTCATATTATCCACAATCATCATTGCAGAAAGATATGGGGCACACGATGCGTTGCCGAAAGGGCGAAAAATGACGCGGGGCAAAGCCAGGTAATGGCTCTGCCCCGCGTGTTATGACGATGTAATCGTGTCGTTATTTAATCATGATTTTGGTGACTTTGTTGCCTTGGCGACGGATGTAGATGCCGTTTTCAGGATTAGCGACCGGCATACCCTGAAGGTTGAAATACTCAACCGGGGCATCCAGGTCATCAACAATGGATTCAATCGCTGTTGACGTGCCAAAACTTGCGGGAATAGCCTTGCCGGTGCCGTCGAATGTAACCTCAATGGGCATCATATTATCCTCAGTTGCATTTTCGACATTACCATCCATAGCCCAAAGGACATCAATCTTGAGCGATGCTTTCCCCTCGGCGTCGATAGTGCCGTTCACGGTCACAGTCGCATGGATTTTCTCTTCGTCAGGGGTGGTTTCATCACCTCCGATAGCGAGGTCTTTGACGTAACCTTTGACGGTCGCAATGCCGTCATTAAACTCAAGCTCAACGTCAGGCACATTAATGTCGCCAATCTTAATATCACCAAGGGCAAAATCGGGAAGTGAGAAATTACACTTGTCGGCTGCGAAACGGTTGATGTGGATTGTAGCATCCTGAGGGGTATCGCCGGTCAATGAGCTTCCTTGGAGGTAGATTGCAAGTTTGCCATTATAGATGTATGTGTTTTCGTCGGCCGGCTGCTCGGGCGCAGATGCAAACGAAATGTTGTACACGTGTGATGTTTTGCCGTCAAGGTCGGCATCGGGGGCGGTGACTGTCACAGTCGCCTTGTTGTCGGCCTTGTCGAGAGCCACGGTGGCGACTGCCGACTTCCCTTTAAGGCCACACTCAACCTCGGCCTCGGTCTCAGGGAGTTCACCCTCGATTTCGTATTCATATTTGCCGTCTTCAAGAGTGATTTCCTTGCCTCCTATAGTCAGCGATTTAAGCGTGGAATAGTAAATCAGCTTAACGTCATCTACGGTCAATATATTGGCATCGTCAGTTGAACGTGTGGTGCTGAAGTAGTCACCCGCAGAAAAAATGACATTGATTTTCTCGGGAACTGCATCGCTCGTATAGTCGAATTCATAGACTGCATTTGACCAGTCAGCACTTGCCGGGAGATTTTCCTGAAGTTTGGCGATGCATTCAGCCCCGGGAGTGCTTGAGGTCTCACCACCCTGAGCACCGGCCATGTCCATACCGAGCACCTGTCGGTCACGGTCAATCATGGTAGTTTTAGTCGGATTACCAAAAACAACAATATTGGCAGGAACATCAAGCTGAGTGAATGTGCCTGTCCATAAGTAGGCTACCACCATAGATGATGACACCTTCGCATCATTCTTGTAATAGAAACTGATGGCATCAGGACGATACGTAAAGTCGAGACCGCCGAACGAACCTCCGGCTTTATCATTAGCAGCCATACCATTTGAGGTAGACCACGTAGTACCTAACGCTACATATGCAGGAATGTGCTGTTTTATAGTTCCAAGAACAATGGGCTTATCCTTCAATTCAACTGCGCATTTCGATTTATTGTAGCCTGCCACGGAAGAAGCCAAAGTATTGTTGGATATTCCTGAATATACATTAGAAACGCACCAGCTCTCAGGGGTTGTTCCCTGAGCATTTGTGCCTTTATACGGGCCGTCAGTATTTGTCTTACTGCTCCACGGGTAACAATCGACCCATGTCTCGAAACCGCTATTGGGTAGCTGTTGGGCCATGACCGATATGCCTTGGCCTGCAATTAGAACCATTGCCAAAATCGAGTAAACTTTTTTCATATGCTGATAATTTTTGGTTTAGTAGATGACAAAAAATGAATTTTGTCGGTTATATTGTTGATTTTTAATT
>CAJUCI010000013.1 GCA_910584825.1 uncultured Duncaniella sp. | reverse complement strand
CCGGGTATCAACGATATCGGTTAAGCTCAGCCACGGACATTTGCCCGTGTCCCGTTTTCAGCCTTAATTTTGGGGTATAATTCAGACTCATTGCACCATTTCTCTTCCGTGCCGGTTCCCTCGATTAGGACATCCTCTTCAAGAGTGAACTTACCAGGCCAAGTTTCCTCGGTATAATACTGAAGAAGTCCGGTCTTAGACATATATACCTCTTGCTCGTGGTAATACTCAGCTTCACCATAATGGCCTTTATCATACCAATAAATGCCGAGATGGTGTCGTGAAGCGGTATACCAAAATATAGGATAGAAAGTGAATGGTTTGCCGTCTGAAATAAAAGAATAATTGTAGGATACTTCTTCGGCTGTAAAATTATTGACTCCTTCAGGAAGTTTTCGTGTATAAGACTCGACTACTTCAGTGGGAATACAACGATAATCCTCATTCACATATGCGGAGAATCCATCATTAGACTCTGCTCGTGACGAGCGGGCTGCTTTTGATGTGTCTACTTCTCCCCCGGCTTTGACGCTATAGTTTTTGCCGTTGGCTGCGACGATGAGGTCGGAGATGCCTTTGGGGATGTCGACGTTGAGAGTCTTGGTTCCTTCGACGTTGGTGTAAGTTGCGAAGATGTAACGCTTGCCCTCAAAGTCGGCCATAATCTTGACCTCGGTGGGGGCGGGGGTAGTTACTGTGACGGTGGCCTGGGTAGCGTGGTTCCAGTCGTGCGACTGGTCAAACGCGCCAAAGGTCTTGATGAAGTCGCGAGTGTATTGCTCGGACTTGGACACAGGCAAAGGGTCAGCGGAGCATCCCGCGAGGAGAGTCGCCCCGGCCATCAGTGCTATGCCCGAAAAAAGTATTGACTTGTGCTTTTTGGTTATAGGCATAAGTTAGGTGATTTATAGGTAATTAAAAGGTTAATTTTTGTAGGTTTATGCTATTGTGAAATAGTATCGTGGGCAAAGGTACGGATAAAAATTACCCCCCCAATTTTTTAACGCACGTTAACTAACGTGCGGCAATTTTAAAGATATTTTCACAAAAAATGGGCGGACAGGAGCACAGGAGGCACATGGGAAAGACGGGAGCACGGGAGACACAACACTAATCTGCGTAAAAACTCAAGAATGGGACATAAGGACAAAAGTGACAAAAGCGACATAAGAAATAATTTTGCGGGAGGAGCCCTTTGATATAAAAAACCTATGTCACTTTTGTCACTTTTGTCCTTATGTCCCCTTCTTGAAATTCCACCCGGTCCAAAACCTATTCTCCCGTGCTCCCGTCTACATATTTTTTACCATATACTTTATAAACTCACGTGAAACGCCTAACTTTGCACGCATATGAAATGTGACGATTATATTATTGAATTTCTTTCCCCTACGCTGTGTTTCGGGCCGGTGACGCTCGAGGGGGCGCAGGGGCTGGGCATTCCCGCCGGACTGACGGCAGTGGTTGGCCCTAACGGGGCGGGCAAGACCACGCTCGGCTATGTCATAGAGCGCGGACGCTACGGTTTCGGCAACCGCGTGAGGTTTGCCCGCGAGGGAATGCGCGTCAAGGTGCTGGCCTTTACCGACATACACTCGTTTACCGGCGTGGATGTGTTGCGCTATGACCAACGCCTGGAGTCGAGCGAAAACGAGTATGTGCCCACCGTGGCCGAGATTTTCGGCGAGGCTCTGCATACCGATTTGTGGCGCGATATGGCCGAACGCCTGTCGCTGCGCGGGGCGGAGGAGAAGAAGATTAACTACCTGTCGAGCGGCGAGTTGCGCAAACTGCTTATAATCAACGCTCTGCTCACCGCGCCCGAGATACTCGTGCTTGACAATCCATTTATAGGTCTCGATGCCCGCTCGCGCGGCGAGCTGCGCGACGCGCTCACGGCCCTGCGCGACCGCGGACTGCATATAATACTCCTGCTGTGCGACCCTGACGAGGTGCCCGAGGGTACGGATGCCGTGCTGCGGCTCAATGAGTGCAGGTTTGAGGGGCTTGCGGACGATGTGGGCGATAGTTCTGCCGACTCATATCGACGGCTGAAGCCGTCGCTCCTACAGGGTGACGTGGTGCTGCCCCCTGCGCCCGAAGATGTGCCCGAGCATGAGGTGGCGTTCAGCATACGTGGCGGCCATGCGGGATATGGCGGCCGCGACGTGTTCAGCGGGGTGGACTGGGAGGTGCGCCGAGGCGAGCGTTGGATGCTCACGGGGCCCAACGGCTCAGGCAAGTCGCTGCTGCTCAGTATGGTGTGTGGCGACAATCCGCAGGCCTATGCCAACGATATAGTCATCTTTGACCACAAGCGCGGCTCGGGCGAGTCGATTTGGGACATCAAGAACAATATAGGATATGTGTGCCCCGAGATGCAGCTCTATTTCCGCAGCCGTCTGCCGGTGAGGGGTATAGTCATCGAGGGTATGCGCCCGGTGCTCGAGCGTTTCCGCCCTCACACGGCTGAGGAGGCTGCCATAGCCGAGGCGTGGCTGGAGTGTCTCGGCATCGGCAGTCTGGCCGACAGGGAGTTTTCGACGCTCTCGTCGAGCGAGCAGCGCATGGTGCTGCTTGCGCGCGCCTTTGCCCGACAGCCGGCCATGCTGGTGCTTGACGAGCCGTTTCAGGGGCTTGACCCGACCAACAAGGAGCGGGTGCGCCGTGTGATTGACGCAATGATGGAGGCCCGCGCCGCCTCGCTCATCTTCGTAACCCACTATCCCGACGAGCTCCCATCATGCGTCATGCGCCGTATGTCACTCGTTAAGGAATAGTTATCGCAAGAAGGGGACATAAGGACATAAGTGACACAAGCGACATAAGAGATATTTTATAAGTAGTATATTATTTCAATGTGATAATCAATGATTATGAATAATATAAAAACTTATGTTGCTTGTGTCACTTATGTCCTTATGTCCCCTTCTTGCGGAATCTATTTTTCTTGTCAAATCTATTATTAATTCGTACTTTTGCACTCAAAATCAACATTTCAATAAGTGTACATAATATTATGGCAAAGAAAGCATTGTTAATGATTCTTGACGGCTGGGGCATCGGCAACCACTCCAAGAGTGACGCCATCTCTTCGACCCCGACCCCCTATTGGGACTATCTCGTGAACACCTATCCCCACAGCCAGCTCCAGGCTTCGGGCGAGAACGTGGGTCTGCCCGACGGCCAGATGGGCAACTCGGAGGTGGGCCACCTCAATATCGGTGCCGGACGAGTGGTGTATCAGGACCTCGTTAAAATCAATAAGGCGTGTGCCGACAAGTCGATACTCAACAACCCCGAAATCGTCAGCGCATTCTCATATGCCCGCGACAACGGCAAGGCCATCCACTTCATGGGTCTTACCAGCGACGGCGGCGTGCACTCGTCGCTCGACCATCTCTATGCCCTCTGCGACATAGCCAAGGAGTATGGCCTTGAGAAGGTCTACATCCACTGCTTCATGGACGGCCGCGACACCGACCCCCGCAGCGGCAAGGGCTTCATCGAGGCTCTGCAGGCCCACTGCGCCAAGAGCGCGGGCACTGTGGCTTCAATCATCGGCCGCTACTATGCCATGGACCGCGACAAGCGTTGGGAGCGCGTCAAGGTGGCCTATGACCTGCTCGTGAAGGGCGAGGGCAAGCAGTGTGCCGACATGGCCGAGGCCGTGGAGGAGAGCTATGCCGACGGCGTGACCGACGAGTTCATCAAGCCTATCAACAATTCCACTGTCGACGGCACCATCAAGGAGGGCGATGCCGTAATCTTCTTCAACTACCGCAACGACCGCGCCAAGGAGCTGACCATCGCCCTCACCCAGCATGACATCCCCGAGGCCGACATGAAGGTGATACCCGGCCTGCAGTATTACTGCATGACCCCCTATGACGCTTCGTTTACCGGCGTGCATATCCTCTTCCCCAAGGAGAATGTGGAGAACACCCTGGGCGAGTATCTTTCCAACGAGGGTCAGAAGCAGCTGCACATCGCCGAGACCGAGAAGTATGCCCACGTGACATTCTTCTTCAACGGTGGCCGCGAGGCTCCCTACGAGGGCGAGGAGCGCATACTTGTGGCTTCGCCCAAGGTTGCTACCTATGACCTCAAGCCTGAGATGAGTGCCTATGAGGTTAAGGACAAGCTCGTTGAGGCCATCAAGGAGGAGAAGTTTGACTTTATCGTGGTCAACTATGCCAACGGCGATATGGTGGGCCACACCGGCGTGTATGAAGCTATCTGCAAGGCTGTCAAGGCTGTAGATGAGTGCGTGAAGGACACCGTGGAGGCTGCGAAGGCTGCCGGTTATGAGGTGATTATCATTGCTGACCACGGCAACGCTGACAATGCCATCAACGCTGACGGCACCCCCAACACTGCCCACTCGCTCAACCCTGTGCCCTGCATCTATGTGACTGAGCGCAAGGATGCTCGCGTGGCTGACGGCCGCCTGGCCGACGTGGCTCCGACCATCCTCAAGATTATGGGTCTTCCCCAGCCCGCCGAGATGACCGGCAAGGCGTTGATTTCTTAAAAGTTTAAGGAGTCTAAAGTCTATTCTTAGAGTTTAAGGAGTTTAAAGTTTAGAAAGTTAAGATAATACTTACGTAATGTAGGGCTGCATAAGCCCATACAAGCCCAAAAGGGACATAAGAGGCCTTTGGCCGATAGCATGTAGCTATCACCGCGCCGCCTCTTATGTCCCTTTTGGCATGCCTGTGCGGCACGGGTAGGAGCGACAGCGTGGTAGGACAGCAAGGAACGACGGGGTAGGAGCGACGGCTTTAGCCGTCGATATGAAGCGACATATCTATCTTTAATTCACAAACTTGTGGCCGATGTTTCTATTCACGGGCATTCAGTTAGTTCATTCGCTCCATATCGACGGCTAAAGCCGTCGCTCCTACAGCTGCGCCCGTGTAGTCACGCACCGTCGCTCCTCCCTTAGTAGCTCTTGCCGGGTTGCTAATATCGTGCCTGAAAACCGCACCGGGTTCGTTAATATATCGTGCCTGAGAGCCGCGACGCGGCGATGCAATAGTAGCCCCACCACGAGCGAATGCGGGAACGGCCCGCAG
Organism: uncultured Duncaniella sp.; assembly: GCA_910584825.1. Lineage (GTDB taxonomy): Bacteria > Bacteroidota > Bacteroidia > Bacteroidales > Muribaculaceae > Duncaniella. The sequence goes on along the minus strand of CAJUCI010000013.1, from coordinate 63,423 downwards.
GGCAAACGTTCCCGCATCGCGAGGCGTGGGGTAGACATACGCGTGATGGATAGGGCATCGAAGATGTCCCATAGCCGCCCTAACGTGGTATTTTAAGGACGTCTTCGACGCCCATGCCTGGTAATTGTCCTCTAACCCCACGCCTCGCGGGACGGATGATTTTGCCCTGCGGGCAATCATCCGTTCCCGCTCGTGGTGGGGCTACTATTGCCTCACCGCTTCGCGGTTTTCAGTTCGCGTGTCCGCCTTTGCACTTGTGCAAAAAATACCCCTGTTGGCCGTGAGGCCGACAGGGGATTTGCTACTATCATCACTACTATCTATAATTAACCTATGCAAATGTCATTCAATCGTATGATTGCTGTTGAGGAGAGAGGGAGGGTGGGGTTACTGCTTGCTGCCGGAGGTGAATTTCTCACCATTCCAGTTGTGTTCGACCACCACTTCGGTATCGCTCGGGAGAGATGTCCATTCGATGTTGTATTTGTCTTTAATCCAGTCTCGGAATCCGGCTTGTTTAACGTATTTGTCCGAGCCGGTGACTGCACCACCGCTGTAGGCATCAAAGATAGGCTTATTCTCGATGGGCCATCTCCATGTGCGATGAAGCAATATCATCTGGGGGGTCTTTGACCAAGTCTCATCGCCCTCTTGGTATTGGCCGAGGGGTTTTACCTCACGGGTGAACTTATAGCCTCCATCTTCGTAGACTCCTATGCTGAAACCTCCCATCGGATATTTCTCGCCTTCGTTGAGATAGCTGTTCGGCGAAATGGAATAGTCGGGGAACTCCTTGAGGTCAATAGTGACTGTAGCACCATCGAACCGGTAGTCACGATTGTGATTGCAGTTGACTACCTGATTCTCGTTACTAACACCAAACCAATTATTCCAGCGGGGATATCCGTTTTCTGCGCCCAGGTCGTGCTGCTTGCCATTCGGGGCAGTCCACATTAGCTGTACGGGCAGTGTACCACCGGCAGCAAGAGCTTTGACTTTGAGGCAACGGTCTTCATTTTTATCGGTCGCGAAGTATGACAGTCCGAAGACCACATCGTTGAAGTCGAAGTCATGGAAGCTACCAAGGTCCTCGCAAGCCACAATCCATGACTCAGGTACGGGGTCTTCGCCGAGGTCTTCGGTGGGAGGCGGTTCTACACCGTGAACGAAGAATAGAATATCATTCATGTCGTGGTCACAGTTGTCGTACGTGCCATCTTCCACACCCATGACAACCTCTTGATTCCAATTGTATGTCACAAACCACATTGGGTTGTCTGCATCGGTAAATCTATTGTCATTGTGAAGGTATTTACCACTTAGATGATTTTGTTTGAAAGAGTTGCCAAGCTCCCTGTTAAGAGCGGGTATTGAAAAGCGAAAATCCTCTTTGCCAACTTTATATTCTTGGCCATATTTTGAACCCTTACTAATCATTTTAGGATATCCTTGGCAAATAATGAAGAATCCAATGCGGACATCGGCGGGGAACTCGTATCGACCTTCGTCAACCTTAGGTTTGCCATCTTCACCCATCGGATAATATACAAGATTGTATGTAGACGGTTTATATCTTGTAGTACCTTCATTCTGATACATCTCAATGTCATTAGCGGGTAGCATTCCTGCTCGGTTAATCCAATAGGCTAAATCCCAATTGCCTTTAGTGCCTTCAGTGTCGGTTCCGTTCATTTCAGAGAAGTCAAAGTAATCTTCTTTGTTAAATGAACGTTTTGTATTATTCCACGGGGAGGCATCAAAAGCCATTAGGAACATCGGTGATTTGAGAATTTCATCGTTGGATGCACCCTCTTTATAATAGAAGTATCCGAGAGAGTTATTAAAACATGCCGAGCCGTAGATATATTCGATAGAAATTTTCGTGCCGTCAACTGCAGGCTTGTATGTGACACCTGCAGCAGGGTTCAGTTTTTCTGCATATCTTTCAAGATTACATTGGCCCGTAGTTTTGTCAGCTCCTTCATGGAAAACACCATTTGGGCCGACAATTTTAGAAAGGTCAGCTACAGTGCGGCCATCGTCAATTGCTGAGAACGTCGGACCTAAATAGCAGTTTTGTACATCAGTGTTTTTGTTATTTCTGAAATCAAGGTGTCCAGCTTCAGGCGTGCCCCAACATACCCAATCACTGCCTTTCGAGGAGTCATACATGCCGTATATTGAGAATCTCTTATTTATATCAGAAGAGAAACCCGATGTGATTTCATCATACGTGGATATGTCTTTCGCTTTGATGGTACAAGCTGTTGTCTCGCCGGCGCGGGAGGTGCGGTTGGCGACTTTGAGAACACCGTTCTCAATGGGGTAGTAGCCTGATGCGACTACTGTGCCTTTGGCGTCGGTGGCCTGGATATAGGCGCGGGTGTTGCCTTTGGCGAAGTCGAAGTCGAATGAGGTGGTTGAGGCGGAGAAGCGGGCGGCGAGCTGGCAGTCGGGGCCGCCGGGCATGCAGTCATATACGCAGATTGTCTCGGCTCCGCGCACGAGTGCGGGGTCTACATTGGCTGTGACGCGGGTGGCCACATTCCAGTCTTGGTCAGGGTCGGGGATGCCAAATTCTTTGATGAACGCGCGTGTGAAGAGTTCCTCGCGGGGTACTTCAATCTCGTCCATCTGACAGGCGACGTTTGCAATGCCACATAACGATATGGCAAGAAAATGAGTAAATCTCATGTCTTAAGGTTAATATATGATATAATCTCAAAAAAATAGGCCAGGTGTAGTTACTACCTGTATTGAAAATTTGACACAAAGTAACCAAATATATTTTAAATATAAAAATTACCCCCCCCCATTTTGCGACAAATTGACCAATATTTGCAAGGATATTGGTCAGTTTTGGCCGAAAATCTCCGCCCGCACCCCGAACGTTTCATGCACGAAAGATTCGGCTAAAATACAATAAGGGGGGCTTCTTGGAGTTTAGAAAGTTTAAAGTTTAGATAATAGATTCCGTTAGAAGGGGACATAAGGACAAAAGAGACAAAAGCGACATAAGGTTAATTATTATTCTGCCTTACTATTTCGGGCTTAAATAATAATTCTTATGTCGCTTTTGTCTCTTTTGTCCTTATGTCCCTTTCTAACGTCTGACGGGATCAATAATAAACGATTTCCCGGCGGTCGAGGGAGTAGGAGATGTGGGGGCGTGCGCCGGGTGTCTGGGTGGTCCAGACGCTTAGGCGTTCGGTCCAGTTGCCTCGTTGGTCTCCGTCGCGGTAGATGTTGAACACTGCGGTGTGCTCGCCGTCGACCAGCGGGTCGGTGTACTGGCCCACGATGCGGTGGTTGTCGTCATAGACAGTCACGGCATAGTCGCCCATGCCCGAGGTCTGCACCACGTTGGGCGAGGTGTGGCGATAGGTGAGGGTGTCCTTTAGATAGCCCCCGTGCAGACGGCGCAGGTTGGGGCGGCGGTCCTCCCAGCGGATGATGCGTCCCTGCTCGTCGCGGCGCAGACGTTCGTCGCGTCGGGGCACGTAGCGGCCGAGCGAGTCGAAGTAGACCACGGTGGTGAGGCGGTTGGCCGGGAGTGTGTCGATGGCCACTGAGTCGGGGCCGGGGGTGACGTTGTAGTATGTCGTGGTGGTGACGCGCTTGACCCTGTCGCGCAGCTCGAAGAGAGCGAGGTCAGAGGTGGTGGTCTCCGGGCCTGACGCTCCGTCCCGTCCCAGGCCGCCGTCGTCGTCAAAGGGCACGTAGTTGTGTCCGCCTGAGCATGAGGCGAAGATGGCGGCAAAGCCGAGGGACAGGAGCGGGAGTAAGGCGCAGTAGTGCATAGGTCTTAGAGGTTTTTTCAGAAGAAGAGTGTCTCGAGGGCATAGACTGCGATGCCGGAGATGTAGCCGACGAAGGCTATCCATGTGAAACGGCGCAGATACCAGCCGAAGCTGATTTTCTCGAGGCCCATCACTACGACACCTGCTGCCGAGCCGATGATGAGCATTGAGCCGCCCACGCCGGCGCAGTAGGCGAGGAGCTGCCAGAAGAGTCCGTCGACGGCGAAGTCGCCTGTGGCCGCGATGGGATACATCTCCATGCATCCGGCCACGAGGGGCACGTTGTCGACGATTGACGACACGACGCCGATGATGCCGGTGACGAGATAGTGGTTGCCGTCGGATGCCTCGTTGAGCCATGCGCCGAACGATGTCAGCACGCCTGTCTCCTGCAGTGTGGCTACGGCCAGGAGGATGCCGAGGAAGAAGAGGATGGTGGCCATGTCAATGCGCGAGAGCAGTGTGGTGACCTTGAGATGGCTTGACTCGCAGAAGAGTGCGTTGCGGTTGCAGCGGTATTCGCTCACGAGCCACAGCACGCCGAGGGCGAGGAGTATGCCCATGAAGGGGGCGAGGCCGGTGAGCATGCGGAAGATGGGCACGAAGATGAGGCCGCCCACGCCCACGCAGAGTATGAGCAGACGGTCGGGGTTGTTGGCCGCGCCGGGAGCCTCGTTGCGCTCGGGGGCCTTGAGGTCGCCCTTGAGGTAGAGGCAAACGCAGAGGGCCGACACGATTACGGCTATGAGCGAGGGGAGCAGGAGCTGGCTGATGACTCCGCCGGTGGTAATCATGCCCTTAATCCACAGCATGATGGTGGTGACGTCGCCGATGGGCGAGAAGGCTCCGCCGGCGTTGGCGGCGATGATAATCATGCCGCCGTAGAGCATGCGGTCCTTAGGCTCGGCCACGAGTTTGCGTAGCACCATCACCATGACGATGCTGGTGGTGAGGTTGTCAAGGATGGCCGAGAGGATGAATGTCATGAATGTGATGCGCCACAGCAGGGCACGTTTGCTCTTGGTGGCGAGGGCGTCCTGCACGAAGTAGAATCCGCCGTTGGCGTCGACAATCTCTACGATGGTCATTGCGCCCATAAGGAAGAAGAGGATTTCGCAGGTCTCTCCGAGGTGGTGGAGCAGACGCTCGGAGGTCTCGCCGTCGGCCGGTCCGCCGCCTACGGCATAGAGGGTCCAGCACACCACGCACATGAGCAGCGCGGGCACGGCCTTGTTGATTTTCAGCACGCTCTCCAGAGCTATGCACAGGTATCCGAGGATAAAGAAGATTACGATAGCTGTTACCATTGTAATGCTGTGAGATTAAGGATTTGTGATGAATTGATTTGTTTTTGTTTTCATGGTGGCCCGGGGGGCGGACGTTGCCGGCCGTTTCCTCGGAAAAATTTGGTGCAAAGGTCGCAATTATCTCATTAATAATCAAATTTACCCACGGGAAATTTGCGGCCCTGCTGCGCCGGGGGCATAAAAAATGAGCGCAGAGGTCGGAGGCTCTGCGCTCATGAAGTGTCAGATGTTAGGGAGATGTATACCGATGATTGTATATTAGACGATTGATTGCCGTGGGGCTTAGATAATGCCCTGGCCTATCATGGCGTTGGCCACCTTCATGAAGCCGGCGATGTTTGCGCCCTTCATGTAGTTGATGAAGCCGTCAGGCTCGGTGCCGTGCTCGACGCACTGGTGGTGGATGTTGCTCATGATTTCGTGCAGACGGTCGTCAACCTCCTCTGCGCTCCACTGCAGGTGCTCGGCGTTCTGGCTCATCTCGAGGCCCGAGGTGGCTACGCCGCCGGCGTTGACAGCCTTGCCGGGCGCATATGTGGTGCGTGACTCGATGAAGGTGTCGATGGCCTCGGGGGTGCAACCCATGTTGGAGACCTCGGCCACGAGCTGCACGCCGTTGGCTACGAGCTTCTTTGCGTCCTCTCCGTCAACCTCGTTCTGGGTGGCGCAGGGGAGGGCGATGTCCACCTTCTGCTCCCAGGGCTTGCGGCCGGGATAGAATGTGGCGTTGGGGTATTTCTCGGCATAGGGGGCTACGATGTCCTCGCCGGTGGCGCGGAGATAGAGCATGTAGTCAATCTTGTCGCCCGAGATGCCTTCGGGGTCATAGATGTAGCCGTCGGGGCCTGAGATGGTGACCACCTTGCCGCCGAGCTGTGTGGCCTTGAGGGCTGCGCCCCATGCCACGTTGCCGAAGCCCGAGATGGCGATGGTCTTGCCCTCGAGGGTGTCGTTCTTCTTGGCGAGCATGTTCTGCACAAAGTAGAGCGCGCCGAAGCCTGTGGCCTCGGGACGGATGCGTGAGCCGCCGAAGTCGAGGCCCTTGCCGGTGAATGTGCCGGTGCACTCGTTGACGAGCTTCTTGTACATGCCGTACATGAAGCCTACCTCGCGGCCGCCTACGCCGATATCGCCTGCGGGCACGTCGCGGTCAGGACCGAGGTTCTTCCAGAGGCCGAGGATGAAGGCCTGGCAGAAGCGCATGATTTCAGCCTCGCTCTTGCCGCGGGGCGAGAAGTCGCTGCCGCCCTTTGCGCCGCCCATAGGGAGAGTGGTGAGGGCGTTCTTGAAGGTCTGCTCGAAACCGAGGAACTTGAGGATTGAGAGGTTGACTGATGCGTGGAAACGTATGCCGCCCTTGTACGGGCCGATGGCGTTGTTGAACTGTACGCGATAGCCGATGTTGTTCTGCACCTCGCCGCGGTCGTCAACCCACGTTACGCGGAATGTGACGATGCGGTCAGGCTCGACCATGCGCTCGATGATTTTAGCTTTTTCAAATTCAGGATGCTGGTTGTAGACGTCCTCTACGCAGATGAGAACTTCCTTCACAGCCTGAAGGTACTCCTTTTCGCCGGGGTGCTTGGCTTCAAGCCCACTCAGAATATTGTTAATATCCATGGCTTAAGTTTTTAATGGTTGATTATTGGTTGGGTATTTGGTTTGTAAATTTTTGGTGTGGTCATGATGACCTGTGCAAATGTAGCAATAGATTTTCTAAAAAGTCAAGAGAAAAAATGTGTTATGAAACATAAGTTTAAGTCGGTGTTTTTCTTGGTTTTAACAATTTGATTATTTGGTCGGCGGTTTGGTGTGACTTCGGCGAGTTTCCTTAGCGCAAAGCGTGAAAAAGAGCATAAAACCGACAAAAACATGACATTATTTTTATTATGGTTCGGCAATAAATTTTACGGTGGTGTGTCGCAGCTCTGCGGGGCGCAAAAAAACGCTCCCGCGGCCTGAGGGCCGCGAGAGCGTTGATTCTTGGGATTATCTCTTCGTGAGTCGAAGCAGATTATTCTCCGGGGTGGATTGAGCCTGTGGGGCACTCAGCCTCGCATGCACCGCAGTCGATGCAGGTGTCGGGGTTGATTTCATAGTGCTCGGCACCCTCTGAGATTGACTCGGTGGGGCAAACAGCTGCACATGCGCCGCATGAGATGCAGGTGTCGGTGATTACGTAAGCCATTGTTTAGTCGGATTAAATTGTTGGATAAAAAACTTCGTTATTGTTGAAATGTTCTGCAAATTTAATGCTTTTCCTTTAAATCGGCCATAAAAATCATGAATTTTTTATGGCCGATTTATATAGGTGAAGCGTTAAATCATGTCATCAGGGGATGACCTGCTTGTAGCGGGGCACGAGTGACTTCATGATGAGCCAGCCTACGAGATAGGCCACACCGCACACGCAGAACACGATGAAGTAGCCTGCGGGCTTGCCTTCGAAGCTCATGAACGACATGTTGGTCTGGGCTGAGTAGTCAAAGAGTATGCCCGAGCAGTAGTTGATGAGGAACGAGCCGAGGCCGCCGGCCATACCGCCGATACCGATGATGGTGGCGATGGTGGATTTGGGGAACATGTCACCAACAACCGAGTAGATGTTGGCCGACCATGACTGGTGGGCTGCACCTGCGATACCGATGATGATGATGGGGAGCCAGGGCGATACCGAGCTGAGGGGCTGGGCCAGAAGCGCGAGCAGGGGGAACACAGCGAAGATGAGCATGGCGCGCATGCGTGCTGCATAGGGGTCGATGTTCTTGCCGAGGCGGGCTGCTCGGTCAATGAAGATTGTGGGCAGCTTGCCGCCGTAGATTGAGAGCATGGTGATGAGGTAAAGCACGAATATCATCAGCATGCCTTCGCCCGATGAGGTGGACAGTTTGAACACGTCGGTGATGTAGGCGGGGGTCCAGAAGAGGAAGAACCACCACACACCGTCGGTGAGGAACTTGCCGAAGAATACTGCCCATGTCTGCGGGTACTTGAAGCACTTGAAGAAGGGGATGGTGGCAGTCTCGCTGTCCTCAACCTGTGCCTTCTCCTTGGCTGACTCGTCGGGGGTGTCGTTGTCCTGCTCGATGTAGGCGAGCTCGGCGGCGTTGACGTGGGGATTCTCGGCGGGTTTCTTGTAGAGCATCACCCAGAAGCCCATCCAGATGAAGCCGAGGGCACCGATGACGATGAATGCCATCTCCCAGCCGTTGCCCCAGCCGATGCTCTGGAAGAACTTGGCGAGCGGGCCGATGGAGAACGGTGCGATGAGCGCGCCCACGGCCGAGCCGGCGTTGAAGATTGAGGTGGCATAAGCGCGGTCACGCTTGGGGAAGTATTCGGCGGTCACCTTGATGGCGGCGGGGAAGTTGCCGGCCTCGCCGAGCGCAAGGATGGTGCGGGCTGCAAGGAAGAAGTAGACCGAGACGGTGGCTATGGTCATGGCCAGGTCGCCTGTGGCCTTGACGAGGCCTGCGGCGTCGTGGAGGCCGAGAGTGGCCTCGGTGGCCATGCCGCAAGCGGCGTGGAGGCACGCGCCGGCTGACCATACGCCGATGGCCCAGAGATAGCCACGCTTGGTGCCCATCCAGTCAATGAAGCGGCCGGCCAGGAGGTTGGCCACGGCATAGACGATGGAGAAGACTGCGGTGATGAGACCGTAGTTGGAGTCGGTCCAGTGGAATTCAGGGGCGATGAACTCTTTCCAGGTGAGCGAAAGCACCTGGCGGTCCATGTAGTTGACGGTCGTGGCGAGGAAGAGCAGGGCGCAGATGGTCCAGCGGAAGTTGGTCATCTTCTGATTCGCGGCTGCAAGGGGGGAGGTTGCTGCTGCCATGTGTTAGAATTTAAAGTAGTTCTTGGCGTTGTTGTAGCAGATGTCCTCAATCATCTGGTTGACGCGCTTCTCCTCGTAGCCGGTGTAGGGGATTTCGCCGTTCTCGATGTCGTTGCCGACGAGGTTGCAGAGCGTGCGGCGGAAATACTCGTGACGCGGGTAGGAGAGGAACGAGCGTGAGTCGGTGAGCATGCCCACGAAGCGGCTGAGCAGACCCAGGAGAGAGAGGGCGTTCATCTGCTTCTGCATGCCGTCCTTCTGGTCAAGGAACCACCAGCCTGAGCCGAACTGAATCTTGCCGGCCACCGAGCCGTCCTGGAAGTTGCCGAGCATTGTGGCGATGACTTCGTTGGCACTGGGGTTGAGGTTGTAGAGGATGGTCTTGGCGAGCTTGCCGCGGGTGTTGAGCTTGTCAAGATACTTGGCGCATGACTTGGCTGTGGTGAACTCGCCGATGGAGTCGAAGCCGGTGTCGGGGCCGAGGAGCTTGAACATCTTGGTATTGTTGTTGCGGATGGCTCCGTAGTGGAACTGCTGTGTCCAGCCTGACTCGTAGTCCATCTCGCCGAACACAATCATCATCGCGCTCTTGAACTTGTTGATTTCCTCAGCTGTAAGCTCCTTGCCGCCATACACCTTGTTGAAGATAGCCTCGATTTCGGCGTCGGTGTAGTCGGCTGCGTAGAACTCCTCGATGCCGTGGTCAGAGAGGCGGCAGCCCATCTCCTCGAAGAAGTCGTGACGCTTCTGGAGGGCGTCGACCATGTCCTGGAACTTGTTGATGGCTACGCCTGACATTTCGGCGAGCTTCTCGACATAGGCGCGGAACTCGGCGGGCACCTCTACGGCCATAGCCTTGTCGGGACGCCAGGTGGGGAGCATCTTGATTTCAAAGCCGCTGTCGCGCACGGCCTTGTGATATTCGAGAGTGTCGACGGGGTCGTCGGTGGTGCAGACGGTCTCGACGTTGTAACGGCGCATGAGGCCGCGTGCGGTCATGTCGGGGTCGTTGAGCAGCTTGTCGTTGCAGGCGTCAAAGATTTCGCGTGCGGTCTCGGGGTTGAGCAGCTTGTCGATGCCGAAGGCTGTCTTCAGCTCGAGGTGTGTCCAGTGGTAGAGGGGGTTGCGGAAGGTGTAGGGTACGGTCTCGGCCCACTTCTGGAACTTCTCCCAGTCGGTGGTGTCGGTGCCGGTGCAGAAACGCTCCTCCACGCCGTTTGAGCGCATAGCGCGCCACTTGTAGTGGTCGCCGCCCAGCCATATCTCGGTGATTGACTTGAAGCGGTGGTCATCGGCTACCATCTTGGGGATGAGGTGGCAGTGATAGTCGATGATGGGCATCTTGGCTGCATGCTCATGATATAGTTTCTGCGCAGTCTCGGTCTGCAGCAGGAAGTTTTCGTCCATGAAAGGTTTCATATGCGGAATGAAATGGTTGTTTGGGATTAATGATTGGTGTTAGAGTGTCACGCCGTTCTTGAAGATGGCGATTTCGTGGATGCCGGCCTTTTCGGAGTTGACCTGTTCGCCGTTGGCTACGCGGAGCACATAGTCGATAAACTCCTTGAGCACCTGCTCCATCGACTGGTCCTCGACGAGGCGTCCGGCGTTGAAGTCAATCCAGGTGGGCTTGCGCTTGGCCAGGCCCGAGTTGGTCGATACCTTCATTGTGGGTACGAATGTGCCGAAGGGGGTGCCGCGTCCGGTGGTGAAGAGCACCATCTGGCATCCGGCGGCGGCGAGGGCTGTCGAGGCCACGAGGTCGTTGCCGGGGGCCGAGAGCAGGTTGAGGCCATGCTCGCGGATGCGCTCGCCGTACTCCATGACGCCGAACACAGGGCTTTTGCCTGACTTTTGGGTGCAGCCGAGGGCCTTCTCCTCGAGTGTGGAGATGCCGCCGGCCTTGTTGCCGGGCGAGGGGTTCTCGCCAACAGGCTCGCCGTGGCTCAGGAAGTACTGCTTGAAGTTGTTGATGAGCGATACGGTCTGGCCGAGCAGCTCGTCATTGGCGCAACGCTCCATGAGTATGGTCTCCGCGCCAAACATCTCGGGCACTTCGGTGAGCACTGTGGTGCCACCCTCCACGTCGCAGAGCCAGTCGGAGAACTCGCCCAGAAGCGGGTTGGCTGTGATGCCTGAGAAGCCGTCCGAGCCGCCGCACTTGAGTCCGATGCGCAGCTTGGATGCGGGCACTTCGGTGCGCTCGCATTTGCGGGCCTGCTCGTAGAGCGCGGTGAGCATGCGCACGCCGGTCTCCACTTCGTCGCCCTCTACTTCCTGGCACACCATGAACTTGACACGGTCGCGGTCATAGTCGCCGCAGAACTCCTCAAACACCTTGGGCTGGTTGTTCTCGCATCCGAGACCCACCACGAGGATGCCGCCGGCATTGGGGTGATGCACCATGTCGCGGAGTATCTTCTTGGTGTTCTCGTGGTCGTCGCCAAGCTGCGAGCAGCCATAGTTGTGGGGGAATCCGAAGATGCCGTCCACACCCTCGGCGCGGGTCTCGGCGTTCACGCGGTCGACAATCTGCTTGACGATGCCGTTGACGCATCCCACTGTGGGGATGACCCAAAGCTCGTTGCGGATGCCTACCTGGCCGTCGGGACGCACGTAGCCGCGGAATGTGGCCTCGGCTCCCTTGAGTGCCGAGCCGGGTGCGGGGCAGTTGTGGTTCTTGATGGCGATGTCGCTGTAGTCGAGCTGGCCCTCAAGATTGGTCTTGATGTCGTTGTGGTCGAGGAAGTGACCCTTGGCTACGGCGTGACGCGCGTGGCCGATGGGGAATCCGTATTTTATGATGTTCTCACCCTCGGCGATGTCGCGCAGGGCAAACTTGTGCCCGGCGGGGATGTCGCTGACGAGGGTGACGTCGCCGACCCCTTCGACGTTGACCACCGTACCCTCGGCGAGGGGATTGATGGCAACGGCTACGTTATCGGCAGGGTTAATCTTAAGAAAGTCCTTCACGCTAAGTCTTGGTTTAATTAGCAATTATTAATTAGTAATTAGCAATTAATGTAAATGCTGACAGGTCAATTGCTAATTACTAATTAATAATTACTAATTGAATTAGATGATTTCCTTAACAGTCTCGAGCATGCCCTTGGCCTGAATCTTGTCGAGGTATTCAACCACGAGGTCGGTGAGGCCGGGGATGGTGTTGAGGTCGCCGTGCTCGCCCCAGATGAGGTCCTTGGCAGCGAGTACGCCCTCGGCCACCTTGCGGGTGTCGCCGGTAGCCCAAAGCTCTGTGAGGAGGTCCATAATCTTCTGGTCGTCCTGAGGCTTGATTTCTGCGCCATCCTCACGCTTGCCGCCCTTGTAGTAGGTGATGAGGGCTGCGAGACCGAGCACGAGACCCTTGGGAAGCTCGCCCTTGCGCTCGAGGTAAACCTTGAGGCCGGGAAGGTCGCGAGTCTGGAACTTGGGGAACGAGTTGAGCATGATTGAGGTAACCTGGTGGTCGACGTAGGGGTTGTTGAAACGCTCGAGCACGTCGGCACCGAACTTCTGCAGCTCGTCCATCGGGAGGTTGAGGGTCTGCATAAGCTCGTCAAACTGCACCTTGTGGATGTACTTGCCGATTACGGGGTGGTTGCAGGCGTCGCGAACGATGTTGACACCGCTGAGGTAGGCCACGGGTGAGAGCACGGTGTGCGGGCCGTTGAGCAGAGTCACCTTGCGCTCGTGGTAGGGAGCCTCGGAGTCGGTGATGAGCACTTGGAGTCCGGCCTTCTCGGCGGGGAACTCGGCGCGGAGCTGCTCGAGGGTCATGTTAGATGCGCGCTCGATAACCCAGAGGTGGAATGCCTCGCCCTGTACCACGATGTTGTCCTTGTAGCCGAGCTTCTCCTGAATCTGGGCAATCTCCTTACGGGGGAATCCGGGCACGATGCGGTCAACGAGGGTGGCGCATACGTAGCAGTAGGTGTTGAACCATGCCTTGAAGCCCTCGTAGTCGGCTGCGAGGTCCTCTTTCCAAAGTTCGATATACTTGTTGATGATGTCCTTGAGGTGGTGGCCGTTCTCAAAAATCAGCTCGCAGGGCATGATGATGAAGCCCTTGTCGGGTGCGCCGTTGAATGTCTTGTAGCGGCGATAGAGGAGCTGGGTGAGCTTGCCGGGATATGAAGCGGCGGGACGGTCAGCGAGCTTGCAGGTGTCGTCATATGCGATGCCGGCCTCGGTGGTGTTGGAGATGACGAAACGCATCTCGGGCTGGTCGGCGAGGGCGAGGAAGGCATCGGTCTGGGTGAAGGGGCTGATGCCGCGGCTGATGACGTCGACGCGGGTGAAAGAATTGACAACCTCACCGTCGAGACGTCCCTGAAGGTTGACATGATAGAGGCAGTCCTGACCTTCGAGGAGCTGCATTACGAATGCGTCGGGTGTGCCCTGCACTACGACTACCGACGAGTTGAAGTCGGTCTTGTCGTTCATGTTCTTGATAATCCAGTCAACGAATGCGCGGAGGAAGTTGCCTTCGCCAAACTGTATGATTCTTTCGGGGGCGACAGCCTTGGGTGCTGTCAATTTGTTTAAAGCTTTCATTTGTATTGGTATAGATTAATTATGTTTTCTGATGATTATTTTGAGGGGTTATTTTTTCTTTGCTCGGGGCTGTGTGAACCGTTGCGGCTTCTCGTAGCAGTCGGTAGGCTGCCATGAGGTGGTCTGGGTGAACACGTTCTCGATGTCGAGAAGAGCCTTTACCTCCTCGTCAGAGGGGTTGCTGGCCCATGCCACACGTCCGTCGGCCGATGCGCCGGGGCCTGTCGAGCCATACTCGCCATAGCGTGCGGTAGCCTCGTTGGCGGCGTTGTTCCAGTTGTGCCATCCTGCGGGGAGGATGTGCGAGCCGAGCTCGCAGTTGATGAACATGGTGTGGGCATACGGACGCCAGGGACGGCCGAGATACACCTTGGTCACATCGGGGGCGGCGGTGAGCTTGCAGCGGTCAAAGACGTAGCCAATCTTCACATCCTCGGGGGTGGAGGCGGCGGTGACGTAGCTGTTGCGCTTGGAGTGGATGGTGCACTCCTTGAAGTAGGCTGTGGCCGAGCCGAAGATGAAGTCGGTGGTGCCTTCGATGTAGCAGTCCTCAAACATCAGGCGGGTGTTCTTGCCGCCGGTGAAGAGGGTGTCCTGATTGCCGAGCAGACGGCAGTTGATGAAGTGGAGACGGTCGCCCTCGGTGTGGAGTGCGACGGCCTGGCCGAGCTGGGGAGCGTTGTTCTCGATGGTGAGGTTGCGGAATATGATGTCAGAGGCATCGACCTTGACCGTGTAGGAGCGGAACGTGCCCATATTGTCGATATTGGCATGGTGGTCAAAGGTTATGACCGTGCCCTCCGCGCTCTGGCCTTCGAAGACTACGTTTTTCAGCCACGCGGGGATTACGATTTTCTCCTTGTACACACCGTCGGCGATATGGACGGTGACTACGTAGTCCATATAGGCACGGATGCCGTCAAGGGCTTCGGTGACTGTCTTATAGTCGCCCGAACCGTCCTGGGCCACATAGATGTCGTGTTTCCACTTGTCATCGGCGGCGTGCCCTGCGAGGCAGCCCATGATGATAGCGGCGAGCAATGCTGTCAGTTTGATTCTCATGGTATGTGTCGTGTATGTGATAAAAGGTTGGGTCAGAGGGTTTATTTCTTAGTTACGCGGAACCAGTCGATGTCAAGCCAGCCGCTGTCGTTGCTGTGCCAGTCACGTGAGCAGAAGAGGCCGAACTTCGAGCCAATCCAGTGGCCTACGTCAACCTTGACGGGACGGCCGATTTTGGTGTATTTCTTGCCGTCGAGGCTGTAGAAGAATGTGGCCTCGGCCTTATAGTCGGGCTTCTGTGTGGGGTTCTTGACGCCGGTGTAGTCCACGCGCATGCGCAGATACATCTCCTTGTCGCCATCGGTGAGCTTGATGGCCTCGACCTCGGTCTCCTTGCCACCCTTGTTGGCCTTGTAGCAGTCGGTCTGGACGAGATAGATGCCGTCCTCGCGGCTCTCGAGCGCGAGTGCGCCGAAGTTGTAGCCCATGGCCACGATGCCGGCACGCTCGCCTGCCATCAGCTTGCCGTTCTTCTTGCGGGGGAAGAACTGCACCTTGGCAGTGGCTGTGAAGTTGCGTGCGGGATATTTCTGAAGCAGCAGGTTGGGGAGGTCATAGAGGGTCTTGCCCTCGGGCTGCTGATTGGAGAAGAGGCGGAGCTTGGAGGCGGCTGCGTCGCAGTAATACCACAGCGCGCTGGGGTTGTCCTTCCACTGCCACTGCTTGCCAAGCTCTATCGAGTCAAACTCGTCGCTCTCCTGGGGTGTCTCTTTGGGGTATGTCTTGCCTACGTTGGGTTTCTTGTAGGTGCGCACGGGGATGCCGCGCTCGTCGCCGTCGGGGTCTACGCCGATTACGGGCCAGCCGTTCCCAAGCCATACCATAGGCTCGAGGTTGACTACGCGCCCGTAGGGGCCTTTGTCCTGGAAGTGGATAAACCAGTCCTCCTTGCCGTCGGGGGTGTCAATCCACGCGCCCTGATGGGGGCCGTTGATGTCGGTGTCGCCCTGCTCCATGACGTTGCGCACCTCGTAGGGACCCCAGGGGTTCTTAGAGCGGAGCACTTCCTGCCAGCCTGTGGCAACGCCTCCGGCGGGTGAGAAGATGTAATACCAGTCGCCGCGCTTGTACATCTTTGCGCCCTCGATGGTCTCGTTCTCGAGGTGTCCGTCATAGATGATGCGGTCCTGTCCGATGGTCGACTTGCCGTCGGGTGTCATCTCTATCATGCCGATGATGCTCTTGACTCCGGCACGGCTGCCTGCGTATCCGTGGGCCAGGTAGGCCTTGCCGTCCTCGTCCCAGTAGGGGCAGGTGTCGATGATGCCCTTGGCCTTGTGCACGTGCACGAGGGGTTCCCACGGTCCGGCGGGGTTCTTGGTCTTGGTCATGAAGATGCCCAGGTCGGGGTCGCCGTAGTAGATATAGAACTCGCCGTTGTGATAACGGATGGCGGGGGCCCAGACGGCGTTGCCGTGGTTGGGGGTGGCAAACTTGGCATAGTCGGGCATTTCGGCTATGGCATGGCCTATGATGGTCCAGTTGACGAGGTCCTTGGAATGAAGGATGGGCAGACCGGGGATGTCAGAGAAGCTCGAGGCTGTCATATAGTAATCATCGCCCACGCGCACAACGTCGGGGTCGGAGTAGTCAGCGTCGATTACGGGGTTGATATACTTGCCGTTACCTTGGTCGGGACACCATACTTCTGACACGTAGGCTCCAGCCGGCATGTTTGCTGCACCTGCCAGCGCGAGACTGAGCAGCGCGGTGCGGTAAGTCATTTTCATCATATGTAGTTTTAAGGTTTTAGATGGTATCGTGAGGCGTGTGCACTTCACGTGAGTATAAAATTCGTCCCAAAATTACGAAATTTTCTATGATATATCACCCAAAGGCTGACTTTTTTTAACGCGCAATTATGAATTTTGGTTAATTTGCATAAAACGAGCCGGACTGTTCAGTCCGTCGCGATGCGGGCGACGGTCTGAGCAGTCCGGCTGTGTTTCGGTGAGTCGGGGCGGTTACATGCGCTCCATCTCGAGGCAGGCGTTGATGAAGGGGCCTACACCCTTGGCGTCGTTGTCGCGGATAGGCTCGGAGATGTAGTACTCGAACGAGCCGTCGCGATAGTTCTTCTCACCGCCGAGGCCGGCTACGGCACAGCAGTTGGTGAGCGAGATGGTGCCGTCCTTGTCCTTGCGCACGAGGTGTTTCTGCATGCCGTTCCATCCGGTGAGGGCGGCGTTGAGATATGAGTCATCGATGATGCCCATGCGCACACCGCGCAGCAGCGCGTAGACATACATGGCTGTGGCTGTGCCCTCCAGATAGTTGCCCTCGCGGCCGGGCTGGTCGAGCACCTGATACCAGCATCCGCTCTTGGTGTCCTGGGCGTTGACGATGCCGTCGGCAAACGAGCGGAATATCTTGACGAGTTCGGGACGCTTGGGGTGGTCCTGGGGCATCTCCTCGAGCACGTCGAGAAGGGCCATGAATGTCCATCCCATTGCGCGTGCCCATGCGTGGGGAGCCTGGCCGGTCTCCTTGTCGGCCCAACGCTGCTCCTTGCTCTCGTCCCAAGCGTGGCGGTAGAGGCCGGTCTTGGGGTCGTAGGTGTGTTTGGCCACGACGATAAACTGGTCGGCTATATGGTTCCATGCCTCCTCTTTGTCCTTGCCGGTGAGGAAGCGGTTGGCATACTTCGCGCTGAACGGCTCGGCCATGAACAGGCCGTCGAGCCACATCTGATGGGGATAAATTTTCTTGTGCCAGTAGCCGCCGTCGGCGGTGCGGGGCTGACCCTTGAGCTGCTCCCAGAGGGTGTGGGCGGCCTTGAGGTAACGCTCCTCGCCGGTGCGGTCATAGGCCTGGAGCAGGAGTGTTCCGTCCTTTACCTGGTCGAGGTTATAGTGGTCAATCTTGTAGCCGGTGATGGTGCCGTCCTGATTGACGAGGGTGTCGACATAGCTGATGACGTATGATGCGATGCGGTCGTCGCCGTAACGGTCGGCCACGGCGAGCATGGCGTCAAGCTCGGTGCCGATTGAGTATGTCCATTTGGGTCTCTTGCTGAAGTCGAGCTGCCAGCTCTCGGGGTTGCGCTTCATCTCCGAGAGGGTCATCACCTGCGAGAGGGGGGCGTTCTCCTCGACGAGTTTGCCATTAATATAGGTGTTGGCTATGCGCACGTTCTTGGTGAGGCCGCTGATTGAGTTGCCGCCCTTCTTCACACCGTCCCATTTGCAGTCCTTGACCTCGATGTCACGTACGTTGCAGAGGTCCTCGAAGCCTTCGATTACGATGCCATACTGACTCTCCTTACATGAGATGTTCTCGAGATATACGTCCTGAACGACAGGGGGATAGCTGTGGTCGCATGCCTCCTTGCGCTCATAGAGCAGATTGATTTTGAGCACGGCCTCGTTGCACTGGCCCACCTCGATGTTGCGGCAGAAGATGTTCTCGATTACGCCGCTGCGGCATGAGTTGGTCTTGATGCGCACCACGCGGTCGAGGTCGGGCGAGTCCATCACGCAGTTCTCAGCGAAGAGGTTGGTGAAGCCGCCTGAGATTTCCGAGCCTACCACGATGCCGCCGTGACCGTTCTTCATGCGGCAGTTGCGCACGATAACGTTCTCGGTGGGGCGGGCGGCGGTGATGCCGTCGCGGTTGCGGCCGCTCTTGATGGCAATGCAGTCGTCGCCGGTGTCAAAGAAGCAGTCCTCGATGAGCACGTTCTTGCACGACTCGGGGTCGCATCCGTCGCCGTTGGGTCCCTCGTTCTGGATGTGAACGCCGCGCACGGTCAGGTTCTCGCAGAAGAGGGGGTGGATTACCCAGAAGGGTGAGCGCAGGAGCGTCACATCCTCGATGAGCACGTTCTTGCAGTCGACGAAGTTGACCAGCTGGGGACGCATGCCGTAGCCGGGGCCCATCTGACGCTTCTCGACGGGCACGGCGTTCTCGTTCCATTCCTGGAGCAGCGGACGGCCTATCTTCTGGGTGGCGATGGTGCCCTCGCCGGTGTAGTCATGGCCGCGTTTCGCGCTCATGCCCCACCATGTGGAGTTGTCGGCGGCACCGTCAACGGTGCCCTTGCCTGTGAGGGCTATGTTCTTTGCGCCGATGGCATAGACCATAGGCTGGTAGTTGTAGCAGTCCATGCCCTCCCAGCGGGTGCGCACCACGGGATACTGTGTGGTGTCAGCTGTGAAGAGCAGTGTCGCGCCCTCCTCGAGATGGAGGTTCACGTTATCCTTGATGGTGATGGGGCCTGTGAGCCATGTGCCTTTGGGGATGACCACACGGCCGCCTCCCTCGCGCGAGCACACGTCTATCACCTTATTTATAAGCTCGGTGTAGAGAAACCCCTTTGTCTTTGATTTTTTGCCGTAGTCGAAGATTTTGTAGTCCTTCGCACGGAATGTAGGTTGCTCGATTGACTTCTCAATCTGCGGGTACAGCTCGTTCCACGCCTTGTCGGGCGTAATCGCCGCCGCACTCGCCGCCAGCAGAAGCCCTGCGGCAAACGTTAGCATTTTTTTCATGGACGGATGTATTGATTTATGGTTGATGTATGACGGTTGGCGGGGAGGGAGAGGTGGGTGTGTGCGGTAGGTACTATTTTCGCCCCTCGAGATATTGGGCAAGGGCCTCGGTGGCCGGCATGGTGTAGGGGGTGCCGTCGGGATGGGCATACACCACGTATTCGCCCAGGGCCGCCTTGCGTTTGAGTGTGCGCTCCACACTCAGCTCAAGTCCGATCCTGACTCTTTCAAAATACTCTTTATCGCTCATTCGGATAATATTCTTGATAATTTTTCCTGGTCAAACACTGTGTTGTTGGTCGCGACTATCTGATTGTCGCCGCGTGTATTGTCTACAATCACCCATGTGTCAACGATGGGCATGTATAGTGAACGGAGATTGTGGAGCCCGGCGTAGTATCGGCGTTCTATCACGTCAGGCTCGATGTTGTGGCCCCCTTCGCTCACCCTGTGGGCCACGCGGTCCTTGGCCTGCTGGACCGACGACAGCCATATGAACATGAGGTTCACCTTGTAGCCGAGCTTCTTGGCCTTGTTGGTCAGCGTGGCATAGCTCTTGGTGGCAAGCGTCGTCTCGATGGCGAATGATGCCATGTTGCACATCAGGTCCTCGATGCGGCGCAGCATCAGTTTGCCCGCAAGTATAGCCATCTCCGAGGGGTTGAACGGAGAGAGGCCACGGGCTATCTCGTCGGCGTTGACATACTCCTTGCAGTCGAGCATATCGGGCAGGAGCGTGTATGACGCAGTCGACTTACCGGCACCGTTGCATCCGGCTATTATGTAGAGCGAAGGTTGCATCGGTGCAAAAATATGAAATTAAAATGAAGCGAACAAATCTGACGCTGATTTTTAAGGAGATTTAGATGGAGTTTAGCATCATTTACGGAGTTTGGCATCATTTATATATGTATGCAAAAAATCCCCCTCGCCTATATAAAGATACAAAAAATCCCCCTCGCCGCTGTGGGGGCGAGGGGGATGGGTTATCTGATGTTCTTACGAATCAGTCAGAGGTTGGGAGTGTCCGTCGATTACTCTGCGGGAGTTGCGGGCTCCTCGGGAGTGGGGACGGGTGCACCTGCGGGATAGAACCACTTCGGGTCAGCTGTCTTCCAACGCTGGTCACCGATGTTCTTGGTGTAAATCTCGTGGGTTGTCACCTTGAGGTCGTTCTTGTACTGCAGACGGGTCCAGATTTCGCTCGGGTCAATCGAGTGGTTGTCGGGATGGTGGTCTGAAGCCTCAGGCATGTGGTGACGGGGGTTGGGGTCATTGAAGAGCTCGGTAGCCTTGAGCGGAGTGTTGCCCACGTGGATAGCGAGGTCGTTGAGGGTGAGGCCGGGAGCAAAGCTCTTTTCATCGCCCCAGAATGTACCGAACGACTTGGAGTTGGCGGTGAACTTCGCGCTTGAGAAGATGCCGTCTTCCTCGAGGTGTGCGTCGGTGCAGCCTGCTGAATAGTTGTCGCAGACGTCGATGAAGATTTTACCTGAGCCGTTGACATTCTGGATGAGACAGCCGCTCATGTTCATGTTACGCTTGTCATTGTCGGCTTTTGCGAGCACGATAAGGTTGCGCTTGAAGCTGAACTGTGAGCCACCGGGCACAAACTTCATATCGAAGATGTAACGGCCGTTGGAGCGAGTAGAGAAGTTGATGAAAGTATTGTTCTCAATCTTCACGTTCCACTTTACGTCTTCCTTCCAAGCCACGTCCTTACCGTTGTCAAATACGATAGAGCGACGGGGTGAGTCATAGATAGTACAGTTGGTCATCTCAAAGCCCTTGAAGACGTTGTCCTCAACGTTGTTACCTGCACCGGCAACCCAGGCATAGCCTGAACCGTTGTTGTCATAGTAACCCTGGTTGAAGAATACGCAGTTGTCGAAGATGAGCTTTTCGAATACCTTCTTGTTGGGACCCTGGATACGGAAGAATCCACGTACCATGCCCTGGAATGTACAGTTGCGGAGCTCGAATGACTCGAATTCAACACCGAGGCCCTTGGAGTACATGTTGGCGAAATAGTTGCCTGATACGCCTCCCTGACCTGCCTGCTGGCCGCCATAGTTGATAGCCTCAGGTACTTCGAAGTCGATATCCTGGAAGATAACCTTCTCAATAGCCATCGGGGCATCGAGGTCGGTGGGGCCTGGCTGCTTGCCGAGGTTCCAGTTGCAGCACTGGGTAGCGTCACCCTTACGGGCGATACCGCCGAGGTAAACCTTGGCGCGTCCCTTACCGGCGAGAATGTCGGCTGGGTCGGTCTTCAAGGTGAAGCCCTTGTTGATTGACTGGTTGGTGCGGATGTAGTAGGCCTTGCCACCCTCGAGGAGGAACACCTGACCCTCGGCGAGGTTAGCGTCGCCGTTGAAGTTCTCGATAAGTGTGTCGAGACGGCATGCCTGATACTTATGCTCACCTACGTTCCAGATTGAGTCAGGGTCGGTGTAGACCTCTGAAGTAACCTTGTGGAGGAACTTGATGGGAGCACCCGGGTCACCCTTGGTACGGTAGTTGCGAGCCAAATAATATTTATCACTGTCAAATACTGCGGCTGCGTTGTTCTCATCATAGAGTACGACTGAGTAAAGCGAGCTGCTGGTGAGGCCGGTCACCTTGACATAGCCATTTTCGAGGTCCTTGTCGGTAATCTGGTACTTTACAAACTCTGCAGGAACAACAGCATCAGGATTGGCACTCGAAGGAGTGACGATAAGATGCGTCGCGGCGAGCTTGCCATCCTTGATGCGGAATCGGCTCTCGATGGTATCGGCATCCTGCTGTGCATACTTCGAGCGGTCCCAGTTAAGATTGAGGAGAATCTTGAAACCGTCATAGTCCTTCTCGCGCATCTCGATTACACTGGGAGTGGCATAACGAGCCTTGGTCTCAATCTGCATGTAATCCTCCCATTCCTGACCACCTCCGAGACCATACCAGAGTGAATTCTTGGCGGGGTCGGTGGGGTGGAGCGCACGGATGGCGAAGCTGTAGACTTTAGAGTACTCAAGATTGTAAAGCTTATAGGAGAGCTGGTCGGCGGTAAGCTCCACGCGCTTTACCTCGGGATTGAGCTCGGGATCCCATGAGTCATAACGTCCGGGGTCGTCACCTACGCCTGTACCGCCTGAGCCTACACCGAGACGGTAGAGGAGCTCATAGCCGGCTGCACCTTCAACACCGTACCAGTGGAGCTGGATGGCGTTGTAAGTGCCGCTGATTACCTTTGAAGCGAACTGGTCAGACTCTTCGCTTTCGTTAGTATTGTGTTTCTTGCGGAACATCGGTCGCGGCAGACGGTCAAGGTCGTCGACATTGCTGAACACAACATCGTCATCCTTACACGAGGTTACCGAGAAGGCTATCAATGCAGCAAGGAAATATAAAACTTTTTTCATTGTGTCGAATTGATAAATATAAGGTTATATTACTGTTGTGAGTAGCCGTACTTGTTGACATACTTGCCCTGCGAACGCGCAATCTCTGCTGCGGGATAGGGGAGGATGTAACGGACAACGGGGAGCTGGTCAACGGTGGGGTTCTCGCTGGGGTCGGGGCAGAATGTGGCCTGGCCGTCCTTCATGAGATTGATTGAGCCGGCGGGGCTGTACTGGATGAAACCGAGAAGTGAATAACGGATTTCGTCCTTAGGCTCCTGGGCATCATCGTTCCACCATGAGAAGAGGTCCTCGTTCTCCCATTTTGATGAGGGGATGTCCTTGTAGTTGTTCTTGGCTGTGGCCATTTCGGTACTGCCGAGCTTCTCATACGGATTGAGCATGAAGCAAATCTGCATGCTTGAGTTCGGGAACTGACGCTCGGTCATAAGGGGCTTCTTAACCTTCTGCTTGGTGTCAGGGTCAACAGGAGCATTGGGGTCCTGGTTGGGATATGTCCTGACGGTAGCCACGGTGTAGGGGAGCTTGTCGTAGCCACCGCTTACGCCGAAATCATGCTCTGATACAAGGTCGGTGTAGGTTGAAGAACCGCCGGCATCCTCTGCTACTGCGAGGTAACGGAAGAATGTCCAGTAAAGCTCTACGCTGTACATGTTGTTGCGCACGAGGTCGCGCCAACGCATGTTCTCGCCTGCGAACTCAAACTTACGCTCGTCAAGCACAGCCTTCTTGAAATCGTCATATCCTGAGGCGGTAACCACAGCCTTGTCGGCATGTTCGCCGCGGAATGCGCGTGAACGCACTGCCTGCACGCACTCAACAGCAAGAGGAGTGGGGCCCTGGTTAAGCTCGTTCTCAGCCTCGGCGAGCATGAGGAGCACGTCGGCATAGCGGAGGTAGGGGTAGTTGATGCCGGTGTTGCCCTCGGTAGCGTCACCGAGACCGCCGGTCACCCAAAGTTTTGACCACTTACCGTTCTGGATGGTGTAGGAGTTCTCCATGCGCACGGTGTATTCCGAGCCTTCGGCGGTGTAGCGGAAGAGCTGGTTTACATAGTCGCGACGCTCGTCATCCTTGTCAAACTGGAAACGATAGAGAGCGTTGAGCTTGGCTGCGGATGAAGCCTTGCCGTAGGGGTGGGGAGTGATGCCTTCGTACTGGTCCATCTTCGGGCCGTGGATGTAACCGATGTTGCCGGTCGACTCCTTGCCGAAAGGTATCTCGAAGATGGGGTCATCGTTGTTGATAACCTGGCTGTTGCACTCGTAGAGGAACACCTGATAATACTCGTTGGTGAGTGAGTGGATGCCGGCATCCTTAACCTTCTTGGCATAGTCACGGGCGATGGTGTAGTACTCGAGATAGTTGGGAGTGCGCACCATCTTGCCGTAGGTGTCGCCGTCGGGGGCGAGATACCAGCCGCCGGCGGTCATGGCGAGACGGGCAATCATTGCCCATGCGGCCTGACGCGAAATGCGCTGTACGCCTTCGCTGAGCTGGCCGGGGTCCTTCATGTCGTCAGCAACCTCGGCGATGTCCTTGATAAGGAGGTCGAGAATCTGGATACGGTCAGTCACAGGATATACCATTGTAGTGGTGGTCTGTGATGAGTTGAAGGAGAAGGGCACGTCACCGAACATCCAGATGAGTTCGTGGTAGAACATTGCGCGAGCCACCTTGGCCTCACCAATCATCTGCACGATGTCGGCATCGGGCTTCTCGGGGTCGTAAGAAGGCGAACCTTCCGCACCCTCGATGAAGAGGTTGCACACCTCGATGGCATGGTAGAGGTCTGCCCATGTGTTCTTGAGGTCGCCACCCGAGGGGTCGCAGTCAAAACGGCAGTACTTATTGGTGGTGGTGTACTGGCTTGAGTTGGACACGAAGTCCACGTCACTGTTACGGCAGAATGTGCTGATTAGCTTGTCGCCAAACGTATTGTTTGACAGCATGGATGCATACACTCCGTTAAGAGCGCGCTCCATTGCGCGAGCATCGGTGAAGACGTCCTGAGGCTGGTTCTTGGAGGGCGCGTCCACCTCGAGATAGTCAGAACAGCCCACAAGAGCCACTGCCGACATTCCCGCTATGAATATATTGCGTAATTTCATTGTTTTTACTGTGAATGGTAAAAGACTAAGAGATGATTAGAATGAAAGGTTGATACCGAGCACGTAGCTGCGTGAACGGGGGTAACGGTTCATGTCGTAAGAGGGGGTCAGACCGCTCTGCACGTCAACCTCGGGGTCAAAACCTGAGTAGGAGGTGATGATGAAGGGGTTGGTCACCGAAGCATAGAAGCGGCACTTGCTCATGCCTGCGTGCTTGATGATGTTGGTGGGCAGGGTGTAGCCGAGGGTGATGTCGGTACAGCGGAGGAACGAGCCGTCCTCTACGAAGTTGCTTACAGTGTAGTCCTTACGCATGTCGGCGGGGTTCCACTGGGTCTTGCCGGCGTTCACGCTCTCATAGAACTCACGCTTGGTGTCGTCACCATAGGTGTTCCACTTGCCGTCGGTGTAGTTCCAGCGGTCGGTGAACTTGGAGAACACGTTGAGGTAGTTACCGCCGGTGTTGCCGATTGACGACGAGAGGTAGTAAGCGGTGGCGTTGTAGACGTCGAAGTCGAGGAAGTATGTGAAGTTGGCTACGAAGTCAAAGCCTTTCCACTGGCCGTTGAGACCGAAACCGCCCTGGAGTTTGGGGGTGGTGCGGCCGATAACGGTGCGGTCCTTCTCATCGATACGGCCGTCGCCGTTGCGGTCCTTGAATTTGGGCTTGCCGGGGAGGGTGGCCTTACCTGCACGGTTGGAGTCGAAGATGCCGTCCATGTCGACGGTGGGCTTGCAGTCGAGACCCATCTTGTCGATGTACTTCTGGTCAATGGGAACGTAGATTGACTTACCGGCGTCATAGTAGAACTCGTCGAAGCCATAGAGGCCGTCATAAACGTAGCCGTAGATGAGACCTACCTCGCCGCCCACCTCGAGACGGTAGTTGTTGCCGGCGGTGGTGTTGGCGCGTGAGTGACGGAGCTCAAGATAGTTCTCGTCACCTGTGAGCTTGTCGACCTTCATCTTGTTGGCACCGATGTTGAAGCTGGCTGAGAGGACGTAGTCCTTGCCGCGGAGGATGTCACCGTTGACCGAAAGCTCGAAACCGCGGTTGGTAACCTGGCCGATGTTCTGGAACTGCTTGGAGTAACCCATTGTCGAAAGCACGTCGGCCTGATAGATAAGGTCGCTGGTGGTGTTCCAGTAATATTCGGGGCTGATGCGCAGACGGTTGTCGAAGAGGGCGATGTCAAACGCGAAGTTGCGCGTCAGAGTGGTCTCCCACTTCAGGTCGGGGTTGACGAGATACTTGCCGGTATCCATCCAAAGCTCGCCGTCAGTCATGTTTTCTCCGAATGCGGGGCCTTCGGTGTTGTTGCTGTAGTAGAGGAATCGCCACTGGTCAGCGTCGATACGGTTGTTACCTGCTTTACCGATGGCGGCACGGAACTTGAGTTCGTTGAGCCAGGTGAGGTCCTTGAGGAAGTTCTCTTCAGAGATTACCCATGCACCTGACACCGAGGGGAAGTAGCCCCACTGGTTGCCGGGAGCGAAGAGCGAGGAACCGTCGGCACGGAATGTGGCCGAGAGGAGGTACTTGTGGTCGTAGTTGTAGTTGAGCTGGCCGAAGTAAGATGTGGTGCGGTCAGCGGTGCCGAGCTCTGAGGTCGACTGGTAGGGGGTACCGAGACCCATGTTGTCCCATGCACGGTCAGCAGTGATTTCGCGGGGGAAGTAGCGGTTCTGCTGGAAAGTCTTCTGGCTCTGCGAGTTGTAGAGCTCGAAACCTACGAGGGCATAGAAGTTGTTCTTCTCCTTGATGCTCCAGTCATAGCTGGCGGTAGTGGTCCAGGTGTAAGAGTTCTTCTGATTCTTGGTAATCTGAGCTACGGGGAGATTGTTGTGCTTCTTGCCGGTAGCGGTCAGAGGGCCCCAGAAACGGTTGTCGTCAGAGAATGCGAATGTGTAGACACCCTCGGTGCGGAGAGTAAGGCCGGTGATGGGCTTGTACTCGAGAGCAGCCTGATTGGTGATGGTGTAAGAGTGCTTCTTACGGGTGTTGCTCTGGATGTCGTTCACAGGGTTGGTGTAGGCGAACGCAGCCTCCTTGTCGGGGTCGGCCACGCCTTCGTCCCAGTACATACCGAGCTCACGGAGACCGTTGGTGGGACGGTAGCGGAGCACGTCGATGATACCGCCTGTGCCCACGTTGTCACCGCCTGCACCCTCGTCACGACGGTAGGAAACCTTCGGGTTGAACTGGAGGGTAAGGCTGGGGAGAATCTTGGTCTGGAGTTTGGTGTGGATGTTGGTACGACGTACGCCCGAGCCCATGATGATACCGCGGTCGTCTGACTGGGTAATCGAGATGTTGTAACGGGTCTTGTCGGTACCGCCGCCGATTGATAGGTTGGTCGAGTAAGAGAAGGGGTTACCGCCCATTACCTCATCCTGCCAGTCGTGGGTGGGAGCATTGTCATACAACGCCATATCGAGGGGGTTACCGAAGTAGTAACGGAAGAGGTTGGTCTCGGTGGTGTTGTACTTCTTTACAGGAGCTGAGAGGTCCCACTGATAGGCAACGAACTCGGGGGTGTTCATAAGGTCGAGCTTCTTCGAGATGTGGCTGATAGAGCCCTGGGCGTTGAAGTTAACCTGGGTCTTACCCTCCTGGGCCGACTTGGTGGTCACGATGACTACACCGTTACCACCCTTCGCACCATAGATAGCGGTAAGGGAGGCATCCTTAAGAATGTCGATTGACTGGATGTCGGCCGGCGGGATGTCGTTGATATTGTCGACCTGGAAACCGTCTACGATGTAGAGGGGGTCGTTGGCCTGGGTTACCGATGTCGCACCACGCACGCGGATGTTGATGTCCGCGCCCGGCTGGCCGTCGACGGTGGTCACCTGCACACCGGCCACCTTACCCTGGAGGGCGACAGCGGCTGAGGTCACAGGAACGGCTGCGAGCTTGACGCCCGATACCGAACCCACGGAGCCGGTGAGGTCGCGGCGGGCACGGGTGCCGCCGTAACCGACGACAACGACGTCCTCAAGGACCTCGGCGTCCTCAACGAGGACAACCTTGATATTGGTCTGACCGTTCACTTCGATGGTCTGGCTCTTGTAGCCGATGTAAGAGACAACGAGCTTGGCGTTGGAGGCGCACTTGATGGTGAAGTTGCCGTCAAAGTCGGTGGCGACACCGTCCTTCGAGCCCTGTACGAGCACGGTGGCTCCAATCATGGGTTCGCCGGCGCTGTCCTCGACAACGCCGTTGACGGTGATGTTCTGAGCGCGTGCGGGCAGACCGACGCAGAGCACCATCAGGAGGAGCATTGTTTTCCAGTGCGTGGCAAAGGAAAATCGCCGTAGCCATAGGCTACGACCTGAGTTTAAGTCTTTCATGTAAAATTGTTAATTGATAAATAAGATTTGTGTCATGCAAACTTAGTGAGAGAAGAGGGGAAAGTTCATAGCAGTTGGTTACTGTAGTCAGAGTTGTTGTATTTTACTGATAGCTTGGGGTTAAGATGTTGGTATTAGTTTTATGGTTATTAGATGGTTAAGGATAATTTTTTTACGACGAAAACAAGTATCTCTTGTCAAGAGATACTTATTCCTCCTGCAAAGATACGTCTAATTTTGTAAATTACAATGCTTTTGGTACTTTTTTTGCGAAAAATATTCATCGGTTGCGGGTCAACAAATCGCGGATTGTTGACGAGTGGGGCAAATAATGCAGGGGCATGTGCCTGATTATCGGTTTTTTACCATTACCTAAGTATCTCTTGACAAGAGGTACGTTTGTCCGTCACCCTAAGTGATACCCTTAACCATCTAATAACCATAAAACTAATACCAGATTTTAACCCCAAATTATTATCGAAATATCGACTACCACACTACAGTAACCAACTGCTATGAACTTACCCCTCTTCTCTCACTAAGTTTGCATGACACAAATCTTATTTATCAATTAACAATTTTACATGAAAGACTTAAACTCAGGTCGTAGCCTATGGCTACGGCGATTTTCCTTTGCCACGCACTGGAAAACAATGCTCCTCCTGATGGTGCTCTGCGTCGGTCTGCCCGCACGCGCTCAGAACATCACCGTCAACGGCGTTGTCGAGGACAGCGCCGGCGAACCCATGATTGGAGCCACCGTGCTCGTACAGGGCTCGAAGGACGGTGTCGCCACCGACTTTGACGGCAACTTCACCATCAAGTGCGCCTCCAACGCCAAGCTCGTTGTCTCTTACATCGGCTACAAGAGCCAGACCATCGAAGTGAACGGTCAGACCAATATCAAGGTTGTCCTCGTTGAGGACGCCGAGGTCCTTGAGGACGTCGTTGTCGTCGGTTACGGCGGCACCCGTGCCCGCCGCGACCTCACCGGCTCCGTGGGTTCGGTATCGGGCGTCAAGCTCGCAGCCGTTCCTGTGACCTCAGCCGCTGTCGCCCTCCAGGGTAAGGTGGCCGGTGTGCAGGTGACCACCGTCGACGGCCAGCCGGGCGCGGACATCAACATCCGCGTGCGTGGTGCGACATCGGTAACCCAGGCCAACGACCCCCTCTACATCGTAGACGGTTTCCAGGTCGACAATATCAACGACATCCCGCCGGCCGACATCCAGTCAATCGACATTCTTAAGGATGCCTCCCTTACCGCTATCTATGGTGCGAAGGGTGGTAACGGTGTAGTCATCGTGACCACCAAGTCGGCCCAGGAGGGTAAGACCCAGGTTAACTTCAACGCCCAGGGCTCTATCAGCCACATCTCGAAGAAGCTCGACCTTATGAACACCCCCGAGTTCGTTGCCTATCAGTGGGACCTCTCAGCTCCTGTAAAGAAGTACAACACCACCGAGACCAACCTCTTCCGTTACTACTTCGGTAACCCCCTCGATATGGCGTTGTATGACAATGCTCCCACCCACGACTGGCAGGATGAGGTAATGGGCGGTAACCCCTTCTCTTACTCGACCAACCTATCAATCGGCGGCGGTACCGACAAGACCCGTTACAACATCTCGATTACCCAGTCAGACGACCGCGGTATCATCATGGGCTCGGGCGTACGTCGTACCAACATCCACACCAAACTCCAGACCAAGATTCTCCCCAGCCTTACCCTCCAGTTCAACCCGAAGGTTTCCTACCGTCGTGACGAGGGTGCAGGCGGAGACAACGTGGGCACCGGCGGTATCATCGACGTGCTCCGCTATCGTCCTACCGGCGGCCTCCGCGAACTCGGTATGTACTGGGGCGAAGGCGTAGCTGACCCCGATGAGGAAGCCCGCTTTGCTTACACCAACCCTGTAAACGATATTCAGCAGAATACACGCAAAAAGCACTCCTATTCTATAGCCAACCAGGCCTCTCTCGAGTACAAGCCCATCGAGGGTCTTACTCTCCGCACCGAGGGTGTCTACAACTTCTCATTTGCCGACGACAACCGTTTCTGGGGCCCTCTGACCTCAACCGGCAAGAAGCACAACAACCTCCCTGTGGCCTCTATCACCAAGACTCAGAAGAACTCCTACACCTGGACCACCACCGCCAGCTATGACTGGAGCATCAAGGAGAAGAACAACTTCTATGCCCTCGTAGGTTTCGAGCTCTACAACTCGCAGAGCCAGAAGACTTTCCAGCAGAACCGCTACTTCCCCCGCGAAATCACTGCTGACCGTGCATGGGACAACATGGGTCTCGGTACCCCCTACCAGTCGACCTCAGAGCTCGGCACCGCTGACCGCACCACATCTTACTTCGGCCAGCTCAACTACAACTACGACCACAAGTACCTCCTCTCGGCCACATTCCGTGCCGACGGTTCCTCGCTCTTCGCTCCCGGCAACCAGTGGGGCTACTTCCCCTCGGTGTCAGGTGCATGGGTAATCTCTGAAGAGAACTTCCTCAAGGACCTCACCTGGCTCAACGAACTCAAGTTCCGTGCCGCCATCGGTAAAGCAGGTAACAACCGTATCGACGCTGACCAGTGGCGATTCCTCTACTACAGCAACAACACCGAAGGCCCCGCATTCGGAGAAAACATGACTGACGGCGAGCTTTGGATGGATACCGGCAAGTATCTCGTCAACCCCGACCTGAAGTGGGAGACCACTCTGACGCGCAACTTCGCGTTTGACATCGCCCTCTTCGACAACCGTCTGCGCATCAGCCCCGAATATTACTGGAACACCACCAGCGACCTTATCTATCAGGCCGACGTGCTTTCGACAATGGGTTACTCCAAGCAGTTCCAGAACATCGGCCAGGTTACCAACCGCGGTTTCGAGCTTTCGGTCAACGGTGACATCCTCCGCGGCAAGGACTACGTCCTCTCAGCCAGCTTCAACATCGGTGCCAACAAGATGAAGGTCGACAAGCTCACAGGTGACGAGAATTATCTTGAGCTCCGTCACTCACGCGCCAACTCATCAGCCGGTAACAACTATCGTCTCGAGGTGGGCGGTGAGGTTGGTCTCATCTATGGTTACGTATATGACGGCCTCTACAGCTTCGATGAGTTTGAACTCAAGGGCTCCAAGTACGAGCCGCTCAAGGGCACCGTTAATATGAACGGCATCTTCGATTCCAACCGTGCAGGTGACGCCACCCTCCCCGGCAAGCCCAAATTCAAGGATATCTCAGGTCCTAACGGCAAGCCCGACGGCAAGATTGACAGCAACGACCGCACCGTCATCGGCCGCACCACCCCCAAACTCCAGGGCGGTTTCGGTCTCAACGGCCAGTGGAAGGGCTTTGACTTCGTAGCCAACTTCACCTACTTCCTTGACTTCGACGTCTACAACGCCACCGCTTATTATCTCTCTTCGTCAATCGGCAATACAGGCGGTAACTTCATGAATGTCTTCTCCAAGTTCAACGACCGCTGGAACTATACCTACGGCACTGAGCCTACATATGGTAACGAGCAGAATCTTGAGATGATGAACATGTACGTACCTATGAATGCCGGCAAGACCCAGTGGAACCCCGCCGACATACGTAAGGACTACACTGTAAGCAACTTCGTAGAGGACGGCTCGTTCCTCCGCTGTACCGACATCACCCTCGGCTACACCCTGCCCACCAACATCATCAAGCACGCAGGCATGAGCAAGTGCCGCTTCTATGCTTCGGTGACCAACCCCTTCATCATCACCTCCTACTCAGGTTTTGACCCCGAGGTTGACGTGCAGAGCGGTCTGACCCCCTCTTACGACATGAACCGTTACCCCCGTTCACGCAGCTACGTGCTCGGTATCAACCTTTCATTCTAATCATCTCTTAGTCTTTTACCATTCACAGTAAAAACAATGAAATTACGCAATATATTCATAGCGGGAATGTCGGCAGTGGCTCTTGTGGGCTGTTCTGACTATCTCGAGGTGGACGCGCCCTCCAAGAACCAGCCTCAGGACGTCTTCACCGATGCTCGCGCAATGGAGCGCGCTCTTAACGGAGTGTATGCATCCATGCTGTCAAACAATACGTTTGGCGACAAGCTAATCAGCACATTCTGCCGTAACAGTGACGTGGACTTCGTGTCCAACTCAAGCCAGTACACCACCACCAATAAGTACTGCCGTTTTGACTGCGACCCCTCGGGCAGCGACCTTAAAAGCACATGGGACGCTCTTTATCACGGTATAGAACTGTGCAGCCTCTTCATCGAGGGAGCCGAGGGTTCACCTTCTTACGACCCTGAGAGGCCCGATGCCGACATCGTGCAGATGATTGGCGAGGCTAAGGTGGCACGCGCCATGTTCTATCATGAGCTTATATGGAATTTCGGCGATGTTCCTTTCTCAACCAAGTCGTCGCAGACTTCTGAGACTAAGGTATATCCTGTGACTGACCGTATCCAGATTCTTGATTTCCTTATCAAGGATATTGCAGCTACAGCCGATGGGATGAAGACCCCCGATAAGATTACCGAGGGCGTAGAGCGTATAAGCCGTTTAGCTGCTTATGCCATGATTTCGCGTCTCGCCATGACCGCCGGCGGATGGTATCTCGCTCCCGATGGCGACACCTACGGCAAGATGGTGCGCACTCCCAACTATCTCGAGTACTACACCATCGCCCGCGAATACGCGGATAAGGTGATTAAAGACGGAACGCACAAACTCAGTCTGCCTTATTACCAAGTCTTTTACAACGAGTGTAACAACTTAGTAAGGAATGATGATGATGTAATATTCGAGATTCCTTTCGGCAAGGAGTCTACCGGCAACATCGGTTATATCCACGGCCCGAAAATGGACCAGTACGAAGGCATCACTCCCCACCCCTACGGCAAGGCCTCTTCAAGTGCCCGCCTGAATGCTTTCTACCGTTTCATGTTCGATAGTGATGACTTACGCCGTGACTATGTGAATCAGCTGTTCAGATACACCTCTGACGGTACCGATTACAGCACTAAACTTGAAAACTCCTATACAGTCCAGAACGGCAAGTGGTCGAAACTTTGGGTAAATGGAGGTCTCGGTGAAGCTACCGAAGGCAACACCGGCATCAACTATCCCTATCTCCGTTATGCTGACGTTCTTCTCATGTATGCTGAGGCCGACAATGAGATTGAGGGAGCACCGCGCCAGGAGGCCATCGATGCTGTCGCAGAAGTGCGCAAGCGTGCGTTTAAGACCACCCCTGAAAAGATTCAGGATTTTGCGCATGGGAACTATGATGATTTCAAAAAGGCTATTCTTGACGAGCGCAAATTTGAGTTTGCCGGTGAGAATATGCGTTGGCGTGACCTGATTCGCAACAATATGTACAAGGAGGAGATATTCTGGACATTCTTCCGCTATTATTACAAGGCTGAAGACATGGGTAATCTGCCTGTTGTAGCATATCATGATTTTGAGGATGAGAACGGATACAATAATCTTCCGGCCGTAATTGTCCGTGTCCTTGACATGCCCAACACCTATAATAAATCATTTATTGACAAAGAGACCGGCACGGTTTACGCACAGGAGGGTGACAAGATTCTTGATACTTGGCAGTTCCCCAACGATGGCATGAAGATATGCTGGACCCTTAACCCATATGACAGGGAGCCCACACCGTCGCTTAAGGAATGGCAGACAGTGTTCAAGGATATACCCAAAGAAAAGTGGGTTCAGGAGACTGTTTTTGACTGGAGCAATGATGACGGAGTCAAAAACGAAATCCGCAATTCACTTCTCGGTTACATATATCTCGATGACAGCGGACTTGTCAAGGTTGTACGTAACGGCGTACCTGAAATCGTTGTTGAGCCAGAGGTCGGCACCCCTGTCGAGAATCTTCCCGAGGTAAGGTATATTCTTCCCTACCCTCGTGATGTGATTGCTCGTTCGCAAGGTAAATATGTCAATAAGTACGGTTATAACTAATTAAAATCCATCTTTCGCAAAATGAAAAAGTTAATATATTTTCTTGCGGCATTAATGGTATTCTCAATCACGTCATGTAAGGACGATGATGTGGCATTCAACAATGTCGAAGACCTTGAGCGTCTGCCGATGCCGATGTTCCGTAAAAAAATCAATACAGGCAAACCCGATGAGAGCGATGAGCATGCGTCGGGACTTGTAGACGGTATCCCCAACGCCATTAGACTTAAATGGTATGGAATCCAAGGTGCTGCAGGCTATGAAATTCGCTATGCCACTTCTCGATTGATATCTTCCAACGAGGAAGACTGGAACAATCCTGCGAGGAATATCGTCCATGTGGTTCTTCCCGCCGACCAGCTTGAATACGAGCTGTTCAATCTTGAGTATCAGAATGACTATTCTTTTTGCATTCGCGCTTTGCATCCCGACGGGCTTGAAGAGCATCACTCAAAATGGTACGGCATGGGTGGCGGACGCGACAACGAGGATTATATGACTATTACGACCGGTGAGCGTTACACTGTACCTTTCGTCATAGATACTCGTGACAAGGATTATCATGAGTTTACCGTCCTTATGAATCTTGCATATGACCGCTCGGCATACGATTCTCAGGATGCTGACACTATCGAGGCGCATTTCCGCATCGAGAACGGCAGATTCATGGCCACACACCTCGTGGTAAAGCCTTCACCCATCAATCCTACAGCCAGTGTCCCTGCCGAGTTCCAGAACTATGAACTCACGGATGCAGACCTCACCCCCGGTGCTGACGGTGATACTTATTGCCGTGTGCGTGTGACCGGCCTCGATGAGAGTTCGCTTTACATCGTAGCTCTGCGCGACGATAAGAATACTCTTGCACAGGCTGATGTAGACCGCTACTATAATTATGCTTCAATCCGTACCAAGGGTGATCCCGGCGCAGATATCCTTATCCCTCACAAAGTGACCACTGAAGTTTATACCCATCCTGATTCCATATGGAACGAGGGAGAGCGCAAATATCAGGCATGTCGTCTTGACACGGTTATTACCAACTTCAACAGCGACATCACACTTGCTGAAGGTCAGACATTCCTCCTTGAGGGAGGCAAGGCTTACTATCTCCGTCAAGGCCCGTCAATCTGCAAGGGCTTTACTCTTAAGACCGACCCTGCCGACATTCTTGCAGGAAAGGGACGCGCCGTAGTATATATGTGTGATCTCTATCATCGAGTGGATGAAAAGGGTGGAAAGAACTGGACCTTAGGCAAAGCAAAAGGTGAGGGTGATTTCCCCGCTCCTATCAAAGTAGAGAATGTTATATTCGAGGATATCGATTTTGAATGCCCTGAAGTAAACACACATGCCAATGCGACCCTTGATGGCGAAAAAGCTACCGGCAACTATTTCATCAACATGCTTTCGGGCGGTTTGCCGATAGAGTTCGAGTCAATAGAGATGCGTAACTGCACATTCCAAGGTTTTGTCCGCGGATTCTTCCGAGTTCAAGGTAAGAACTATCGTAAGGTCAATAGACTAATCGTTGACAATAACGTGTTCTTTAACACAGGTTTCTATTCTCATAAAGGTATGGGATATGGATTTATTCACGGTGAGCAGGAGTCTAACGAAGAGAATATCTGCAAGGATCTTCGCATCATGAATAATACTTTCTATGATACCAACCTGAGTGAATTTGTATATCCCACCAAGAACAATTTCCACAAAAATCTTGCTAATAAAGACTTTGCCCCCGAGGTTGTATGGAATATACGTGTTGAGAACAATACGTTCATCAACTCTGCCACCCGTTCAGCCCGTGACCTGTTCGGTGTCAAGTACGTGCCCGGTGGTTCTACCATCACATTCAAGCGCAATCTTATCGCACTTGCCAAGGATGACGCCGATAACCGTAACCTGAACTTTACCTGTATGACAATGCAGGAAGTACGTGGTGACAAGCCGCTTACACTTGATATCAAGGACAACTATTCCGTAGGATGTCTTGACAAGCACCTTGTTGATGACGGTATCGTCTCCAACGCAAAGAAGCGTTTCTCGGCAACCTCTAACTCGGCAGGTATGTTCCCTAAGGCGTTTATAGCAGGTATGACTGAGGACGACCTTAAGATTAAGGTTGGTGAGACACCTCTTCGCTCGACCGAACTGTTTAACGACCCCAACCCCAAGTTCCACCAGGTGGATGGTAATGATGCAAGCTATAATGCACATTATACTGACCCTGCCACCATCTGGACTCGTCTGCAATACAAGAGCGACCTCAAGGTGACCACCCACGAAATCTACACCAAGAACATCGGTGACCAGCGTTGGAAGACCGGCGACCCTAAGTGGTTTCTCCCCGGTTCAGCTCAGTAATCCACACTGACACCGAGGTCATGCATAAAATTTCATGACCCTCGTATAATCATCCCTCTCGCCAACAACGGCGAGGGGGATTTTTTGTATGTGGCGGAATTTTTATGGTTAAAGTTGTTATATTAATGTAGATGTGCTATATTTGCAAGGTCAATGAAACTCATAGAGTTAAATATCTCAAAGATTATAGCCTTATGCAGGAAGTATAGGGTCAAGGCTCTATATGTATTCGGGTCTATATTGACTTCGCGCTTTAATGCTCAAAGTGATGTGGACTTGGCTGTGAGTTTCGATAAGGAGCGTATCGGCCTTGACGAGTATGCTGACAATTTCTTCTCGCTGCAGTACGAGCTTGAAGCCCTGTTTGGCCGCGATGTGGATTTGGTGTGTTATGACGCAATAACCAATCCTGTGTTCCGTCAGGAGCTGGATGAGACTAAGTATAAGCTCTATGGATGACGCAAGAAATATAGAAAAGCGACTAAATGACGTCCTTGCTTCGATTTTGAAGATAGAGCAATTTGTGGAGAGCCGCCCGAGACGCTTTGATGTGTTTTGTCATGATGAGATGTATAGGTGTGCTGTTCTTCTCAACATAGCGATAATTGGCGAAGCCGTCGGCCATATCCTTAAGATTAATCCGCAAATAGGAATATCAAGTTCCAGGCAGATTGTGAGTACCCGAAACTATATTATTCATGGCTATGACAGTCTGGATAATGAAATCTTATGGGGTATAGTCGTGAATCACTTGCCAAAATTGAAGGATGAAGTGATTAGGCTGCTTGGACGATAGTTTGATAACGTCATACTGACATGTTAGCTTTTGGTAATTGAATCTTACTATGATTTAATACTTCTATAGGAAATAAAAAGAGACATAAGTTCAGCTTGGGAAAAGCAACTTATGTCTCTTTTGTTTATTATGTCCTTATGTATCCCTTTTTCGGGGAAGGAGTGTTTTTGAGGTGGATGCTGGGGCGGTTACTCGTGCATTGAAGATATGGTTGATGTTCTCCTGTGCTTCCGTCTTATTCTCAGGAACGAGGGGATTAGAGGTGGAGTTTGTGGCCCATGCGCTCCTGCTTGGTGAGCATGTAGCGGCGGTTGTATTTGTTGGCGGGGATTTCCATAGGCACGTTCTCTACAACCTCTAGGCCGAATCCCTCGAGTCCCTTGCGCTTGACGGGGTTGTTGGTGATGAGACGCATCTTCTGGATGTTGAGCAGACGGAGTATCTGCGCGCCCACGCCATAGTCGCGCTCGTCGGCCTTGTGGCCGAGATGCAGGTTGGCGTCGACGGTGTCGAGACCCTCCTCCTGTAGCTTGTAGGCCTTGATTTTCTCCATCAGGCCGATGCCGCGCCCCTCCTGATTGAGATAGAGCACGCAGCCGCGTCCCTCCTTCTCAATCATCTCCATAGCCTTGTGAAGCTGCTCGCCGCAGTCGCATCGCATGGAGCCGAAAATGTCGCCTGTGGCGCATGACGAGTGCACGCGCACGAGCATAGGCTCGTCGGGGGTGAGCTCACCCTTGATGAGGGCGATGTGCTCGAGGCCGTTGCTCTTCTGACGGAAGGGGATGAGACGGAAGTGGCCGTAGGCTGTGGGCATATCCACCTCCACGCCCTGCTCGACGAGCGATTCGGTGCGCAGACGGTAGGCTATGAGGTCGCGTATGGTGACGAGTTTAAGCCCCCATTCGTCGGCCTTGGCGCGGAGCTGCGGCAGACGGGCCATAGTGCCGTCGGGGTTGAGTATCTCGATGAGCGAGGCGGCAGGGTTAAGCCCGGCGAGGCGCGCAAGGTCGATGGCTGCCTCGGTGTGGCCGGGACGGCGGAGCACTCCGGCATCCTGTGCGTAGAGAGGATGCACGTGGCCGGGACGACCGAACTCTGACGGCTGGGATGCGGGGTCGGCGAGCGCGCGGATTGTAGCGGCGCGGTCGTGGGCCGACACGCCCGTTGTGCATCCGGGCAGAAGGTCGACAGTGACGGTGAACGGCGTGCCGAGCATCGATGTGTTGTCCTCCACCTGATGGCCGAGACGCAGCTCGGCACAGCGCGAGAGTGTGAGCGGGGCACACAGCTCGCCGCGGGCGTTGGTGATCATGAAATTGACATGCTCGGGGGTCACTTTCTCGGCCGCGATTATGAGGTCGCCCTCGTTTTCGCGGTCCTCGTCGTCGACGACGATTACAAACCGTCCCTCGCGGAAGTCGGCGATGGCCTCTTCGATGGTATCAAGCTTTATCTTTTCCATTTTCAATGAGTGTTATAAGTTGTGACGCCACACTGCTTACGGTCTCCAGCTCGTGGCGCAGACGCCCCTGTGTGTAGCGTCCGTAGAGCCACACGGGGATGCCTATGGGGAACAGGGCTATCATCAGGTTGCTGAGCCACGGGGTGCGGCACGGCTCGATGAACCACAGCGAGCGCAGTATGGGCAGGTCCATGAGTTTTATTATCACCATCTTGTCGCGCGAGTTGGCCAGGCGGTCCACGAGCTGCTCCTCGTAGTCGCGCAGCGCGTGCAGCCCGTCGCGGTCATATCCGCGCCGCCAGTAGTCGACATAGCCCTGCCGGGCGGGATTGTCGCGCAGGTAGGCGGCGGTGATGTCGCGCAGGTGGCCGAGTTTCTCGACGGCGAGCGCGGGGCGCACCTCCTCCATGACTATCTCCTTCATCTCGACCGAGCGCACCTCGCTCACGCCGAAGAAGCGGCGGAAGAAGTTGAGGTATGCGTCCTTGTTGAACACGGCCGAGTCGTTGACGGCCTTGTAGGTGAAGAATATGCCGAGCGGCAGCAGCACCGACGCGCTGAGCCACATGCCCTGCCATACGGGCCATTTGCCGTCGCGGGCGAGCTTGTAGCCCATGTTGTCGATTATGTAGTAGAAGATGAAGAGGAACACCGAGATTACGAGCGGTGTGCCGAGTCCGCCCTTGCGGATGATGGCTCCGAGCGGCGCGCCGATGAAGAAGAAGATGATGCAGGCGAATGAGAGCGTGAACTTCTTCTGCAGCTCGATGGAGTGGCGGCGTATCGACCGCTGGTCGTCGGACATCGTGAGGCTGCGGTATTCATATTCCTGCTTGGTGCGCTGGGCTTTTGACAGGGCGGACTGGAGGTAGTTGATGCCCACGCCTGACGACGAGCCTCGGAATACCGAGTCGACATCTATCGGCCCTCCGGCCATTTCGACTGCTGGCGTGGGGGTGCGCAGACGCGTGCCGGCGGTGTCGGTCTTGATGCTGTAGGGGGCGATGTTGAGGTGTGGGGTCTCCTGCAGGTCGCGGGCATATTGGGTGCCGAGCGAGTCAACCTTGAGCTGCACGGAGTCGATGGTGGCGCGCAGTTCGGCCATGTTCTTGCCGATATACTGGCTGCGCATGCCCTGCTCGTCCATGCGGTTGAAGTTGGCGTCAAATGTCACCATGATTTCCTTCACGTCAAACGTCTCGCGGCGATAGGGCACGTTCTTCATGCCTGTGGCGGCATCCTTGAGGTTTTCGAACGACTCGCCGGTCCACAGCTCGAGGAACAGGTGGGTCTTGTCAGGGGTGATGCTCATCTTGCCCGAGTCGGCCAGGATAATCGAGGAGTTCTCGAATCCGCGCGACACGTCGTAAATCATCATGTCGTAGAGCACGCCCGTCTCGCGGTTCTTGCTCTCGACAAAGAGGTTATAGCCCGGAATCTGGTCATAGAACACCCCCTCGGGTATCTCCAGCTCGGGCGATTTCTGCCTCACGGAGTAGAGGAGCGTCCACATCTTGGTCTGGGCGATGGGGAGCGCGTTGTTCTGAAAAAAGAATGCACCCGTGGCTATAATCACCATGAGCACAATCAGCGGGGCCATTGTGCGCAGGAGCGATATGCCTGACGCCTTCATGGCTGTAAGCTCGAAGTTCTCGCCGAGGTTGCCGAATATCATCAGCGACGCAAGCAGTATGGCCAGCGGCAGAGCCATCGGCACCATGGTGAGCGCGGCGTAGAAGAAGAGCTCGGAAATGACGTCGACCCCAAGGCCCTTGCCTACGAGGTCGTCGATGTAACGCCACAGGAATTGCATCAGTACGATAAAAAGGCATATGCAGAATGTCATCACGAACAGAGGCAGGAAGCTCTGCAGGATGAACAGGTCCATGCGCTTGATACGTAGCACTGCTTTAACTCTTACTGTGGGGTTGGTGTATGTGTGTTATGTCATTGAAAAATGTAGGGCCGGGCGGCCCTACATTCATTCAATATCTTTCGCTATGTCGCGGGCCGATTATTTGACGCCGAGACGGGTCTTTACGGTGTCGGTGATGTCGGTTACGTCGGTGCCGGTGTAGATGGGCATGACGTTCTCAAACACGAATGTGTAGTTGCCCTCGGCACCTACGGCCTGAATGGCCTTCACGACCTTCTCCTGGATGGGGGCCATGAGCTGCTGCTGCTGACGCTGGAGGTCCTGAACGGCGGTCTCGCGGAACTGCTGGATTTTGTTCTCGAGCTCCTGCATCTCCTGCATGCGGCGGTCCTTGATGGTCTGGGGAGTGTTGGCGTCGAGGCCCTGGAACTCCTCATATTTCTTCTGGAACTCTTCCTGGAGTTTGGAGAATTCGTCCTGGTATTTCTTGTTGGCGGCTTCAATCTGTTCGTTGACAGTCTTGATTTCGGGCATTGATTCCATGAGCTGCTGGGTGTTGATGACAGCGAATTTCTGAGCGAAGACGCTCATGGGGAGCGCAATCATGATTGCGAGCAACAGTTTCTTGATCATTGTTGTATTATGGTGTTATGATTTATAAACGTTTGATGATAAAGCGGTGCAAAGATAGGTAATTTATTTTGAATAACCTAACTTTTCAAGCACCTCGTTGGATACGTCGATGCGGGGGGAGGCGAAGATGATGTCGGCCGACGATGCGCGGTCGAATATGCACTGATAGCCGCGCTCCTCCGACACTTTCTTGACGGCGTTGTAGACATCCTCCTGGATGGGCTTCATGAGGGTCTGACGCTTCTTGTAAAGCTCGCCTTCGGGTCCGAAGTATTTCTGACGCAGCTCTGCCGCGCTCTTCTCCTTGGCCACGATGTCGGCCTCGCGCTTCTTCTTCTGCTCGTCGGTGAGGAAGACCATCTCGTTCTGATAGTTCTTATACATGGTCTCGGCCTCCTTTGCCACGGCCTCGACCTCTTTCTGCCAGCGTTGCGACAGCTGGTTGAGCTGCTCGTTGGCCATCTCATAGTTGGGGATGCTCGAGAGGATGTAGTCCATGTCGACGAGTGCAAACTTTTGCGCGCTCGCGCCGAGTGTCGCGCCGAGAGCTATCAGGAGTGTGAAAAGTAGTTTTTTCATATCGCTTAATGAGGATTGATGTTGAGTGTCGGTTAAGTCGTTGAAATAAACGTGTATATTTTATAGACGCTTGACCGGCGTAAAAGTTTAATCGGCTTGGATTCGGTTGGGATTATTAACCCCGATGAAGTCGCCGAGGCGGCCTCGCGGATTAGAATTCCTGACCGAGGATGAAGTGGAAGTGCGAACCGCCCTTCTCGCCGTAGACCTTGTCGAAACCGTAGGCCCAGTCGATACCCATCATGCCGACCATCGGGAGGAAGATGCGCACGCCCACGCCGGCCGAACGTTTGATGTCGAACGGCTGGAACTTCTTGACATCCGACCACGCGTTACCGCCCTCGAGGAAGGTGAGGCCGTAGATTGTGGTGGTGGGCTGGAGCAGGAAGGGGAAGTGAAGCTCGACGCCGAAGCGGGTGTAGGCGCGTCCGCCGCCCTCGTAGTAGGGGGTGAGCTGGCCGTTGTCATAACCGCGCAGGGCGATGGTCTCCTGGGCGTAGGTGTAGGAGCCTGACATGCCGTCACCGCCGACGTAGAATGTTTCGAACGGCGACTTGAGATAGCGGTTGTAGCTGCCGAGCAGACCGATGTCGGCGCGGGTCATGAGCACGAGTGTGTACTTGCCCTCGGGGTTTGTGAGCGGGGTGTAGGTGCGTGACTGGAAACGGAGCTTCCAGTATTCAATCCATTTGTAGAGCTGGCGGTGAGCCTCGTCGGTGTTCTGCTCCGAGAGGGTCTTCCAGTCCTTCTTGCCGAAGAGCGATGCCGGCGGGGTCATCTGCAGGTTGAGCGAGAAGGTGGAGCCTGTGCGGGTGTACTGCGGGTTGTCGATAGAGTTGCGGCTGAGTGTGAGGCCGAGCACGAGCGAGTTGGACGTACCGTTCTGCATGTTGAGCAGGTAGGCCCAGTTCTTTACGTGATACCAGTTGTAGCCGAGTTCGGCCTGGAAGGTGAACCAGTCGTCAGGCCAGCTCAGACGCTTGCCGAAGCCAACGTTCACGCCGAGCATCTGGAGGAACTTGTTGGGGTCGTAGGCGTTCTCTATCGCGTTGTTGTAATAGTCGTTGTAGCCGTAGCCGTAGTTGTTGTAGAGACCGCCATAGTTACCGTAATATGAGTTGTAGTAATTCATATAACGGTTGTTGTAATATGACGAGTTCACACCAGTCTGACGGCTGTAGTAGGCCGAGACGGAGAGCGAGTTGGGTCGCTTGCCGCCAAACCACGGGTCGAGGAACGAAATCGAGTAGGCCTGATAGTAGCGGGCGTTGGTCTGGGCCGAGATGGTGAACTGCTGTCCCTCGCCCTGCGGTATGAGGCCGCGGTAGGAGTTGGGATAGAAGAGATTTTTGATTGAGAAGTTGGTAAACTTGATGGCCACCTTGCCGATGATACCTGTCTGACCCCAGCCCATCGAGAACTCAAACTGGTCGTTGGACTTGGAGGTGAGGTTGAAGAGGATGTCCACCGTGCCGTTCTCGTCGTTAGGCTCGGGACGGATGTCCATATTCTCGGGGTCGAAGTGGCCGGTTTGGGCAATCTCGCGCGCCGAACGCATGAGGTCGCTCTTCGAG
This sequence comes from uncultured Duncaniella sp., assembly GCA_910584825.1. Taxonomy (GTDB): domain Bacteria; phylum Bacteroidota; class Bacteroidia; order Bacteroidales; family Muribaculaceae; genus Duncaniella. The sequence goes on along the minus strand of CAJUCI010000013.1, from coordinate 20,226 downwards.
AATAGTTCGCCGGGCTTCACGCGGAGCTCGCGGCGGATAACTTTCTCGTATAGGCGGTCGTTACCGTTGATTATGACGTTGTTGATGCGGGCCTGGGGGCCTTCGGTGATGCGCATCTCGAGGTCGATAGAGTCGCCGCGCACATTCTTCTCGATGGGCACGAGCTGGAAGAAAAGATAGCCGTTGTCCATGTAGTAGTTGGCGATGGCGTCGTCATCCTCGTTGGTGCGCTTGTTGAGCAGCTTCTGGTTGTACACGTCGCCCTTCTCGATGCCGAGCACGTTGTTGAGCAGCGCGGTGTTGTAGACGGTGTTGCCCACCCAGGTCACGTCGTTGATATAATATTTCTTGCCCTCGTCGAGCTTGATGTACACGTCGACGGTCTTCTCGTCAAAGGGCACTACGGAGTCGCTCAGGATGGCAGCGTCACGATAGCCCTTCTCGTTGTATTTGGCGATGATGCGGTCGAGGTCGTCCTCGTAGTCGCTCTCGACAAACTTCTTCTGACGGAAGAGGTTGAGCAGTTTGCCCTTCTCGTTGGTCTTCTTCATGGCGCGCTGCACCTGATTGTCAGAGAGCACCTCGTTGCCGTCGATATATATCTTGTGTACCTTCAGCTTGTCGTTCTTATTGACACTGATGTTGACAATCACCTCGTTGGGTGCCGAGAGGTCTTCGGCGAGCGTTATCTTCACCTGTGCGTTGCCGAAACCCTTGTTGCTGTAGTATTTCTTGATTATCTGCTCGGCACGGTTGACGATGTTCTGGGTAATCTGGTTGCCACGGTGCAGCTGCAGGGCCTCGTCAAGGTCCTTCTGCTCGCCCTTCTTCACGCCGAAGTAGTTGATTGACGAGATGCGGGGCTGCTGGCGCAGGTTGAAGCAGAGCCATGCCTTGTTGCCGGCGGTCTTGTCGACAGTGATTTTCACGTTGGAGAACAGGCCCTGACGCCACAGCCTCTTGGCTGCGTCGCTGATTTCGTCGCCGGGGATGGGGATGTAGTCGCCCACCTTGAGGCCGGAGTAGCCTATGATGTTTTTCTCCTCGTAATTGTCGGCACCGACGATGCGTATGCCGGCTATCTCGTAGGTCTTAGGCATGCCGCTGAATATCATCGTGGGGTTCACGATGGTATCGGTCGTGAGCTGTGCCCTTGCGGGTAACGCGCAACAAATTATTGCGACAAGCAACGTGAGGATATGTGACGGATTGGTTCGCATAGAAAATATCGCTATTTTATCTGTTCAGACGTGAGGCCGAATCGGCGTTCACGGTTCTGGAAGTTGGCTATTGCAGTGATGAAGTCTTCGCGGGAGAAGTCGGGCCAGAATGTGTCGGTGACGTATATCTCCGAGTATGCTATCTGCCACAGCAGATAGTTGCTGATGCGGTGGTCGCCGCCGGTGCGTATCAGCAGGTCGGGGTCGGGCATGCCGGCCGTGGCCAGGTATTGCTCGAAATCGGCGTCGGTGGCCATCGACTCGGGTGTCTTGCGCCCTTCGGCCACGTCGCGGGCAAATCGGCGGCAGGCCTCGAGTATCTCCCAACGGGCCGAGTAGCTGAGGGCGAGGATGAGTGTCAGGCCGTTGCCTCCGGCGGTGTCGGCGATGCATTTGTTCAGACGGTCGAGAGCCTCCTTGGGCAGACGGGATGTGTCGCCAATCATCTGCAGGCGCACACCGTTCTTTATCAGGTCGGGGGTCTCGCGCTCGATGGCCATCACTATGAGGTGCATCAGTGCGTCCACCTCGGCCTTGGGGCGGTTCCAGTTCTCGGTCGAGAAGGTGTAGAGCGTCAGATAGCCTACCCCTAACTCTGAGGCGGCCTCGGTGATGCGCCTTACGGTGTTGACCCCCTCGACGTGGCCGAGGCTGCGGTCGAGGCCGCGCGCTTTGGCCCATCGTCCGTTGCCGTCCATGATGACGGCTACGTGGCGGGGGATGCGGGTTGGGTCTATGTCGGGTGTAACGGACATCGGCATGCTTAGTCTAATCGGTGACATTCCACGCATCTCTCACCAAACTCGTAGGAGAGTGACAGCTGGATGGTGGAGTACCAGTCGGTGTTCTTTATGAATGAGCTTTTTATGAGGTAGAGGTCAGAGAGGTCGGGGCCGTCGGCATGGTCGCCTATCACTTTGGTCATGGCAAACTCGAGGGCGAGATTGAGCCGTGGTTTCAGTTTGTATTTCACGCCGAAGGCCATAGGTATGGTCATCGCCGTGAAGTTCTTGCCGTCGCACGATGCCATCGACACTCCGAGGCCGAGGGCGAGATAGGGGGTGATGCGGCTGAGTTTCTTGTAGCTCTCGCCGATGCCGTAGGAGAAGAAGTTGAATTCTCCACGGGCCTGGAGGTCATAGAGCGTGGACTTGAAATCATAGACCGCCGAGCCGGGCAGCACGTTCTCCATGTCGGCCGTCGAGCCGCTGAGCGACGCGAGGTTGAGCAATCCGCGTATGGCGAAACGGGTGTTGAGCAGATAGCGGAATGATGCGTTGGCGGCAAGGCCGGGGTGGGAGAAGAGGTTGCTCTCGTTGGCGTCGCCGAGATAGCCTGACATGCCGATTCCGGCCCCAAGGTCAAACTTGTAGGCTTCGGGCTGGGCTGTGGCCTGGGCCGAGCACACGGGCACGGCGGCCAGCATGCACACCCACAGGGCAATCAGTGATGTCAGGATGCGGCGGGACACTAATAGACGGGCTTGAATGTGAATCGGTTGATAACTCCGCGGGTCACGGCCGGGAGGAGTGTGCCATTACGGTCAATGCCTCCGAAGAGGAATATGTAGGGGCATTCCCATGAGGTCACGGGGCGGCTCACGCGTGAGCGTATGTCATTAAGCGGTGTGGCCCATGCGGGGATACCGGCGGTGGCGATTTCGGTCCAGTCGCCGTCGGTGAGCGAGCGCGACGTGAGGGTGTAGTCAATCACGAATGCCTGGGCCGAGCTGAAGTCGGGGTACGTGGCGGGGAACTGGAGATAGCTGTCGGCTACCTTCCATGTGATGCCGAAGTCGTATGACACATAGACCTTTTTGCTCGTCTCTATTCCCTCGGCTGTCTCGTACACGCCACCCATTGCGAGGAGTGCCGACTGTTCGGTGACTCTCCAGCTGTTGGAGCTGATGCGCGGGGTGGAGTAGGGGAAGAGGGTCACGCCGGCACGTTCGTCGATGCCGGTGGTGCTTATGCGGTCCCAACGGGTGCCGTCATATGCCCAGGCCTCGCCGGTATAGCGGCCTGAGGCGTCCTGACCGCCCACCATTATGGCGAGGGGCGATGCGCTCCATTTGGTCTCGTATATCACAAGCTGGCTTGTGCCCGAAACGGGGCAGTAGGCCGGGACTGAAACCTCGGTGGATGCGGGATAGGTCACATGCTTCCATCCGTCGCTGTCATGGCGCGCTCCGAGGAGGGTCGTGCCGTAGCCGCCGTAGATGCAGTCCATCTTAGTCCCGGTGGGAGTCCATGTGAGGCCGTTGGCCGAGGTGTAGAGGTTGCCCTGTCCGTCGGTTATGAAGAGCGCGTTGTCGGTGGCATTGAATGAGCCGGTCACAGCCCCTTCGGGCAGTGAGGCTTTGGTCACATCCCATGAATAGGTGTCGGGATTGTCGGTGGTGCAGAGGTAGTTGTCTCCGTCGGTTCCTGCCAGCAGAGTGTGGGTCTTGCCTGAATACATGACGGTCTTCTGGACCGAAGCATTGCGCGGGAATGATACCTGCTGCAGATGGTCCCAGTAAAGGGTGTCGGCAACCACAGTGTGCACGTTGACATTGATGGTGTAGTCGCGCTTGGCCTGTCCGTTGTATGAGGTCACGGTCATCGTCACGGGACCTGCGGCAAAGTTGATGCTGTCGCCGGGATTGGTTATGAGGTTGACGGTGGTGTCTTTGGCGGTGAATCTCGACTTGAACTTCAGCTCTACGGCACTTGCGGCGGGCGTGCCCACGTTGACGATAAGGCGGCTGACGTCAGTGCCTTTGGGCAACGAGTCAGCGTTGAATATCTGAGCCTTAATCATGTCGATGGAGAAGAACACCGAGTCGAGCGAGCGTAATATGCTGTCGTCCTTGGACAGTGAGAATGAGGAGATGGCGCAGTTGTCATAGTCGCCCTCCACAATCATACTCTCCGTGTCGTCATCGTTGCAAGCCGCTGTAAGACAGGCGGCGAGCAGTCCGGCTATAAGGTATAACGGAAATCTTTTAGTCATAATGCAATGGACATCGGGCCGGTCAGGCCCCTACAGTTGTTTTCAAGATGCAAAGTTAACAACATTTTCGTTAACTGAGCCACCTCAAAAGTAAAAAAAGCAAAAAACCGCCGGCTGTTTAGCTTAAATACATTAACGCAGGACATTACTAAGGCCGGTGCCACAATATTCCGCCTCCGGGAATGAGATTGCGGTGGGGTGTGCTGAACGGGGATATGTCATAATCCTTGAAAGGGACAAAAAGACATAGAACCCCTATGTCTTTTTGTCCCTTTCAAGGATTATGATACAGTTTCCTTAGTATTGTGATATGGATGGCTATGCCTTGCGGATGTAGTCGACAATCCATGCGCCTACTTCGCGTGTGCCGTAGGTGGCACCGCCGGGCACCTGGATTTCGGGGGTGCGAACGTTGGCGTCGAGCGATGCGTTGACGGCCTTGCGTATGAGCGCGCCCTCCTCGAGAAGGTCGAAGTACTCAAAGAGCATGGCCACCGAAAGTATCTGGGCGAGGGGGTTGGCGATGTTCTTGCCCTTGGCCTGGGGCCATGAGCCGTGGATAGGCTCGAACACGGGTGTCTTCTCGCCGGTGGAGGCGGAGGGTAGCAGACCCATCGAGCCTGAGATTACCGAGCCTTCGTCGGTGAGGATGTCGCCGAAGGTGTTTTCAGTCACCATGACGTCAAAGAAGCGCGGGTCCTGAATCATGCGCATGGCGGCATTGTCGACATACATGAAGTCGGTGGTAACGTCGGGATACTCGGGTGCCATCTGCTGGGCCACCTTGCGCCACAGGCGTGACGATGCGAGCACGTTGGCCTTGTCGACCACGGTGAGGTGTTTGCGGCGACGGCGTGCATAGCTGTAGGCGACGCGGAGTATGCGCTCCACCTCTTCGCGGGTGTAGGCGTTGGTGTCATAGGCGCGGTCGTCACCCTCGAGCTTCTCGCCGAAGTACATGCCGCCGGTGAGCTCGCGGATACATACGAAGTCGGCTCCCTCGACAAGTTCCTTGCGCAGGGGCGACATGTGGAGCAGACAGTCGAATGTCTCGACGGGGCGGATGTTGGCATACAGGCCGAGCTGCTTGCGCATGGCGAGCAGACCCTGCTCGGGACGCACCTTGGCGTTGGGGTTGTTGTCAAACTTGGGGTCGCCCACGGCCGAGAAAAGCACTGCGTCGGCCCAGAGGCATGTCTTGAAGGTGTCTTCGGGGAAGGGGTCGCCTACCTTGTCGATTGCGTCGGCTCCGCAGAGTGCGTACTGATACTCCACATTGTGGCCGAACTTTTCGCATATGGCCGACATCACATCCACGCCCTGTACTGAAATCTCGGGGCCGATGCCGTCGCCGGGGAGGACTGCTATCTTGAAATCCATTTTTGCTGTATGTTTTTTGGTTATTGTCAGTATTTGTCGTTGTCAGGCTACACTGTCGATGAGGTTGAGCATCTTGAGAGTGGCCTGTATTGCCGCCTCGGTCTGGTCGGCGTCGAGTCCGCGTGTCTTCATCACGCTGCCCTGATAGTTCCAGGTGATGATGGTGTGCACGAGGGCGTCGGTGCGTCCGCCGGGCGGTATGTTGACCGAATAGTTGGTCAGGGTGGGGAAGGGGCGTTTGAGTCTCTCGGTGTAGATGTGGCGCACGGCCTTCATGAAGGCGTCAAACTGTCCGTCGCCCACGGCCGATTCCTGATACTCCTCGCCGTCGATGATGAGCTTGACTGTGGCTGTGGGGTGGAGGCCCTGTGAGAGGTTGAGGGCATAGTTGGCAATCGACACGCGCGAGGGGATGGCGGCGTGTTTGAGCACATCGGCCACGATGAATGGGAGGTCGCTCTGGGTGACTATCTCTTTCTTGTCGCCGAGAAGTGTGATGCGCTCGGTGATTTTCTTAATGTCCTCCTCGGGCAGTTCGATGCCAAGTGCCTCGAGGTTCTTGCGTATGTTGGCCTTGCCTGAGGTTTTTCCGAGGGCGTATTCGCGCTCGCGGCCGAAACGCTCGGGCAGGAGGTCGTTGTAGTAGAGGTTGTGCTTGTTGTCGCCGTCGGCATGCACTCCGGCACACTGCGTGAACACGCTGTCGCCGATAATCGGCTTGTTGGGGGGCACGAGGATGCCTGAGAATGATTCGACGATGTGGCTCACCTTGTTGATTCGGCTCTCGTCGATGCCCGTGGTGCCGTGCAGTTGGTCGTGGATGACGGTTATGGCACTCGAAAGCGTTGCGTTGCCGGCACGTTCGCCCAGGCCGTTGATGGTGCAGTGCACCCCCTTGGCTCCGCCCTTGACGGCGGCAAACACGTTGGCCGTGGCAAGGTCGTAGTCGTTGTGAGCGTGGAAGTCGAAGTGCAGCGCGGGATAACGCTTCACCATGTCGTGGACATACGACAGCGTGTCATACGGGTTGAGGATGCCGAGCGTGTCGGGGAGCATGAACCGCTCGATGGGCAGACTCTTGATGCTCTCCATCATGGCGAGCACATAGTCGCGCGAATGCTTCATGCCGTTGCTCCAGTCTTCGAGATAGAGGTTTACCTTGAGTCCGGCTTTGACGGCGCGGCCCACCTCGTCGGCTATGCGCGCGAAGTGCTCCTCGGGCGTCTGGTTGAGCTGCAGGCGGCAGTGGCGTTCCGAGCCTTTGGCCAGGAGGTTGATTACGCGTCCCCCGGCCTTGCATACCCAGTCAATCGATGCTCCGCCGTCAAGAAATCCGAGCACCTCGATGGCGTCAAGGCGTCCGATGCCTTGTGCCCATGCGCATATCTTGCTTACGGTCTCGAGTTCGCCGTCCGACACGCGGGCCGATGCCACCTCGATGCGCGGCACGTGCAGCTCGTTGAGCAGAAGGCGTGAGATGGCCATCTTCTCCGACGTGGAGAATGACACCCCCGAAGTCTGCTCGCCGTCGCGCAGGGTGGTGTCCATTATCTCGACGGTCATCCCTTGTGTCACTGTCGGCGGTTGGATTCAAACTGTTCGATGTCGGCGCGCTTGGAGAGGAGATACTCCACGTCGTCGAGTCCCTCGCTGAGACACTGCTTCTTGTAGGGGTTGATGTCGAAAGTCTCCGACTTGCCTGTGGCCAGGTTGGTGATGGTCTGCGAGGGCAGGTCCACCTTGACCTGTGTCTTGGGGTCGGCGGCTATCGAGGCGAAAAGCTCGGCAAGGAACTCCTCGCTAACGGTGACGGGGAGCACGAAGCAGTTAAGCTCGTTTTGCTTGTGGATGTCGGCAAAGAAGCTCGACACCACTACGCGGAAGCCGTAGTCGTGGATGGCCCACGCGGCATGTTCGCGCGACGAGCCTGAGCCGAAGTTCTTACCGGCCACGAGCACGCAGCCCGAGTAGGTCGGGTCGTTGAGCACGAACGAGCTGATGGGGTTGTTGTCCTTGTCGTAACGCCAGTCTCGGAAGAGGTTGTCGCCGAATCCCTCTCGCGATGTGGCCTTGAGGAATCGTGCGGGTATAATCTGGTCGGTATCGACGTTCTCCATAGGCAGGGGAACGCACGATGATATGATGGTGGTGAATTTTTCTTTCATGATTGACTCTAAAGTGTGCGGGGGTCGGTGATTTTGCCTGTGATGGCAGCAGCGGCGGCTACGAGCGGTCCGGCGAGGATGGTGCGTGCGCCGGGGCCCTGACGGCCTTCAAAGTTGCGGTTGGAGGTCGACACGGCCAGCATGCCGGCGGGAATCTTGTCCTCGTTCATGGCGAGACATGCCGAGCATCCGGGCTGGCGCAGTTCAAATCCGGCGTCGGCGAGAATCTTGTCGATGCCTTCCTCGCGTATCTGCCTGTCCACGCCCCATGAGCCGGGCACAATCCATGCGGTCACGCCGGGAGCTTTCTTCTTGCCCTTGACAAAGTTGGCAAACGCGCGGAAGTCCTCGATGCGGCCGTTGGTGCATGAGCCGAGAAATACGTAGTCGACCGGCGTGCCGAGCAGGCACTGGCCCGTCTCGAAGCCCATGTATTTCAGGGCCTTCTCATATGAAATCTTGCCCTGCTCGTCCTCGGGGTCGGGTGCGGGGATGCACTCGGTGATGCCGATGCCCATGCCGGGGTTGGTGCCATAGGTGATGCGCGGCTCGATGTCGGCTGCGTCAAAGCGGATTTCGCGGTCAAACTCCGCTCCCTCGTCGGTGTGGAGAGTGCGCCAGTAGGCCACGGCCTTGTCCCACTCCTCCCCCTTGGGTGCGAACTCGCGCCCTTTGACATATTCGATTGTCTTCTCGTCGGGAGCAATCATGCCGCCGCGTGCGCCCATCTCGATGGAGAGGTTGCAGAGGGTCATGCGCTCCTCCATCGATAGTGCGCGGATGGCCTCGCCTGCGTACTCCACGAAGTAGCCTGTGGCTCCGCCGGTGGTCATCTTGGCGATGATGTAGAGGGCGATGTCCTTGGCTGTGACGCCGGGACGGAGGCTGCCGTCAACGGTGATGCGCATCTTCTTGGGTTTGGGCTGGATGATGCACTGCGACGCGAGCACCATCTCAACCTCGCTGGTGCCGATGCCGAAGGCTACGGCTCCGAGTGCTCCGTGGGTCGAGGTGTGCGAGTCGCCGCACACGAGTGTCATGCCGGGGAGGGTGAGGCCGTTCTCCGGGCCGATGACATGGATGATGCCGTTCTTGGGGTGGCCGAGGCCGTAGAGTGTGACGCCGAACTCGGTGGCGTTCCTGGTGAGTGTGTCTACCTGGTTGCGTGACACGGGGTCGGCAATCGGTTTGTCCTGATTGAGGGTGGGGATGTTGTGGTCGGGCGAGCAGTAGGTGCGCTCGGGACGCATTACCTTGATGCCGCGGCGGCGCAGTCCCTCAAAGGCCTGCGGGCTTGTCACCTCATGGCAGTAATGGCGGTCAATGTATAACTGGTCGGGACCGTCGGGGATGCGGTTTACCACATGTGCGTCCCATATCTTGTCGAAAAGAGTCTTAGGCATAGGGGGTGTCTTGTGTCAGAGTTGTTATCTCACGAATTTGTTGATGGCGTCGATGAATGCCTCGGCACTGGCTGCCACGATGTCGGTGTTGGCCGAGAAGCCGTAGTACGACATGCCGTCATGCTCGACGGTCATGTGCACCTTGCCCACATCGTTGCTGCCCTTGTTGATGGCCTGGATGAGGAATTCCTTGACGAGCATCTTGCGGCGTATGATAATCTTGATTGCCGAGATGGCGGCGTCGACAGGGCCGTTGCCCGAGGCGCATGCCTCGAATTTCTCGCCGGCGATGTCGAGTCCGACGCTTGCCACCGAGTGTACGCCGACGCCCGATGTGACCTGGAGGAAGTCGAGCTTGATGCGCGACGATGCCTTGCGATGCTGTCCGGCTATCATGAGCACGTCGTCGTCATTGATTTCCTTCTTGCGGTCGGCCAGCTTGAGGAATGCCTCGTAAGCCTTGTCGAGCTGCTCGGAGGTGAGGTCGCAGCCGAGCACGTGCAGACGGTGCTTGAGCGCGGCGCGTCCGCTGCGGGCGGTGAGCACGATTGAGTTCTCGTCGATGCCCACATCCTTGGGGTCGATAATCTCGTAGCTCTCGCGGTTCTTGAGCACGCCGTCCTGATGGATGCCTGACGAGTGGGCGAATGCGTTGCGGCCCACGATGGCCTTGTTGGGCTGGACGGGCATGTTCATGAGGCTCGACACGAGTCGGCTCATGCCGGTAATCTTTGTGGTGTTGATGTTGGTGTCAATGCCCAGCTCCTTGTGTGAGCGGAATGTCATCACCACCTCCTCGAGCGCGGTGTTGCCCGCACGTTCGCCGATGCCGTTGATGGTCACCTCGGCCTGACGGGCACCGTTGATGATGCCCGACACGGTGTTGGCCGTGGCCATGCCCAGGTCATTGTGGCAGTGCGTGGCGATGACCACTTTGTCGATGCCGTCGACATGCTCCATGAGGTATTTGATTTTGGCTCCGAACTCCGAGGGGAGGCAGTAGCCCGTAGTGTCGGGGATATTGATTACGGTGGCTCCGGCCTTGATTACGGCCTCGACAACACGTGCGAGGTATTCGTTGTCGGTGCGTCCTGCGTCCTCGGCATAGAACTGCACATCTTCGACAAACTTCTTGGCATAGGCCACGGCTCCGACGGCACGCTCGATAATCTCCTCACGGTTGGAGTTGAATTTGTAGCGTATATGCTGGTCGGATGTGCCGATGCCGGTGTGGATGCGCGGGTGCTTGGCATATTTAAGCGCGTCGGCTGCCACGCGGATGTCGTTCTCTACGGCGCGGGTAAGTGCGCATATTGTAGGCCATGTCACGGCCTTGGATATTTCTACTACCGAGTTGAAATCGCCGGGGCTTGACACGGGAAATCCGGCTTCGATTACGTCGACGCCGAGAGCTTCGAGTGCCTTGGCTACCTCGATTTTCTCTACCGTGTTCAACTGACATCCCGGCACCTGCTCGCCGTCGCGGAGCGTGGTGTCAAAAATGTATAATCTGTCGCTCATAAGCTAATGTTTTCCTATTGGTGCGCAAAGTTACAAATTATTTGCAAATTCCCCTAATCCGCTTTGCATTTTTAAGCATTTTGCGAGTAATCGGCGTGTAATATAAACGTGGCGTGGCAAAAAAAGTAACCGCCCCGGCATGATTGCCGGAGCGGTTACGGTATAGGTCTAAGCCTTGTGCTGGCTGATTAGTCCTGATTGAGGTTTACACGCTTGAAGTCTACTACAACGAGACCCTTCTGCGAGTTGTCGAGGAACTGGCCCACGGTGAGCTTGCTGTCCTGAACGTACTCCTGCTCCATGAGGCAGGACTCCTTGAAGAACTTGTTGAGACGACCGTTGGCGATGTTCTGAATCATAGCCTCGGGGAGGTTGGCTGCCTTGGCCTCAGCGGTGGTCTTGATGATTTCGCGACCCTTGGCTGCATCCTCTTCGGTAATCCAGCCCTTCGAGATGTTTGACTCGATGTGGTCCTCAGAATCGAAGTGGTTGGGGTTGAAGCCGGCCTTCTTGAGGGCTGCCTCAACGGCCTTGCGTACCTGCTCCTGCTTGGTCTTCTCGACAGCGACGGCAATCTCCTGGTCGATAGTGGCCTGGGGCACGTCGTTGCGCGAAACGGCTACGGGGTTCATCGATGCAATCTGCATGCACACTTCGCGGCCAATCTGAGCGTCAACGCCCTCGAGGTTGAAGCCTACGATGGCGGCGAGCTTGTTGTTGAAGTGGTTGTAGGCTGCGGTGGTGGGAGCCTCTACGATAGCGTATGCGCCGATTTCGGTCTTCTCGCCGGTCTTGCCGCTCTCCTCGGTGATGAGGTCGGCTACGGTCTGGCCGTCTACGGTGAATGCCTTGAGTTCATCAACGGTCTTGAACTTGTTGGCCATCACGAGGTCCATGAGCTTGTTGGCAAGCTCGACGAAGCCGGCGTTCTTGGCTACGAAGTCAGTCTCACAGTTGAGGGCGAGGATGGCGGCGAAGTTGCCTTCGTTCTTGGCGATAACCACGCCTTCTGAAGCCTGGCGGTCTTCGCGCTTGGCGGCTACTGCCTGACCCTTCTTGCGGAGGATTTCGACAGCGGCTTCGATGTCACCGTTGGTCTCGGCGAGAGCTTTTTTGCAGTCCATCAGGCCGGCACTTGTGAGGTTGCGCAGCTTGGTGATTTCTGCCATTGTAACTGCCATAATTGTATGAAGTTTTTGGTAGTTCCTTAATAATGAGTTGTTGTTTGGAGGAGAGAGTGTGTGTCGCAGTGGCGTGTCGATTACTCGGCAACCTCGGCGGGAGCCTCAGCTGCGGGAGCCTCGGCGGTCTCAGCCTCGGCAGCGTCGTTGCGACGGGCTACGCGACGGCGGCCGTTCTCGCGACGGGGAGCTGCCTCGCCGTTCTCTGACGAAGCCTTCTCGTCAGCCTTCTCAACCTTGCGCTCGGCGAGGCCCTCGTTGATGGCTTCGCATACGGTAGAGAGGATGAGGTCGATTGACTTTGATGCGTCGTCGTTGGCGGGGATTACGTAATCAACGTCGTTGGGGTTGGAGTTGGTGTCGACGATAGCGAACACGGGGATGCCGAGACGGTTGGCCTCTGCTACGGCGATGTGCTCCTTGCATACGTCAACTACGAAGAGTGCCGAGGGGAGACGGTTGAGGTCAGCGATTGAGCCGAGGTTCTTCTCGAGCTTGGCGCGCTGACGGGTAATCTGCAGCTTCTCACGCTTTGAGAGGTTGTCAAATGTGCCGTCCTTGGCCATCTTGTCGATGGATGCCATCTTCTTCACTGCCTTGCGGATGGTGGGGAAGTTGGTGAGCATGCCGCCGGGCCAACGCTCGATAACGTAGGGCATGCCTACGCTCTGAGCCTTCTCGGCGAGGATTTCCTTGGCCTGCTTCTTGGTGGCTACGAAGAGAATCTTCTTGCCGCTCTTGGCGAAGTTGCGGAGCACGTTGGCTGCTTCTTCGAGCTTGGCCTGGGTCTTATAGAGGTCGATGATGTGGATACCGTTGCGCTCCATGAAGATGTAAGGAGCCATAGCAGGATTCCATTTTCTTTTCATGTGGCCAAAATGGCAGCCTGCTTCGAGGAGTTGGTCGAAATTGGGTGTTGACATTGTTGTGTGTCGGTGTTGTTTACGTTCTTTTTGAATTTACAACCGGGGAGTAGGGAACGTGTCCATCTCCGGGGTTTAGATGCTAAACACTGTAGTCGCGCGCTAAGCGCGCATTAATATCGTTAAGCTCGTAAGGGGATTAACGCTTGGAGAACTGGAAACGCTTGCGTGCTTTGGGACGTCCCGGCTTCTTGCGCTCCACGACGCGGGGGTCGCGGGTCATGAAGCCCTCTACGCGCAGTGCGTGCTTGTCCTCGGGGTTGATTTTTACGAGGGCGCGTGCGATGGCCAGACGGAGAGCCTCGGCCTGTCCCTTGTAACCGCCGCCGTTGAGGTTGACATGGATGTCATACTTCTCGGCCTGGTCGAGGGTGAGCAGGGGCTGCTTCACGATGTACTGGAGGATTGAAGAGGGGAAGTATACGTCGAGGGGACGCTTGTTGATGGTGATTTGGCCGTTGCCTTCCTTCACGATTACGCGGGCCACGGCGGCCTTACGGCGGCCTACTGCATTAACTGATTCCATTCTTCAATTATTTGATTTTGTTAATATCGATGACTTCGGGGTTCTGAGCCTCGTGGGGATGAGTGGGGCCGTTGTAGACGTGCATGTTGCCGATGAGGGTGCGGCCAAGACGGTTCTTGGGGAGCATTCCCTTGACCACCTTGATAAAGAGGGGGTGGTAGCCGGGCTTGATGTGCTTGTTGAACGACTTCTTCATCATAATCTCGGGGGTAGCTACGCGCTGGCCGCCGGGATAACCGGTGTAAGAGAGGTACTCGCGGTCAGTCCATTTCTTGCCGGTGAGCTTCACCTTGTCGGCGTTGATGACGATTACGTTGTCGCCACACTCCATGTTGGGTGAGTAGCTGGGCTTGTTCTTGCCGCGGAGAATGAGGGCGATTGTGGCGCAGAGACGACCAAGTACCTGGTCGGTTGCATCGATTACGACCCACTTGTGCTCAACGTTCTGGGCGTTGGGTGTAAGGGTCTTGTAGCTTAAAGTATCCACGTTTTAATGCTTAATTAATAGATAGTTACTGTTTCGGCTCGGGTGGGCCTCCGCTTGGCCAAAAGCTCGGGTGCCGTTGCCGTGGTTTATTAATTGGACATAATCGGACTGCAAAGGTAGTGATTTTCTAACGATTATCAATGTTTGGTTAAGTATTATTAACACTTGCCGGGCGCAAAATTATTCCCTGAAAAATATTTGGAAAAATCGTGCCTTTCGGATTTGTCGGTCATCGCGCCTCGTAAGTGCTTATTTGTCGGCAAGCGGGGGCTGTGGGTTTCAATTAGGAAGAGAATGGCTAACGCGGTGTATGATATGTGATTGTGGCTCGCGGGCGGGCGTTTTGTGAATGCGGGATTTTTGCATACTTTTGCATAGGATTTAATACATTTGCATATTATGGTGCTCCTCGGAAAGAAATTATGGATGTCGGCCCGCGACTATGTTATGATAGTGGTGGGCATACTTATTTACGGAATCGGCTTTTCGGCATTCATCCTGCCTGAGAAGGTGGTTATCGGCGGTGTGACCGGTCTCGGCACCATCGCCTACCTCCTCACGGGCAAGACTTATATGATTGGTATCACGCAATATGCCATTAACCTGGCTTTGCTTGCCGTGGCTTATTTTGTGGTGGGCAAGCAGTTTGTGGTCAAGACCATATTCGGGGCCACTGTGATTGCCATCGTCGTTACCATTCTGCCGCCGTTGTTCCCCGAGCCGCTCGTGCCGGGCCAGCCTTTCATGAACGTGTGTCTCGGCGGCATCATGTCGGGTATCGCACTCGGCCTGGTGTTCATACATAACGGCAGCACCGGCGGCACTGACATCGTGGCGGCTATCGTGGCCAAGCGCACCAACGTGTCGATAGGGCGCACGATGCTCTTCGTGGATTTTGCCATCATTTCGTCGTCATATTTCCTCACGCATGACATCGCCAAGGTGCTCTATGGCTTTGTGGTGCTTATCATCATATCTTATATGGTGGACATGATTATCAACACCAACCGTCAGGCGGTGCAGTTTCTCATTGTTTCAAACAAGTGGGAGCGCATCGCTACAGCTGTCAACCATCATGCGCGCCGAGGTGTCACCGTGATGGACGGCATGGGATGGTACACTAAGCATTCTGTGAAGATTCTGCTCATCGTGTGCCGCAAGATTGAGTCGGTCACCATATTCCGTATCGTCAAGAGCATCGACCCCACGGCATTCATCACCCAGGCCAATGTTAACGGCGTGTACGGCCAGGGCTTTGACGAACTGAAATATAAGCAGGACCTCAAGCTACAGGAGGAGCTTGAGCATGACGAAGAGCTCGCCGCCGAAGAGGTAGGGCATTCGTGAGGATGATTCTGGTATAAATTTACAGCAATACAAAGCGACGGCCGCATCTTCAGTGATGCGGCCGTCGCTTTGTATCGTGATTGTCCTGTCGATAGATTATTTCTGCAGGAGGTCGTATTTCTTGAATACGCGGGTGATTGTCTCGAGTGCGCGGTCAACCTGCTCCATCGAGTGTGTGGCCATTAGGCTGAAGCGGATGAGGGTGTCGGTGGGTGCCACGGCGGGCGAAACCACAGGGTTGACGAAGATGCCCTCATCGAGGAGGTCGCGGGTGATGGCGAATGTCTTGAAGTCGTCGCGGATGAAGAGCGGGATGATGGGGGTGGAGGTGTGGCCGATTTCAAATCCTGCCTGGCGGAATCCCTCGAGCGCGTGGTTGGTGAGCTTCCAGAGGTTTTCCTGACGCTCCGGCTCGGTCTGCATGATTTCGAGAGCCTTGAGCGCGGCTGCGGTCGAGGCGGGGGTGATGCTGGCGGTGAAGATGTAGGAGCGCGAGTGGTGGCGCAGGAAGTTGGTGATTTCCTTATTTGTGGCGATGAAGCCTCCGAGCGAAGCGAACGACTTGGAGAATGTGCCCATGATGAGGTCAACGTCGTCGGCCACGCCGTAGTGGTGACACACGCCACGGCCGCCGGGGCCGAAGACGCCGATGCCGTGGGCCTCGTCAATCATCACGCTTGCGTTGTACTGCTTGGCCAGGCGCACCATCTCCTTGACGTTGGCCACGTCGCCTTCCATCGAGAAGACGCTGTCGCTCACGATGAGTTTCACCTTGTCGGGGTCGCACTTCTTGAGCTGCTTCTCGAGCGAGTCCATGTCGTTGTGCTTGTACTTGAGCTGCTGGCTGAACGAGAGACGGCGGCCTTCGATAATCGAGGCGTGGTCTTGCTCGTCCCACAGGATGTAGTCCTCGCGGCCGGTGAGGGTTGATACCACTCCGAGGTTGACCTCGAAACCGGTCGAGTAGACCATCACGTCCTCCTTGCCCATGTATTCGGCGAGTCT
Source organism: uncultured Duncaniella sp. (assembly GCA_910584825.1). Lineage (GTDB taxonomy): Bacteria > Bacteroidota > Bacteroidia > Bacteroidales > Muribaculaceae > Duncaniella. Next base: position 4,074 of record CAJUCI010000013.1, on the reverse strand, counting down.
GGCCTCGAGTTCCTTATGGATGTCGAGTGTGCCGTTGAGGAATGGTGAGCCTGCGCATCCTGTGCCATACTTGCGCGTGGCGGCGATGGCGGCTTCCTTGATGCGGGGGTCGTTTACGAGACCTGTGTAGCAGTTCGACCCGAACATCAGCACCTTCTTTCCGTTCATTATCACTTCGGGGTCCTGTTCGCTCGAGATGGCCCTGAAGTAGGGGTATACGCCGGCGGCCTTGGCCTCCTGCGGGGCAGTGTACTTGCTGAGTTTCTCCTGGAGTAAGTTCATCGTGTAAAATCCTGTGACAAAATGATGGCATTTGGTGCGGGTTGCTGCCTTTCGGCGGCTGTTTCCGCACTTGCAGGGGGCAAAGGTAGAAATTTTTTCACATTTAGTTACACTTTGTGACCTCTTTTTAGTGTTAATTTATTGAAACGGGGCTTGATGCAGGGCATTTTACGCCCTTTGGCCGTGCGAATTGGCGCGAGATAGCATCTTTTTTATTAACTTTGTGTCAAAATTTGAAATTATGGAAAATCCCTCAGTAACTACCAAGCCCGAGGCCGTGAAGCGCACGGTGCTCGACTATGACGACATTGTGGCGATGGCCCCGTTCTTCAAGGGGAAGCGTAAGCTGGTGGAGCGGCTGATGAAGCTGCTCGACATTGACAAGGTAAACTGGATACATGACCATAATTTCGACACTCCCGGGCCTCGTTTCTGCCGCGGTCTGCTCAACGACCTCGACATCAAGCTCCGCATCGACAATGAGCAGCTGCTCGACAATCTGCCCGAGGGGCCTTTCATCACCGTGAGCAACCATCCGTTTGGCGCGCTTGACGGCATCACGCTTATCGACATCGTGGGCCGCCGCCGGCCTGAGTACAAGGTGATGGTCAATATGATTCTCAACCACATCACCGCCATGCGCCCCAACTTTATCGCTGTCGACCAGGCCGCGAGCGACGACCCTGCCAAGAAGGCTGTGTCGATGCGCGGCATCAAGGAGGCGATGATGCAGGTGCGCAAGGGCTATCCCATCGGTTTCTTCCCTGCCGGAGCTGTGGGCAACTATAACCGCCATCTGCGCTTTGAGGACCGTGAGTGGCAGCCGGTGGTGATTCGTCTTATCAGCCAGCTCGGCGTGCCTGTGATACCGATATTCTTCCACGGCTACAACAGCCTGTGGTTCCGTATGCTCGGCATCATCAGCTGGCAGCTCCGCACATTGCGTCTGCCGGCCGAGGTGTTCCGCCGCAAGGGCGACACGCTCCACATCTCGGTGGGCGACATAATCACCCCTGAGGAAATCAAGGCCCACAACACTTCGATTCCCGAGCTCGGCCAGTGGCTCAAGGAGAAGACTTATGCCCTTCAGAAACTAAAGTGAGACAAGGGCGGTTTCTTTAGTGAACTATATTGATGTCCTGAAAAAGCCCGTGGCGTGAATGTCTCCTCAGGCGACGGACACATATTAATATATACTGTATATGGAATTGCAACGACTTGACTATCCCCCTCAGGTGGCCCAGGCCAAACAGCGTTTTGGCATCGTGGGCAATTCGCCTGCATTGATGGAGTCCATCGCGCGTGCCGTTCAGGTCGCGCCGATTGACCTCTCGGTGCTCGTCACGGGCGAGAGCGGCACAGGCAAGGAGTTTTTTCCTAAGATTATCCACGGCTTCTCGCCGCGCAAGCATGCCCGCTACATAGCGGTCAACTGCGGTGCCATCCCCGAGGGCACAATCGATTCCGAACTGTTCGGTCATGAGAAGGGCGCGTTTACGGGAGCTGTGGCTACGCGTAAGGGCTATTTCGAGGAGGCCGACGGGGGCACGATATTTCTTGACGAGGTTGCCGAGCTGCCTCTCACCACCCAGGCCCGCCTGCTGCGTGTGCTTGAGAGCGGCGAGTTTATCAAGGTCGGCTCGTCGACGGTGCAGAAGGCCAATGTGCGCATTGTGGCCGCCACGAATGTCGATATGGTCAAGGCGGTTGCCGAGGGGCGTTTCCGTGAGGATTTGTATTACCGTCTTTCTACGGTTTCGATTTCCATTCCTCCCTTGCGCGACCGCGGGGCTGACATCTCGCTGCTCGCGCGCAAGTTTGCCTCGGATTTTGCCGAGCGTTACACCATGCCGCGCATATCGTTTGACGACACCGCGCGTCAGATGCTCCTTGCCTACCGTTGGCCCGGAAATGTGCGCCAGCTCAAGAACGTGGTCGAGCAGCTTGCCCTGTTTCATGCCGGTGAGTCTATAGATTCATCCATGCTCCGCCCCTATCTGCCGGGCAATGCCGTAGGGCTTGCCACGATTGCCGGGGCGCATGGCGGCGACCAGGCGCATGACTATGCCGTGGAGCGTGAGATGCTTCTCGGGATGATTGTGCGTCTTCAGCAGCAGATTGACGCGCTGAAGGAGCGTCTTGACAATGCCGCTACCCATCACGACACACCTTTTATAGATACTGTCGAGGCTCCTGGCGGTGTGTCCGCGCCATCCCCGTCAGCCACACATTCGCTTGTCAAGTTTGAACCGTTCTGCTCGCCTTTGACCTCGCGGCCTGTTGATGAGCGTAGGGTAGATGTGACCGAAGTGGCATCATCACCGGCTACCCTTGAAGAGACTGAGCGCGAGACTATCCGACGTGCCCTCGAGCGAAACGGAGGCCGTCGCAAGGCCACTGCTGCCGAGCTTAACATCTCGGAGCGCACACTCTATCGTAAGATTAAGGAGTACGGGATGGAGTGACCCCCCTCTTTTGCCGGTCGGGCATTTTATTTTGTTTTATCGTTGCGCTCCGATGCGTATGAAGCGCGCGCCCGTGAGATTCCTATTTTTTCGCATGTATTCAGCGAGCGGGATGGGGTCTAATACCACCATGCCGTTTTTTGACGAGGCGTGCAGTATGTGCGGAACACCGTCTTTGACCACTACTATGCCTACGTGGCTCACGTCAAGACCGGGAGTCTTGGTCGTGAAGGCTATGACGTCGCCGCTCTTCAGCCAGGATGCGGCCTTTTTTGACATCAGGTCGGCGCTTTTGATGTAGGGGAACCGATGGGATCGGTATCCGACCTCGCTGCTTTTGATTTTTTCATATACCGCATCATCGCTCATCGCCGGATAGGCGTCGCGGTGGCTCGACATGTAGTCGAGCGTTTTCACCTGATATGCCACCCCCGGCATTCGGTCGGTCACCTCACGGAGCAGTCCGCGGTGAGTGTTATCGACCACCCAATCGCTTATATAATGTAACCGCGAACCGTATCCGTCTATTCTGCCTTGACGGTAACGGAGCTGTTCGAGGTTGTATAGGAAATCCTGCCACGAGTTGCGTCGTTCCGACACGGTGAGGGCCATAGCGGCTACCGTCTCAACGAATGTTGTGCAATCCATCCCGTCGAGATTGACGGTAAGGGCCTCCGGCGAGCCTTCAAGTGTGCCGGCCACATACGGTGTGCCGATGAACTTGTCGCCGATTAGAAGCATCAGCTCATTTATCGGCTTCTCGGGGGATGCGGAAACCTCTATTAATATTGAGTTGACTCGAGTGGTATCGCTGCTCTCGTTGTGCCATCTCACCTCGGCCGGCATGGCGGCGTTGGCCGGGATAGAAGAACCTGCGCAGAAGGCGCAAGCTATATATAATAATGTGGAAAAACGGCTCATTGTATGTTGGAGAGGGTATAAGGTTAATAATAGATTTGGGGCTCATCCCGCAATCAGCATCAAAATTAGCAAGAATCCTCCTAAAATCCAAAGAAAAATAAAAAGAGCGAAGCACGTATATGAAGCACGTATATAAGGAATAGTGGAGGAGTCATTCTTGAGACAGGAGCACAATAGCACGTTATAAGCATCTTCTTGAATTTATGTGCAGCTTAAAAAAGTTCTCCCGTGCTTGTGCCTTTGTGCTCCTGTCTTAAAAAGTTCTCCCGTTCTCCCGTCTCTCAACTGTGCCCCTGTGCTCCTGTCTCAAAAGGTGTGCAATCCCCGCTTTTGGGGCATGATTGTGCATCCTGCTGAGAGTCATGCGACTACAAAGATGAGTGCAGAAAAGTTCACATTTCAAGTG
>CAJUCI010000012.1 GCA_910584825.1 uncultured Duncaniella sp. | reverse complement strand
ACACAAAGATACGTAAAAATTTCGATATAAACTAATTTTCAACATCTACTTAAGTTAAATGATTGATCAGATACTCAATGAGGAGGTCACCGAGCGTGCCATACTCGTAGGCCTTATCAGCAATCAGCAAAACGAGGCCAAGACTCAGGAATACCTCGACGAGCTGGCGTTTCTGGCCGACACGGCCGGAGCGGTGACCGTAAAGACCTTTCTTCAGAAACTCGACTACCCTAATCCCCGCACATATGTGGGGAAGGGTAAGCTCGAAGAGATACGCGCCTATATCGAAGACAACGATATAGGCATGGCTATTTTTGACGACGACCTGTCGTCAAAACAGGTCGTGAACATCGAGCGCGAGCTAAAGGTGAAGATTCTCGACCGCACCAGCCTCATCCTCGACATCTTTGCCAAGCGCGCCCGCACCGCCAACGCCAAGACGCAGGTGGAGCTGGCACAGTATCAGTACCTGCTGCCCCGACTCACCCGCATGTGGACCCACCTGGAGCGTCAGCGCGGCGGCATAGGCATGCGCGGCCCGGGCGAGACTCAGATTGAGACCGACCGCCGCATCATCCTGTCGAAGATTTCGCTTCTCAAGGAGGAGCTGCGCGCCATCGACAAGCAGAAGGCCGTGCAGCGCAAAAACCGTGGCAAGCTCACCCGCGTGGCCCTCGTGGGCTATACCAACGCCGGAAAGTCGACCCTCATGAATGTGCTGAGCAAGAGCGACGTATTTGCCGAAAACAAGCTCTTCGCCACGCTCGACACCACCGTGCGCAAGGTAATCATCGACAATCTCCCCTTCCTGCTCACCGACACCGTAGGCTTCATCCGCAAGCTCCCCACCCATCTTGTCGACTCGTTCAAATCCACGCTCGACGAGGTGCGCGAGGCCGACCTGCTGGTGCATGTCGTGGACATCTCACATCCCCATTTCGAGGAGCAGATTGAGGTGGTGGACAAGACGCTGCGCGAGGTGTGTGACGGAGCCGAGAAGCCGATGATAATGGTGTTCAACAAGATTGACGCCTTCACCCATGTGGAGAAGGATGAGAACGACCTCACTCCGCGCACCCGCGAGAACATCTCGCTCGATGAGCTGAAAAAGATGTGGATGGCGCGCATGCCCCATGACTGCGTATTCATCTCGGCCAAGACCGGCAAGAACATCGACGAGCTGAAGCACATGCTCTACGAACGCGCCAAGGAGATACACCTCACCCGCTTCCCCTACAACGATTTCCTCTTCCAGAAATACGACGAGCTGGAGCAGGAGTGACATAACTAATCTCAGCCCGCAGGTAGGAGCGACGGCTTTAGCCGTCGATATGAGGCGAGGGTTAGCGTCAAAGAAAGACATGAGACGAGGTTTCGCGGTTTCGCGCCGGAGAAGCGGAGATACAAAAGGACAAAAGCGACACAAGAAACATAAGATTGAATTATCAGTTAGCTTGGTCGTGCCATATCGTCGTTACATATCGTCGTTACATATCGACGGCTAAAGCCGTCGCTCCTACCCTGCGGCCACCTTTAGGCCACCGCGCGTCGCGAAGCCTGGCCCGCAATCATCGCGAAGCCAATTTTACATTTTCCATTTTCCATTTTCCATTTTAAATTCCCAAAGAGAGGTGTGGATTGAACAGCCCCCGATATTTTACCGTCTGCTCTTCACCGAAGCATGGTGGAGGCTCAAGCGTCACGGGCGCAAGGTAGTGTTCCTGACCTTTGACGACGGCCCCGTGCCCGAGGAGACCCCTTGGGTGCTCGACCTGCTCGACCGTGAGGGTATAAAGGCAACATTCTTTATGGTAGGCGACAATGTGCGCCGCCACCCCGAACTGCTCGAAGAGGTGCGCCGCCGAGGCCACTCCTACGGCAATCACACCATGCATCATCTGCAAGGCATCAAGGAGTGCAACAAGAAGTATTTCCGCGACATTACCGAAGCCTCCGAACTGATACAGTCTTCGCTCTTCCGCCCGCCCCACGGCATCATGTGGCCGGGCCAGGCGAGGCTCATCAAGCGTCACTACAACGTGGTGATGTATGACCTCGTGACGCGCGACTACTCCAAGCGCATCGACGGCGAAAGAGTGTTGGAGAATGTGAAACGTTACACCCGCAACGGCAGCATCATAGTGTTTCACGACTCCATCAAGGCGCACAAAAACATGCGCTACGCCCTCCCCCGCGCCATCAAATGGCTCAAAGAGCAAGGCTACGAATTCGAACCATTGCCAATGTAATCGGGCCTTCGGCCCTGAGTTTAGGGGCCTCCGGCCCGAGTTTAAAGTTTAAAGTTTAGAGGTTTAGTATAGAGACTTTATAGTATAGAGTTTAAAGTATAGAGTATAGATAATAGCTCTTGCGCTCCATTTTCGCTCCATAATGTGCTCCGCCTTGTGCTTTTGTGCTCCTGTCTTAACTAATCGCTCAACCGGCTTGCCGCTTGGCTTGCCAAGAATTACTAATTACTAATTGCTAATTAATAATTGTTTAGCTCTTCCGACATCCGACGAATGACCCTTGAGGCCGGGGCTGTGGCTGCCGGTGTGGCGGAGCTGTGCGAAGTCGAGCCGGAGGCCGAGGAGCTGTACCGCCAATGGATTGCCGAGGGGAAGCACGGCGAGATGTCATACATGGAACGCTATCAGGACGTGCGCCACGACCCGAGACTGCTGCTCGAGGGGGCACGCTCCATCATCGTGGCCGCATTTAGCTACTATACCCCCGCGCTGTATGACGGCGACATGGGGGGAAAACGTCTGAAATGGGCCCGCTATGCCCTCGGGCGCGATTATCACGAAGAGGTGCGCGAACGGCTCTCGCAGGTTGCGACCGCTATCACCGAAGCCACCGGCGCGCAGTGCCGCGTGACGGTCGACACCGCCCCTCTGCGCGAACGCTACTGGGCCGTGAAGGCCGGAGTAGGGTTTATCGGGGTCAACAATCAACTAATAGTGCCGGGCGCGGGGTCATGGTGCGTGCTCGGCGAAATCATCACCACACTTGAGCTTGAGCCTGACGCCCCCTGCACCTCATCGTGCGACGGCTGCATGAAATGCGTGCGCGCATGCCCCGGCCACGCCCTCGACGGTAAGGGCGGACTCGACGCACGCAAATGCATGAGCTACCTGTCGATAGAATACCGTGGCGACGATGTGCCCGACTTTGGCGACCGCATATACGGCTGTGACATATGCCAGGAAGTGTGCCCCCACAATGCCGGAGCCGCACCCACCCGCATCGACGGCTTCCGCCCCCGCCCCGAGATTCTCGCCCTGACCCGCGAACGCATCGCCCACATGGAGCAAAGCGAATTTTCGTGCATATTCAGCCACTCAGCCATCAAACGCACTAAACTCGCCGGACTCGTGAGGAATTTAAAATGGAAAATTTAAAATGGAGAATTTTTAATTCTTAATTCTTAATCCCCCTTAAAGATGTCTGCGGCGGGGGTGACGGGTAGGGTGGCGATGATTTCTTGGATGGGGAGGGGGGAATCGTCGGTCTCGGCAAGCATGCGCTCGGGCGGAGTGACCTCGACCGAGAGGGGGTTGAATTTCTCGCCATAGCTCAGATAGAACCCCCATTTCAGGAGGTCCTGGGCCAGTCCGGGCTTGCCTCGGAATCCGTGTATTATCCAGGGCTGGGTGGGCTTGAGCTTGATGCGCAGTTTCTGGATTTCGGGGTAGCGTTTCACAACGTGGAGTATGAGCGGCTTTTTCAAAGCCTCGCTCAGCTCGATATGCAGTTTGAGCAGTTCCATCTGCTTTTCAATGTCGGGGAGGGCCTGCACTATCTCCATCGCCTTGCCTTTTGGCACCCACTCGTATGTCACATGCACTGAGTCGAGGCCGGTCTCTCCGATGGCCACCACGCGGGGATTGGCCGCGAGACGGCGCAGGCGGTCAACGTCGCGCTTGGTGTAACATCCGGCGTTCCAGGGGTGTATGCCCACGGAGTAATACCTGTCATCGGCAATCACGATGTCACGCGAGGGGACGGACACAGGGTCGATATTGACCACTGCGCCGAGCGCAGACGTGTGAGTGTGACAGTCGAGTATCATGGCACGGGGTCATATCCCGAGCCTCCCCACGGATGGCAACGCGCTATGCGCTTGAGGGTGAGCCAAAGCCCTTTCACGGCTCCGTGACGCGTAATGGCCTCGATGGCATACTGGCTGCACGTGGGGGTGAACCGGCACGACGGCGGCAGCATGGGCGAGATGCACGCGCGGTAGAAGTAGATGGGGAGGAGCAGGAGACGTTTAATCAAGGTTGGAGACGGGTGGTGTGTCGGGAAGAGATGATGGTTGTTGTTGCTCTCGGGTGTCGGCGGCCTGACGTGACGCGGCCTTGTCCACCTCCTTGAGCAGACGGCGCAGCGAAGAGGTGACTTTGGCCGAGGGGAGCAGACGGTCGGCCACATAGATGAAGGCGAGGTCGGCGGGAAGGTCGCGCGGAATGAGGTCGCGGTTCAGGCGATAAGCCTCGCGTATGCGGCGGCGCATAGTCACGCGGTCCACGGCATGGCGCAGACGCTTCTTGGGCACGGATGCGAGAAAGCGCGGCACCTTGACCTGACGCGTGTCATCTACCCTCCACGCCAGGCGCAGGGGATAGGCCAAGGCGGAACGGACCTGGCTGTCACTACGCGCAAAGAGACGGCTGATGGCCGTCTCGCTGCATAGTTTCTCTATTTTGTATAGTCGAAGTCCTTTCATTATGCTTTACCTGTGATAACACATGGCCTGACCGCAGGGAGTGCGGCGGCGTTGCGCGCCGTAATCAGGATGCGGCTGTCGAGGCCTTGAGATAGCTGTCGAGCGCGCCGGTCATCGAGGGGTTGCCGGGCGAGGGGGCCTCGATGTCGAGGCGCAGACCTGCGTCGCGGGCAGCCTGGGCGGTGGTGGGGCCGAAACATGCTATCTTGATGTCGCCCTGCTCGAAGTCGGGGAAGTTCTTGAGGAGCGACTGGATGCCGGCGGGCGAGAAGAACACGAGCATGTCGTAGTCAAAAGGCTCGTCGGGACCGAAATCGTTGCTGACGGTGCGGTACATCACTGCCTTGGTGTAGTTGATGCCGCTCTTGTCGAGCAGGCCGGAATCCTCCTTGTGTACGTCAGACACGACCCAGAGGAAGTTTTCCTTCTTATGCTTGATGAGGGCGGGGAGCAGCGAGTCGAGCTTGCCGTTGTCGCCGTGGAAAATCTTGCGCTTGCGATAGACGATATATTTCTGCAGATAAAGCGCGATTGACTCGGTGGTGCAGAAGTATTTCATTGTCTCGGGGATTGTGATGCGCATCTCCTCGCATATACGGAAGAAATGGTCAATAGCCGTGCGGGCTGTGAAGATAATGGCAGTAAAGTCGGGTATCGAGATCTTTGACTGACGGAATTCCTTGGATGTCAAGCCTTCGACCTTGATGAACGGACGCAAAACTACCTCGATGCCATATCGGTCGGCGATGTCATAGTAAGGTGATTTCCCTGACTCAGGGGCGGGCTGTGAGACCAGAATTTTCTTTACTTTCACAAAGTATTAAGTTTGTAGCAGTAAGTTGTGTAAAAACAGTACTGCTCGGTATAACAAAACGAGGGGTACGATTTCGAGACTGCAAAGGTACAAAATAAAATAAAGCAACGAGCCAAAATTGTCGTAAAAAAGCCTAAATCCTTTACAGATGAACGCCAAACGGGCCAAAAAATAAGAAATCAGGCCCAAAACAATAACCACATGCGATGCCGATGGATTAAACAGCACTATGACTGCGGGCACTACAATAAGCATGGACAGCAGCGACTGTGAGGCGTTGAAGCCTTTCATCCACATGCGTGCAGAAATCCTGTCGGCAAAAACGGCCCCGACCGTACCGTACACGGCGAGCTGCCACAGGTAGTAGAGCAGCGACACGAGCGTGAGCGCGCCGATGACAAGAAACTCGCCCGACACCGGCCCGATGACAGGCCGCTCGGTGAATGCCGAATTGATGATGATGCCTTGGCAGAAACATGCGATGAGCACGATGGATGCCTGGACGCCGGTCTCGCTGAAGGTGCGCACGCCAAAGGTCTTCTCCCTGCGCCGCACGCTCAGGAGGTCGGTGAGGAAGTTTTTGAAGAATGTGGAGTAGTGGCGGAAGTTGGAGGCCAGCAGCAGAAACATGCCGATGAGCAGGCACAGCACTCCCGAGTCATAGCCGGGGAGTCCTACGCGCTCGACGGGCTGAAGCCCCTGCGTGTAGGGTATCACGCCAAGGGTCATCCCCGACAGTTCGGCCTCAGTGACGGGGCCGTCATCGGGAAGCGACACATCGAGCGGACGCCAAAAACCATATGTGGGAATCGAATCGGGCACTTGGGAAAATCAAAATGAGCAATTAGCAATTAGTAATTAGCAATTAGTAATTAGCAATTAGTTAAGACAGGAGCACAAAAGCACAGGGCGGAGCACATCGGATGGCTAAAATTGAGCACAAGAGCTATTATCTATACTCTATACTTTAAACTCTATACTTTAAACTCTATACTCTCCTTAAACTTTAAACTCGGGCCGGAGGCCCCATGGTCCGGCGATGACGGCCATTGCCTCGGCGGGGGTGGAGACTATGATGGCGGGGATGACATCGCCGCGCATGAACGACTGCTCGGTCATGCGGCGAAACATCTCAATCAGCGGGTCGAAAAATCCGTCGACATTGACTATAACAACCGGGCCTTCAAAAATGCCGAGCTGATGCCACGTCATCATCTCGCACAGCTCGTCGAGCGTGCCTATGCCGCCGGGCAGGGCCACCGCGGCACAAGAAAGGCGGGCCATTGTGTGCTTGCGCGCATGCATCGACGGGGTGTCGATACACTCGGTGAGCGCGGGATGTGCCCACCCCTTCTCTATCATGAAATGCGGGAGGACGCCTACAGCCTGTCCGCCGGCCTCACGCGCCCCTTCGATAGTGGCGGCCATGAGACCCATCACGCCGCCTCCGCTGACGAGGGTGTACCCCCCGCGTGCTATCAGCGCGCCCATCTCGCGGGCGGCGTCGAGATATTTCTGCGGCACTTGCGACGATGATGCGCAATATACTACTATTCCGTTATTTCCTTTCATAATTTGAAGGTGCAAAGTTACGAATATTTTTCGGGATTCTAAGAAGTCGGCGAGTGACAATTCGTGGGGGAAATCATCATTGCGGATAACCGGGGCGTATGCAGGGACGTAGGGTACATGCAAGGGTCGCAGCGAGGGTGTCATACCACTCCGTGGCCACTGTAGCAAAACCGTCGGCAAGCGACGCGGCTACACCTGCCGCCTTTGCGTCGGAGGCGCGACACGCCGCTCTGCACCATTGGCTCAGGGCTGTCAGTGCGACGGACTGCTCCAAGGCTCGGCGCACTATGCCGTGGCGGGCGGTGGAGAAGGATGCAGGGGTGAGCAGTTCGACGGTCAGCAGACAGTCGAGCGATTCGGCCTCGGGGTCTGCGGCGTCACCTCCGGGCGAGGTGGCTGTCTCGTCGCCGAGCGTTGTGTCTGCGACAAGCGGGCCGAGACGCATGACCACTTCGACGAAGGCGTTTTTGACTAAGAGTGCCTGGAGCGGAGTGCGCTCGCGGCGCAACATCGGTGCGAGTATCGCCCGCTCGCCGTCGCCACAGGCAAGAGCCTGAACGGCGGCAAGGGCATGCATGGTGTTGAGTATGACGTGGGTTGAAAGGGAGTAAATCATTGGTTCAATTAGTAATATTGGGATAATTAGTAATTAGTAATTAGCAATTAGTAATTAGCAGTTAGTAATCTTGGTACAATTAGCAATTTTATAATCCGGCATCAGTGATTCTCAGCAATTACTAATTACTTAACCGGCTTTAGCCGCTTGGCTTGCCAAGAATTACTAATTACTAATTGCTAATTACTAATTGTCCTAAGATTGCTAATTGCTAATTACTAATTATTTTGGGGTTTGTCTTAGCTTTTGGATTAGGCGGAGGGCGGTGGTAGGGGCGATGAAGAACTGTGAGGCAGGTTCGGACGCAAGGATATTTGACAGGGCTTCGGGCAGGTTGCATCCGCGACGCTCCATATAGGCCGTGCACTTCTCGTTAAGCTCCTCCCACATGGCCAGTCGGCGGTCGCGCCTGAGGGGAATGCGCCCATGCCTCAACACTCTGAGCATGCGCAGGGCATAGGTAAAGGTGCAATAGTAATGCGGTGCGGGCGAGTGGGCGGCATCCATCGCCACACGGACGAGGTTGATTTCCTCACGCGGAGGCAGACGGTCGATGACGCGTCGGCAGGCTTCAAGAAAATGACGGTTGCGTGTTTCTACAAGTGACAGCATTTTGGGGGGAATTTTAAGGTTGAATGTTTAAGAGTTTGATTGCGCCGCATAGTTACGTGAGCGGCAAGTCTTTAGTAAATGTGTGGTATTTTTGTTACGTTTTCATTGGCAAATTTACCACACTATATGGGCATAATCACAGCCCATGTGGGCAAAAATTTGTTAAGCGCAAGTGGCAAATGCCTTGCGGTCGCGCTCGGAGCGAAACGAGTTGAACGTCTCGAAAACGTCAAGCAGGGCTATGGCCGAGTTCTGCACCTGCGACTCGTAGAGCGAGGCCGACATATTGCCGCCGAGGGTATGACCCTGCAGGGCCGACGACACGCCTGAAATCTGCTGAAACATCTTCATCTCAAGGTCGAGGAGCTGCGAGGCACCCTCACACCGTCCGCCGGCCACCACCTCGGTGGGCATGCGCGCGGCCTTGGGGTTGACGGGGATGACGGCCCCGGGCTTGCTCCACAGTTTTATCACCTGGTCATACCCAACGCCCTGCGCTATGGAGTCCTGCGGCACGAGCAGCACACCCTTGGCACTGTGCGACAGTATGTGGTCAATCGTGGTGATGAGCTGGTTGATGTGACGCTGCTGGTCAATGACATCCTCGATGAACGGATGCACCTCACCGTCGGTGAGCGGATAGAGGCTCACAGCAAACGGGTGCGAGCCGTGACGGAAAGGGGATGCAGTCTCGTCGATAAGCGTGCCGTCGGGCAGGAAGAAACGGCAGTGCCACGCGCCGCCCGAACGTGTGTCATCGTCAAACGTCCACGCCTCTATGACCCTGCACAGGCGGGGGTCGGACGGGCAGTCAAACATCACCCCACCCTCACCGCGCCCGAGCGGCGACGACAGCAACGGCCCGGCGGCGTTCATGGCCACAGCCTGGCTGTAGAGCCGCATGAGGTCGCGCTGGCGGCGACGGTTGGAGTGGCCGAAACGCATCTTCAGCTCGGGGAGCGACATTTCGTGCAGCATGCCTATGATGCGTATGTCCGAGCCTCGCGGGTCAAGAAAACGGTTGCAGAAGAAGCGGTCAGGGTTGACATTATCCACCCACACCTCCGTGCCCTCAAAGCGATGCTCGTAGCAGACCTTCTGAATGGCGCAGCCCGAGATAAGGAACTCCTCGAGGGCACGGGCGTCAAGCTCGTCGAGACGGTTGACCGCACCGAGCTTCTCACGGCGCGGGTCGGGCGTATCCCCGCGTGCGGCGATAAGATTCTGACGGAAACGCCCCACGACACTCTTGACAAGCGAGCGCAGCAGATTGTTGGTGAGCGGACGGCGACCGCAACTGCGGGCGTACTCATACTCGGTCACCTCACAGTCATTGTGGTCCTTGACCATATCCAGCCACTGACGCCCGTAGGTATAATTCTTCAGCCTGCGGCGCGTGTCGCGTATGCTCCCGCAAGCCTCCCAAGCCTCGCGGGAACGGATAAACACCTGATTCATATTATTTTTCATAGCATAGAGATTTTTCACATGATAGATTTCCGATAAGATTAAGCGCACTGCTGTCCATGACAAACTCATCATCGCGCAACATCACGCACTGCAGGGTGTCGAGCGTGTCAAACGCCGTGGCCGGGTAGAGCGCGAGCCGGCCGTCGGGATACGACACTGCCACAGGACTATCCGGCCCGGTGCGCGTATAGGGATGGAGCTGACGCAAGGCCGTGGCACTCTCCGGGTCGGTCACCACCGTAGCCGGGCATCGCCACCCCGACAGCCTTACAGTAAGCACCCTCGACACCTCGGGCGGGAGCGAGACGGTGACACACCCCTCGGACGGCTCGGGCAGGATGATGTCGCCCGCAAGCTCCTCGGCCACAAGGGTGTCGCCGTCACCGTCACGTATCAGCCGCCTGTACCAGGCATCCATCTCGGCCTCGAGCAGCGAATCAAGGTCAATGCCGTCAGTGCGCGTGACGGCGGCATCGTTGCGCAGAGGGGCAAAGCCACGCATCATGCGCCATTGGGCGAGGAACTCCCCGCGGGTAAATTTCAGTTTCATATACGGTCAATTTTTATTGTCATTGAAATATGCTGCAAAGTTAACCGCACGCACAGGGGCAAAAGGTGCGATAATGTCGCGCACCTCTTTGTCAGATTTGCAAAATAGAGTAATTTTGCACCACAACGGGTGGCCACATCCGCAAACCTGCACTCAACATGGACATCTCAGAACTCAAGGAAAGAATACTTTCGGGCGGACGGATTACCGACGCAGAGGCCCTCTCGCTCGCCGACATCACCCCCGACCGCTACGACGAGCTGCGCACCGCAGCCGCCGAAATCACCGCCCGCTTCGGCTCGCGCAAATTCGACTCATGCTCCATAATCAACGCCCGCTCAGGCCGTTGCCCCGAGGACTGCAAATGGTGCGCACAGTCAGCCGCCTATGACACATCCATCAGCCACTACCCGCTGGTGGAGCGCGATGTGTGCATGGAGATGGCCGCCTACAACCGCAATGCCGGCATCGGACGTTTCTCGCTCGTGACGAGCGGGCGCAGCGTACAAGGCAAAGCCCTCGACACCATCTGCTCCTATTACTCGCAGCTGCGCGACATGGGGGGCATATACCTGTGCGCCTCGATGGGTCTGCTCGACGAGGAGGCTATGACCCGACTCCGCGAGGCAGGGGTCCAACGCTATCACTGCAACCTCGAGACGGCCCGCAGCTTCTTCCCCTCGCTCTGCTCCACCCACACCCAGGACGAGAAAATCGCCACCATCCGTCGCGCCCGCCAGGCAGGGATGGATGTATGCTCGGGGGGCATCATAGGCATGGGCGAGACCATGAGACAGCGCGTGGAATTCGCGCTCGAACTGCGCGAGATAGGCCCCGTAAGCATCCCCATCAACGTCCTGCAGCCAATCCCCGGCACCCCGCTCGAGCATCAGCCGCCACTCACCGACGACGAGATTATCAATACGGTGGCCATATTCCGCCTCGTCCACCCCAAGGCCGTGCTCCGTTTTGCCGGAGGACGCGCCCGCATATCACCGCGCGCCCAGCGCGAAGCGTTGCGCATAGGCATCAACGGTGCCATAATGGGCGACCTGCTCACCACTATCGGCGCGCAGATTGAGCAGGACAGGGTGATGGTCAGAGAGTGCGGTTATGAATTCTAAGAGACTGTAAAATGGCAAATTCAGACTATAACACCCGCTATCGCGGCCACCTGTCGCTGTGCGAGATTGACCTTCCCGGCCAGCAGCGCATATCGCAGGGGCGCGTACTTATAATAGGTGCAGGAGGGCTCGGCTCGCCCGCGGCCCTCTATCTCGCGGCGGCGGGGGTGGGCCATATAGCCATCCTCGACCCCGACACGGTGAGCCTCAGCAATCTGCAGCGTCAGATTATGCACGGCACCCCTGACATCGGCCGCCCCAAGGCCGAGTCGGCCCGCGACGCCATGACCCGCATCAACCCCGAAATCACCGTCACACCCATAATCGACAGCCTCACCCCCGACAACGCACGCGACATCATAGGCGGCTATGACCTCACGCTCGACTGCACCGACAATCTCTCCACCCGTCTGCTCATCAACGACACCTGCGTGGAGTTGGGCAAGAGCTATGTGTTCGGCGCGGTGAGACGCTTTGAGGGACAAGTGTTTACGCACACCCCCGGCACCACATCCTACCGCGACATCTTCGGCGACGAAGGGAGCGAAGGGGGCGACATACCGTGTGCCATCGACGGTGTGATGAACACTGTGGTGGGCGTAATCGGATGCCTGCAGGCCACCGAGGCCGTGAAATGGCTTGCCCGCACCGGCGACCTGCTCACCGACAGGCTGCTGACTTTCGATGCCATCACGATGACATTCAACACTTTCCGTCTCAAATAGCCGCTTCGCAGTCCCGACAGCCGAAATCCCGACCTCCGCTACAAGCCTAACCCTCAGCCGATTGCCACCTCTATTTACATAATTTAACAAGTGTAATCCGAGCCATCCCGCGCATTTTGAGTAACTTTGCGCCCTACAGACTGAAAAGAGTGTTAATTAACAATAGATTACACTATGACTTCAACCAATCTCACATCGCCTCGTGTAGAAATCGTAGGCAGTTTCCTCCCTCCCGAAGAACTCGAACAAGCCATTGAGCAAAAATGCCAGGGAGCAATAACCGTCGACCAGCTTCATGAGGTGGAAGACCGTGTGATAGACCGTCTTATCGACCGCGAAATCGAAGCCGGACTCAAGATAGTAACCGACGGCGAAATGCGCCGCAAGGCATGGGACCGCGACTTCTGGGAAGACCTCGGCGGCATGACCCGCGAACGCATCGACACAGGCCGAGTGTATCAGGACGAAGTGGTGCGCCACGACCTGCTGCGCTGCAACGGACGCATCTCCTACAACCCCGAGCACCCCTTCTTCGAGAAATTCACCCATATGCAGGAACTCGTGGCCGGACGCGCCAGCGTGCGTCAGACCATCCCCTCGCCCGGCGAACTGTACATGCGCGGCATGCTCCAGAGCAATGGCGACATATCCAAAATCTACGAGTCGCCCGAGACGTTTACCGACGACATCGTAGAGGCATATCGTCAGACCATCGACGAGCTGTACCGCCGCGGATGCCGCCACATACAGCTCGACAGCTCGGTGTGGGGACGCCTGAGCGACCCTGACTTCGAGCGCACACTCCTGCTCGGAGGCATGGACCCCGACGTGATTACCGACACCCTGCTTGACCTCATCAACCGCACCGTAGCCGGCCGTCCCGCCGACCTCGAAATCACCCTAAGCATCGCCGCCGACGAGACCCGCACCCCGCGCTGGGGCGACGAGCGCGAGTTGCGCCACCTCGTGAAGATGCTCCAGAGCGTCGATGCCGACGCCTTCCTGCTCCCCTTTGACCGACGCCACCCCGAGCACACCGAAGCCCTACGCTATCTGCCTGAAGGCAAGCGTGCTATCCTCGGCCTCGTTGACGGCAGCGTGCCGGGACTCGAGAGCGTCGACGAAATCGTCGAGGCAGTGAAGGTAGCCGCCCGCTACGTGGACATGTCGCAGATTTCCATCAGCCCGACATGCGGATTCAAGGTGCGCGACCGCGAGCGTCAGGGACTCAACTACGAGTCGCAGTGGGCCAAAATCGACCTGCTCGAGAAGGCCGCCGAGCGCATCGCCGCCGAGTGATAACGCCGACAGCCGTGTACTGAGGCCCGATATTCACATTAAATTAAATACAAATTTAATATATAAAAAGCACCAAGTTTGGTGCTTTTTTTGTATCTTTGCGGTTACGAAACCGAGCAGATAGTAGCAAGTTACTCTTATCTCGCCATTGCGGCGACTTGCCTTTGCTGAGATTTCGGGGTCAGAGCTGACATGCCGCCGGATCGGGGGCAGTGCTTGGATCCGAAGTTTCAAAAAATCGAGAGTACTGACACATACAACACAACCCATTTTTTGAAATAGACGGACTGACCTGCAGACACTCGCCCTTTCATCGGGGCGGGGAATGGAAGATATGTGCCCTGACATAACCACTCCGACATCCGAAAACACATTGACCGAGAGCAACTGGTATGCTCTCAAGGTGTTCTACAACAAGGTGTTTGACCTGCGCGACGCGCTGGCCACGCTTGTTGACGAGACATATATCCCACTTTCATCCACCATTGTGGAGCGCGGAGGTGTAAAGAAGAAAATCGAGCGTCCGCTCATATCCTCGCTCCTCTTCGTGCGCACCACGCCTGACACCGCATCGTCGCTGCTCCCCGTAATCGAGGGGCGCGCCATGATGTACACACGCACCGACGCCAACGGCCGCCGAGTGCCCGTAGTGATACCCGAGCGCGAGATGAACATATTCATGCTCGTGACATCGCGCGGCGAGTGGGGCGTGGAATATATCGGCGACGACATGCCCCGCTATCACAGCGGCGACCGCGTGAGAGTGATTGACGGCCCGTTCAAAGGCTCGGAGGGGCACATAGTGCGCATCAAGGATGACCACCGCCTCGTCGTCACCGTCAACGGCCTCTGCGCCGTGGCAACAGGCTACATCCCCCGCGCTTTCCTGCAAAAGGTGGAGTGACCGCGCGCCCCGCATCCCGCGTACTCCCCCTGCAATGACATTACAGCCTATAAAACTACCAAAGAAAAAATCATACACAGCACAAATATGAAACTACTTCACCAAGCCATCAAAGGCTTACTCGCATCCGCAGCAATCGCCGTAATGGGCATCACCTCGTCGTGCGGACCGGCCAAGGACGTCATATACATCGAAGACCTCCAGCCCGAAGCCGAGATAACACTGCAGCCCGACGGAGAGATACGCCTCCAGCCCGGCGACCATGTGGCCATCAGCGTAAACAGCCGTGACGAGGAATTGGCCAAAATGTTCAACCTCAACCCCATAAGCGGCACCGAAGGCAGTAACTACTATACAGTCGACCCCCAGGGTAACATCGACTTTCCCGTTCTCGGCAACCTGCAGGTGCAGGGCCTCACGCGCATCGAGGTGGCTCAGCTCGTGAAATTCCGCCTGCTGGCCGGACAGCTCCTGCGCGACCCCATCGTCACCGCTTACTTCCCCGACATGGCTTTCTACCTCATCGGCGAGTCGGGCGTAGGACGTCACCCCATCACCACCGACAAGCTCAATCTGCTCGAGGCCATGTCGCTTACAGGTGACATCCAACTCTCGGGAAAGAAAACAAATGTGCTCGTATTGCGCACCGAGGGCAATAAACAGATACCCTATCGCGTTGACTTTACTAAAGTTGACGACCTATACGGCTCGCCCGCCTACTATGTGAGGCAAAATGACTTCATCTATGTCGAGCCTACACAGGTTCGCGCCAACCAAAGTACGGCCCACGGCAACAACTACCTTACCATCGGCTTCTGGACTTCGATGCTTTCGCTTGCTGCGACACTCGCCGTCCTCTTCACAAAATAACACATAACCTGACAAACGATACAACTGAAAAATGCAACGCAACCTTGAAGACACCGCGCTACAGAACAGCGTAATCATAAACACCACCGTGCCCAAGAAGCACACCCCCGACGGGTTTGTGAAGCTCAAGGACACACTGTTCATCCTCCTCGGCCACTGGAAATGGTTTATCCTGTCGATACTCGTATGCGCCGCCGCGGCCTACTATTATCTGCAGATAACCCCCTTCATCTATCGCTCGACAGCATCGGTGATGATTAAGGCCGATGAGAAGACCGGCAACTCCGAGGACTTCATGAAGCAGCTCGGTCTGAAAAGCCCCGGCATCAACATCACCAACGAAATCATGTCACTCAAGACCCTCGCCATGACCCAGGAGATTGTCTCAAGGCTCGGTCTTGACGTGGAGTATTTCCACACAGGCCCCTTCCATGACGAGGTGGCCTATGGCATCGACCTGCCCGTGAAGGTGAAATTCAACGACCTTATCGAGACCGACGACGCCTCGATGGACCTCGAGCTGCGCGCCGACAGCACCGTGCGCATCTCCAACCTCAAGCTCAACCGTCAGAGTCTCGAGGGAGCCTATACTTTCAAGCTCGGCCAGACCGTCAAGACCCCGCTTGGTAAACTCGCCGTGCTCCCCTCTCTCAGCTATGTGAAGGGCAAAAAGGACAACCTCGAAGTAACACGTCCCCCGCTTAGAACTACCCTCAGCGACATACACGAACGCATCGTTGCCCGCCAGCGTGACGCCAAGGCATCAATCATCGACTTCAGCATTGACGACGTGTCGCGCCCGCGTGGCGAGGACATCCTCTCGACCCTTATCAACGTCTACAACGAAAACTGGGTCAAGGACCGCAACCAGGTCACCAACTCGACCACCGACTTCATTAAGGACCGCCTCTCAATCATCGAGTCGGAACTCGGCAGTGTCGAGAGCGACATCTCCAGCTACAAAAGCCGCAACCTCATGCCCGACGTCGGCACAATCGGCGGCATGGCATTCAACCAGATGAACGCCTCGCAGGAGGCCGGCCGCGAGATTCAGAACCAGATATCGATGACCCGCTATCTGCGCAACTATCTCACCGACGGCCTCCATGAGAAGGAGCAGCTCCCCGTGAGCACCGGCATCAGCAACGCCAGCATCGAGGCACAGGTCTCGGCCTACAACCAGCTTCTCCTCCAGCGCAACAACCACCTTGCCGTGTCATCTGAGCAGAATCCCCTTGTGATGGACATCGACCAGAAGCTGTCCACCATGAAGAACTCCATCCTCGGAGCCATCGACAACGAGCTGGTCATGCTCAACACCCGCCGACAGACCGCAAGTGCCATGCAATCACAGGCTGCCGGCAAGCTCGCCGCCAACCCCGAGCAGGCACGCTATCTGCTCTCGTTCGAGCGTCAGCAGAAAGTCAAAGAGTCGCTCTACCTCTTCCTGCTCCAAAAACGCGAGGAGAACGAGCTTTCACAGGCTTTCACCGCCTACAACACCCGTGTCATCGAGCATCCGCGCTCCAATCCCGAGCCTGTATTCCCTAACGCCGGGACAGTTATAGTGTTTGCCGTAATCGCCGCCCTTGCCATACCGTCATCCATCATCATGGTCAAGGAAGGCTTCAACACCACCGTGCGCGGACGCAAGGACCTCGAGTCAATCAACGCCCCGTTTGTTGGTGAGATACCCCTCGCCATGATGCGCACACGCACATCATCAGGACGTAAAGGCAAGAAGGTTGCACGCGAGGTTACTGACAATAAGCTCATCGTGAAGCAGAAGAGCAAGACTGTGATGAACGAGGCATTCCGCGTGGTGCGCACCAACCTCGAGTTCATCCTCGGCTTCGAGGGCGGACACCATGTGGTGATGATGACCTCTATGAACCCCGGTTCGGGCAAGACATTCATCACCGCCAACCTCTCCACCTCGCTCGCCATCAAGGGCAAGAAAGTGGTGGCCATCGACCTTGACCTGCGCCGCGGCTCGCTGTCAAAGTATGTTGACTCACCTGATATGGGCGTTTCCAACTATCTTTCAGGTCAGGTGCAGGACTATCACGAAGTGATAACCAAGCTCGACGAGCTTGATGTGTTACCTGTGGGAACCATCCCGCCCAACCCCACCGAGCTACTCTTCACCACCAAGTTCACCCAGATGATGGAGGCCCTCAAGCAGGAGTATGACTACGTGTTCATCGACTGTCCCCCTGTCGAGATTGTGGCCGACGCAGCCATCATCAGCCGCTATGCCGAGATGACTATATTCGTCGTGCGTGCCCATCTGCTCGACCGTGCATTCCTGCCCGACATTCAGCGTTGGTATGAGGAGCGTCGATTCCCCAACCTCTCGATTCTGCTCAACGGCACACACGAAGAATTCTCGCACTATGGCTACAGCCGTTACGGCTACCATCGCTATGGCTATCATTACGGCCATTACGGCGACTACGGCTATACCGACGAGGACGTATCCGAGGCTAAGCGAATCTGATGGCAGGAAACGTCAGGATAGCGCGTAACGCAATCTACCTGTATGCCCGCATGATTGTCAACATGATTGTGGGTATATTCTCCGTGCGCATCATGCTTGAGGCTCTCGGAGTGGAGGACTATGGTCTGCAGGGAGTTGCCGGAGGCGTGCTCGGAATGTTCACGCTCCTGATTGACGGCCTCGGCACATCCACGTCACGCTTCATCACCTACGAGCTGGGGCGTGGCGACCCTAAGAGAATCAACGACACGTTCTGCACGGCCATGCTCGTGTTTATCGGAATGGCTGCGACCATCGTGATTCTCGGCGAGACTGTCGGACTGTGGATGCTCACCAACAAACTCAACATCCCCGAGGGACGTGAGCATGCCGCTATGGTCGTATTCCAGCTCTCGGTGCTCGGCGCGGCCATAGGCATCCCACAGGCTCCGTATTCGGCCATAATGATTGCGCACGAGAAGTTCAATGTCTCGGCCTATCTCAGCCTGTTCAGCACCTTCGCCCGCCTCGGCATATTATATTATGTGGCACAGTCATCTCTTGACCACCTTATATTATATCAGGTTATGATGTTTGTGCTCGGCATCGGCACCCTGCTGTTTTCGCGCATCTACTGTATCCGCAATTTCCCTGAAGCGAAATTTCGGTTTCATTTTGACCGCCAGCTTTTCAAGCCGATGCTCTCATTCTCGGCATGGGAGACTTTCGGTGCCATCAACCGCACCCTCAAAGGCACCGGCTATCAGATGGTGCTGAACATCTTTCACGGCGTTACGCTTAACGCCGCCATCGGCATCGGCTCGACAGTGTCAGGCGCGGTGACAGGTCTCGCCTTTACAGTGACCTCGGCCTTCAAGCCTACTATCGTCAAGCTGTTCGCATCTGACAATTTCGACGGCATGAAGGAGTCGATACACAATGCCACACTGATTTCGATGGTGCTTTACGGCATCTTCGCTATACCGCTGCTAGTCGAGCTTGATTTTGTCATGGAGCTGTGGCTCACGGAGATTCCTGAGCTTTCGCGTGAACTGTGTGCGATACAGCTTGTGCTCAACACCATCTTGATGGGCTATCTCGTATGCGCAGAATCACTGAAATCGATGGGCCGCAATCAGGGTGTCAACATCCTGCAGTGTTGCGACAGTGTGCTGGCCATGACAGCCGTGACGGCAATCCTGCTTCTCGGCATAAACCCTCTTTGGGCCTGCACAGCCTACCACATCGGACTTTTCACCAACTTCGGATTCACCATGTGGCTGCTGTCAAGGCGCACCGGCAAGCGTTTCGTGCTGCACATACTCCACCGGGCTGTCGGACGTGTACTGTTGGCCGAGTTAGCGGTGTTTATCATTCTCTCGATGGTCCACAATCTCATGGGGCCGTCAATTCTGACCCTGATAGTGGTCTGCGCACTGTCCATCATACTCTTCGGCTTCATTACGCTGCAATGGCTGCTCGAGCCACACCATTCCGCAAGCCTCAAGCTCTATCTGCGCACACGCATACCCGCACTCAACCTCTCAGGGCGATAGCCTCGCATGAAGATTCTCTTTGTCATCGATTCGTTTCACATGGGCGGTGCCGAGAAAAGCCTTGTCACACTTCTCGGACTTCTGCCGGTGAAGGATATGGATATTGAGGTGATGCGCATGGCCGAGGGGGGAGAGCTGCAGCCCCTCGTACCGAAAGAGGTTCGGCTGACACGCCTGCCCCTCCACAAGCCCGGCATCCTTGGCCGACTGAGATTCAACGCGGCCCGCGCCGCCATGCACTATTGGCGACGGTTTGTCGGGACGCATTCGCACCCCAACGACTTTTTCTGGCGTTTTATGCGCCATTCCGTACCCCCGCTTGACAGGGAGTATGATATTGCCATAGCCTATCAGCAGGGGGTACCGACAGCATATGTCGCCACGCGCGTCAAGGCCCGGCGCAAGATTGCATGGGTAAACGCCGACGTGGCCAGTGCCGGATACGACCCCGCGACCAATCTCCGCTACTATCGGGAGATGGACCATATCGTCACCGTCTCCGATACCCTGCGCTCACTGTTTCTCAACGAGCATCCGAGCCTCGACGGGAAACGTGTCACAGTCATAAATGACATCATCGACCCCAAGTCTATCCGCGCCCTCTCACAGGCATCAACCCCCTATGCTGCCGCTCCTGACGGCACGTTGCAACTGCTGACCGTGGCACGGATGGAACGCATCAAGGGGCTCGACATAGCCATCGAGGCGGCAAGGCTGTTGCGCGACAGCGGTGTCAGATTTCACTGGCATTTCCTTGGCGACGGACGCGAACACTCCAATCTGCGCGACTTAATCTCGCGCTACCGGCTTGAGGGACATGTCACACTTCACGGCACCGTGACCAATCCCTATCCCTGGATGCGAGGATGCGACATATACATTCAGCCGTCGCGCCACGAGGGTTACGGCATAGCCATCGTCGAGACTATGACGCTCGGCCGCCCCGTCATATCCACCGACTTCCCTGTGGCCCATGACCGCATAGACGGCACTGACGGGGTAATCGTACCGACCACTCCACAGGGAATAGCCGACGCCGTGACCGCTCTTCTCCCCCCTGCCTCACGCGAGGCCATAACCAGAATACTTGAGTCACGGCCCGAACGTGTCGACACGGGCTTGACAAAGGTCCTTGAGTTGCTATCATGATTATACGCACTATCACATGCCATAATGTCAATAACTTCGGAGCCTCGCTCCAGGCTTGGGCCCTCTGCGAGTATCTGCACCGTCAGGGACATGATGTAAAAGTGATTGACTTTATAAATCAAGCACCCATCCCGGGCACGACACCACCGCAACGTTCGCGCAAACGAGCCATAATCGAGCATCCGATATTACGCCCCATTGGCCGTACCATAGAACGCTGGAGACAAAGATACTGGACTCCGCGCTGGCGTCGCTTCGGCAAATTCCTGCAACTTATCCCGCAGACCGAACGATATACGTCACTCGAAGAGCTTCGCAAAAATCCTCCCGAAGCAGATCTCTATATA
Organism: uncultured Duncaniella sp.; assembly: GCA_910584825.1. Lineage (GTDB taxonomy): Bacteria > Bacteroidota > Bacteroidia > Bacteroidales > Muribaculaceae > Duncaniella. Next base: position 56,224 of record CAJUCI010000012.1, on the reverse strand, counting down.
GCCGGGAGCGATCAGATATGGAATGTCCGCGCCGCGGAGGGAAATAACCCCGCATATTTTCTCGATTTCGGACATGACAATACACGTCGCGCATCTTATGCGGCAAGTTTCGCATCTTCAACCCTGCCTGACGGGACAGCCGACATTATATCAGAGCGTCTTAAGAGACTTGACTACATCTCAGTCCGTGAATCAAGCGGACTTGACATCCTCAACTCTCTTGGCCATAAAGGCACACTTGTAGTCGACCCTGTATTCCTCATCCCCCGCACCGACTGGGACACTCTTGCCGACAAAAGCGAAGTCAAGGGGCACGGAAAATACATCCTGCTCTATGCCTTCGATGCCGGTGAGCTGATTATGCGCACGGCACGCAAAATCTCCCGCGCCACAGGATGGCCCATCATATCGGTCACCCCCCGCCGGTTGTCGGGTGTATCGCACAACTGTCCGATTGCCGGGCCTCTCGAATTTCTATCGCTCGCACGCGGAGCATCCCTCATATTGTCAGAATCATTTCATGCGCTCGCATTCGGAATGATTTTTAATGTGCCGTTCTTCGCGTTCCAGCGCAAGGAGAATCTCAATGCCCGCCTGACCGACTTCCTGTCCACCCTCGGTCTAAGTGACAGGCTCGTCACAACCGACTCAACCCCGTTGCCATTGACTATGGATTTCTCCAAGCCTGAGGCCATCTTATCAAAATTGCGTGATGAGTCGGTCGCATACCTCGACCGCATAACCGCACCATAAAACTGTCCCATGCCTTCGGCTTCCGCCACCAATAAACCTCGTGTACTCATCGCCATGCACTATCTCGAGCTTGGCGGGGCAGAGACATCGCTGATAGGGCTGCTACAGGAGTGGGACTACTCCAAAGCCGACATAGACCTGTTTCTATACTCCCATCGTGGCGAACTTATGAAGCATATCCCTCCGCATGTCAATCTTCTCCCTCAGAAACGGGCTTATTCCGTGATTGAATCCCCGATAAAAGAGGCCATTACGAAAGGCTGTCTCGGAGTGGCATTCGGAAGATGGAGAGCCAAGAGGGAAGTTTCCAAGACCCGCAAATGGGACTCACATTCCGAACTCCTCGGCAGATACATTACCCCGTTTCTCCCCTCGATAGGAAAAGGCACTTACGACCTTGCGATATCCTTCCTTACTCCTCACCATCCTGTGCTGCATCGCTGCAAGGCACGCTGTAAAATATGTTGGATTCACACCGATTATACCAATATGAATCTTGATGCTGAGGCAGAACAGGCCGTTTGGGGTGAATATGACAATATTGTCTCCATTTCCCCCTCCGTCACCGAAGGCTTCTGCAAAAAGATGCCGGCACTTCGCGATAAGATTATCGAAATCGAGAACATCATACCCGAAAATCTCGTGCGGAGCCAGGCAAAAGAATATATCCCCTCAGAATTTTCGCACGATAATTTCAACATGCTCTCGGTAGGCCGGTACACATATGCCAAGAACTTCGACAACGTTCCTGACATAATGCGCCGCCTGATTGAAATTACGAGGCGAAAAGACCTGCACTGGTATCTCTTAGGTTATGGAGGAGACGAGCCTATTATCCGCAAACGCATAATCGAAGCAGGAGTCGAAGCCAATGTACATCTGCTCGGCAAGCGTGACAATCCGTATCCTTATATTGCAGAATGTGATTTATACTTACAGCCATCTCGCTTTGAGGGCAAATCCATCGCAGTCCGCGAGGCTCAGATGCTCGGCCGACCCGTCATCATAACTTCATTCGTAACCGCTCACTCACAACTGAGAAATGGCGAAGACGGACTGATTGTCCCCTCTGACAACGCCGGATGTGCACAAGGCATTGCCGATGCAATCACATCGCCCGGCATTCTCAACAGCATATCTTCAATGGCCTCAAGCCGTAATTATTCAGGTCGCGAGGGCATTGACAAGCTGTTAAGCCTAATAAATCCCACATAGTTTTAATTATATCCCATGTTTCCCAAGACAATACATTACTGCTGGTTTGGCGGCCGCCCGCTCCCAAAAAGTGCGCGAAAATGTATCGCATCCTGGAAAAAGCATTTTCCTGACTGGGAAATCAAGGAATGGAATGAATCAAACTTCGATATCAACGCAATACCCTACACCAGACAGGCCGCAGAGCGTGGCAAATGGGCCTTCGTGAGCGATTATACCCGTTTTCATATCCTTTATAATGAAGGGGGCATATACTTTGACACCGATGTCGAAGTGATTGCCCCGATGGATGACATCATCAGTCGCGGTGCATTCATGGGTTGGGAGAAAAGCCCGGTAGGGGTCGGAGTAAACTCGGGATTAGGCATAGGAGCACCCAAAGGCCTCCGTATTTACCGCGAAATTCTCGATTATTACGCCACATTACCTTTTCTCGATAACAATGGACAGCAGTTACCAGGAACTGTCGTCAAGCATGTGACCGACATACTGTTACGCCATGGTCTGAAACTTGAGGATTCCCAACAAACTGTGGGTGAAATCACAATATATCCTCATGATTACTTCAACCCGCTCGACGATGCGACAGGACGGCTCACCCTCACATCAAATTCGCACAGCATACACCGCTACGATAAAACGTGGTGTGACAATTATGGGCCGATACGCACGCGCGTGATGCGGTTTATTCACCGCGTATTCGGCTCTGACATTCGGCAAAAGATACTTGGTTCTTAAATAATCCCAAAACCCATAACTAACAAATAATCAAAAGGTGTTTCCACCAATACAAATAAACATCCTCCTGATAGTCATAGCACTATTTGTCATACCGTACTCATTCAAGCTGATGAGCACTGACGGCGACACTCTTGCTGTGGGGGAAGAAAACAAAGGTGAATTCTGGTGGCCGCTACTTCTTAGCATATTGCTGGCCTACTGGATTGGCTCACGTCCTGTAGGTGCTTTAGGCATGGGCTATGGCGACTCCATAAACTATGCCAACACATATATGCTTAACGTGGCCAACGATTTCACGTATGGCGACATTGACTACAGCACCGAGTGGCTTTGGCAGGTAATAATGGTCACATGTCAAAGTCTTGGTTTCGAAACGAGCGGATTCTTTATGGTCGTAGCTTTCGGTTATGTCATGACCGCGACATGGGCTATGAAGAAGTTCGTGCCGACACGTCCATATCTCGGATTCCTGTTCCTTGTATCTTCGCTTATGTATTACACATTCAGTGTAAACGGTCTGCGTAACGGCCTGGCGTGCCATATGATACTCCTGGCGATGGCCTTTTTCATGGAAGATAAATGGATAAAAGCTGGAGTAATAGCTTTTCTTGCTATGGGCATCCACCGAACCACCATGCTCCCCATTGCCTCAGTCCTTGCCGCATGGAAAGTCATCAAGGAGCCTCGTTATGCAATATATTTCTGGTTGCTGTCAATCGTTCTCTCGCTTTACGCCGGAGGATGGTTTATGAATTTCTTTGCCTCACTCGGATTTGATGACCGAATGAGCCTATATACATCAGGAGACCTTGCAGACCCCCAGTATATGTTCTCATCCACAGGCTTCCGTTGGGACTTCCTCGCCTACAGTGCAGTGCCGGTATTCCTGACATACCTCGTCAATATCATGAGGGAGAAACGTGACGGATGGTTCAACATCATCGCGACAACATATATACTCTGCAATGCATTCTGGGTACTTGTCATCAGAGCCGAGTACTCCAATCGTTTTGCATACCTGTCATGGTTTCTCTATCCTGTGGTCATCGTGTACCCTTTGTGCAACATGAAAGCATGGGTTAATCAAGACCGAATGGCCGGGCTTATCCTCCTCTGCTATTTCTGCTTCACATACGTGATGGACACTTTCTTCTGGAAATTATGAAAGCCCTCACAGTCTTCACTCCGACATACAACCGCGCCCATCTTCTACGTCGTCTATACGAAAGCCTCGTCACGCAATCGTGCATGGACTTCGAGTGGATGGTAATCGATGACGGTTCTACCGACTTTACACGCCAGCTTATAGAGGAGTTTATCAATGACGGACGCATCCCCATAACGTATATCTACAAGGATAACGGAGGTCTATACACCGGCTACAATACGGCGTATGAACATATCACCACTGAATTATGTGTATGTATCGACTCCGATGACTTCATGCCTGAGAATGCCGTTGAGATAATCATTGACACATGGCGAAAAAAAGGTTCTAACCGATATGCCGGCATTATCGGTCTTGACTACTATATGGAATCAATGCAACCTATCGGCGGTAGATTTCCTGACACTCTCAAAGAGGTCTATTTCCTCGATTTATATGCCCACAACATCCACCGTGGCGACTCAAAGGTCGTAACCCGCACCGACCTGATGCGGAAGGTTGCACCAATGACAGGATTTGAAGGAGAGAAAGATTTCAACCCCGTCTACATGCTCCTACAGGTTACCGACACCATGCCTATGATTGTAATCAACGAATGCTTATGCATCGTCGATTATCAGATAGGAGCTGACAGCATGTCGCAGGGGATATTCCGCCAATATATCAACTCACCGCGCAGTTTCGCCAAACTGCGTCGACTTGAGATGACGCTGTCACGTTCGCCGTGGCTTAACAGGCTCCGCTCGGCCATCCACTATGTGTCGAGTTGCATTATCGCCAACGACCGCAACTGGCTAAAAGAGTCCCCGGCAAAAGGGCTTACAATATTGGCTGCGATACCCGGATGGCTGCTGTCAAAATATATAATCCGTAAAGCTGAGAGGATTTGACATACTCAGTAGCCATACGCACACTCGGATTATCACCTGACTCACTTCGTCAGGTGCTTGAAAGAGTGTTTGCACAAACACTCCCGCCCGCAAGAGTTGTTGTTTACATAGCCAAAGGATACACTATCCCGTCATGGAGAGTCGGCAATGAGCAATACGTATCGGTAGATAAAGGCATGATGCGACAGCGTGCGCTAAAATATCGAGAGATTGACTCTGACTACATCCTCATGCTCGACGACGACCTGTTGCTCTCTCCCACAGCCGCTTCATCTCTCATTGCTAAGGCAAATGCAGAGAATACCGATGTAATAGCTGCCGACCCGTTTGAGAACCATAAATTGCCGTTAAAGGACAAACTATATGCAGGCATTACAGCCTTAGTATTTCCCCATATAAGACAAAAAAGTGCCTATATACAGCATAGCAACGGCTCATTTTCATATATACACAATCCACAACCTCGATTTTACAAATCTGATACGTGTGCCGGTCCCATAATGTTATGGCGTAGAAATTCGTTTTCCAGCCTTAACGCTGACGCCGAAAACTGGATTGATTCGTTCGATTTCGCCTATGGCGATGATGCCTTGCTCTCATACAAGGCTACGGCCAACGGTATGAAAGTCGGGGTGGATTTCAGTGTCGAGGTCACCAATCTCGACTCACGCACCTCAAGCGACCGTTACCGCAACGACCCTGAGCGATTCTATATACGCACCAAAGCCATGTTCTCCACATGGTGGCGCATGTGCTACAAGCCACACGGCAATGCCAGTAAAGGCAGCACAAAGGCACTGCTGGCAGGCACATTTAAATTTACCTGGCTTGTCCCGGTAATGCTTGCCACATCGGTCGTATCACGTTCCACGACTCCGATTCGGGCATATTTCCGAGGTCTGCGTGACGGATACAAATACGTCCACTCCGAGCCGTTCTCGTCACTACCGCCCTACATAATTGAGAAGGCTTTTGATTGATAGGAAGCTACAAGGTAGGAGCGACGGCTTTAGCCGTCGATATGAAACTACGTATCAACCAATAGTTCACTGAATTAAGTTAGCCTATTCGCGCCATCTCAACGGCTAAAGCCGTCGCTCCTACAGCCAAACCATATTAGTTTAATCACCAGCCTCAGCCACTCAGTACACCAAAAATTTTAAATTTTCCATTTTAAATTTTTAATTTTCCCATTTTGCGGGTCTTGCACGTCATAACATCGATGAGACAGGGGGGAGCCGAAAGGCTCGTCTCGCAGCTGCTTCCGCGCTTTGTGAGCGCAGGGGTCGATGCGCACCTTGCGCTGTTTGACGGCACGGACTCACCATTCTTAGAGGCTGTACGCAACGGCGGCGTGACGGTACACATCCTCGGCAACGGTTATCGCGAGATGTATAACCCGATGCAGGTTAAGAGATTGCAAAAACTGTTTCAGACAGGCGACTACGACATAGTCCATACCCACAACTCCTCGCCCCAGCTGTATGCCGCACTTGCAGGCCGACCTGCCTCGACCCGACTCGTGACCACCGAGCACAACACCGACAACCGCCGCCGTTCCTGGGGCTGGTATAGGCCGTTAGACCGCTGGATGTACGGGAGATATGACCATATCGTATGTTGCAGCAAACCCGTTGAGCTATCGCTTGCCGACACCCTCGGCCCCGATTTCGTACCACGCATATCCACGATAACCAACGGCATCGACCTTACCGCATTTGCCGGACGCTCATGCTCCGACCGTAGCTATGATTCTGACAACACAACCCCGGTGCGTATCCTTATGGTCGCCGCCTTCCGTCCGCAGAAAGACCACCTGACACCCCTCCGCGCACTCACCGTTTTGCCCGACAACGTCACCCTGACCTATGCCGGTGACGGCCCTACCCGCGATGAGGCCATGCGTTATGCCGAGTCTCTCGGCGTGGCCGACAGGGTGAAGTTTCTCGGAAACGCGTCCGACATACCGTCACTCTACCGTGAGGCCGACATCGCCCTGCTCTCCACTCATCACGAGGGGCTAAGCCTCTCGACCATCGAGGCTATGGCCTCGGGCACCCCCCTCGTCGTGTCATCCGCTCCCGGCGTGGCCGATACCGTCGGCGACAGCTCGCTGCAGTTCCCCATCGGCGACCACAAGGCTCTCGCCGAGCAGATTAACGCCCTCATATCCAATCCCGGACTATATGCCGAGATGTCTGACAAAGGCATCACGCGCGCGGCGCAGTTTGACATCTCCCTGACCGCCCGCGCCCATCTCGACCTCTACACGTCAATAATAAATAACAAATCATATCACACCAAATGAAAACACTTTCCCACCTTCTCCTCATCGCCGTGCTCGCGCTCGTCAGCGTCTCGGCCGCAGCCCAGGACAAACCCCGCTGGGCCATCAAGGGGGTAAACGACCTCAACAAGGAGCGCACCAACGAGACTTACAGTTTCGTGAAGTTCGAGACCTTCAACGGCGACCTCGCCCAGCTCCGCAACGAGTCGACCAAGCCGCTCGTGGAATACCTCGCCGGCACCTACGGCCTCTCTGACGATGACGCGTCGGTCGAGGTGCTCTCGTCACCCGCCACGCTCGAACGCTCCCTCCCCAACGACCCCGAGGCCACCAAAGGCATCACCCGCGACTACAAGGTGACCTTCTCAGGCGCGAAACCCGCCACATTCTATGCCCGTCTTGTTGACGAGTACGTCAGCTTTGACGACAATGTCGACGAGTCATACGACTACACTCTCTATCAGCTCTTTGAGGTGTCAAACCGCGAGGACGGACTTGTGCCCGACTTCGATGACTGCGACTTCACACGCTCCTACAACGCCCAGGCCCTCGTGCGCTCCATCATCCCCGGTCTCGGCCAATACTATAAGGGTCAGACCACCAAGGCCTACTGCATCTGGGGAGGCGAGGCTGTCTGCGCCGTGGCCGCCATCTGGTGCGAGCACCGCCGTTCACAGTATGCCAAAGACCGTGACAAAGCCATCGCCGACAATCCCAACAACCCTGACGCTACATACATCCACAGCTACCGAAGCAAGTCGCGCAGCTGGCGCACATTCCGCAACATCGCAATCTACAGTGCCGCCGGACTCTACATCTACAACCTCCTCGACGCCGCCATCTCCAAAGGCCCCCGTCAGGTAATCGTACGCAAGAAACAGGCCTCAGACTTCAGCATGGCCGTAGCTCCCACACTCGTCTACGACCCCAACACCACCATCACCCCCGCCATCGGCGTCTCACTTACGTTCTAAAGAATTTAGAATTTAAAATTTAAAATGGAAAATTGGCTTCGCAAAAAAGCGTTGCGAGGGATAATTTTCCATTTTAAATTTTATAATCGGCTTGCCGCTTGGCTCGCCAAAAATTTTCCATTTTAAATTTTAAATTTTCCATTCCCATGAAGCTTATCCGTATGGCCACGGTGGGGCTGTCGCTCGACACCTTCTGCCGTGGAGTCCTGTCCGATTTACGCGACAACGAGGGCTATGAAATCATAGCCCTCGCCTCGCCCGACAGCTCGCTCGCCGCCCTGGGCGAACGTGAGGGGGTGCGCACCATCGGAGTGGCCATGCGGCGTGACATATCCCCCCTCTCCGACCTCGTGTCACTCTGGCGGTTAGTCAAAGTGCTGCGCCGCGAACGGCCCGACATGCTCCACACCATGACACCCAAGGCCGGACTACTTGGCATGATGGCCGGCCGCATAGCCCGAGTGCCGGTGCGTGTGCATACCTTTACGGGGCTCCTATTCCCTACGGCCACAGGGCTTAAACGCCGTCTGCTCACGCTCACCGACCGCCTCACATGCGCATGCGCCACCAACGTCATAGCCGAGGGACAGGGTGTACGCTCCGACCTTATCAACAACGGCATCACCCGAAAACCCGTGCGAGTGCTCGGCCACGGTAACGTGCGCGGAGTCGACCTCGACCACTACTCTCCCACCCCCGAGTTACGCTCCGAGGCCAAGGAGCTGCGACGGAGGTTTGACATCCCCGACAATGCCCTCGTACTCGTATTCATAGGCCGTTTCGTAGTCGACAAAGGTCTGCACGAACTCCTTGAGGCTCTGCCCATTGTCCGCCGCGCCATGCCCGACACCGAGATTCATCTGATAATGGTGGGCGACATCGAGGGGGGTAAAGAGGACATCCCGCTCTCAACCATCGCCGGGAAGCCTCATATACACCTCTCGGGCGGATGGACCGGCGACGTAAGGCCCTGGCTGCTCGCGGCCGACCTTCTTGTATGCCCCTCCTACCGCGAAGGATTTCCCAACGTCGTGCTCGAGGCCGGAGCCTTGTATCTGCCATCGGTAGTCACCGACATCAACGGCTCGCGCGAGATAATCACTCACGGCGAGAACGGACTTATCGTACCGCCCCGCACTGTCGAGCCACTTGCCCGCGCCATCATCGACATTCTCAGCCTCACGAACGAGGAGCGAAAGGCGATTGGCCGTAACGCCCGCACCAACGTCGAGACCCGCTTCTCCCGTCCCTACGTAATCCAATGCCTCAAAGACTTCTACAAAGAATTTAAGTTTGTAGAGCAATAAGAGCGACGCAGGTAGGAGCGACGGCTTTAGCCGTCGATATGGAGCTACGTATCAGCCAATGATTCACCGAATTAAGTTAGCCAATTCGTCACATATCGACGGCTAAAGCCGTCGCTCCTACTTGCTCCCCAATTTAATCGCCTGGCTTGCCAAGCATTTTAAATTTTCCATTTTAAATTTTAAATTCGCCTTGCTGACTTCCCTGCTCGTAAAACTCAAGCATTCATGCCCGTGGATATGGCGCGGGGTCGAGGCCGTCAACTCCTCGCTCGTGCGAGCGCGCTATCCGCGCATCAAATCCATCGCCGAGGAAGAGGCACGTCACATCGCAACCGACGACAGCATAGAATGGTCGCTCGTCACCCCAGACGACGCCGAAAGACTCTCGGCATTCCTCACATCCATACCGCTGGAGCGCAAGCAATGGTTTGACCCACACCCGTTTGACGCCGCCACCCTGCGCCGCATGGCCTCGGGGCACTCATTCGTGATGCTCAAAGTCACCAAAGGGAATGAAATTGTCGGCTACCACTTCCTGCGGTGCTTCTTCATAGGCAAAGCGTTTCACGGACTAATCGTATCCGAGTCAGCCGCAGGCCACGGCATAGGCACCCGCATGTGGAGTCTCGGCGCAGCCATCTCTGCGCGAGCCGGACTTATGATGGAAGCCACCATATCCGAGTCAAACCTCCCCTCGCTCACCTCCTGCCGCCGCGGCTGCCGCACCACCGTCCTCTCCACCCTCCCCGGCGGCTACCTGCACCTCAGGTGCGAGAAGAATGAAGAATGAATAATTGGCATCGCTATGCGAGGGTGTTGCCTGACTGTAGGAGCGACGGCTTTAGCCGTCGATATGAAGCTACGTATCAGCCAATAATTCACTGATTTAAGTTAGCCAACTCATCCCATATCGACGGCTAAAGCCGTCGCTCCTACAGTTACATCCACAAATTCCGATGGCAAATGCATGAATAGTAACGATATCGAACGAGAAGGGCTTGAAGAGTATCTTGAAGCACGTGAAAGTCAACTTAACAATGTGCTTTCATCTCCAATCGCAACTGGAGATTACTCTATGCCGTCAGCTGAGGAAGTGGATGAAACCATCTTTTTGGAAAATGAGATTGAAACCACTAAAGACTTGCTCGACCTCTTTGATGACGAGGACGATATTATGAAAAAATTTCTTGGGATAGAATAACTATGGCTGATATAAATAGAATTATTTCGCTGATTGATAAATACCTCGAATCCACGGGACAATATCGTGTGGAAGCCAACGAAATATCCATCTATCTGGATAAGAATGGAGCTTTAAGACACGCCGGCAATGGTTTGCCATTCCGTAAACTGCTGCGAGCAGGCAAGATTCCTAACGCAGAGCAACCCGGCGGAAAAGGTACCTCTTGGTATATAACACACTCAAACAACAAGAGAGGACAAACGACCACTTTGGAAATAAGGCGGCGTCAAACCGTCACCCCTAAAATCCCGTCAGCTATAGCCCTGACAAATGGATTAGCACCTGTCGCAGACTCTGATTCAGAGATTCTTATATTGGGCACCTTACCGGGTAAAGTATCCTTGCAGACACAACAATATTATGCCAATCGTGGCAATCAGTTTTGGGCAATCGTTTCAAGGATATTTAATGACACATTGCCCGTCATTTATGAGGATAGAATCCGTTTGCTAAAGAGACACCATATAGCATTATGGGATGTTCTCAAATCGGCAAATAGAGACAGCAGCCTTGATTCTGACATATCGAATCCCATTGCGAATGACATATCAGAATTTGTATCACAACATCCGAAACTACACACTATTGGATTAAATGGCAAAGCTGCATCAGACTACTTCATGGCCTATGTAGATTCATCCAAACTCCCTAAAAGCATCCGTGTCATTACTCTTCCAAGTTCCAGCTCAACAAACACCCATCACTCATTGGATGCCAAGACAGGTCTTTGGAAACAAATTATAAAGTCATAAAGGGAACTATATAACCAAAACCATCTACTTGGAGTTAAAAAAAATAGGCTTCGCCAAAAAGTACGGCGAAGCCCATTTTTAATTCTTAATTTTTCATTTTTAATTTTCTTCTCAGTCTTCCAAATAGTAAACGATTGTCGATACCACTCTGACTTTCTTGATGAAGGGGGTTGAGGAGTCGGAGTCGTCGATTGAGAACTGACCCTGCGAAGCGGTCTTGATTTTACCCACCTTGCTCTCGCTGTCGGCTGCAAACTGGTCAGCCGCCGCGCGGGCATTTTTTGTAGCCTCGGCTATCATCTCAGGCTTGATTTTGTTGAGGTCGGTAAACTGATAGTTGATATAGGAGTTGGAGAATGCGATACCCTCCTTCAGCAGTTCGCTCTGACGGTTGAGCAGCTCGCGCACCTTGTCGACCTTCTTGGTTGTGACCGTGACGGTGCAGTTGATTGAATAATTGTAACTGAACGAGTCAGAGCGATAGCGGTTAGACGTAGCGTCATACGTATCCGGCGGGTTCACCGAAATCTCATCCTGCGAGATGCCGTTGGATGTCAGGAACTTCACAATCTTCTCATTGTTCTCATTCACACGGTCATAGATAGTGCCGAGGTCATTGCCGGCGATGCTGTAGGCGATGGGCCAGGTCACGAGATTGGCGGGCACCTCGCGCTCGGCCAGGCCGCGCACGGTCACCTCCCTGTCGCGAAACGCGATATTGTCAATTCCCGCCTTGAGGGTGAAACCTACAATCACCATGCCTACCGCTATGAGCGCGGCGGCTACAATCGATTTGTTCATGTTCATAATACGTGATGTTTTTATGCGTTAGTGGCCACAAATTTAGCCAAGATATTTGTATAATATTATCTTTATATGTTAAATTTGCATCACAAGTGAAAATTTCTTTGAAAAATATCACTTGAGCATTCGCAGATTTAATAAACTTTTTGTACATTTGTACTCCCAAACCGAGTCATGACTCGCCTTGACATCTAAAAGCGCATAAATAGTAGCACAATCTAAAAACTAAGCTCCGCAGGGGCTTCTGCCATCTGCCCAGCCTGACTCCATGACATTGAAACAAATCTTTGACAGAACAGTTTCGTTGATAGGCCTCATATTTTTGTGGCCCCTCATGCTTGTCATCGCTATACTCATAGCCGTCAGGATGCCCGGTGCGCCGGTGCTGTTCCGCCAGCAGCGCGTGGGGCGCGACGGCAAGCTCTTCACGATGGTCAAGTTCCGCACCATGATTCCCGCCCACTCCGGCTCCACAGTCAGTGTGGCCGGCGACTCGCGCATCACCCCGCTCGGTGCCACCCTGCGCCACTGGAAGCTCGACGAGCTACCCGAGCTGTGGAACGTGCTGTGCGGCGACATGAGTTTCGTAGGGCCCCGCCCCGACGTGCCCGGCTATGCCGACCGTCTCGAGGGTGACGACCGACGGGTGCTCCGGCTCAGACCCGGCATCACAGGCCCGGCCACGCTCAAATACCGCAACGAGGAGGAGCTCCTCGCCGCCCATCCCGACCCTGTCGCCTATAACGACAACGTCATCTTCCCCGACAAGGTCAGAATCAACCTGCAATACCTCGACAACCGCTCCTTCATAGGAGACTTGAAAATAATATTCGCAACCATTATCCCGGGCATCCCCTGCGGATACTGAACATAACTACACCTAAAGAAATGAATCCACGGCGCATACACCTCTGCCTCGCCCACATGAGCGGCAACGAGCAGAAATATATCGACGAAGCCTTCGCCGATAACTGGGTTGTGCCCCTTGGCCCGAACGTCGACGCCTTCGAGCATGACCTGCGCGAATTTCTCGCCGACGGCGACCCGTCACGGTCACACATACGCGTAGCCGCCCTCTCGGCCGGCACCGCCGCCATACATCTCGGCCTCATCCTTGCCGGCGTGCAAGCCGGTGACGAGGTCATCTGCCAGAGCTTCACATTCGCCGCATCGGCCAATCCCATCGTGTATCAGGGGGCCACGCCGGTGTTTGTCGACTCCGAGCCTGACACCTGGAACATGGACCCTGAGCTGCTTGACCGCGCCATCGCCGACCGCGTGGCCGTCACCGGCCGCAAGCCCCGCGCCATTGTCCCCGTCCACCTCTACGGCATGCCCGCCAAGATGGACGCCATCATGGAGATAGCCGCCAAGTGGGACATCCCCGTGGTCGAAGACGCCGCCGAAGCCCTCGGCTCGCGCTACCGCGGCCACGCCTGCGGCACCCTCGGCACCTACGGCGTGCTCAGCTTCAACGGCAACAAGATGATTACCACCTCGGGCGGAGGCGCACTCGTATGCCCCGACGACGCATCGCGTGCCCGCGCGGTGTTCTTCGCCACCCAGGCCCGCGAGGCATTCCCCTACTACCAGCACGAGCACATCGGCTACAACTACCGCCTGAGCAACATCTGCGCCGGCATCGGCCGCGGGCAGATGACCATACTCGACGAGCACATCGCCCACCACCGCCGCCTGGCCGCGCTCTACGCATCGCTCCTGGCCGACGTGCCCGGAGTGACATATCACGACAATCCTGACAAAGATACAGAATCTAACTTCTGGCTTTCGACAATCATAATCGACCCCGACCTAACCAACGGGCTTACACCCGACGCACTGCGCCTCCATCTCGAATCACTCAACGTGGAGAGCCGTCTGCTCTGGAAGCCCATGCATCTGCAACCTGTGTTTGCCGCCTCGCCCGCATACGTCAACGGCGTGAGCGACAGCCTCTTCGCCCGCGGCCTCTGCCTCCCGTCAGGCCCCTGGGTCACCGAGGATGACGTAAGAATGATAGTAACTGAAATTAAGAAATGCTCAACAAGCTCCTGACTTGGTACACCTCACGCGCCGCACTGCCCTTCTGGTTTGTCTTCGCGGCTGACTGCCTGATAGTCTTCCTGTCAGGTCTGATGGCCTATGCCGTCAACTACTCAGCCTCCGAGACGCTCACATCGCTCGGCACACTGTCCGTAACGATGGGAGTCTACCTGCTGTGCTACATCGTGGGCTTCCGTATGCTGCACACCTACTCGGGCATCATACGCAAGACCTCGGTGACCGACCTCGCGCGCGTATGGCTCGCCCTGCTCATCGGCGTGGCACTCATCATGCTCCTGCGCATGTTTGCCGCCACCGACACCTGGCTCCTCCCCTTCCGTCTGCGCGACCTGCTCATGCAGGTGCTCATCGCATCGATACTCATGACCGGGCTGAGGGCCACCGCCAAGATATTCTATGACCTCTACCTGCGCCACCTCGTGCCCGGCAGCGTCTACGGCTACTCCGACAAAGACCTCATATCTATGGAGATGGCCCATCTGCTCAACCGCGACCCCATCAGCGTCAACCTCGACGGCATCAAGCGGGTGCTGCGCGGCAAGCGCATCCTTGTCACCGGCGCGGCCGGCTCGATAGGCTCGGAGCTGTCGATGCTCCTGGCCGACAGCGAGCCTGAGGAACTCATACTCATCGACCAGGCCGAATCGCCCCTCCACTCGGTGCGCATCGAGCTGGCACGCCTGCATCCCGAGGTCAAGTGTGCCACCATCGTCACCAGCATCTGCCACTCGCGCCGCATGGAGCGCATCTTCAGCGAATACCGCCCCGAATACGTGTTCCACGCCGCCGCCTACAAGCATGTGCCTATGATGGAGGACAACCCCGTCGAGAGCGTGCTCAACAACGTGGACGGCACCCGCAAACTGGCCGACATAGCCGTGCGCTACGGCGTGGCCAAGTTCGTGATGATAAGCACCGACAAGGCCGTCAACCCCACCAACGTGATGGGATGCTCCAAGCGCATCTGCGAGATGTACTGCCAGAGCCTCTCGGCCGCCCAGAGCAAGACACAGTTCATCACCACCCGTTTCGGCAACGTGCTCGGCTCCAACGGCTCGGTAATCCCCACGTTCCGCGACCAGATACGCCGCGGCGGCCCCGTGCTCGTGACGCACCCCAAGGTGATACGCTACTTCATGCTCACCTCCGAGGCATGCTCGCTCGTGCTCGAGGCGGCCACTATGGGCCACGGCGGCGAGATATTCGCCTTCGACATGGGTACCCCCGTGCGCATCGTCGACCTCGCCCGCCGCATGATACTCCTGAGCGGACGCCTCGACGTGGACATCAAATACACCGGCCTGCGCCCCGGCGAGAAGCTCTATGAGGAGGTCTTGACCGACGCCCAGGTCACCATACCCACCACGCACCCCAAGATACGTGTGGCCAAGCTGGCCGACACCGACTACACCGAGGTGCGCAGCCTCGTAGAGCGGCTCATCGACACCGCCCGCACCCACAACGACCTCGACACCGTGGCAATGATGAAACACATCGTGCCCGAATACAAGAGTTCGCCCAATTCACCCTACGCCCTGCTCGACGCCTCGCGCGTAGTCAGCAAGCCCATGCGCCGGCCGCAGATTGACATCGAAGCCGAGCCCCGGATGGCCACTATATAATATATGTGTAACGATACAAAAATCACAGTAACTACAAGACAACTGCAACTACAATAATAAACCCCTAAATTTCCTCAAAAAATACCAATCGTAAACATTCAAGGAAACACAAAATAGATAGTAAAGACATGCTTACCTTCAAAGGACTTAAGAAAATCGCATTAGCAGCCGGCGCGCTCGCCTGGCTCTCGGCGTTCCAGGCCTCGGCACAGGAGCTGCCTCAGTACACCCAGCCCCTCACCGACGACAAGTTTGACGAGGAGTTCAAGGACTATCGCCTCGTCTACGAAGACTCCGCACTCTACGAAATGCCCACACAGCATGAAATGCGCAAGGAGAACCTCGCCCCCTATCAGGTGGTCACCAACACGTTCGGCAAAAACTGGTTTGCCTTCGCCACGGCCGGCTACCACACCTTCCGAGGCGACAACGCCACAGCCGGCAAGTTCTGGGGCACATGCTCGCCCGACTTCGGCATCGGTATCGGTAAATGGTTCACCCCCGGCATCGCACTCAAGATTGAGTTCATCCGCTCCGAGTCAAAAGGCTACACCGACTGGATGACAGGCCACTACGGCTACGGCGACCCCTTCATCGGCGACAACGGCGAGCCTTACCGCCACATGAAGACCCGCTGGTGGGACATCTCTGCATCGGCCATCCTCAACCTCTCGCGCCTCTTCCTCGGCTATGAGGGCTACAACAGCCCCCGCCTCATGAACCAGTTCATGCTCTCGGCCGGTATCGGCGGCGTACACCACCTCGGCTACGGCCACTCCTACGGCTCTGACAACGAGTGGAGCGGCCACCTCGAGTTCCAGTACTCGCGATTCTTCAACCGCGCCAAGCGATTCTCGCTCGACCTCAAGGCCCGCGGCATATTCTATCAGTCAAACTTCGACCTACAGTATGGCCAGGGCAACACCGCCAATCAGAAGTGGGACTGCAACCTCGGCATCGACGTAGGCTTCACCTTCTATCTCGACCGCAAGCGTGACCGCGGATGGAAGATGTCATCGACCCACACCTACACCCGCGACTACTCCGAGCGTCGCTACCGCAAGGTGCTCGCCAAGGAGATAGAGGTCGAGGGCAACAAGTGGAACGAAATCACATTCTACGTCTTCTACCCCAACAACTACTCGGGCCGCAACGACGCCCCGCAGATACCCGACGCACAGGTCAACGCCATCGACTACCTCACCGCCGGTATCTTCACCCAGAAGCGTTACACCGACAACGCCAACGTGGCCCAGGGCCTGCTCAACGGCTCATCGCTCTCGCGTCTGCACACCCAGGACATCCCCACCGAGGCCGCCAACTCCAACTTTGACCTCGACTTCTTCCCCCGCGGTTACGAAATGGGCGAAGGCCCCATCTCGCTCTCGACCGCACGCGACTCGATGGTCAACTTCCGCGAGCGTGCCGGATACTACTACGCCCCTATCTACGGCGACAAGCACCTCTGGCACTACCGTATCGACGACGCCACCCTCGACCAAAAGCTCCTCTCCGAGCAGAACTATTACGAGACCAACACCTTCGGCCTCAACGCCAAGCACGGTCTTGACGTAATCCGCACCAACTTCGAGACACCCGAAAACGAATTCCTCGTATCGCTGGCCGACATGTATGCCGCCCTCACCACCAACGAGGGTCACATCTCCGACCACGCCGACGAGAACACCGTGGCCAAGATACGCGACATCATCGACTCAGGCGTCATCACCTCGATTCACGTCGAGGGTCTCGCCACCAGCCAGGACAACTACACCGGCCCCAATGCCCGCGAGGTGGGTCTGACACGTAACTCCGCCCTGTCGGAAAACCGCGCCCAGACCGTCATCGCATGGCTCAAGCAGTTCGGCAAGTTCCAGGGCATCGACTCGAAGACCTATCGCGTCAACTCGTTCAAGAACGCCGTCGGCGGCATCGGCCGTGTCGACGACCCCTCGACCCGTGGCCTCAACGCCAAGCTCAACCGCTGCGTGAAGGTACACATCCAGTACATGATACCCCCGAAGGGTAAGAAAAAATCCTGAAAAAGAATACCGGCGTGAGCCGGCATCACTACTATCTATAATTACACCTTGAATCATGACGAAGCCCGGGCCCTCCGCCCGGGCTTCACATTTTTGCCCCCGGCCGTAACCGACAGCCGCCCACATGCTTTAAAACATGCTAATAACTTTTGCAATTTAGATTATTTTCGTACCTTTGCACGGGGTATTCCCAGCCGGGACGTGCGCGGAATCAACTCCCTTGACACGACCTCTAATACCTCAGAAATAGAAAACAATACATATCTATTCTTATAATATCACTATGAGCAAAGAAAAAAAATTCTTGACTTGTGATGGCAACCAGGCAGCCGCCCACGTGAGCTATATGTTCTCGGAGGTAGCCGCCATTTACCCCATCACCCCGTCGTCGACCATGGCTGAATACGTCGACGAATGGGCCGCAGCCGGTCGCAAAAACATCTTCGGCGAGACAGTCCTCGTGCAGGAAATGCAGAGCGAAGGCGGTGCAGCAGGTGCCGTACACGGTTCTCTCCAGGCCGGTGCGCTCACCACTACCTACACCGCATCGCAGGGTCTTCTCCTGATGATTCCCAATATGTACAAAATCGCCGGCGAGCTGCTCCCCTGCGTGTTCCACGTATCGGCCCGCACACTCGCCAGCCACGCCCTCTCAATCTTCGGTGACCACCAGGACGTAATGTCATGCCGTCAGACAGGCTTCGCAATGCTTGCCGAGGGTTCGGTGCAGGAGGTTATGGACCTCGCAGGCGTAGCTCACCTCGCTACCCTCAAGAGCCGCGTGCCCTTCCTCAACTTCTTCGACGGTTTCCGCACTTCGCACGAAATCCAGAAGGTCGAGGCCATGGACCAGGACGACCTCGCACCCCTCGTTGACCAGCAGGCACTCGCCGACTTCCGCGCCCGCGCCCTCAACCCCGGCAACCCCGTGGCACGCGGCATGGCCGAGAACGGCGACGTATTCTTCCAGCACCGCGAGTCGAGCAACGAGTATTACAACCGTGTGCCCGAAATCGTCGAGGAGTACATGAAGGAAATCACCCGCATCACCGGTCGTGAGTACGGCCTCTTCAACTACTACGGCGCACCCGATGCCGAGCGCGTAATCATCGCTATGGGTTCAGTTACCCAGGCCGCTCAGGAAGCCATCGACTACCTCACCGCCAAGGGCGAGAAGGTAGGTCTCGTAGCCGTTCACCTCTACCGTCCCTTCTCGGCCAAGCACTTCCTCGCTGCTGTCCCCAAGACCGCCAAGCGCATCGCAGTGCTCGACCGCACCAAGGAGCCCGGCGCAAACGGCGAGCCCCTCTATCTCGACGTGCGTGACTGCTTCTACGGCCAGGCTGACGCCCCCCTCATCGTGGGTGGCCGCTACGGTCTCGCCTCGAAGGACACCACTCCCGCCCAGATTCTCTCAGTGTTCGAGAATCTTGCCCTCCCCACCCCCAAGGACCACTTCACCGTGGGCATCATCGACGACGTCACCTTCACCTCACTTCCCCCGAAGGAGGAGATTGCACTCGGCGGCGAGAGCACATTCGAAGCCAAGTTCTACGGCCTCGGTGCCGACGGTACCGTAGGTGCCAACAAGAACTCGGTGAAGATTATCGGCGACAACACCAACAAGTATTGCCAGGCTTACTTCGCATATGACTCAAAGAAGTCAGGCGGCTTCACCTGCTCACACCTCCGCTTCGGCGACGAGCCCATCCGCTCGACCTATCTCGTGACCACCCCCAACTTCGTGGCATGTCACGTACAGGCTTACCTCCACATGTATGACGTCACCCGCGGTCTCCGCAAGGGCGGCACATTCCTTCTCAACACCATCTGGGAAGGCGAGGAGCTGGCCAAGAACCTCCCCAACAAGATTAAGAAGTTCTTCGCCGACAACGACATCAAGGTCTTCTACATCAACGCCACCAAGATTGCCCAGGAAATCGGCCTCGGCAACCGCACCAACACCATCCTCCAGAGCGCATTCTTCCGCATCACCGAGGTTATCCCCGTTGAGCTTGCTGTCGAGCAGATGAAGAAGTTCATCGTCAAGAGCTACGGCAAGAAGGGCCAGGACGTTGTCGACAAGAACTATGCAGCCGTTGACCGCGGCGGCGAGTACAAGGAACTCCCCGTCGACAAGGCTTGGAGCCAGCTCCAGCCCGAGGCAAAGGCCGAGAACAACGACCCCGCATTCATCAACGACGTAGTTCGCCCCATCAACGCTCAGGACGGCGACCTTCTCAAGGTCAGCGCATTCCGCGGCCGCGAGGACGGCACCTGGGAGCAGGGCACCGCTGCCTACGAGAAGCGCGGCGTTGCAGCCTTCGTACCCGAGTGGGACAAGGAGAACTGTATCCAGTGTAACTTCTGCGCCTACGTCTGCCCCCACGCTGCCATCCGTCCCTTCGTGCTCGACGCCGAGGAGATGGCCGCTGCACCCTTCGGCGACGACGATACACTCCCCGCAATCGGCAAGACATTCACCGGCATGCGCTTCATCCAGAGCGTCGACGCCCTCGACTGTCTCGGCTGTAACAACTGTGTGGCCGTATGTCCCGGCAAGAAGGGCGTGAAGGCTCTCTCGATGAAGCCCCTCGAGACTCAGCTCGACGTCCAGAAGGAATGGGATTACTGCGTGGCCAAGGTTGCATCGAAGCAGCACCTCGTTGACATCAAGTCGACCGTCAAGAACTCACAGTTCGCCCAGCCCCTCTTCGAGTTCTCAGGCGCATGCTCAGGCTGCGGCGAGACTCCCTACGTCAAGCTCATCTCACAGCTCTTCGGCGACCACGAGATTGTGGCCAACGCTACCGGCTGTTCATCAATCTACTCAGGCTCAGTTCCCTCAACCCCCTACACCAAGAACGCCAAGGGCGAGGGTGTTGCATGGGCCAACTCGCTCTTCGAGGACTTCGCTGAGTTCGGTCTCGGCATGAGCCTCGCTCACGAGAAGCTGCAGAAGCGCGTAGCCGCCTACATGCAGGCCGCCATCGAGTGCGACAAGTGCTGCGGCGACATCAAGGAGCTCGCTCAGAAGTGGCTCGACAACCGCTCGGACGTTGCTGTAAGCAAGGAAGTTGCCGAGAAGATTGTTCCCCTCTGCGAGGCTTGCGGCTGCGACGTATGCAAGGGCATCCTCTCAGTCAAGGAGCACATCGCCAACCGCTCACAGTGGATTATCGCCGGTGACGGTGCCGCTTATGACATAGGCTTCGGCGGTCTCGACCACGTGCTTGCTTCGGGCAAGAACGTCAACGTGCTCGTAGTCGACACCGAGGTTTACTCCAACACCGGCGGTCAGGCTTCGAAGGCTACCCCCGTCGGCGCAATCGCCAAGTTTGCCGCTGCCGGCAAGCGCGTGCGCAAGAAGGACCTCGGCCTCATCGCATCGACCTACGGCTACGTTTACGTCGCTCAGATTGCTATGGGTGCTGACAACAACCAGACCCTCAAGGCCATCCGCGAGGCTGAGGCATATGACGGCCCCTCAATCATCATCGCCTACGCTCCCTGTATCAACCACGGCATCCGCTCAGGCATGGGTCACGCCCAGGAGGAGCAGAAGGCAGCCGTCGAGTGCGGCTACTGGCACCTCTGGCGTTACAACCCCGCTCTCGAAGACGAAGGCAAGAACCCCTTCACCCTCGACTCCAAGACTCCCGACTGGGACAAGTTCGAGGACTTCCTCAAGGGCGAGGTGCGTTACGCATCAGTCATGAAGCAGTATCCCGCCGAGGCAGCCGAGCTCTTCGCCGCCGCCAAGGCCAACGCTCAGTGGCGTTACAACAACTACCTCCGCCTCTCTAAGCAGCAGTGGGGTGTAGAGCCCGAGGCATAAGCCAAAAGCGAAATAAAGCTACTATAGCATAACTCCGACAAGCGGGGAGAGGCATCGGCCTCTCCCCGCTTTCGTTACATCATCCCGGGAAGTTACATTATCACGGGAATAATACGCGATGCAGAAATTGGGGCGCAGGGAAATAAACGGCATGAGACCATGCGTGGAATAAGAAATTTTTAATTCTTAATTTTAAATTTTTAATTTCACTCATAAAGTCTTACTTTTGCATATTAATCATCTAACCCATCCACTATGACCATTCAGGAGTCAATGCACGACATAGTCGAGCGCGAGGCCCGGGCCCTTCTTTCCATCCCTTACACACCCGACTATGACCGCGCCGTAGAACTGATTATCGAGCACGTGCACCGTCGCGGCGGCAAACTCGTCACCGCAGGCATGGGCAAGGCCGGGCAGATAGCCATGAACATAGCCACGACATTCTCCTCCACCGGCACTCCGGCGGTCAACCTCCACCCCAGCGAGGCTCAGCACGGCGACCTCGGCGTGCTCCAACCAAACGACCTGCTCCTGCTCATATCCAACTCGGGCCGCACCCGTGAAGTGCTCGAGCTGGTGACCCTCGCCAAGAACCTCTATCCCGACATCCCCCTCATAGGCATCACCGGCAACCCCGACAGTGAACTTACACGTCTGACGGACGTTACACTCTTGACGGGAGGCGCGCCCGAAGTATGCCCCCTCGGCCTCACACCCACCACATCGACCACCGTCATGACGGTGATAGGCGACATCCTCGTGGTCAACGTAACGCGGCTCATCGGATTCACCACCGAGGAGTATGCCAAGCGTCACCACGGCGGCTATCTCGGCCACAAATCCCGCCGCGAAACTGATTTCTGAAAACTGACCTATGAACAAAGCAATCTACATCGGCGAGCTCACGCTTAACGTCAATCTCAGCTCTGACGGACGTGCCACCACAAGCGTAGGCGACCGCGCAGTGACGGCCGCCATGCTCGATGCCGCTATGGGCGTCGAGACCCTCTTTATCGGCGAGGCCGCAGCCGACACCGTAGGCGACCATATCGTAGGCACCCTGCAGCGGGCCAACGTCGACACCACGTCGGTCGACCGTTTCACCGAAGGGGCCGGTGCCGTGAGGATTGCGTCAGGCGACACCCCTGACAGCGACAGCAAGGCCGTGCTCCACGCCTCATATCCCGCCGAGGCCGTCAACCCCATATGGCCCCGCATAAACGAGGGCGACGTGTTTGTCTACGGCTCGTTCATGGCCCTTGACAAGCGCAACCATAAGTCGGTGCTCGACCTGCTCTCGTATGCCGCCGCCCGCAAGGCAGAGACGGTCTACCTCCCCTACTTCGACAGCCGCCACGTGGCCCGCACCACCCGCATCATGCCCGAAGTGTGGGAATGCCTCGAGGCCGCCTCGCTCGTCATAGCCACCGTCGGCGACCTCGCCACACTCTTCCCCGGCGAAGCCCCGGCTGACGCGTTCCACGACCATATACTCTTCTACTGCCGCCGCTGTCTCGTGCTCGATTATGACAACCTCGCCATGCACTTCTTTGATGGCGACAAGTCATGGACGCTCAAATGCCATCCCTCCAAGGATGACTCATTCCACTGGACATCAGCCGCCGTTGCCGGCGCGGTGCGCGCCCTCACCGAAGGCCGCCGCGACCCCGACGACATCATGGAGGCCGCCAACGAGACAGCCCACTCGGCATTAAGCGAGTTAGAGGGTGTCTCATAACACCCTCTTAGGGTAAGCCAACTTTATGAACCATACAGGTTGTTGAAAAGACCACCTCTTAAACTTTAGAATCTTGAAGCCCCTCTCTATCGAACCCGTCTTCATGCCGGCGACCACCGACACGGCTCCGCTGCTCAAACGCATCCGCCGCAACCGCACTCCGGCCGAGACCCTTAAAGCCCTCGACGAGGCCGATTTCAACACGGCCTATGACATGCTGCGCACATGGGGAGCCGACATGGTGGCCCGCGGCGAGACCGCCCAGGCCATAGCGACGCTCGAAGAGACTGCGGCATACATATCCTCGCTCCCCGTCCAGGCCGAGGGGCACACGCTCGACATCCATGCCGCCATCATGCAGATACTCACGGCATTGAGCATCGAGCAGTCTGACATGGAGCGGGCTGCATCGACCGCCGCCTCGGCCCTCAGCCTCCTGGCCCAGACCCCCAAGCGCAAGGACACACCGTTTCTCCAGCTGCTCGGCTCGCTGCTCAACGACATAGCCTTTCTGCACAGCGAACGCCATGAGTACAAGCAGGCCGAACGCGAGATAGAGAAGTCAATCAAAATCTTCGAGCGGCTCGCACGCATCGATGCCGACCGCTACGCGCCGGCCCACGTAATGACCCTCAACGGGGCCACGGCCATATATCGCAACCGTGTGAAGCAGGCCGAACTCCTCGCCTACTATCAGGCCGCGACGTCGGCCTATCTGCAGATGCTCAACGCCGGAGTGGAGGACGCCGCCACGCGCCTGGTGGACTCGCTGACCGACGAGGGCGACACCCTGGCCCGCATGGGCCGTCACCGCGAGGCCATACAGTATTACTCGCGCGCACTCAAGTATCTCACCCGCATCGAGCCGGAGTTCACCCTCCGCCAGCTCAAGCTCTCCATATCGCTGGGCGAGTCGATGCTGTCGGTAAGTGCCATGCGCGACAAAGGTGTGCATCTGCTCAACACCATGCTCCACAAGGCCACCAAAATCAATGCCCTCGATGAGCACCGCCGCATAGTCGACGCCCTCTACCACGCCAAAAGCCGTTCGCTCGACATCCTCAGCCTCTGGCACAAAATATTCCCACGATAAACGAAATTTAAAATTGAAAATGGAAAATTTAAAATTCTCCCTCGCAAAGTCTAATATTCCCCATTTTCCATTTTTCATTTTAAATTTTCCATTTTAAATTTTAAATTCCACCCGCATGTCCACTTTTGCCCCGACCTCTTCCCTCCCCCGTCTCGATGATGCCCGCGTGGCTATCGTAGCCGCCGAATGGAACAGCCATATCACCGGCCCTCTCGCCGAGGGTGCCGTCAAGACACTCAAGGATAATGGTTTCAAGCGCGACGACGTCACAGTCTTCACCGTGCCCGGAGCCGTCGAGCTCACCTTTGCCGCCTCCAAACTCATCGAGAACGGCGACTATGACGCAATCATCGTCATCGGCTGCGTCATCAAGGGTGACACCCCGCACTTTGACTACGTATGCTCGAGCGTGACACAGGGCGTCACCCACCTCAACGCCGAGTGTGATATCCCCGTAATCTTCGGTGTACTCACCGTGCTCGACGAGCAGCAGGCCCTCGACCGCGCCGGAGGCCGCCTCGGCAACAAAGGCTCGGAAGCCGCCGAGACAGCAATCAAAATGATTGCGTTCAACCGCGCTGTATAACACTTTGTTCAATTAGTAATTAGCAATTAGTAATTAGTAATTACCCCATCCCTTAATTACTTAATCGGCTTTAGCCGTTCAGTTTACTGAAAATTACTAATTACTAATTACTAATTGCTAATTGAACAAAGGATTACTAATTGAACAAAGGGTTGCTAATTGAATTAATGTCTTACTAATTGGATTTGATTTGGAGCGTCTGATGCATTATGTGTGGCAGTATCGGCTGGTGACACCCGCCGACCTTGTCACTGTGGACGGACGGCGCGTCACCGTGATTGACCCCGGCCGCCACAACACTGATGCAGGGCCTGACTTCTTCAACGCCAAGGTCAGGATAGGCGACCGCATGTGGGCGGGCGACGTGGAGATGCACGTGCGCGCCAGCGACTGGCACCGCCACCGTCATGACGGCGACCCGGCATATGACTCGGTGGTACTGCATGTCGTGGACAGCGACGACACCCCCATCCACCGCCGCAACGGCGAGGTAATCCCGCAGATGACGATGCACTGCTCTCCGCAGTTTCACGAGCGTTACAGCCAGCTGGTGGGACGCTCGGACATCGACCTGCCCTGCGCGCATGAGCTTAAATCAATCCCTTCGGTCCATCTAAACGGCTGGCTTACGTCGCTCGCCTATGAACGCGCCTATGCAAAGGCCGACGCTCTGACCGAAATACTCGACACATTCACGGGCGACTGGGAACAGGCCACATACGTAATCCTCGCACGCGCCCTCGGTTTCAGCACCAATTCCGAACCGATGCAACGGCTCGCCCGCTCGATGCCACTGCCGTTTCTGCGCAAGCACAGCGACTCGCTCACCTCAATCGAGGCCCTGCTGTTCGGCCAGGCCACGCTCCTGCCCCCGTCGGGACGGGGCGACTCGTATGCCGACCGTCTCAATCAGGAATACACCTTTCTTGCACACAAATTCTCGCTCCGCCCGCTCCAGTCGCCGGGCTGGAAGATGGGGCGCATACGCCCGCACAATCTGCCCCACCGCCGCATAGCCACACTGGCGGCGTTCATAGCCAACGATTTCCGTATCGTCAACCGCATACTCCGCGCCACCGACACGGAGGAGATAATCGAACTGTTCCGCACCCCTCTCTCGGGCTATTGGGCCAACCGTTTCACTTTCGGCGCGCCGGGCGAACGCTCCACGGCCACCATGAGCCGCTCCTCGGCCATAGTGCTTGTAATCAATGTAGCCATACCCCTGCTCATAGCCTACGGCACTCGCCACGGCGACGAGGAGATGACCTCGCGGGCCTTTGAATGGCTCACCCGTCTGCCGGCCGAGTCCAATTCCATCATCAGCATGTTTGCCACAGCCGGCATCCCTGCCCGAGACGCCTTCACGTCACAGGCTCTAATACAGCTGCGACGCCGCTATTGCGAGACTCACAGCTGCCTCTATTGCCGCATAGGCCACCGTCTGCTCTCGGCACGCGCCAAGCGTTGAGCAAGCACTCCATCCCTCTACTCGAATACGATTATAAGACAATAGCACAGGAGCACATGGCAAATGCACAATGATTATTTGTGCGAGCCATGTGCTCCTGTGCTATTGTCTTATGAAAAAGCCTTGGAGGCTTCTGATAAAATCGCGATTATTCAGCCTGAGCCTTTGCGCGCTCGAGGTATTTCTCTACGTCGATGCCCATCTGCATGCCATAGGTGGGATAATCCTTGAGGATTTCCTCATAGATGGCAGCCTCGGCCTTGTAGTCCTTCATCTCGCGGAGCACGGTGGCCTCCTTGAGGAGGAATGCGGGGGTGTAGGCGGGATTCTCGTCAGAAATCTTCACTGCCTTCTTGAAGCAGTCGAGGGCCTCGTTGTAGGCTTCGAGGTTGACGTAGCAGTCACCCTCAAGGCTCTTGGCGGCGGCACCGATAATCGACTCCTTTGACGAGTAGTCGTTGAGATATTTGATAGCCTCCTCATATTTGCCGTCCTTGTAAAGAAGGATGGCGGCGTTGAGACCGGCGAGGTCACCTGCATCATAGCCGTGGTCGGCTGCCACCTGCTGATACTTGGCGAGCGCGATGCTGTCATTGCCCATGATAAGCTCCATGTCGGCCTGGCCGAGAGCCTCGTTGGCTGCCTGGATGCCCGGCTGACGGACAGCGTAGACATATACGAGCACGGCGATGACTACGACAGCCACAGCCACACAAGCATACATAATGGTCTTGGAATTGTTCTGCACCTTCTCGCCGAGGCCGGTGAGGGTGTCGTTCACCTCGTCGATTGAGGTGCGGGTCTCTTCTTCGTGGTTCTTATTTGCCATTGTGTTTTTAAATTTTCTTCAGTTAAGAGGGGGAGAGTGACGGCCATAGCCGTTCCAAAGTGCAAATTTACTATTAATTCCTCTAACCGTAAAATTTTATGGCGACAATTTTGCCACACCCGAGCAAAGTCACTACCTTTGCATTAAAACTTATCATTCACAACACAACACTCCTCCACCTAACTGACAATACAACTCGATGAACCCCTTAGGTAATTTCAAGCAGTTCCTCCTGGGACTCGCCACCGACATCCAGCTGCGGCGCGAGGGCAAGAAGCTTGACGCGCGCATACGCGAGCACATGCTCAACCAGAACATCGTATTCTGCCGCGAGCCGGGCACCACCACCGTGCGCCACCTGCCCGGACGCGACATAATAGTGTCGCTCACCACGTTCGGCCCGCGCATACGCGAGGTGGCCCGCCCCATCGAGAGCATCATGGAGCAGACACTTCTGCCCAATCGCATCATACTGTGGCTCGACAAGGCTATGGAGTCGTCACCCGAACTGATTCCCGCATCGCTCCGCCTGCTCGAGAAGCGCGGCCTCGAAATCCGCTACACCGAAGATGTCGGCTCGGCCACCAAGCTGATACCCGCCCTCAAAGCCTATCCCGAGGATGTCATAATCACGATTGACGATGACATGCTCTATGACCCCGACATGATTGACCGCATGGTGGCCGCCCACCGCCTCCACCCCGAGGCCGTATGTGCCGGGCGCATCGACCGCATCGTCACCACCGACGGCGGACGCGGACTGCGCCTTACTTATAACGAGGCGGCCGACCTGTATCTCACAAAGGAGCCGCTCATGGGCCCGATGGCTCTCGGCGTGGGTGCGGTGCTATATCCGCCCCACAGTCTGCACGACGACGTGTTTGACATCAAGCTGATGCGTGAGCTGGCCCCTAAGGCCGATGACCTGTGGTTCAAGGTGATGGAACTGCTTGCCGGTACACCGGTATTCCCCGTCAACGAGGTCAATCCCACCGATGTGCTGCTGCTCTCGTCGTTCCACTACCGCCAGGCCCTCGCCCTCCACACCACCAACTACCTCGGCGGCCAGGACAACGTCCAGCTCGCCGCCCTCGTCAAGCACTACCCGCAGATACTCAAACACTACACAACCACCAAAAAGATATGATTTCCCGATTTATCGACAAATACCGTCAGATGTTCATGAGCTTTGCCACATCTGACCTTGTCAGGGCTCATTCCAAGAAAATACGATGCTAAATCAGGGAGTCCATACTCCGCCAAAATATCCTTAACAGCACATCGTCCGGCGTTACCGACCAGGTGTATGAGGAGGGGCGACAGGTGATTGTATCACTCACCACATTCGGAGAAAGGATACAGTGGATAGGCCCTGCCATTGAGAGCATCATGGAGCAGACCGTAAAAGCCAATAAGATTGTGCTGTGGCTCGACCATGAGTTTGAGAAGCCGCATATGATTCCCCAGGACCTCAGGATGCTTGAAAAGCGTGGCCTTGAGATACGGTTTACTGAAGATTGTGGTCCTGCAACTAAACTGATACCCTCACTAAAGGCGTTTCCTGACGACATCATCATCACCATTGACGATGACACACTATACAGCTACGACCTTTTAGACAAGCTCATTAGGGGGCATTACCGTTATCCAGATGCCATTATTACCGATTACATAGACACGATAGTTGCTGACAACGGCTCTTTCAGATATGGACTTAACACCCCGGAGAGCAGACCTGTGATACCTACCGAGCCGGATATTAGACCCGTAGCTTTGGGAGTGTCGGGAGTGCTATATCCACCAAAATCGATGCATCCAGATGTCACTGACACTGACTTGTTCAGAAAACTCTCGCCTAAAGCGGATGACGTATGGTTCAAGATTATGCAACTACGCGCCGGTACACCCGTATTCTGCGTATGCGGCACCCACTCCAACAGCGAAAGACTTATAAATATGGAACACAATGACCCAAGCCTGTCGCTTTATAAATACAACCTCCTGCAGGGTAGTAATGACAAGCAGCTTGCTGCATTGTTTGAGCATTTTCCCGAAGTACGTAAATACTATACCGAAGAGGGAAGGTAAAGAGACCCCTTTTCCTATATACTTAAAGCCACATAGAGAAAGGCACATAAGGACATAAGGGACAAAAGAGACATCAGAGATTAATTATCAGACAGCTGGAAAGCGTCGTAAATCTCTTATGTCTCTTTTGTTCCTTATGTCCTTATGTGCCCTTTTCGGATTTCAGAGTTACAATTTGACTCCTCAGCTCCAAGAAGGGATACATTTCGGCTTAGAGGTCTTCTTCGATTGAGAAGTCGTCGGGGAGGGTGTCGAGGTCGAGTTCGGGCTGGGATGCGATGTCGGCGGATGATGATGCAGACGACGCAGAAGATGCTGCAGACGAGGCGGATGCTTCGGCCTTCTTGTCGGCCTTGGCGGGCTTGCCGGGGGCGGCAGAGCGAAGGGCCTCCATAATCTTCTCCTCAAGCTCGGCTGCGAGCTCGGGGTTGTCGGCCACGACACGCTTGGCCTGGTCACGTCCCTGGGCGAGCTTGGAGCCGTTGTAACTGAACCACGAGCCGCTCTTCTGGATGATGCCGTGCTCTACGCCAAGGTCGATGATTTCGCCGCTGCGCGAGATGCCTTCGCCAAACATGATGTCAAACTCGGCGCGCTTGAAGGGGGGAGCGACCTTGTTCTTGACCACCTTGACTTTGGTGAGGCGGCCGAGCACGTCGTCGCCGTCCTTGATGGTGGTGGAGGGGCGGATGTCCACTCGAACGGATGCGTAGAACTTGAGGGCGTTGCCGCCGGTGGTGGTCTCGGAGGGACCGAACATCACGCCGATTTTCTCGCGGAGCTGGTTGATGAAGATGCAACACGTGTTGGTGCGCGAGATTGTGGCCGTGAGCTTGCGCATGGCCTGCGACATGAGTCGAGCCTGTACACCCACGTTCTTGTCGCCCATATCGCCGTCGATTTCGCTCTTGGGGGTGAGGGCGGCCACCGAGTCGACCACGAGGATGTCGATTGCCGACGAGCGGATGAGTTGCTCGGCAATCTCGAGGGCCTGCTCGCCGTTGTCGGGCTGGGCCATGAGGAGGTTGCTTACGTCCACACCGAGCTTCTCGGCATAGAAGCGGTCAAAGGCGTGCTCGGCGTCGATGATGGCGGCGATGCCTCCGGCCTTCTGCGCCTCGGCGATAGCGTGGATGGCGAGGGTGGTCTTACCCGACGACTCCGGGCCGTAGATTTCGATGATGCGTCCGCGGGGATAGCCGCCCACGCCGAGGGCGTAGTTGAGACCGATTGAGCCTGAGGGAATTACGTCGACGTCCTCAATCTGCTCGTCGCCGAGCTTCATGATTGCGCCACGACCGAAATTCTTCTCAATGTTGCCCATAGCCTGGGCAAGGGCATTGAGTTTGGCCTTTGCGGGGTCATTTTCTTTCTCGCGCGCGCCTTTTATCGAGGTTTCTTTTTTTGCCATGATATAATGTTTATTGTTTTATGATGCAAAGATAGTACCCACCCGGGGCAACAATGCGGCACAGCCCGGTGAATTTTCGTTAACATGTCGGAATGGGTTTGTAGATATGCACAATCGTCCCGACATGAGTGCCAACAGTTTACGTTTTAGATATGCAAAGATAATAATTTTTTTGAAATTTTTTTGCCGGGGTGTGAACTATTTCAGGTGACCCGTGTTTTAATAGTACATAGCAAAATTACTTTTTCCATTGCAAGAAATGTGATAATGATTGGTTTATTATCTAAGCGGGAAGACGATGTGATATCATCTTCCCGTTTGGTTTGTATATACCCCCCGTCACAATGCCCTGACAGCCCTGCCGTCAGCCGCAGTTTTGGCCGTCGGGTCGCGGGCCGACACCCCGCCACTCTTACTTATAAGTGTAAAAATGACACAATAGTATCATTATGAGGCAATAAAGTATCATACGTTTGTCTATTTGTAAGATTTTTGCATAATATTAACTGATTTTAACCAAAGAATTATTCCTTTTTCAGGGATTTATTTCTTAACTTTGTATCGAAAATTGACGTCAACCGCATATAGCCACTATCATTAAGTTTAAAGTCAACAAAAAGTTAGGTTAAAGCATGTGGGCAGCTGTGAAGCTCCCCACATTTTTTTTGCAAACTTTTTGCAAAGAAAATGCCGACACTCGGTGCCGGCATCTATTAATCGATTTGAAGTACAATCATTAGTGGTTAAGCGGATTACGGTAAATCATCGAGGCCGACTCCTTATAGAGGTCGCCTATGCGGTGTAGTGCATCTTTGATTTTCATAACTAAGTAGTTTTTAATATGAGTACGATATAATAACACCGCAAAGTTACGAAATGTTTTATAAATATGTTATAAAACATACTTTTTTTATTCCGGCAGGTACACGAGTGTGCATGCACGGGAGGGATTGAGAATAGTGTCAGCCGCTGCAATAATTCGCTCCTGCGTGACGGCGCGGTAAGTGTCGGTGCGGGTGTTGATGTCCTCGCCGTGCATCTCGGCCATAGCCAGCTCCTGGGCACGCGACAGGTAGGACAGCATCGAGAAACGGTGATTGGAGTCGAAGCGGTTGAGCGCGCGCTCCAGTTCGCGTCCGGTCACAGGGCCGCCGAAATCCGTGTTGCCGTCTCCGGCCGCCGAGGCCAGTGCGCGGGCATGGCCGTTGAGCGCGTCGATGGCATGGCTCACAGCCTCGGGCGAGGCATCGGTCAGACGCCCCTTGAGCATGAGAAATCCCGGCTCCTCGCTTCCGGCTATCGAGGCATCGGCCTCGGTAAACAGAGGGTCGGCCATAAGCAGATGACGGTAGAAGCGCGACGAACGGCCCGAGGCGAGGATGTCGGTGAGCAGGTCGGCCTCGACATATCCCGAGCCGCCATACCCGGCCATCGGATAGGCCACCACCACGAGCGGCTGGGGGACGTGGCCGGTGACAGTGAGCGTGCGCGGACTCTCGACAGCCGGTTCGGGCTGATAGAGGCGCGGGGCTATGTCGCGGCTCGGTATAGGGCCGAACCATCGCTCCAGCCCTTCGCGGGCACGCTCGAGGGTGACATTGCCGCTGAAGGCTATGACGGCGTTGTTGGGGGCATAGTGGGTGTAGAAGAAGTGCTTGATGTCGTCGAGCGTCACGCGCTCGATATGGCTAATCTCCTTGCCTATGGTCGGGTAGCGGTAGGGGTGCTCGGTGTAGAGCAGCGAGCGCAGACGGTGGGCCACGTCGCCGTAAGGGCGGTTGAGATGGGTCTGCTTGAACTCCTCAATCACCACCGACCTCTGCACCTCGAGCGAGCGGGGCGAGAATGACAGCCCGAGCATGCGGTCGCTCTCGAGCCACAGCAGGGTCTCAAAATTGGCGGCAGGGGCCACGTCATAGAAATTGGTGAAGTCGTTGGAGGTCCAGGCGTTGTTCGTGCCTCCGGCGCGCTCTATCTCGGCATCGAAGTCGGGGATATTGACCGAGCCGCCAAACATCAGGTGCTCGAACAGGTGGGCGAGGCCGGTAAGCTCGGGGGTCTCGTCGCGCGAGCCGACGTTATATAGTATGTTTACAGCCACCATGGCTGTGGACGGGTCGTAGTTGTGGACGGCACGGAGGCCGTTGGGGAGCGTGAATGTCGAGTAGCTAATCATGGAAATCGCAATAATCGGCCTCAAAGTTACGATTTTTTACGCAAAAAAGATGTAAAGTGTCGAATATGAGGGTAAAAAAGCAATGAAACATTTGGAGATGTAGGGAAATTGTGTGTAAATTTGCAAAAACCATCACATTACAATTTTAATCTCCCAGACAACATGAAAACTATTGTAGAAAAAATCAATGCCGGATTTGAGGCATTTGCTAAGGATGCAGCCGCTCAGGTAGAATCAGGCAACAAGGCAGCAGGCGCACGTGCCCGCAAGGTGTCTCTCGAGCTTGAGAAGCTCCTCAAGGAGTTCCGTAAGAACTCAATCGCAGCTGCGAAGTAATCATCCGATAAGAAAAAACACAACCCCACGGCCAAGCAGATGTCTTGGCCGTGGGGTTGTGTTTTTTCTATCGGATGAAGTTTATGGCCTTCGGCCGAGTTTAAAGTTTATGGGTTAAAGTTTAGATAATAGCGAGGATGGTAGGAGCGACGGCTTTAGCCGTCGATATGGAGCTACGTATCAAACAATATTTCACTGAATTAAAGTTAGTTATGTCGTGTCATATCGACGGCTAAAGCCGTCGCTCCTACCTGCTAAACTTTAAACTCGGGCGGAGCCCGCTAAACTCGGGCCGGAGGCCCCGCCCCGCCCTATTGGCACAGGATGGCAGCGAGGTCGAGGGGAGTGAGGGCGGGGGATGATGACAGTTCGGCGGAGTGGATATGGAGGGCTATGGCGCGGGACATGAGTATGTCGTCGTGACATCCGCGCCGGGCGGCATAGGTGCCGTCGGGCAGCGACTCATACTGCAACAGCTCGTCACACGCGTCGCCGTCATGCTCGATATATCCCCCGTCACGCACCAGGGCTATGAGGTTGGATATGACCACCGCCTTGGTGCGCATGTTGGTGTGAAACCCCGGCAGACTGCCCAGCGGGGCCGATTCACTCGGACGGCAGTACATGTTGGGATACTCGTCGGCAAGCATGTCGAGGATATAGCGTCCGTGACCGTCAGACGAGGATTCCCACGAATTGCTCTCAACCACGAGGAGCGCGTCGTTATACCAACGCCCCATCGCGGCAGCGCGCCACGCCAGTATGTCGTGGTCGACATGTCCGCGCCACTGGGCCACGACCTCGGGGCGCGACTCCTCGCCGCGCTCGGTGTGGCGGTCGAGCACGCTGATGACCGAATAGTCGGCATGGCGCGAACGCCCGCCGATGTCCACGCTCACTATGTATTCCGCCCCCTTGCGCGGCCTCGTCCACACCTTGGCCAGCCCCCGGGGCGACGGCTGAAAGCAGGGACACGAGATGTCGGAGAGCGTGCCGCGCCTTGAGCCGAGCACCTCGCCGGTCTCATACGGGGCACGACACCCCTCCTCACGCAGACGTGCCACGTCGGCGGCTGAAAACACCGACGACTCGGTGGCGCAGAAAGCCTCCTCGGGGGTGGTGGGAAACTCGGCCATCATCGAGCGGTGCTCGATATATTCGCTCAACTTGTGGCGATACCATTTTATGGCCTCGAGCGTGCATCCGTGGACTGTCCACAGCTCGCGCTCATACTCGTTGAGCGTGCCGAAAAACTCCTCAGGGTCATCCACCGGCTCGCTGTATATGTCTATCTCGTGCCACGGCACGAAAAACGGGGTCTTGTCGCTCTTGCCGTCGACAGCCCTCTGCCACTCCTTGTTGAAGAAGTTGCCCACACCGTTGGCCGTGCTCTCCATCACCACCACCGTCATGGGGCGGCGGGCTATGCCCGAAGTGACCGAGCGGATGAGGTCGAGGGGGTTGTGTTGCAGCGAGTCCTTCCAGAAAGCCACCTCGCTGAGATGGGCCATCGAGCAGTCCATGCCTCGGGTAGATTCCTGATTCTCGCTCGAGCAGACCGTCACGCGGCATCCGCGGTCGGGAATCATGCGTACATTGTTCATGCGCTCAAAGGGTCGGAACTCGGGGGCGGTCTCCTCCTCCCAGTATTCGCGCGGATAATTGGCAAGCAGATGGGTGTACATGCCTCGGATGTTGGCCGCGGCATCCTTGACATGGGCGCATATGAGCGAATGCCAGTTGCGCAGATGCACTATCTGAATCCACGCGAAATATATCAGCACGAGTGTCGACGCTCCCCACTGGCGCGCCTTGAGGATGATGACGCGGACAGGCACGCCCGCACGGCGTTGCTCCTCGAGGGTGGCGAGCAGGCGGCGTTGGGGGCGGTTGAGGATGAATGGTACCGATGTCTTTGTGTCTTTGTCGGTAATCTTCACGCAACGCGCCGCCCAATACTCGAAGTCGTGGCGGAAGCGGAGCATGTCGAAATCATGGGCTGGAAGCGTGACGGCATAAGCGACATCATCGGTCATCGCGCGTGGCACATACCACACGTCGGCACCCCTGACCACCCTCACCCTCCCGGGGTCGTTGGGGTTTCCCGTCAGAGGGTCATAGGCCGCACGGGCTATTGCCTCGTGTCGGGCACGGTTGATTGACGCTATGCTCTCGTTCATGGCTCATTGAGGATTAAGGTGGATGGTGAGGATGTTGTAAGCTCGATGCGCTTTGTGAGCGCGTGGGAATGGGGCAGAATCACCGGCTCATAGAGCGGATGGCAGAGGTCACCGTCCACCGTGAGTGTGCGCAGCGTCAGCCGGGCACAGGAATGCCGCCCGTGCGAGGCGGTGAATGTGACCGTCCCCCTGACTCCGCGCCCCGACACATCGGCGGTCAGCGCGGCCAGTTGGCCGGGGCGGAAAGAGTGGCTTACGGTAGACTCATGCTCCGCCGTGACCTCCCCCTCCACCTCGTCAGACGGGTCGAGGATGTCACCGCCATGTGTCACGAGCGCGAAGTGCGGCCCGCCCGTGATGACCGATACCACAGCATTGGATGACGGGGAGGCCGACACGGTGCGCGTATATTCCACCGAGCCGTCGGCTGACAGCACCGTGATGTCATGACCGCCCGACGAGTCGATGCACCACAGTTCGCCATATCGGTCACACCACCCGAGCATATCGCCGTCACAATGCTCGCGGAGCGTGACCGGGCGCGAGCCTGTGACCGTGAGCAACGCCCCCGAGGCTATCACGGCCATGCCGCCCGGGATTAGCGTGGCGGCCTCGGGCGATGTCACCCCGCGCCCGTCGAGCAGATTGAGGTTGATGCGACGGCGGCTGTCGGTGAGGGTCATTGACGATATGCCCCCTGCCCCAAGCACGTAAAAGCGTGCCGAGGGGACGGTGAAGGAGTTGCTGTGACGCACGGCGGGGAGCAGTGCCGTGACCGCCGAGGCATCGCCGCGAGTGACGGCCAGTGGCACGAGAGGGGATGACTCATGACACACCATAAGGGCCGACGGACAGGCGCGGGCGGATGGGGAGGAGGCCGGGAGAGCAAACCCGCCCCTGTCGTCGGTCAGACGCACCGGGCACAGGTCGGGAGCGAGATAGTAGGCCCAGCGTCCGCAGGCCGATGGGGTGAGCGGCAGGGTTACGGACTTGCTACCCGCAAGGAGCGTAATCGACTCGGCCTCGGCGGATGGATAGACCACGAGCGGCGACAGTCCTGTGGGGGTGCTCCTGACCATGACAGCCGAACGCACCACCGACGAGCCGTCGCGCATATTCACGAGCATGGCCGTGGGCACCGAGGCGGTGGTGTCGGCCCGCGTGACGGTTATCTCGGGGAGTGCGTAGCCATCGAAAGGCAATGCCGTGAGTCCGCCCCACGCTATGAGGTCGCCGCTGCGGGCACATGCCGTGGCCGTGAATGCGTGTGGAGCCGAGAGGCGGAAGGCAAGCATCGACCCGGCTGTGGGCTGTGTGACTGACGACGCTGCGAGCGATTTCAGCCGCGCCATCTCGGTGGCGGTATCCGGGGCCGGCCCGTCAGCCGTCAGCCACCTGTCAGTGTCGGCGAGCATTGATGCGACATATCCGGCCACACGTCCGCCCGGTGCGGCATACGGCTGCAGTGGGTCCACCCCCGGCAGGGTAAACGAGAGCGTCAGCGCAGTGGCCGACGAGCTGACCCGAGAGCATGAGCCGGGCAGTGAGGCGGAATAGGGATGCAACTGAGGCGACACGAGCAGCTGCACCGAGCTGACGAGTGCCCGCCACGCCTCGTCAGGCTCGCGGGTATAGGCTATGCCGGGGACAAACTCGGCAGCCGAAAGCGTCCCCTCGCCCGACTGCCTGAACCCCTCGCCGGTAAGATTGAGCGAGGCTCTCACCCCCTGCAACCCCGACTCGGGCGCGACGATGACCGGGGCCGAGGTGTATAGCACAGCCCCGTCATGCCCGATGAGCCTGTAGCGAGCCATCACGGGCTGGATGTAGCGTCCGTGCAGCAGGGCGCGGTCAGAGAGCGCGACATACGCCTCGCGCATGGCACGGTCGGCGATAGCCTGGTCGGCCTCGCTGAGATGTTGGGTCGTCGTGGTGTAGGATGAGCGCAGGGTGAATGCGGGCACTGTCGAAGAGATCGTGCCCATGTCGCGCCTCACTATCATGAGCGGAGGCAATGAGGGGAAGAGCGGCGACTCGGCCACGCTCCAGCCCACATCCCCCTCATCCGAGCGTGTGAAGCGAAACCGACGCGGCCTCTCACCGGCCGACATGACTATGACCCCGCCATCCGTGGCAAGCGCACACGACGGGACTGCGGGAAGATTGCAGAGTGTAAGAGTGAAAACTGTAGGCCCGGAACCTATGACGGCCTTGAGGCAACCCTGATGGTGCAGGAGCATGCACCGCGCCCCGTCGGGGAGCGTGAAAGTGCCGCCGCGCACGGGCACGGCACCGGGCAGCGAGGCGACAAGCCCCGGCAACCCCACGGCCCGCAATCCGCCCGAACGCGAGGGGCGTAGGTTATGGCAACGGCTTACATGACGGCGGTCAGCGAGAGTGGTGACCGGGAAAGAGATAGTAGAAGTGTGTATTGACATGACTAAGGCTGTAATTTTGCGTGTTGATGGTGCAAAATTACAGCCTCAGTATAGGGTAAAAGGTGCGATAGTGTCGCGATGCGAAATTAAAAATGGAAAATGGAAAATGGAAAATTAGCTTCGCTCTGCGAGGGAGAATTTTAAATTTTCCATTTTAAATTTTTAATTATTAAGTGCAGCGTTGGTCTTGTGAACGGCCTCTGCGCTCTTCTTGAAGAGGGCCTTCTCCTCGTCGTTGAGGTCGAATTCAACAATCTTCTCGATACCGTTGCGGCCGATGATTGCGGGAACGCCGATGCAGAGGTCGCTCTCGCCATACTCGCCCTCGAGGAGAGCCGAGCAAGAGATGAGCTTCTTCTCGTTGTGGAGGACAGCCTTGACCATCTGTGCTCCTGCTGCACCGGGGGCATACCATGCCGATGTGCCGAGGAGCTTGGTGAGGGTGGCACCGCCTACCATAGTGTCGGCAGCGACCTTGTTGAGGGTCTCGGCGTCAAGGTAGTTGGTAGCGGGCACGCCACGATAAGCTGCGTAACGCACGAGGGGAATCATAGTGGTGTCGCCGTGGCCGCCGATAACGATGCCTTCCACCTCGGTGGGGTTGGCGTTGAGGGCGTTGGCGAGGTTATACTTGAAGCGTGCGCTGTCGAGTGCGCCACCCATGCCGATGATACGGTTCTTGGGCAGACCGCTCACCTTGTGGATGAGATAGGTCATGGTGTCCATCGGGTTGGAGATGCAGATGATGACAGCGTTGGGCGAATACTTGAGCAGCTGCTCGGTCACGCTCTTGACGATGCCGGCGTTAACGCCGATGAGCTCCTCGCGGGTCATGCCGGGCTTGCGGGGGATACCCGAAGTGATGACTACGACGTCGCTGCCTTCGGTGGCGGCATAGTCGTTGGTCACGCCCTTGAGGCATGTGTTGATGTTGAGGATGCTGGCTGTCTGCATGATGTCCATAGCCTTGCCCTCTGATACGCCCTCCTTGATGTCGAGGAGCACAACCTCGTCGGCAATACCGCAGGTTACCAATACATTTGCACAAGTTGCGCCCACATTTCCGGCGCCTACAACTGTTACCTTTGACATAGTATCTATTAGTTTAGAATCGATAATTGTTTTTACTTTTTTCTCCCACAAAATTACTGAAAAATTTCTTTAATTATGAAATTAAACCGTGAATTTTTGTGGCAATTATTCAAAATTCCCCGTCATCCCCTGAAAGCCCCTCTGACATTGCGGTTTATGGCAATGACATTGCCCAGAGTTATGACGAGAATTATGGCCGCGCCGATAAGAATCGTGGGGATTATTGACGCCCCCTCGGCCCCGAGCGCGGCGATGCGCTCATGCCACATAGCCGAGGCTGCAGCCACCCCGCCCACGGCAAGCACGAGCACCCCGACATTGACCCACAGCACTATGCTGCGGTAATATCCGGCCACCCTTGCGGGGGTGTAGCCCAGGAGCATGAGGTCATGAATCTTGGCACGGTTTTTCTGCAACAGCAGATAGATGCTCAGAAGGAGTATGAAGAAGGCCAGCACGCTGATAATCACGCCTATGGCCACGACCACCGATGTCACTACCGACAGGAAATAAGCCGCCTTGCCCCCCGAGGCCTTGTCGCCCGCTATCTCATAGCCGTGCTCCTCCATATAGGCTGTGGCGGCAGGGTCGCCCGCCTGACGCAGACGTATGATGAGGCGCGAGGGGTCGGCATCGCTACCCTCACCGAAAGTCGAGTTGGCCCAAGCCATGAAGTCGGCCGGCACGGCTATGGTGTTGAGGCGCGAGGAGAATCCCACGATGCGGGCGTCGACCCACTGCTGGTGGCCGTTGCCGCTGAGATTGAGGCGCAGGGGTAGCAGCCCTATCAGCTCCTCGGAAATCTGAGGCATCCCCCTCGACGCCGCGAAACCGAAGTTGTAGAGGGTCAGATAGTCCTTTGATATGATTACCGGCACAGGTTTCGACGAACCGGGGCTATAGTCCCACCCGGCGGGCGATATGTCAAAAAACTCGTCGGGTATCGACTCGAGAAACAGGGCCGTGGATAGCGATGAGCCGGCCATGTCGACCCGTGCCGACACGTTGAAGTCGGCGGCGGTAAACTCGCCGGTCTCGGCGGCCCAGGGCTGTGAGGCGATGTCGGCACGCTCCGCCTGGGTGAAAGTCGTGGCATCGCCACCTCCGCCACCCCCGAACATATCACCCAGCCCAAGCCCGGTGACACGCTTGGAGATGATTATATAGTCCGACGAGATGAACGAGTCCTTGGCCTCGCTCACCGAAGTGACATCGCGGTAAAACTGTATGGCGGTAAGCACAATAAGCAGCCCCACGAGATTGGCCACGGCATACCCGGCAATCTGCCCGGCACTAATATTGCGGCGCAACAACCGCCTGATAGGATTAGACATATATTGAATCTATTGAGAGAAAGGCACATAAGGACATAAGGGACACAAGTGACATAAGTTTTTTAATTCATTATGTCTCTTTTGTCACTTATGTCCTTATGTGCCTTTTTCATAATTTAAGAAGATTGTATTCGTTAAGCGAAAGTTTGTTGCCGACTGAGGTGGCGATGATTGAGGCGTTGCGGCGGGCGGCCTCCTCGGTGATGAGCGCGGCCACCGCACTGTTGTTGCGCGCGTCGAGATGGCTCACCGGCTCATCGACGAGCAGGAAGTCAAACGGCTGACACAGCGCACGTATTATAGCCACCCTCTGCTGCTGGCCCACGCTCAGCCTCCCGGCGGGCACATCGGCCTTGTGGCGCAGCTCGAGTCGGTCAAGCAGGTCAAGTATCTCACACTCCGTGCGATACGACGTCAGGCGGTTCTTGACCATGATGTTGTCCATCACCGACAGCTCGGCAAACAGCCGCATCTCCTGCGGCAGATAGGCCAGTGCCTCGCGGCGCAGTTCGCACCACCGCTCGATGGAATATCCCCTCACGGGCGTGCCGTCAAACAGTATCTCACCGTCATAATCAGTACGCGCACCGTAGATAAACGAGCACAGCGACGACTTGCCCGTGCCACTCTCGGCCTCTATAATATAAGAGGTGGGACGGGCAAAAGTCACATCATCCCTCACCCACACCTCACTGCCGCACACAGGCGGCTCCGCCTCGCTCCCGCGAAACACCTGCGGGAGGAGGCGGCGCAATGTTATCTTGTCAATCATTTCGCTGCAGTCATGAGAAATACGAGTATCGGAGTCTGCGTGCCGGGCACGGTGAGCTTGGCCTGACCCTTGCCTCCGGCCATCGACGCGTCAAGCTCAAGCCCGACCCCCTCGACGAGCGATGAATAGGGGTTCATGCTGAAATTCAGTGCCATATCCTTGTTCACGAATGTCGGGGCGAGTGAATTATTGCGCGTGTTGTCAAATCCGATTGTCGATATGCCGAAATATCCGTCCACGTTGCCCACGTAGAGCGTCTTGCCATACTGCGGCACCATCATGATGCCGTCTGCGGTCATCTGCGGGGTCAGTCCGGCGGTGGCCATCATGTTACGTATCATGGAGATAAGGCTGTTGATTTTGTCCTGCGGCATATGCACGAGGGCTATGAAATCCCAATCGGAGGGGTCGCCGTCCACGAGTGCCTCGGCCGACGCAGTGGCGGCGGCCACGAGCACAGTGCCGTCAATCGAGGCGAGATAGGGGTTGACAACCGAAAGGAATGCCGCGGTCTGGAATCCGCCCGTGAGCATAAGCAGCTGCTGCAGAGGCTCCCAGTCAAACTCGGGGGTGAGTCCGGCGGCAAAGGTGACGCTGAAATTCTCGGGCACATAGGCCAGCAGGGCGGGGTTGATATTCTTCATCCCCTTGGGGGCGATGGTGCGGCCCGTCGACTGCATCATCTCCCACTCGGCCACCAGCGAATTGTCAGCCCCGGTGTTGATTGATGCGATATTCCACTCCTTGTCCTGGGCGGGAATCTCGGTGTTGGACTTCTTGCTCGTGGTGAGCGAGGCAAATCCCGAGGCCACGGCCACATTTATTATATTGTCGCGTCCGAGGGCCTGGGCCACACCGTCGAGGCCGCCCACCGACAGCTCCCCGGCACGCTTGCGCAGGGCGTCGACAGCCTTGGCCGGCTCTTTCGACCCGTTCACACACCATGCCTGCGACCCGGTGGCAAGCACCGTCATGTCGGAAAGCCGGGCCGTCTTATATCCTCCGTTATCCGACCATTTAAGTGTCTCGGATGTCATCTCGCATATACGGTCGAGGTCGTTGACGGCAAAGGTGACATAGCTCACATTGTCGGCGTCGACCGCTATCACGATATTGTCGATGTCGACAAGCCCCTCGGCACTCGCGGTGGCAATATCCTCGAAAACATCCTTCAGGTCGCCCGATATGAAGCCCTGCATCTGAGGCACCACCTCGATGCCGTCGGATTTCAGCTTGATGCCCGCGGCCTCGCTGAGTTTTTCAAAATTGAGAGTGGCCACCATCGTCACATCAGCCGGGATGGTGTCGATAATCTCCCCGCGCTTGGAGCAGGAAGAGAGCGCGCCCAGCATGACAGCCACGAGCGCGACAAGCGAAATGTGTTGTAATTTCATCGTTTGCAGAAAGTTGTTTATACTGCAAACTTACTGATTATCCCCGACAATGCCAAATCAAAGGGATGCCAATGTGGCCACAACGCCCACCACGGCAAGCGTGCCCCCGAACGCCAGCAGCGCGCGGCGCGGCAGACGGCACCCGTAATGCACCACATACACCCATGTGACTATCACGGCATAGGCCACATACCAGGCCGTGAACGCTATGCCGAGCCCGGCCATACCCCCCAATTCATAGCCCGCGATGTTGAGCGCAAGCCCGATGACCGAACTTACTACCTCGGTAATCATATAGACCCGCCCGTCGCCCCGCGCAAGCATAATGAACGCGAGACACCACGAATAGCCTCTGATTACCGTGCCAGGCGCGGCAAATATCATATAGGGAACAGCGTCGATAAACTCGGCGGAATACAGCAGTTTCAACGCCACAGGCGACAGCGGCACAAACACCGTAAGCACCGGCGCGAGCACCGCCATGAGCAGCAGCATCTCATGAGCCACAAACACCTGCTGACGGACGGGATAGGCATTATTGGCCGCGAGGCGCGGATAATACTCCACACCTATGGCCGTGAACACCATCCCCACATAACGCATGATTATCGTGTAGCCCGACTGGTAGATACCCACCGTCTCCTCGCCCCCCATGCGGGTAAGATAGGCGATGAATATGTAATTGATTATCTCGCTGAGCACGGCTGCCACGGTCATATATCCGCCGAGCTTGAGCATCGGCGAGCCCTCGCGCCATCTCATGCGCAGAGTCTCGGCAATCCCGCGACCCTCCCCATGTCCGGCAGACTCATTTTGTTGCGTCTCAACAGCTTTAGCTTCGCTTCTTGTCCTGTAAACCCACGCTCCGGCATAGCTCGCCACAGCGTAGCCGAGCACCACAGGCAGTATGCTGTCCATCCCGAGGAAATAGAGCAGGGGCAATGACAGCACCAGGCCCCCTACCACTCCCCACACCGTCGACTTGGCCAGGGCCTTGAGCCTCTCGGTGCCCTGCATGACGGCCTGCTCGGCCATCGTGGCCGACATCAGGGCCACACCTATGGCAAGCAGGGCGAAACTGCCCGTGCTCGCGAGATTGCCGAACGTATAGTAGCTGAACACCGGGGCCGTGACTATCGTGACCGCCAAGCCCAGCACTCCCAACGCCCATCCCCAGAAACGCACGGTCGAAATCATGCGCCACCGCAGCCGGGGGTCGCGGTGGGTGGCTATCTCGCGCACGGCACTCGTGCGCAGACTCAGCTGTGTGGCCGTGGACAGCAGTGTCAGGGCCGAGTTAAAGATTGAGAAAAGTCCCACACCGGCGGCACCGAGCAGGAGTGCCACGCACTTCACCCTCACCACACCGCAAAGTATGGTGAGCATCTGCAGTCCGCCAAACAGCCCCATAGCCTTCATGACGACGCCCGAAGTCCCGGATGCGCTCCACCTCCTCATTACGTATGTTGTGTGTATGGTGTGTGTTACCCGCCCTGATGCGTCAGATGCCCAGACGGTAAGCCCTGCGGCGACGGTGCTGGCGATGCTCGAAGTAATCCCACTGCGACTGCACGTGCAGATTCTCCTCAAGCTCCAGATTGGTCTCGGCATACTTCACGCCGTCGCGGATATAGAGGTTGCAGAGGTCGTAGAAAAACAGCGAGTTGACCCCCTTTGACTGATACTCGGGCTTCACGGCTATGAGCATGAGGTCCACCACATCGTTGTGGCCTTTCAAAGCCCTCAGCAGATGCCACCAGCCGAACGGGAAGAGCTTGCCGCCCGACTTGCGCAGGGCCGCAGTCATCGAGGGCATGCTCACGCCCACGCCTATAAGTTCGGCATTCTTATCGACTACGATGCTCACATAGTCGAGCTTGAGGAAGTCGAGATACATGTCTATATAATATGCTATCTGCTTGTCGGTCAGCGGAGAGTAGCCATACAGCCCGGCATACGTCTCGTTGATTAGCTTGAACAGGGCCTCGCCATACTCCTCCTTGACTTTCTTGGCCGAGGTGAATTTCACGATGCGCAGGTCATACTTCTTGAGCACAATCTCGGCAATCCTCGTGAACTTGTCGGGGAGCTTTTCGGGGATGGTGATGCGGAACTCCACCCAGTCGGTATCCTTCCTGAACCCCATGCGCTCCATGTGCTTGGGATAGTAGGGATAATTGTATATGGTGGCCATCGTGCCCATCTCGTTGAATCCCTCTATGAGCATGCCCTCATGGTCCATATCGGTAAAGCCCATCGGGCCTATCAG
The DNA here is from genome assembly GCA_910584825.1 of uncultured Duncaniella sp. Lineage (GTDB taxonomy): Bacteria > Bacteroidota > Bacteroidia > Bacteroidales > Muribaculaceae > Duncaniella. The sequence continues at coordinate 11,314 of CAJUCI010000012.1, read as the reverse complement.
GTCGGTCATGCCGCGCTGACCCGCCCACTTCTTCACGGCGGCAAACAGGCTGTCGCTCACCTCATCGTCATCGATAAAGTCCACGAAGCCGAAACGCGCCTCCTTTCTGCCCGACTTCTCGTTGAGCATATTGTTGATAATGCCGGTGATGCGTCCCACCGGCTTGCCGTTGCGATAAGCCATGAACGACTGCGCCTCGCAGAACTCAAACGCCGGGTTCTTCTCAGGCAGCAGCGTGTTGACATCATCGAATATCAGCGGCGGCACATAACACGGATTGCCTTTATAGAGGTCAATCCCGAATTGTACATATTTCGTAAGTTCCTTCTTAGTCGCAGGTATGGCACGTACAGTTACCGACATAAAATAGAATTTCTAAATAGAATTGCCAATTGCTTAACCGGCTTGCCGCTTGGCTTGCCAAGAATTACTAATTACTAATTGCTAATTACTAATTGAACCAAGGATTGCTAATTGATAAGGGTTTCCGGCCTGTGTGACGATGTGAGCCACAGCAGCAAACCTATCATAGCCACGAGGAAGATGATAATGCAGATATACAGGCGGTTGGTGCGCGTGTCGGCCAGGTCGAGGCGCAGGTCATCGAGCGTCCTGTAACGCTTCTTCGGGTCGTCGGCCATACACTTCTCCGCCACCTTGCGCAGCTTGGGGTGAGGAGTGTCCACCGCATCGAGAGCCTTGGTCAGCAACACGCCATAGTTATAGATGTCATCGTTGGTGTCCTCGTGCGTCAGGAATTTCTTCTGGTCAAAGCCCACATCTATGAGCTTGAGGTTGCCGATATTCTCGGTGAAAATCACCCTCGACGCATTGAGCGGATGATGGGCCAGGTGATTGGTCTGGATATAGTCAAGCGCGTCGAGCAGCTGATGGTGCAGCTTATAGATATGCTCGTCGGTCACCTTATGCTCGCGTATGAGCTTCTCGAGCGAGTCGCCATACACGTCATCGGTGATGATGCACATGCCCAGTCCCGGCACCTCCTCGAAATCGTTAATCATGATGATGTGGGGGTGGGCGAGATTGTATCTCACCTCAAACTCCTTTTCAATCATCTTGTCATACTCCTCCTGCCCTTTAAGCTCGGGGCGGAGGGTCTTGAGCATGAGCCATTTGCCATACTTTTTGGCGGTATAGACATGATAAAACTCCTCATCCCATTCGGGCAGGTGCTCAATTTCGGTCCATTTTGGTGCGCTGCTGTCCATCATATTGCTTGATTAATCGTGCATTATTTGGCAAAAATACTCAAAATCTCCGAATTAGCCAAAACTCCGGCTCTATCATCGAACATATATAGGCGACGTAGCCCCATGAAAAGGAACTTTTTCAGACATCAAAATCCGTTTTAAGAAAATCCCGAAGATTGACATGTTCGATTCCGGGATACTCACCGAACCCTCCACTGAGAGGGTCCATAGATACCACAAACTTCGGATAATTGTCCTTTATAGCCGCAAGGTTGCCAAACTCCCGTCTGACGGTGTCATCGGAAGCGAGGAGATAAGTCACCTGAACATACATCCGCCTATCGGCCTTGTTTGCCACGAAATCAATCTCTCCGGCACGAAGAATGCCGACCGAGACATCAAAACCCTGTAGTCTCAGATGATTCCATACCACATTTTCCATAACCTTTTCAATGCTCCCCCTGATGTCAGAGCCACAAAGATAGTTGCGGATTCCATGGTCAGAAAAATAGTATCTGTTATTCGACTCAAGGAGCATCTTGCCATGTATATCGAACCGCCTGATGGGAATTGCGAGAAAAGCGTCGTTAAGATATTTGAGATAGTTTGAGACCGTCTCATCGCTAATCTTCTCCCCCTTTGAGTTCATGTATCTGACGATATTGGCAACCGATATAGGTTTGCCGATGTTGTCGGCGACATAGCGCACTATATTTTCAAGCTGTGTGACGTTGCGGACCTTCTCTCTGCTGACAATATCCTTGACAAGAACAGTATTGTAAACACCTTCAAGATAATCGTTTATCTGCGACCTTTCTTCGGGTTTGAAAGCGAGCATACCGGGCAGACCACCCATACTGAGATAGTGAATGAGAGATTGGTCGCTGTCCTCCATATTGTGGAATCGCAGAAATTCGAGATATGAGAGATTGTATATTTTTATCTCGATATACCGCCCCGACAGTCGTGTACCCAGCTCACTCGAAAAGATGTACGCATTACTTCCTGTGGCAATCACCTGACAGCGGTTTTCCGCATGAAAACTACGGAGTGCGTTTTCGTAATTCTCAATATCCTGGACCTCATCGATAAGGAGATAATTATCACCCCCTTCGGGCAACCGTCCGACGGCATAGTCATATAACTGTTCCGCTGTCACAATGTCACGGAACTCCTGAAATTCCTTATTGATATACACGACATTAGCATCGTGACGATTCCGACTGAGCCAATCCTTAAACAGTTCGAGCACCTTACTTTTACCTACACGACGTTGACCGACAAGTATAAGCATCATGCCACGATTAATCAGACCGGCTATTTTTTCTATGTATTGCGGGCGAGGAAAAAGTTCCATAGATATGTTTTTTGCAAAGATAGCAAACTATAATCGTAAAAACAACACAATTACGCACATTTCACCGAGTATAGTTGGCAAAACGCACACCCCACCCTTTTCAACAATCATTTTGCAAGTCACACTCTCCAAATCATCCCCCATAAATAATTCCATGTATGCGATATACCCACGAAAAGAGTCGTGCGCAATAAAAAGACTGTTTTTTTAGTTTTTATACTAAAACCATTTGTATTTTTACTTTCCATACACTATCTTTGCGAAAAGATGTTATAAAACCACGGCAAAAACTTACATTTATCCACTCTCAAACTACAAACACTGACATGTCTATAATTTCATCACCACTACGCACTCATTCTCTCCGCCGGCTGCTGTTGTTGCTATTCGCGGTCACATATATATGCCCGTTGGCTATGGCTGTCGATGACAATACAATGTACATCACCGGCCGCGTCAAGGAGTCAATCTTTAAGCGCGACCTCCCGAATGCATGGGTATGGACCATCGGCCGGGACGGCGAGAGGGTGGATTCATTGCCGATGGGTGTGTATAACGGCATGCTGATGGGCGGGGAGAACTCACAGTTCACCCTCACGACCAACCGCAACGACTCCACATATGTGTTTGAAGCGGGATGTGACGGATACACACCTCAGACCGTGATTTACAAGGTGGAGAAGGCCAAGCGCGAATGGCATCGCGAAATGCCAATAATCTATCTCGAGCGTGCGCCTCACAACCTCAGCGAGGTGACTGTCACGGCCTCGAAAATCAAGTTTTATCACCGTGGCGACACGCTCGTCTACAACGCCGATGCCTTTCAGCTCGCCGAGGGGTCGATGCTCGACGCCCTCATCAACCAGCTGCCGGGAGCGGAGCTGTCAAAGGACGGACGCATATCAATCAACGGCGAGTTTGTCGAAACTCTGCTGCTCGACGGCAAGCCGTTCTTTGACGGCAACAACCGGCTGATGCTTGACAATATCGGCGCGTATATGGTCAAGAATGTGGAAATCTACCAAGGTCAGACCGACATGGAGAAGTGGATGAATATCCCCGACGCCCCTAAGCACCTGACCATGAACGTCAAGCTGAAAAAGGAGTACTGCATGGGCTGGATATTCAACGCCCAGGCCGGCTACGGCACCGAGGACCGCTACCTGGGCCGGCTCTTTGCGTCGTGGTTCACCCCCACGGGACGGGTGGCACTGGCAGCCTCGCTCAACAACCTCAACGACACGCGAGCCCCGGGAGGCAGCGACAGCTGGACCCCCGAGCAGATGCCCGCGGGAAAGCGACGCTATCAGCTCGCAGGACTGACCTACTCGTTCTTCTCGCCCGACAACAGCAGAAGCATCAACGGCGATGTGACATATGAGGGCAACCGTCTGGACAGCCGCACAAAGACCGACCGCACCAACTTCCTGCCTACAGGCAACACATATGACTACTCGCAAGCCTTCGGCCGCAACAAGGACTTCAAGCTGAGCACGACCCACCGTGGAGATCTCCGGCTGACCGACATCGGTATCAGCGCCATGCTCAGCGGTGCGTACAGCAAGACCGACCGCTCGGCATCGGCCGCATCGGCAGCTTCAACCACGAGCAGGCCGACATCACCATGCAGTCGCTCCAGGCCATCTACAGCGACGGCTCCGACAGTCAGCTCGAGTCGATAATCAACCGCTCCACAACGCGCAGCGACGGCTCCACGAAAAAAGGCAACATCGACCTGTCTACCTTCTTCCGCTACAAGATACCGCACTCCAGCGACATGCTGCTTGCCTCAGCCAGGGTGGAATATGACACGCAAAAGGAGCAGCTATGGGATGACTACAACGTGGCCTACGGCTACAACCGCGACACGCAGCTCCCTGAAAGTTCTACGATACGCCGCAATTTCACCGACAATTCGCCCAATCACAACCTGGGCCTTGAGGGATTGCTCGGCTACACATTCCGTCTAAAGGGCATGGTATTCAACATCGGGTATGAATATACGTTCCACAACCGCGAACGTGACTCATACATGTATGCCCTCGACCGGCTCGCCGACATGGGCGTGTATGGCTCACTGCCGTCAGACTACATATCGGCCTTCGACCCGGGCAACAGCTTCACGTCATCGCTTTGGGAGAACTGTCATTCGGGCAGCGCAGGCATACAATACTCGCGAGGCTTAAACACTCCCAAATTTCTGCTTATCAAAATCGGCGCGAAAGTCGGCGCACTCCACAGCCGCCTGAACTATTACAGCGACGGGATGTTTTATCCCGTCAGACGTACGTCATGCATCACTACCGTAGCCTCAACCGACGCCGTGTTCGGCTACACCCTCGACCGCACCAAAGATGGCGGACAGTACAATGACCTGCACTATCAGTATATGCTCGACACCGACACCCCCGACCTGCTCCACATGGTCGATGTCACCGACACCTCCGACCCTCTCAACATCGACCTCGGCAACCCTGACCTGAAGAATGCCCTCAGACACCGGCATTCGTTCAGATGGAGCACTCGCCCCGCATCGGGAAGATACAACAACACCCTGCTCCTTGACGCCTCACATACGTCTGACGCACTGGCGCGCGGATATGCCTATGACATCAACACCGGCGTGCGATATAACCGCACCTATAACGTCGACGGCAACTACACGCTCAACGGCACCAACACGTTCTCGCTGAAGTTTGGCCATCGCCAACAGTTCACCCTCTCGTCGACGACCGAGGCGGGCAAGGTGCACAGCGTGGACATGGTGGGCGTGATTGACGGCTCGGTGACCATCGACCCCACCCCCTCAAAGGTCGACACCCGCACGCTCGGCGAGCGGCTGCAGCTTACGTGGCAGATAGGACGGCAGTCGCTCTCGCTCAACGGCAAGGTGACCGACAGGCACACATCGTCGACGCGCGAGGGGTTTGCCGACATCAATGCCACGCATTACAATTACGGCATGACCGGCCAGTTCGCACTGCCCGGCGGACTGGGCATAGGCACCGATTTCACCTTCTATACCCGCCGGGGCTATGGCGTGCGCGAGCTGGACACCACCGATGCCGTGTGGAACGCCCGCATCTCCTACACTCCGCGCGGCGGCCGGTGGGTGTTCACGGTCGATGCCTTTGACATCCTGCACCGCCTGTCCAACGTAAGCTATGCCGTCACCGCCACAGGCCGCACCGTCACCGTCACCAACACCCTCCCCCGCTACATCCTCGCCTCCGTGCAATACCGATTCAACATCAACCCGCGACAGCGTTAGTGGCCTCCGGCCTTCGGCCATCGGCCGAGTTTAAAGTTTAGGGGTTAAAGTTTATGGGTTAGAAGGGGACATAAGGACATAAGGCACAAAAGCGACATAAGATAATTTTTTTCTGATGGAATATGAAAAATATCCTTTATAATATATATTTCTTATGTCGCTTTTGTGCCTTATGTCCTTATGTCCCCTTCTTGAATTTCGTGTCGCCCTAAACTTTAACCCCTAAACTTTAAACTCGGCTGAAAGCCTCGCCGTTGAGGAAGTAGACGCGGCGGGTGGCGCGGGTGACGGCGGTGTAGAGCCAGCGGTAAAACTCAAGCCCCTGCGCGTCCGCGGCTATGCCACCGAGGTCGACCACCACGTTGCGCCACTGCGCACCCTGCGCCTTGTGGCACGTCACGGCGTAGGCATACTTCACCTGTAAGGCGTTGAAATACTCATCCTTGCGCAGACGGCGCACGCGCGTCTCATAGGGGGTGTCGGGCGCGTTGACCTCAGGGTCGGCCATTCGCGCCTCGGCCAACCGACGCATATCCTGGGCCGACACCGATGCACTCTCGTCGGTCAGCGTCTGCAGGAATATACGGCAGTCCACCTCAACGTCATTGTCGGGCATCCACAGCGTCACCATCGCGAAACGGAAACCGTATTTCTCCTCCATCCCGTGTATGCGGCGCACTATGGCCACATCGCCGTTGGCTATGAAGTCGAGCCCCTTCACCTTGGCCGCCCACGTGTAATTGTTCTTGGCCACGAGCAGCCTCTCCCCCTTGACCAGCATCTCCTCATAATCGAGTATGCGCGAGCGTATGCCGAGGTTAAACTCGCGCGCCCTGACGTTGGAGCGCGTGACTATGATGGTCTCCCCCTGCCCGTCTACGCGATAACAGTCGCCCACGACGTCGGCCACATCGTTGCCGTCCGTCAGGGCCACGTCGTCATATCCCTCCACCACGAGCCTCGGCGCAGGCAGGGGGTCAATCAGCATGGCGCGGCGCAGCCACGTGGCGTTGCGCAGTATGCCCGACTCGCGCGCCTGGCGGGCAGTGTCGGTGAGCACGGCGCGGCTCACCCTCAACCCCAGCCGCTTGTAGCTGTCGACATTCATTGCCGGACTCAGCTCGGAGCCTACCGGGGGGAGCTGGGCCACGTCGCCGATGACGATGAGGCGGCTGTTGTCGCCCGTGAAGACATACTCCACGAGGTCCTCGAGCAGGTTGGGCCCACCCTCCTGCCCCGAGCCGTCGCCTATCATCGACGCCTCGTCGACGATAAACACGGCGTTGGTCAGATTGTTGTGCTGCAGGGCGCGGAACCCGTCGCTCCATTCCCCGCCCCCGCCACGATAGATGCGGCGGTGAATCGTGAAGGCCGGCCATCCGGCATGGCCCGACAGCACCTTGGCCGCGCGTCCCGTAGGGGCAAGCAGCACCACCTCGCGCCCGGCGGCCCGCAGACTCTTGACCAGCGCGCCCGTGAGCGACGTCTTGCCCGTGCCGGCATAGCCGTTGAGGATAAACACCCCGTCGCTCGGAGCCGACATGGCGCAGAAGCGCGCAAGCGCACCGATGAGCTGCGCCTGCTGCCCGTTGGGCACATACGGAAGCCGGGCGGCCACATCGGCCGCAAATTCGCTGATAGTCATGACGGTAGCTTTAGAGTCAGAGTGAGCTGATAAGGTCTGCAAAGATAATGTTTTTTCATGATAATTGGAGTAAAGTCTAAAAAAACCACTATCTTTGCCCGTAAAATAACCAATCATCAACTTCTAAAGCTCAGACATCATGTCAACCTATACCGCATCCGACCCCCGCAAGGTCACCACACGCCGCCTCGCCGAGATGAAGGCCAAAGGCGAAAAGATAGCAATGCTCACCGCCTATGACTACTCCATGGCCACCCTCATCGACCAGGCCGGCATGGACGTGATACTCGTGGGCGACTCGGCCTCAAACGTCATGGCGGGCAACACCACCACCCTGCCCATCACCCTCGACCAGATGATTTACCACGCCAAGAGCGTCATGAAAGGCGTTAAGCGAGCCCTCGTGGTGTGTGACCTCCCCTTCGGCACCTATCAGGGCAACTCGCTCGAGGCCCTCGCCTCGGCCATCCGCATCATGAAGGAGAGCCACGCCGAGGCCGTCAAACTCGAAGGAGGCGAAGAGGTCATCGAGAGCGTGCGCCGCATCCTCTCGGCCGGCATCCCCGTGATGGGACACCTCGGCCTCACCCCACAGTCAATCAACAAGTTCGGCACCTACAACGTGCGTGCCCGCGAAGAGGCCGAGGCCGAAAAGCTCATCGCCGACGCCCGCATGCTGCAGGACGCAGGCTGCTTCGCCCTCGTGCTCGAGAAAATCCCCGCCCAGCTGGCCACCCGCGTGTCAGCCGAGCTTGACATCCCCACCATCGGCATCGGAGCCGGCGGCGGATGTGACGGCCAGGTGCTCGTGATGCACGACATGCTCGGCATCAACCAAGGCTTCTCGCCCCGCTTCCTGCGCCGCTACGCCGACCTCGCCACCACCATCACCGACGCCGTCGGCTCATACATCACCGACGTCAAATCCACCTCCTTCCCCAACGAAAAGGAGCAATACTGAGCCAAATAATCAAAAACAAAAGCGGAGCAATCTCAATGTTTGCAACATTATGATTACTCCGCTTTTGTTTTTGTGATATAAAAACTATGATATAATTTTCAAAATTGTCTCTTGAAGTTTACGTTTCAAGCCATATGACTTTGTAAATGATGCGCATACTTCATATAACGCTTTTGCGTCTTTGCGTCCGAGGGCCTGGACGAAAGCATCGTTAGTGTGGCGGGAATCCTGAGCAAGCTCGCCGACCCTATCCCAAAGCGGGTCAACGAGTATAGCCCCGATATCACGTATGTTACTTTCTGCCGTACCGACGCGCCATGCTATACGCTGGCATATGTCAGAACGCAGTATATTTTTCATCTCTACCCTTGTTGGATAGGTGGCTTTATCATACTTAAATCTCTCTATTGCCTGCTCCTTTAATCCGAACATCTCCACCGACGCAGGGATTAGCCACGGTAGATAATGAGAGGTCATTCCTCCTACCCGATAATTATAGCCAATGTCATCAATTATCGCCATACTGTCCAAATAAGGGAACATGTGCATATTCATTATCAGGTCCTCTCCCCATCTCAAGCCGGTAGGCTTAATCTCTGACCGTTCCAAAACACTGCGTTTGTACAACTTGGCATAAAGATTGACAGGCACAATATTGACCCCGAAATAGCTTATGAAATAATCCTCAAAAAGGCCTTCGGTGATAATGCGATAACCATTATCGGTATTCTTCCCGATATTAAAGCGAGTCTTTCTTGTCAGCAGACCCCAACGGTCATATACTCTCTGCAGACCAGTCTGAACGATATCAGCCCCACTGTCTTCCGCAACCGAAACACAACGGGATATTATGCCCCGATTAAGCCAGTCGTCAGAATCTACAAACATCACGTATTCCGATGTCTCAGACATATTATCAAGCCCCGTGAACCGCGCAAAGTCTACGCCCTGATTAACAGTCTTATCAATAACCTTAACCCTTGAATCCTGAGCCGCCAATCTGCGGCAAACCTCTATGCTATCATCAGTCGAGGCATCATTGACAAGGATTATCTCTATATCACGATAATCCTGGGCCGTTATTGACCTGACACACTGTGGCAGATATTTGACTGTATTATATACGGGGACTATTATCGAAATCATGAGCACAGACCTATTTAGACCGTCTATATTTTAGTATCGATTTCAGCAATATAGGAGTTGATATGATATGCCACATCAGCCTGAATTTCAGGCCTCGCATGTCATAGAACTTAGCTGAGGGAAATCGGAATGGGATAGGATATATGCCAGCATCTATCTGAGCCCCCATTGTGCGACCGACCTCCTTGTCGTAATCCTCAATTCCACATCGCAGCAACATTCCCCAGTAGGCAAATGCCTGAATCCAAGGCAAATATTTCACCCTCTCATTTATATTTGCAGGTAGTTTATCTGACAATGCCTCTTGTTCACGTCTAAAAAACAATGCCAAATCATGGCAACAAAGTTTTCGTGCCTTACGATGTGCATAGTCAGTTTGAGCCTTATGCGAGTCGGAGGACTCATGCCGTATCCAGTAATATCCAACAAAGTCGAGATAAAGAGTCGACGGATTTCTCAGAAACAAGCTCCACACGAACGCATAGTCTTCGCCCCACCGCACAGCCTCGGGGAATCTTAGCTTATGGGAATCAAGAAAGTCCCTGCGGATAATATATGTCCAAAGGCCGTAATGGAATCCGATGCCGTTGGTATATTCTATATAATCATAACCGCTACCATTAAATTTTACAGCCGACTCCTTTACCGGATTGCGCCGGGAATTGTTCAGTTCCTCTTCCGTGACGTAACTGTAATCAAAGTGGACAACGTCAATGTCATACTCCTCAGCTTTGTCAAGAGCGTAGCGTAATGCACCGTCAACAATTACATCGTCATTGTCCATCATATATACATATTTTCCTCGGGCATTATCAATGCCAAGGTTGCGCGCTATATGTTGGCCTGAATTAGGCTGAGAAAAAATCCTTATCTGCGGATACTCATTAGCCGCATCCTCGGCAAGGGCCAACGTTGCGTCAGTAGACCCATCATTAACCATTATGACTTCAGCCCGCATCTTTTCAGCATCGAACACACCCTGCCCTCTCAGACACTCAAGAGTGCGTCTGAAATACTTCTCGCAGTTATAGAGCGGGATTATTATACTTAATTCGATATCTATATGCATATTCTATATCTATTTTAATCGTATTTTAACTGTACATTCTACGTATCTTATTTTTTAATACGGGATATATATACGCATAAAATACCCGCCGATAAAGCAATGAAGATATCGGCAACAAGAGAGGATGAGTCAAGAAAAAATCTGCAGCCCTCATTATACGAGACCTCCCGGATGTCGGCAATACACCTATCCGTTCAAATTCTTTACATATATATTTACTATCCGCAAAATTTATCTTAAATCGTAATAATCTTGTCATCATCCACTCCAACTGATTATCTATACGCATAGACATATTTGTCCTCAAATCAGGGTGCTCTTCCCCTATTTTCTTATATCCGCTGATAAGCGAAACCATACCGTCAACCCAGCCCCTTAATCTATTATGAGAAAAAGTTGTCGAAGCCGATCCTCCCCTCATATAATAGTTATAAACTACAGCAGATGTAAGCACCACATTGGGATTACAAGCCATACACTGATAACTAAATAAAGGGTCCTCTCCAACAATCATTCGTTCTTTAAATCTTAAATTATTATTTCTTAGAAAAGAAGTTTTAATAATCAAACACCAAGCAAATGGCCTCATCCATCCACTTTGGAAAAACCGGAGCAGACTGGGACAGTGCGCCGGAGGTCGCTGGGACACTTTTG
>CAJUCI010000011.1 GCA_910584825.1 uncultured Duncaniella sp. | reverse complement strand
CTGAAACTGCATAGAAACATACAAAAATCGGCCTGAAAAGACCGATTTTTGCTGTATTTTTGTTGTATATCCGATTTTTAACCTCCTGAGAATCGAAAATTCGAATCAATCCTGAAAAATTCCAGATTCACCCAAAATATTCAATTCTCAGAGGCTTCAACCTGGGTAGTTCTGCAACACCCTCGATATGACACAACTCAGCTAACTTTCGTAATTTGTAACAGTTAGCTGATACGTAGCTCCATATCAACGGCTAAATCCGTCGCTCCTACCCCCCTCGTGCTCCTGTGCTCCTGTGCCCCTGTGCCCCTGTCTCTCGTCCTCCCGTGCTCCCGTCTTTTGCCCCGTGCCCCTGTGCTCCCGTCTTTGTGCCCCCGTCCTCCCCTCTTTGTGCCCCTGTGCTCCTGTCTCTCGTCCCCACGTGCTCCCGTCTTTGTGCCCCTGTGCTCCTGTCTCAAAAACTTGTGCTTCTCCTTTTTGTCCATGCTCCCGAGCTTCAGCTCGGGGGGCTTCGCGACATTATCGCACCAAAAGCCCCGTGCTCGCATCCTATATTTGCACCATGCATTCACGGAGGCTCATAACATCCAGCGTTACTCGTAAGCCGTGCATCCCCGACATATGGTGCCACAGCTTCAGGCGATTTCTCGGCAGGCAACTCACCCCCGCCGAGAAAGCCGTCATATCCACCCTCGAAAAAAGCCGCCGTGCACGTCCCCGCCCCACAGTCATAATCGACCATCCAGGCCACGACAGCACCGCCATTCTCGACAGCTACCTGCGCTACAGGCTCGCCACCTCCCCAGAGGGAGCCACAGCCATCCGCTGCACCCCACAGCGTCAGCCAATCAGCGGGCGCACCCCCCGCCTCCGCTCCATCACCTACCGACAAGTGCAGAGCATTCGCGGAAGCACCCCCGCCTTCATGCTCCTCCTCAACGCCCACCAGGCCAAAACCTACTCCCCACTGCTCAAAACACCAGACAACTTCCGCAAAGTCTGCTCCGTTCTCTTCCCCATCCTTGACAGGTCAGGCTTCCTGATTATCCACCTCCGCGCCGACCGCCCACCCAAAGCCCTCCCGCCCGGTCTGCTAATCCAAAGCACCGAATCCACGCGGAAAGGCCAAAGCACAAAATCGCCCCCAAAAAGCCACAGCCCTCACCCACCGTGGCCATCCTCCCGCATCCACAGCTTTGAAACAGTGGGAGCGCGGCAGCGCGACGATGGCAACGAAGGCAGCGACGAAAGCGAAGGCGAAAACACTCCCCTCGTCACAATCATCACCCTCGCCCCCTGTTCTCCCGTGCTCCCGTCTCCGGGGCAGTGCTCATGTGCTCCTGTCTCCCGTTCTCCCGTCTCCCCTCATCCACCCCAACTATCGCGGTACGCCGTGCTCCGCAGCCCAAAGCTAAACCGCACGGCAAGTGCCCCTTGACATATTGCACAAATAAAACCGTCCCTCCATGCGACATCCAAATAAAACAATAGCGCGGTCGGAAACACCGACCACGCTATTATAAAACTCCAAGTAATCGACTCTACTTCTTCAACTCAAACGGCACTGTCGCGCGGATGTCGGTTGAGGATGAGCCGATGTAGGCCTTGAACTTGCCCGGCTCGGCAATCCATGATTTGGTTGACGGGTCATAGAACTTGAGGTCGTCGGGGCTGACGGTGAATGTCACGGTCTGCTCCGCGCCGGGGGCGAGGGTGATTTTGTCAAAGCCTTTCAGCTCCTTGACAGGACGCAGCACCGATGCCTCGTCGTCGCCGATGTAAAGCTGGACTGTCTCTTTACCCTCACGGTCGCCGCTGTTGCGGACAGGGATTGTAATAGTGAGCGACTCGCCTTCGCCGATGGTCTTGGCCGATGCAGAGGGCTTGCCGTAGCTGAACTCGGTATAGCTCAGGCCGTGGCCGAAGGGATAGAGCGCGGGGATTTTCTTGGTGTCATGCCAGCGGTAGCCCACAAGCACATCCTCAAGATACTCCTGCTTGATGGAGTCGCCTGGATAGGATATTGCACCGAAATGGTGGGCACCGTTATCCTCAAGACGTGCCGGGAACGAGAAGGGAAGCTTGCCCGAAGGATTGACCTTGCCGGAGAGAACGTTGGCGATTGACTTTCCGGCCATTGAGCCGAGATACCAGCCCTGCACAATAGCGGGGACATCCTTTGCCCAGGGCATCTCCACAGCGTTGCCGCTGAGAAGCACCACCACGACATTGGGGTTCACGGCGGCTATCTCCTTGATAAGCTCGGGCTGGCCGAAGGGAAGACCGTACTCCTGACGGTCGCCACCCTCACAGTCCTGGAAATGGTTCTTGTTGAGACCGCCAACGATGATGACAAGACCGGCCTCGCGGGCCATCTCCACAGCCTTGGCGCGGAGCGAGTCAACCACCTCGGCGGGAATCACATCGGCGTGGCCATACATCGGACGGCCCGACTTATAGCCCTCGGTGTACTCAACCTTGTCGCCATAGAGGGCCTTGAGTCCGTCGAGAGGGGTGACAATATCCTTAGGCTTGAGCTCGGACGAACCGCCGCCGGCCATGAGGTTGCGGGTGGCATTCTCGCCCACGACGAGAATCTTGCCATACTTCGCAGCGTCAATGGGCAGGAGTGCGGGCTTCTTCTTGGCCACAGGAGCATTCTTGAGCAGAACAATACCCTCGTTGCCGATTTCCTCGGCCACGGCATAATGCTCATCGGTGGCCACGGAGCCGTAAGGCTTCTGACGGTTGGCAGCCGTGCGGAAGTTGAGCTTCAACAGGCGGCGCACCTTGTCATCGAGGCCCGACATGGGCACCTCGCCCTTCTCGAGCATAGCGAGATAAGGATTGGCAAGATAGTAGTCATCGGTGGTGAAGGCACTCTCGGAGGTCAGGCCGTTGGTGTAGGAACCCATCTCGAGGTCGAGACCGTAGAGGGCAGCCTCCTTGGTGTCATGCGCGCCACCCCAGTCGGTGATGACCACGCCGTCAAATCCCCAGTCCCCCTTGAGAATGTCGTTGAGCAGAAACTCGTTGTGGCAGGCATGCTGGCCGCGCACCTGATTATACGCGCCCATGATGCTCCAGGCCTTGCCCTCCTCGACAGCCTTCTTGAATGCGGGAAGATAAATCTCGTTGAGGGCGCGGTCGCTGAGTTCGACATCGATGTGTCCGCGCCACTGCTCCTGATTGTTGAGCGCGAAGTGCTTGACGCACGAGGCCACACCGTTTTTCTGCATCTCCTGAATGTAGGGAACCACGAGCACACCGGCAAGATAAGGGTCCTCGCCCATATACTCGAAGTTGCGGCCATTGAGCGGAGTGCGGTAGATGTTGACACCCGGGCCGAGCATCACATCCTTCTCGCGATAGAGAGCCTCCTCGGCAAGCGCGTTGCCGTAAAGGCCCGAGAGGGTGGGATTCCAGGTGGCGGCAAGCGCAGTCAGGGCCGGAAATGCGGTGATGGAGTCGTTGGTGCGGTTGGAGTAGCCCCAGTCGTTCCAGTTGATTTCAGCACGCACGCCGTGAGGGCCGTCGCTCATCCACAGGTCGGGGATGCCGAGACGGGGCACACCGGGCGATGCAAACTTACCCTCGGCATGGCACATGGCCACCTTCTCGCGGAGCGTCATGCGCTTGAGCGCGTCCTCTACACGCTCATCGAGGGGGCGGGACTCGTCCTGATAGACAGGCACTTCAGCGTTGGCTGACAGCGTGGCTGACATCATGAGAGCCACAGCAGGCAATGTAAAGTATTTATTCATAGCATCTACTTTTTATTTTATACGAATAGGACGGTTGTCATTGGCATTGATTACGGTTGTGGCCGGGCGGAGTCCGGGCGAGGTGGCGGTGACTGTGACAGGGCCCTCGTCGCCGTTGCTCTGCACTATGAGCATGGCCTTGCCGTAGAATGCCTTGCGCTTGTCGTCCTTGAAACGTTCAAGCGATGTGGGCGAGCCGTTGTCGACTCCGGCATTGAATCCTGCGCCCTTGACATCAAATGTCACCTGATTGTCGGCAAGCGGGCAGAGGTTGCCGTCGCGGTCAAGAATCTCCACGAGCAAATAACTGAGGTCGCGGCCGTCGGCGGTAATCATGGTGCGGTCAGGGGTCAGGCGTATCGCGTAAGGCTCGCCGGCGGTGTTGATGACCTTCTCGGCGACCACGCGGCCGTCCTTGCGGCTCACGGCCTTGACAGTGCCGGGGGTGAAGCTCAGACGCCACGACACGTGATACTTGCCCGGCTCGAGGGTGCGGACACCCTGCGACTCGCCGTTGAGATACAGCTCCACCTCGTCGGCATTGTTATAGTAGGCCCAGAGGTCTATCTCCTGACCCGGCTCCCAGTTCCAGTGAGGGAAGAGGTGAAGCACGGGCTTGTCGGGACGCCACTGCGACTGATACATATAATATACATCCTTAGGAATACCGGCGAGGTCGACAATTCCGAAATACGAACTGCGTGCCGGCCACCCGAAGGGGGTAGGCTCGCCGAGATAGTCGAAGCCGGTCCAGACGAACTGGCCCGAGATGAAATCCTTTTCCTGAACATGGCGCATGGTGCCCTCGTGGGTATTGCCCCAGGGCACATGGCAATTGTCATAAGATGAGCATGAGAATGACTCGTCATAGAAGGGGATGTCCCAGCGCACGGGCCAGATATACATCGAGTCGGAGGGCATGCGGTAATAGCCTCGGGTCATGAGGCCCGACACGCTCTCGGTGACGATGAACGGCCTGCCGGGAAACCATTTGGGCACGGAGTCAAACCAGTCGTCATGATAGTTGTAGCCGATGATGTCAAGCGCGCCCGAACGAAACAGGTGGTTGCCCGGGTCAGGCTCATTGCATCCGGCAGTGATAGGACGCGTCGGGTCGAGGGCCTTGGTCATATCGGCGAGCTTGCGGGTGAGCAGCGAGTTGACACTCAGCTCGTCGCCCTCAGCGGCGAGTTTGTCCTTGCCGTGGCCGAAGTTGAGTATCAGGTTGGCTTCCTCGAGCGAGAGAGTGTCGGCACTCGCGTCGCTCCACTGCTCGAGCACCTCGTTGCCGATGCTGTTGATGATAATGGAGGGGTGGTTGCGGTCGCGGCGTATGAGGTCGGAGAGGTCACGCTCATGCCACTCGTCGAAATATCGCGAGTAGTCGTGGGAGGTCTTCTTCTTGCGCCACATGTCAAAGGTCTCGTCCATGACGAGTATGCCCATGCGGTCACACAGCTCGAGCACCTCGGGCGCGGGGGGATTGTGCGATGCGCGATAGGCGTTGGCACCCATCTCCTTGAGTATCTCAAGCTGACGCTCGAGGGCGCGGGTGTTGACGGCCGCGCCGAGCGCGCCGAGGTCGTGGTGCATGCACACGCCGTTAATCTTCATCGGCTTGCCGTTGAGCGAGAAGCCTGTCTTGGCATCGAAATTGAAGTAGCGCAGGCCGATGTTCTGCTCATAGACATCTAGCAGATTGCCGGTCTTGGCATCCTGCACGAAGGTCACGAGCTTGTAGAGGTAAGGGTCGTCGGTGCTCCACAGGTGGGGGTCGGTCACGGTCAGCGAGCTGTTGAGAGTAACCTGCGGATGCTTGCGGCTCACGGTGGCTGTCTGAGGCTCGGTCTTGCCTATCATCTTGCCCTGGGCGAGAAGCGAGGAGTAGACCTGCACCTTGCCGGTCGACTTGGCTTTGCTCACAATCTCGGTGGCTATGTCGAGGCGCGCCAGAGAGTCGGTGACCTCGGTCGTGACATGCTGGCCCCACAGGGGGATGTGAATATCGCCGTGCGAACGAATCCACACGTTGCGATAGATACCGCAGCCTGAATACCAGCGGGAGTTGGGCTGTTCGGCATTGTCGACACGCACGGCTATGACATTCTCGCCATCGCGGTTGAGCCACGGTGTGAGGTCATAGCTGAACGGGGCGTAGCCGTAGGGACGGGTGCCAAGCTCATGGCCGTTGATGTAGACCGTGGAGTTCATGTAGGCACCGTCGAAATCGACCATCACATTCTGACGTTTCTGCATGTCGTTGAGCGTGAATGTCTTGCGGTACCACCCCACTCCGCCGGGGAGTGCGCCTCCGCCGGTGCCTGAGGGGTTGGACTCGCTGAAATCACCCTCGATAGCCCAGTCGTGGGGCAACGACAGCTGACGCCAATGCGAATCATTATATGTGGCATCCTTATACTGTGCCGAATCGGCGAGCATGAACCGCCAGCCGTCGTTGAACGACTCGGCCCTCGGGTCGCCGGCATATGCAAAAAAGGTGGCCGCCAAGCCCATAAGGGCGAGGCATGCCACACGAATCAATTTTACCTTAGAAATCACCCTACTTTCAATTAGCAATTAGTAATTAGCAATTAGTAATTGGCAGATTGCTTGAATGTAAATACGTTAGAGTTTGATGCTTTTGGCGGTGCCGTTGTAGGCTACGGTCACGCCCTTGTTGGCACGGTTGAAGCCGAGGGGCTGCTCCTTTGACACCTTGACGATGTTGAACTTGCGGGTGGTGAGCATGCCGGGGAATCGGCCCTGACGCTCGCCAATCTTGAGTGTCGAGGTGGCATCGTCCCACTCGAAGGGTATCATGGCATACTGACCCTTCTCGTAGTTGTAGTTCAGACCTTCGTCCTCATAGAGTGTGAACTTGCCGTTCTCGCCTGCATAGACATAGAGGTCGATAAGCTCGGCGGGCTTCTCTGCGCTCCACTGCATCTCGGGGCCGAAGGGGATAATCGAGCCTGAACGGACGTAGAGGGGTATGCGCTCGTAGGGGGCGGCGACTTTGAGGGTCTGGCCTCCGTCGACGGCCTTGCCGTTGTAGAAGTCATACCATGTGGAACCGGCGGGGAAGTAAACCTCACGCGACGTGGCACCGTAGGTGTAGACGGGGGCCACGAGGAGCGCGGGACCGAACATGTACTCGTCGCCGATGTTGCGCACGGCCTTGTCGGCGGTGAAGTCCATGACGAGCGGACGCATGATGGTGTAGTCGTCAAAATGGGTCATGCCGGCAAGCGAGTAGATGTAGGGCATGAGGTCGTAACGCAGCTTGGTGTAGTAGACCACCGACTTGTAGGCGGGGTGTGACTCGGGTGCGATGTTGAAAATCTCGCGGTAAGGCCACTGGCCGTGGGCACGGAAGAGGGGCGAGAAGGCACCGAACTGATACCAGCGGGTGTTGAGCTCGCGCCACTCTTTCATGTCGGGTGTCTCGCGACCTGTCTTGGCGGCCTCGGCGGCTGCTGCGACATAACGGTCCTCGACGCAGAATCCGCCTATGTCCTGAGTCCAGTAGGGGATGCCCGAAGCGGCAAAGTTGAGGCCGGCTGAAATCTGGGCCTTCATGTCCTCCCAACGGGTGGCAATGTCACCGCTCCATGTGGCGGTGGAATAACGCTGCTGTCCGGCAAATCCCGAGCGGGTCAGCAGGAACACGCGCTTGTCGTTGTCGACGCCGCGCTGTCCGTCATAGATGGCCTCGGCATTCATGAGGCCGTAAGCATTGAAATATTTGGTAGATGGGCCGAGTGCTGTGGGTGTGATGAGGTCTTTGCGATACTGGATGTCAGTGCAGTCGCGTATGTTGGGTTCGGAGGCGTCCATCCACCAGGCGTCGATGCCGAGGGGATAGTAGTGCTCCTCCATCTGATGCCAGAAGAGTTTGCGGGCATCGGGGTCGTATGCGTCGTAGAACGAGCCGAGATAGCCGGGGCCTAC
The DNA here is from genome assembly GCA_910584825.1 of uncultured Duncaniella sp. Lineage (GTDB taxonomy): Bacteria > Bacteroidota > Bacteroidia > Bacteroidales > Muribaculaceae > Duncaniella. Next base: position 71,474 of record CAJUCI010000011.1, on the reverse strand, counting down.
CCAGTCACGGATGCTGTCCTGAACAGGGAGCTTGTACATCCAGCCGTTCTTGTCAAACTCCTTGTAGTGCTCGGTGGTGACGTAGAACTTGGGCCATACCGAAATCATGACACGTCCGTTCATGGCGTGGATTGAATCGACCATGCCCTTGGGGTCGGGGAAACGGTCGCGGTCAAACTCATGGCTGCCCCATGAATCCTCCTTCCAGTGGAGCCAGTCGATTACGATATTGTCGATAGGAATGTTGCGCTTGCGGAACTCGGCGAGGGTCGAGAGCACCTCGTCCTGAGTGTTGTACTTCTCGCGGCTCTGCCAGTAGCCCATGACCCACTTGGCCATGATGGGGGCCTTGCCGGTGAGAGTGCGGTAGCCCTTGATTACGTCGTCCATGTCGTCGCCATAGATGAAGTAGTAGTCAATCTGCGACTGCATCTCGCCCCACCAGCTCATCTGCATCTGCTCCTCGTCGCTGCGGGGGGCGTAGGCGCGCAGACCGCAATAGGCCACTGCGCCGTTGGGCTGCCACTCTATCTTGAGGGGCACGCGCTTGCCGGCCTCGAGGTCGACACTGAACTTATAGGAGTTGGGATTCCAGGCGGTGCGCCAACGCTCGGGCACTACCTCCTTGCCGTCGATAGTGACGGTGATATAGCCTGAGTAGTAGAGGATGAACTTGTATTCGCCGGTCTCGTTGGCCTCGATTTCGCCCTCATACTCCACATGGCTGCCTGAGTAGTTGAAATCCTGCGGGAGGTTCACCACGTGAGTCAGCTCCTTGCGTATGAGGTGCTCGAAGTAAATCGAGTCCTCACGCTGAACAATCTGGGGGGCGTCGGCACCCTTGGGGGTGTATGTGCCTGTCAAGGCACCCTCCTTGCCCTCCTTATCATAAATCTTGAACACCTGACCGAGCTGCTTGTAAGGCTCGGGGTTGCCGAAGCGGCAGAGCGAATAGCTGTCCCAAAGAATACCGTAATTGTCGGTCGATACTACGAAAGGCACTGACACTTTGGTGTTGTACTGGAACAGTTCCTCATTGCGGCCCTTGTAGTTGAACTCGTCGCTCTGATGCTGGCCGAGACCGTAGATGCCCTCCTCGTCGCTGAGCGACTCGAACACCTGGCGGACGGTGTAGCCCTTGGTGCCCTCGACCTCGATGGGTGAGAACTCGCGGCCTCCGTCAGCCTCTGACACGATGAGCTTGCCGTTCTTGTCATAGAATTTCACGTCGCCGGTGGCAAGGCTCACGGTGGCGCGCACCTCGGCGGTGACAACCGATATGGTCGAGTCATTCTCTTCGACAGTGAACTGGGTCTTACCCTCCTGTGGCACGGTTATGAGGCTCTCCTCCTCGGGGAAACTCTTGTCGGGCGTGGCTGACACTCGTATAATCTTGTCGCCGAGCACCTGGAGACGCACTTTGCGCACACCATTCTCGCCCGTAGGGGTCACGTTGACGGTGACACCGTTGTCGCTCTTACTGTATTTTCCTTCATTGCATCCGGCGAGGGCAAATGCCATCGCCGCGCTCAGAAGCGCAACCGAGAAATGTCGTAATTTCATGGAGTTGTTTTTAGTATGTGATTGTTAGATTCAAAATTCGATAAACTCTACCACAAAGTTACTAAAATAAGCGTCAACATCCGTGACGGATTGTTGACGCTCAGTGCCATAAATGATTTTATATGTGTATGAAATGTTAACTCAAAGTGGGTGGATTGTTGCCTGCTCCTTGGCTTCCTGATAGGCTGACGGCAACATGCCGAACTCGTCGCGGAAATATTTGCTGAAGTTGCGCGGACTGTTGAAGCCCACCTGATAGGCCACCTCCGAGACATTCAGCTGGCTCTCGCGCAGCAGCTGGGCGGCACGCTTCAGGCGGATTAGACGGATGAACTCTATCGGAGTCTTGCCGGTCGTGGCCTTCAGCTTTTTGTAAAGATGCACACGGCTCATGCCCAACTGGCTGCTCAACTCCTCGACTGAAAGGTCGGGTCGCTTGAGGTGGGTGACCACATATTTCACGGCCTTTTCAACCATCTTCTCGTCGAGCGGGGTGATGGGGATGCTCTCAGGCTCGGGGTCAATCAGGCGACTGCCACGGCTGCCGGATGTGAGGGCCACGAGACGCTTCATGCGCAACACAAGCAGCTCGATGTTAAACGGTTTGGTTATATAATCCTCCACTCCGAGAGTGAGCATCTCCACCTTGGCATCCTCGCCGCTCTTGGCCGAGAGGACTATCACCGGGATGCTCCCGAGCTTTTTGTCGGACTTCACGCGGCGGCTAAGTTCCACTCCGTCAACACCGGGCATCATGATGTCGGTAACTATTATCGAGGGCTTGAGCGACTCGAGCAGCTTCAGGGCCTCGTCGCCGCTCCCGACAGCCACTACGTGGAAATCGCCGCTCAGACCGTCCTTGAGAAACTCGAGCATGTCCTGATTGTCGTCAACCACGAGCGCGGTGGGTTTGGCCGGGGCTTCGACAGCCGGTTCGGTCTTGGACTTGCGCGACTCCTCGGGCTTCTTCACGACAGCCTCGGGCAACGCCTCGGCGGTCGCATTCAGGCATTTCACCACGGGCAGAGTGACCTCAAACACCGTGCCCGCAGGGTGATTGTCTCTGACATCGACACTGCCACCGTGGAGCGTGACATAGTCGTGAACAAGGCTCAAGCCTATGCCATAGCCTGTGGCGGCAGGGTCGGCCGTAGCGGCATGTCCCTGATAGAACCGCTCAAAAATACGTTTCTTGTCTTCATCGCTCACTCCGATGCCGGTGTCAGCCACCGAGATGACCACGCGGTCATCACCCGCAAGGCGTACCCCGACAGTGACACTGCCGTCGGCCGGAGTGAACTTGTAGGCGTTGCTCACGAGATTCATCATCACCTTGTACATCTTCTCCTCGTCAAAACGCATGTACACGCGCTTGACCTCGGGTGCGAACTTGAAACGGATGCCCTTGCCGCCCGAAAACCCGCCGAACGAGCTGCACACATTCTCCAGGAACGATACGAGCTCGCCGTCATTGGCCTTGAGCGTCAGCCCCGACACCTCGCTCTTACGGAAGTCGAGAAGCTGATTGACCATGCCGAGGAGCTGGTCGGCATTCTTTCGCATCAGCCCGAGCCGTTTCATGCGCCGCTCGTCTCCACCCTCCTTTATCATCGCGTCGAGGGGTGACATAATCAGGGTGAGCGGGGTGCGCAAATCGTGGCTGACATTAGTTATGAAGCGGAATTTCATCTGATTAAGCTCCTCCTCCTTCTTGAGCGCGTCGGCACGTCTGCGCTCATTGAACCGCTTGCGCTCACGCCTTCTGACGAGCAGATAGATGCCGTAGATGCCGGCAAGGAGCAAAATGAGATATATGATGCGGGCCCAGACGGTCCAATAGAAAGGCTCGTGAACCACGATGTCAAGGGTAGACGCCTCGTCACTCTCAAATCCGTCATTGTTGACGGCCTTGACGAGGAGCTTATAGCTGCCGGGCGAAAGATTGGTGTATGTGACATGGTTGACTCCCGGCTCGGTTGTGAGCCAAGTGTCGTTAAAACCCTGTAACATATACATATACACGGTCTTCTCGGGCAGGACATAGTTGTCGGTGGCAAAGCTGACTGTGAAGTCGCGCACACCGGGGCTGAGGTCAACACGTCGCGAGTGATTGAGCGCGCCCTCGAGCACAGTGCGCCCCTTCACATCCTCGCCGGGGCTGACATTCTTGCCGTCGATGCGGAGCGAGGTAAACATCACGCGCGGGGCCATGCTATTAAGCCTGATGCGGGCCGGGGTGAAACGGTTTATGCCGTAGAGCCCGCCCACGAGCATCTCGCCCGAAGGGAGCATGGCAAACGAACGCTGGTTGAAATCACTGTTCTGGAGTCCGTCACGGTGGTCGTAGCTGCGGTCAGAGGTGACAAGTTTGCCGGTCGAGGCATCATATTCAACATTCAGGTTTATGAGCCGTCCGCCCTCGGTGGCCCATATCGCCCCACCCTTGTCCTCCTCAATACCAATCACATATGATGCGCCCTTGGTCTGACGGAAAGGAATATCGTGCATGCGCCCATAATGTGGGTCATAGACCTTGATGCCCCTGTGCGACGCCACCCAAAGCAGACCTCGCGAATCAACAAGCAGGTCCATCACCGTGCCCGGGTCAATCCCTTCGAGAAAGGTCACATCATGCTTGCCCCGCTCTATCAGACCCACACCGTAGGCTGTGCCGATGTAAAGCGTGCCGTCAGAAGCGGTGGCCAGCGAAATCACGCAGTCAGAAGGCATATGAGCGTTGGCCGTATTGTATTCGGTGACAGCACCTGTCGAAGTGTCGTAACGGAACAATCCCGCATCAAGAGTGCCTAACCATATGTCATTGTTCTCACCACGAGTGATTGCCCAGGTGTAGGTGGAGTCAAGGGGTGTGCCCGTGACCACCCGTTCAATGCGGCCGCCGCGCATGCGCTGAAGTCCGCGCGAGAAACGTCCGACATAAAGCGTGCCGTCATCCATCTCGAGCATCGATGTAACGGCCACACGGCTGTCGTTGTCACCGTCAGAGCCGACATAGGAAATCGCCTCGGTAGCAGGGTCAAAGACCCCGATGCCACGACCGTCTGTGCCGACCCATACGCGGCCATCGGCCCTCGGCAACAGGCAGTTGACGTCACTGCCCTTGGCAAGCGAGAACTTGCGCATCGTGTCATTGTGATAGAAGACTCCGCGCTTGAACGTGCCGACCCACAGCGTGCCGCTGCCGTCATCGCACACCGATGTGACCGAGCAGGTCTCGGGGAAATCCACGCCGTCAAGCATCTCGGTGAACACAATACGGCCTGACCGCTTAGTGGCAAGCTCGAGACCGTGATGGTCACGGCCCACCCAGACGCGTCCCTGATTGTCCTGAACCACGACCTTTACCACCATGTCACGTCCGCCCGACGGCAGACGGTCTGACACCCACTGCCTGTGGGGGCGGTCGAGTACCCACAGCCGCTCGGTGTTATAGACCCAAAGGAGCCCATCGCGGTCATACATCGTTGTGTACACCATGTCAGGCCCGCCTTTAGTATCATTTGCGATACCTCCGATATGCTCGGTGACACGACGGGTCGAAGGGTCAATCAGCCAAATGTCACCACGCACCGTCACAGCCGCCATCCCGTAAGGGGTCTCGGCGAAATCCGACACCTCGGCGGCCGGGAAGGTCTGACCGTCAGCCGACTCGACCCTGCGTGCCTTGTCACGCCCTGCCTCGAGGTGATACACCCCGTCGGGGTCCTCGGCATACACCCACAGCCCCTTGTGGCTGTCAATCTTCACCGCACGTGCTCGCCCCTCGACCCCACAGGCCCGGAGCAGCGAATCAGCTGAATGCTCAATACGGTCAGTGACAGGATTATAGATATAATAGACCTTGTGCGAGCTGAGCCACAGCCGCCCCTCGGCATCTTCGGCAATGTCGTCGATGTCATTCTCACCCTCGGGGATTTGGCCGCTCTCATTGATATAATACAGGTCGTGGTCATAGCCGTCATACCGGCAGAGGCCGGCCACGGTGCCAAACCACATGAAGCCGTCGCTCCCGCGATGGATGACATTGATTTTGTTGTTTGTCATGCCGCTCACGGAGGCCAGCTGCTCCAAGGGGATTGCCTGCGCCACAAGGGCCGACAATACAGCCAGGATATAGAAAATAGCTCGCATCATGGTAGAGACGGACCGCAAATAAGAGGTCCTTATGATTACAGGTATATGTTAAGAGGTAAATAGCTTCAATGTGCCGGTTTGTTAACCACAAAGTAAATCAAAATCCGTCAGATTTCCAAATGTTAACGCGACAACCGCTCTGACGAGAATTTTAACAATTGGATATTCCTATAATTTTCAAGCTATTACATCCTCGCTCTGAAACAAACGAGACGATAAAATATAACAAAACATACACACGGCGGAAACCAACGACACCTCTTATATTACTAAAGATATTTTGCAATTACGAAACGTATCTTTACATTTGCCTTGATAATTTTAGTTAACAACGCCTAAATCCGATATCCTATCGAAATATTGATTACATCTGACTGAATCTAACGAGATGAGATGCACGCAATCTCATGCCTCAAAACCTCACATGAAAAAACGAAATCTTAAAAATTTTACAATCTAAACTATTCAAATCAATGGGAAACAAATGCATGGAACGGCGCAAGTCAATGCGCCTATTCCGAGTAGCCATGATTGCGCTCTTCCTCTTTGCGGGAATCAGCGTGGCATCGGCAGCTCCTATCACCGTGTCAGGTACGGTAACCCAGGCTTCTGACGGCGAACCGCTCATCGGCGTAAGCGTACTCGTCAAGGGCACATCACAGGGCACCGCCACCGACATCGACGGTAACTACTCAATCAAGGTCGAGCAGGGCGCAACCCTCGTATTCTCATACGTAGGCTGCCAGACCCGCGAAATCATCGCCAACTCCGAGACCATCGACGTGGCACTCCTCGACAACGCCGAGGTGCTCGACGAAGTAGTGGTGGTAGGTTACGGCACTCAGAAAAAGAAACTCGTCACCGGCGCGACCGCCCAAATCAAAGGCGACGACATCGCCAAGATGAACACCACCTCGCCCCTCCAGGCCATGCAGGGCCAGCTGCCCGGTGTGAACATCGCCTCAGAGTCAGGCCAGCCCGGCTCAGGCATGAAGGTGACCATCCGCGGTCTCGGCACCACCGGCAACTCATCGCCCCTCTACCTCATCGACGGTATCGGCGGTGACATCTCGACCCTCAACCCCGCCGACATCGAGAGCATCGACGTGCTCAAGGATGCCGCCTCAGCCGCCATCTACGGTGCGCAGGCTGCCAACGGCGTTGTGCTCATCACCACCCGTCAGGGCCGCGAGGGCAAGGCAAAAATCACATTTGACGGATACTTCGGCTGGCAGTCAGCTCCCCGCAAGGCCCATATGCTCAACGCCCAGGAGTACATGACCATCATGGACGAGCAGCAAATCAACAGCGGTCTCGCACCCTACGACTGGTCATCAATCTCAAGCATCTGGCGTCGCGATGAAAACGGCAATCCCGTGAGCGTTTATGACACCGACTGGATGGACGCCATGTTTGAGGACAACGCCGCTACCCAAAGCTACACCATCGGTGTGACAGGCGGTTCGGCCAACAGCACCTATGCCATGTCGCTCGGCTACCTCAATCAGGAAGGTATCGTAGGCGGCAAAGACGCTTCTGACTATTCGCGCTACAACTTCCGTATCAACTCTGACCACAAGCTCTTTGACGGCATCATCACCCTCGGCGAGCAGGCCAGCTTCGTCTACACCAAGTCAACCGGCATCGGTGTGGGCAACCAGTATAACAACACCCTCCGCGGAGCATTCTACACCTCACCCCTCGCACCTATATATAATGCAGACGGCGAGTACAACTCCACAGTCAACTCTGACTGGAACAAGGGCGACGGCAACCCCTACGGCAACATGATGCTCCTCAAGAACGCCAAGAAGAACGGCACATTCTCAGGCAACGTCTACGCTCAGGTCGAGCCTATCAAGAACCTCAAAATCCGCACCGTCTTCGGAGCTGTCTATGGCTCGGAGGAAAACCGCGGATTCGAGCCTGTATTCCAGTTCACGTCTACCGACACCTCGCACAGCTACACCAAAGTAAGCCAGAACAGCACCCATTCGCTCGGTCTTACCTGGACCAACACTGCCACTTATGACTGGGACATCAAGGAGCACCACTTCAACGCCCTTATCGGTATGGAGAGCTACCGCTACAGCGGTTCATACCTCGAAGCCAAGCAGGGTCACCTCAAGGAAGGCTTTGACGACTGGAGCCACGCATGGATAAGCAACGGCACCGCCGCATCGACCGCCGACGGCCTCAACGCCGCAGGCTGGCCCCACGACAAGAGCCGTTCGGTCAGCTACTTCGCCCGTCTCGGATGGAACTGGCAGGAAAAATACATGATTAACCTCACCGTGCGCCGCGACGGCTCGTCACGCTTTGCCAAGGGTCACCGCTTCGGCACATTCCCCTCAGTATCGGCCGGCTGGAACATCTCCAACGAAAAATTTATGGAGTCAACCCGCTCATGGCTCGACTTCCTCAAAATCCGTGCAAGCTGGGGCCGCGTAGGTAACCAGAATATCGACAACTACCAGTATCTCTCGCCCATCAAGAACCAGTATGCCAACTACTTCTTCGGACAGTATCTCGGCCCCAACGGCGTGTACAATGGCGAATATAACTCGACATGGGCCAACAACTGGGGTGCATATCCCGAGCGTCTCGGCAACGAGGACCTGACATGGGAGACCTCAGAGCAGACCGACTTCGGCTTTGACGCACGACTCTTCAACAGCCGTCTTGCCGTAAACTTCGACTTCTATCTCAAGAACACCAAGGACTGGCTCGTAGTAGCTCCTATTCTTGCCACCGCAGGTACAGGCGCGCCCTTCATCAACGGCGGTAACGTCAAGAACACGGGTGTCGAGTTCAGCGTCACATGGAACGACGTTATCGGCCGCGACTTCTCCTACAGCGTAGGCGTAAACGGAGCCTGGAACAAGAACAAAGTCGGCTCAATCCCCAACCAGGACGGTATCATCCACGGCAATACCAACGAGCTCTACAACAACACGCCCGAATTCTACCGCGCTCAGAACGGCCAACCCATCGGCTACTTCTGGGGCTTCAAGACTGCCGGTATCTTCCAGAACCAGCAGGAAATCAACCAGTGGCTTCAGGCAGGCAACGGCGTGCTTCAGGACAATGTACAGCCGGGCGACGTCAAGTTTGTCGACGTAAACCGTGACGGCGTCATCAACGACGACGACAAGGTAAACCTCGGCAACGGTATGCCCAAATTCACCTTCGGCTTCAACATCAATCTCTACTGGAAGAACTTTGACCTCGGCCTCGTAGCCACAGGTGCCGTAGGCCAGAAGATTGTACAAAGCTACCGCAGCTGGGACAGCCAGCAGGCCAACTACACCACCCGCATCCTCGGCCGCTGGACAGGCGAGGGCACATCCAACAAGATTCCCCGCGTGACCAACCAGAACATCAACTGGCAGTTCTCTGACCTCTTCGTTCAGGACGGTGACTATCTGCGACTGAGCAACCTCACCTTCGGCTACAACTTCGCGCCTCTGATGAATCAGAGCTGGTGCTCACAGGCCCGCCTCTACTTCCAGGTGCAGAATCTTGCCACCTTCACCGACTATGACGGTATGGACCCCGAAATCGGCTACGGAACCCAGTCATGGGTGTCAGGCGTAGACCTCGGTTACTACCCGCGTCCCCGCACATTCCTCTTCGGTGTAAACCTCTCATTCTAATTAGTGATTTCCACCGATTAGCAATTAGCAATTCTCAATCTCAAAACAGTTGATTGACAACATGAAAAGACTTAAATCAAATATACTTGCCGTCGGCCTGGCCTCAGCATCACTGTTTGCCGTGTCATGCTCTGACAGCTTCCTGGACGTTGATTCCAAAATCAACTCCAACACCCAAAACTTCTACAAGACCGAGGCCGACGCCTGGCGCGCACTCATCGGGTGCTACAACGGATGGCGTCAGACCTCCACTGCACCCGGTGTGGGATTCTATGTAGCGTCAACCGTCATGGGCGACGAGTGCTATGGCGGCACCGGCAACTCTGACGGACGCAACTATCAGGTGATTGACCGCTTTGACCAGAGCGAATCGCCCGCCGACCTCCAGATTTATTCTCAGGACTGGAAGATGTACTATCAGGGCGTATACCGCTGCAACGAGCTCATAGCACGTGAGGGACAAATCGAATGGAAGTCAACCGACTCCAAGCGTGCCCTCTACATGGGTGAGTGCCACGCACTGCGCGCACTGCTTTACTTTGACATGGTGCGCCTGTGGGGTAACATTCCGCTCTTCCTCGAGCCTGTAAACGAGAACCGCGCCCAGGCCGACCCCGCCGAGGTATATGCCGCAATCTTCGAAGACCTGCGCTATGCCATAGCCAACATCCCCGACAATGCAAATCTTGAGACCGCCGAGTTTGGCCGCGTGTCGAAATACGCTGCCGAGTCAATCCTCGCCCGCGCGTACCTCTTTTATACAGGTTATTACGGCAAGGAGCCAGGATTCACTACAGCAGACGGTGCCGTAATCGGCAATGTCACCAAGGCCGAAGCTCTCGCAGCCGTCGAGGATGTAATCTCGAGCGACCGTTACGAGCTCCTGAGCAGCTACAAGGATTTCTGGCCCGCATCATCGCTTGTGGCCAATACCACATCGGCCGGATGGAACGAAGCCGCATCCACATATGCCGGCGACGCCAACAAGGAGGTCGTGCTGAGCATGAACTTCACACCTATGGCATCGTATGCCACCGACGGCTCGGCCGACGGTAACCGCTGGCAGGTGATGATGGGTATGCGCAGCCCGCTGAGCGTAGTCCCCTACTACTGTGGCTGGGGTGCATGTACTGTCATCCCCTCGTTCATCAACACTATCTATGATTCAGGCGACGCTCGCCGCACCGCAGGCGTAATCGACATCACAGGCGAGGGTATCACAAGCGATGCCAATTACAAGCCGTCATACAACGACTGGCGTGAATACACAGGCTACACTGTTAAAAAGTATTCACCCATAGCCTTCTATCAGGACGATAACGGCACCCTTGTCATAAAAAATGCTAATATGTCGACCGGAGCAGGCGATATGCAGATAAATAACTGTCAGCCATACAATATTATGCGCTATGCTGACGTTCTTCTCATGGCGGCCGAACTCGGCTCGCCCCAAGCTGCAACCTACATGCACAATGTGCGCTCGCGCGCCGGCCTCTCAGACATACCTGTGACTATGGAAAACATTATGGCCGAACGCGCCCGCGAACTCGCCTTCGAGGGAGTGCGCTACTGGGACCTCCTGCGTCAGGGGGTTGACGTGATGGCCAATGCCGTAGTAGCCGGTGCAGGCCAGGTCTACAATGGCGGAACTCCTGCCCGTGTCTCATATGACCGCAGCAAGATTATCGCCACCAAGGGTCTCTCTCAGATTCCCAATGACCAGATTGTGCTCTCGAACGGTGTGCTTAAACAGAATGACGGTTGGAAGAACTAACCTTTATAAACACACAGTCTTAATTACCATTATTTCCTGAAAACATGAAACCTAAGTATTTTCATTCATTTCTCGCAGGGGTGGCTATGATAATGTCAGTCACAGCCTGTACGCCTGAGAATGAAGTCCTTCCTGCGCCCGACCTCACTCCGGCCGACCTCGTGGAGGGAAAAGCATATAGAGTAACAGTCGACCAGGCCACCAACAAGGTGGTCATGACCAGCCTTCTCGGCAACGGCTACATCACCAGCTGGATTCACCCGCAGGGTATCGAGCGCAAGACTTCGACCGAGGCCAATATCCCCTTTGCAGGTGATTACGAAATCAAGTTTGGCGTAATGACCCGCGGTGGCATGGTCTACGGCGAACCTTACCGTTTCTCGCTTGACACCACCAACGGCGACCTCCTCACCGACCCCCTGTGGACATATCTCACAGGTGGCACTGACCAATCCAAGACATGGGTACTCGACCACAACAACTATGACCTCGGTGCATCGACATTCTGCTGTGCGCCTATGGGCTGGGACAAGTTTACCGACGGCAAGGAGTACACCGAGGCTGACTATCCCACATATAAAGAAGATGGCGTGAACAACCCCAACTGGGTGTGGCAGGCCGGTGAGCCTGACTGGATGCTCCCTCTTGACCGATGGGCAGCAATCCCTGAGCTCACATTCGACCTCGTAAACGGTGCCAACCTCACCGTCAACGGTGTGACAGCCCCGTTTGTCATGGACCCTGACCGCAAGACCCTCACCATGCCTGCCGGCGTGCAGTGGCTCATTGACGACATCAACCTTGTGGACCGCGTGAATGTCGAGCTTGTCAAGCTCAACGAGCATGTGCTCGGCATCAAGGTGGTACGTAACGACGGCAAGGGCGGCAACGGCGACCAGCGCATCGTATTCTGCTACGTAGAGAAGGGCTGGGACGGCAAGTGGCCCGTGACAGGCCCCGCACTCGGCGCACAGCCCGTGCGTCAGCCCAAGTTTGACAACCTTACCACCGACCTCTTCACTGTAGTCACCTCTGACGCCCGCTACGTGGCCAACTCCATCAACTATCTGCTCGACGCTGACCGTCCTTACGGATTCATGGAGTGGAACGGCACCAAGGCTAACAGCGACAACACCATCGGCGCATGGGAATGGGTAAACAACTATGGCTCAACCGCATGCCCCGAGCTCGAAAACAGCGATGACTTCATCCTCAACTTCACCAGCTATACTGACAAGGACGAGGATAACAACGATGCGGAATACACCGCCTATCGCACTGACCTTGACGGCGATGTGAGAGTCTTCAAGTTTGAGGAGAACCGTCTCATCTACGATGGCAAGCAGCCCTTCACCCTCCTCACCGCAGGTCACAATGTGATTTCGGGCAAGGAGTTCACAGTGCTCGCATGCAATCCTGATGACGGCGAGTTAGTAATCGGAGTCCCCGCCGCCAAGGACGAGACCGGCGCAGTCAACCGCTATCTGTGCGCCAACATGAAGGTCAAGCCCATCGCAGCCGAGCCTACCGGCCCCACTATCCTTGAGGTCAACAACTCAGGTCTTGAGGCATATATCGACAACGCCAACCTCAGCTCTTACCGTATCGAGCTTTACAACCCGTGGGGCGGCGACAAGGCATGGCCCATCGACCCCAGCAAGCTCGTGCTGAAAAAGAACAAGACCATCAAGGTCACCTTCCGCATCAACGGAGCTGTATGGAAAGAGGGTGCCACTCCCAAGGCCGTGCTCTGCCACAATATCGGCAACGGACTGTGGCCCAACACCGAGTCAGTCTATGAAGGTCCCGAGGCTGTCGCAGTCAACAAGAACGGCGACACCACCGTATCCATCACCAATACAGGCGGCTCATTCACATTCCAGGGTCTCAGCTGTCTCGCAGTGTGCGTCAGCCAGCTCGGTCTCGTCGAGTCGCCCCTCGATGACAGCGGCAACCTCAATCCTTATGAGGCTACGCCCGAAATCGTGTCTGTAACCATCGAATAACCTGAATAGGATAATACACTAAAATGAAAACCAAAATATTCTTATATGCGTCGTTCCTGCTCGGGCTCTCTCTGGCGTCATGTAACGACGATGACAACTACTTCATCTCTACCGACCCCGTCATCGACGAGTCGTCGGTAAACACCGGGTCGTCAGACGTCACCGCCAACAGCGCAGTGCTCCACGGCACCGTCAAAGGACTTGACGGCAAGTCGGCCGCGCTCTACTCGGTAGGCTTCTATTACGGTGAAGCGCAGGACAATATGCCCAACAAGGTGGACGGACTGCTCAACGACGGTGTGGTGTCAGCCACAGTCAACGGCCTCACCACAGGTCAGACCTACTACTACCAGACCTACGTATCACTCAAGGGTCAGGTCACTTTCCTCGGCGATGTCAAGTCATTCGTGACCACCAATGCCACAGTGTCAACCTCGCGCGCCGAGACTGTCGACTTCACTTCGGCACTCATCGGCGGTTCGGCCACTGAAATGCCGGCCGACGCAACCGTAGGTATAGTAATCGCCTCAGAGCCTGATGTAGAGAAGGTACGTAACGGTCTCATCGTTCCCGCTGACGACAATGCATCGACATTCTCAGTCAATAAGTCAGGCCTTCTCCCGTCTACCACCTACTATTACGCTGCTTATGTCAACCTCGGTGCCGGCACAATCTACGGCGATGTGGAGTCGTTCACAACCGAAAGCCATAAGTATGACGCCGACGAGGAGTTTGTAGACCTCGGTCTCTCGGTAAAATGGGCTAAGTACAACCTCGGCGCAAAGAGCGAAAATGACCTCGGCGGTCACTTCGGTTTCGGCGACCGCACAGGTGTCATGAACTCATACCTCCCCGAGGACTATGCTTCAGAGGACCTGTATCGCACTACCAACGACCTAATCTATCAGGTGACCGACGGCAAGGCAACCCTCCCCTCCTATGAGGATTTCGAGGAACTCTTTGCCAAGTGTACATCGGAGTGGACAACAGTCGACGGTGTGAACGGTTTCCGTCTCACCGGCCCCAACGGCAACACCATCTTCCTCCCCGCTGCCGGCACACGCACAGTAAATGATGTCACCGGCATTGGCAACAACGGCTACTATGCAACCGGCTCAATCAATCCCGGCGACCAGCGTTACTATTACGGCTATCAGTTCTCATCAGCAACCAACTCGCGCATGACAGCTCCCGTCTATCAGGCCATGTCGATACGTCCCGTGACAACCGCACGTAACCTCAAGATTGAGAAATCGATGCTCTGCCGTACTTGGGAAATCGACCTCCGCAACGGAGCATCCAAGATATTTGAAGGTCCTACAGATTTCTACAGCCTCGACTATTCCTGGAAGCATCTGACCAACAATGAGCCTATGATAGGTAAAAATGATTGGTGCTGGGCACCCGGAGCATCGGCCACCTGGGCTTATGGCGACTGCACAGGCTCGATGACATTTACAGAGGATGGCAAAGTGATTGTAGTCGATAAGGATGGCGTCTCTCATGAGGGCACCTATACAATCGACAACGAGAACTACACCATCACATCGACCATCGACCTCCTCGCTCCCGACAATTTCGTCAGCCCGATGGTTGAAAACCGCAAGAATGAGATAAAAGTCCTGACTCTTACCGACAAGTCATTCCAGCTCGCATATTTCAGAGACTCCGCCCCCATTCTCCTGAGTGTAAACATGATACCTCAGTCGGCCAAGTATGGCTACGCAGTCACCATGATGAGCGTAGGCGGCGACTGGTCAGGCAACCGGGGCACACAGGTCGGCACCGTTGACCCGACTGAATTCGGCAAAAAGTTCACATTCACCTACAATGGCGACGCCTGCAACGGTGCGATGGTATTCCTCATGGACTTCAACGAGATACTCGTCGAGCATCCTAACGTGATAGTTACCGTCACCGACATCCGCTGCGACGGTAAATCAGTCAAGTTTGATGCCTCCAAGTTCTTCTATGGCGACATTGAAGACAAGGGTAACTACCGCGTTGAATTCTTCAGCATCTGGGGCAAGGGCTCAGACGGAAGCAAGGTATTCGAGAGCCCGTTCAGCTCAGCCACCAACGTTGACCATGACCCGGCATTATCGTTCAGCAACTCAGTCGAGATTGACTGCTACATCACCGAAAACGCAGTCTTCACCCCCGACCTCGTGACCATCAATCCCTCATGGGGCGGCTACTGGGACGGCATCAATGACGGCTCATTCCGAGTGACTGTCGACAGCAACTTCAAACTCGTGCCTGACAAGACCGACTTTGACATCACCACCCGCAAGACTGCCGACTTCAACTATTCCGACGGCTCGATTATGACTTTCATAAACACAGGCGGCCTCATGGACATGTTCCCCGGCACTGTCATGACACTCAACTCAATCGAGCTTGACGGCAAGGCCCTCACAGGTTGGGACGCCAAGAAAGTCGTCAACTCGAATGACGGCAGCCAGCACCGTCTCGAACTTTGGAACTGCTACGGCAAAACCAAGAATGACGGCTGTGCATTCGGCACACCCGAAGGTGACGTTATCAAGGAACTCGGCTTCAACGACTCCATGCGTGTGAAGTTTACCATCAACTCACTCTTTACCCCAGTCATCTGGTAATAACAAAAATGTATCATATGGGAGAAGCCCCTTGGGCTTCTGACAGCCCGGGGCTTCTCCCTTGACTATACACAGTGAAAATATATTATGAAAATAGCCAAATCACTCTGCCTTGCACTTTGCCTCTCAGCATGCTACACGTTCGCCGCATGTGACGATGACAGGAACGAGGTGATATATGAAAATATCCAGGTGCCGGAAGACATTTTTGCCAACGGCATCACAGCAGCTCCGACCGGCGAGTCGCAGACATTCTATGTGAACTCTCCCGCTTCGGTGGCAGCCCACGTCGAGAAGATTGACGACAAGGACGATTTAAGCTGGATTGAAGTGTCGGTGGGCGACCGCACCGACAAGGGATTCCCCGTGACCGTCACTACAGCACTTAACGAGACCCGCGGCCCGCGCTCGGCACGAGTGTCAGTGTTTGCCAACAATGTGGCTCGCGGATTCACTCTCACACAGCCTACAAATGCACCCACTGTGCCCGCCGAGACCCCCATCGCCGACATCACCGCCAAGCAGATTGCATCACAAATGTATGCCGGCGTCAACATCGGTAACACCCTCGAGGCTCCCGACGGCGAAGGCTCATGGACACGCCCCGTAACCATCGACTACATCCGCGGACTTAAGGCTGCAGGCTTCAATGCCGTGCGTATCCCCTGCGCGTGGAACAGCCACATCGATGGCAAGACTAAAAAGGAGAAAGCAAAGAATATCATCAAAGCTGACTGGCTCGACCGCATCGATCAGGTTGTAGAATGGGTAGTAGGCGAAGGCATGTATGCCATCGTCAACATCCACTGGGACGGCGGCTGGCTCGAGAACAATCTCGAAGGCGGCTATGACGAAGACATCGACAAGAAGCAGCACGATTTCTGGACTCAGATTGCCAAGAAGCTCAATCATTTCGACGAGCATCTGCTCTTTGCCGGCATGAACGAGCCGGGCATGGACGGAACCATCACCGACACTGCCGTTGATGCCATTATCAAGTATCAGCAGACATTCGTTGACGCCGTGCGCGCCACAGGCGGCAACAACGCCTCCCGCTGCCTCATCGCACAGGGCCCGCAGACCAATATCGACGAGACCGTCAAGGGTCGTTACCAGCTCCCTGTCGACATCATCGAGGACCGTATGCTCGTCGAAGTGCACAACTATGACCCCTCTGACTTCACAATCATGGAGAAGGACGGACAGTGGGCCGCAACAGTCAAACTCTACTGGGGTGCCGATAATTTCGTAGACGGCTCTGACCGCAACTGCACCTGGGCTGACGAGAAGTATATCGACGGACAGTACAAGAAGATGCACGACACATTCGTGGCAAACGGCATACCCGTGATTGTCGGCGAATACTCATCGGCCGTGCGCAACGCCTCTGACTTCCCCGGCATGGATGTCGAGAAGCATCAGAAGTCACGTGCCGCCTGGAACGAGTGCATGACCCGCTCGGCCAAAAATCACGGCTGTGTCCCCTTCTATTGGGAGACCGGCGGCGACATTGACCGCACCACCGGCAACGTAATCAACCAGTATGCCATCGACGGCATCATGAGCGGAGCCTCGACAGGCGTTTACCCCTTCTGATGACCCCACTTAATTAGAATACTGAGATTCTCCTCCCCCTCACTCCTGCGGGGATGCCCTTCCGATTACGGCGGGCATCCCCGCAGCTGTTTTTTATACATACTCTTATGCCGATATTCTTACATGGAAAAGAGGTCCGGGGGGCGAAACGGGTGGTCTTCCAAATGGGTTTTAACACTCGTTGTTATTTTTAACTGTATTCATTAAAATTAACTAATCCGAAAAATCAGGTAAACAATCAGCGTGAAACCGATGTTGCTTAGATAGGCACAGTCCTTAAACATTCGTACATCACATCATTCATCACGCTTATGGACATCAACCGTTACAAAGACGCTTTAGGTTCAAAGGTCAGCTCAGGCTACAGGATAGTGAGCGACAAAGCCCCGCACAGCCGTAAGACATGGATTCTGATTGTCGTGGCCGCCGTCATCATCGGCGTCGCGCTCTATTTCATACTCCGCGCCAAGCCTGTACCCGTAGTGCCCCCGACCGTCGAGGTCGAGAAGGTCACCACCGACAACGTTAATATCTACGGCGAATACGTCGGACGCATCCGCGCCCAGCAATTTGTCGAAATCCATGCCCGTGTCGAGGGCTACCTTGAGAGCATGCTGTTCAAGGAAGGCTCGTATATCGAGAAGGGGCAGACGCTTTTCGTCATCGACCCGCGCCTCTATCGCGCGCATGTCAACAAGGCACGTGCCCAGCTCAACAAGGCCCGTGCCCAGGCTCAGAAGGCCGAACGCGACCTGCAGCGCATCAAGCCGCTCTATGCCCAGAACGCCGCCTCGCAGCTCGACCTCGATGATGCCGAGGCCGCCTATGAGAGTGCCAACGCCGAGGTGATAGTCAGCGAGGCTGACCTCACACAGGCCGAACTCACACTCGGCTACACCCGCGTCAGCTCACCCATCTCGGGCTACATCTCCGAGCGCGTGGCCGACATCGGCACCCTCGTCGGCCCCTCGGGAGGCAAATCGCTCCTCGCCACCGTGGTAAAGAGCGACACCGTGAGAGTGGACTTCTCCATGACCGCGCTCGACTATCTGCGCAGCAAAGACCGCAACGTCAACCTCGGCAGCTCCGACCCCAACCGCAAATGGAACTCCTACGTCACCATCACCCTGCCCGACGGCTCGGTCTATCCCCACAAGGGACTCGTCGACTTCGCCGACCCGCAGGTCGACCCCAAGACAGGCACATTCTCGGTGCGCGCCGAGATGCCCAACCCCGACCACCGTCTGCTCCCCGGCGAGTTTACCAAGGTCAAGGTACTGCTTGACGTGCGCGAGGATGCCATCGAAGTCCCCACCAAGGCACTCGTCATCGAGAAGGGTGGAGCATACATCTACGTGGTGCGCCCCGACAGCGTGGTGGAGCGTCGCTTCATCGAGCTTGGCCCCGAAGTGGGCAACAACACCATCGTGGAGCGCGGCCTTGCCAAGGGCGAGGACATCGTGGTGGAGGGCTATCACAAGCTCTCGCACGGCATGAAGGTCAACCCCATCCCCGCCCCCGAGCCTACCGACGACAAAGGCCGCAAAGAGGAATCACCCGAAGTAAAATAATCACTGACCGAAAGGACGCACAGCCACATGAAACGCAACTTTTTTCTCGAGCATCCCGTATTCTCGATAGTAATATCCATCGTGATATTCATTATCGGAGGCATCGGGCTCGCGCTCCTGCCGGTCGACCAGTACCCGCAGATAGTGCCCCCGGTGGTGCGCATCAGCGCATCCTATCCCGGAGCCGACGCCCAGACCGTCACCCAGGCCGTGGCCACCCCCATCGAGCAGGAACTCAACGGCACCCCCGGCATGATATACATGTCGTCGTCAAGCTCCAACTCGGGCGGATTCTCGGCACTCGTGACATTTGACATCGACACCGACCCCGAGCTGGCCGCCGTCGACATCCAGAACCGCGTCAAGAAGGCCGAGTCGCGACTGCCGGCCGAAGTGGTGCAGAACGGCATCACCGTATCAAAGGAGACTGCCAGCCGACTCATGACCATAACCATACAGTCTGACGACCCGAAGTTTGACGAGGTGTATCTCAGCAACTACACCACGCTCAACGTCGTCGACCCCATCCGCCGCATCCCCGGCGTGGGCAGCGTAAGCAACGTGGGCAGCCGATACTACGCCATGCAGATATGGGTTGCGCCCGACAAGCTCGCCGACCTCGGCCTGACCGTCAAGGACATCCAGGACGCCCTCAAGGACCAGAACCGCGAGTCGGCCGCCGGAGCACTGGGCCAGGCACCCGCCACAGGCATCGATGTGACCATGCCCATCATTGCCCGCGGACGCCTCTCGTCGGTGGCCGAGTTTGAGGACATCGTGCTCCGCGCAGGGCCTGACGGCTCCGTCATACGTCTGCGTGACGTGGCGCGAGTGTCGCTCGAGGCGTCGAGCTACTCCACCGAGAGCGGCATCAACGGAGGCAACGCCGCCGTAATCAACATCAACATGCTCCCGGGCGCAAACGCCCTCGAGGTGGCCGAGGCCGTCAAGGCCGAGATGGAACTCATAGCCAAAAACTTCCCCGAAGGCATCAGCTATGACATACCCTTTGACATGACCACCTACATCTCCGAGTCAATCCACCACGTCTACCGCACCTTCTTCGAGGCCCTGCTGCTGGTGATACTCGTGGTGTTTCTCTCGCTCCAGAACTGGCGCAGCACGCTCATCCCCGTCATCGCCGTGCCCATCTCGCTGGTCGGCACGTTCGGCGTGATGCTCATGTTCGGCTTCTCGCTCAACATGCTCACCCTCCTCGGCCTCATCCTCGCCATCGGCATCGTGGTCGATGATGCCATTGTGGTGGTCGAGAATGTTGACCGCATAATGAACACCGAGCACCTCTCGCCCTACGAGGCCACCGCCAAGGCAATGGGCGGACTCGGCAGCGCGCTCATAGCCATGTCGCTCGTGCTCTGCGCGGTGTTCGTGCCCGTGAGCTTCCTCCCCGGCATCACCGGCCAGCTCTACCGCCAGTTTACCATAACCATAGCCGTGTCGGTCATCATCTCTACCATCGTCGCGCTCACCCTCTCGCCCGTCATGTGCGCCAAGCTGCTGCGCCCCGGCAAGAAGAGCCGCAAGGCCAAGGTGTTCCGTCTCATAAACGTATGGCTGGGCCGAGGCAACAAATTCTACGGACGCTCCATCTCGCGCGCCTTCCGCCACCCGCGCCGCATGTATGCGGCCTTCGGCCTGGCACTTGTCTTCATCTACGTGATGAACGAGCTTACCCCTCAGAGCTTCATGTCGCAGGAGGACCAGGGCTACTTCACCGTCGAGCTTGAGCTGCCCGAAGGCTCCACCATCGAGCGCACGCGCGAGGTCACCGAGCGGGCAATGGACTATCTCACCGCCGACCCCGACGTGCAGTACGTGCTCAACGTCACCGGCTCCTCGCCCCGCGTAGGCACCAACCCGGCCCACGCCCAGCTCACCGTCATACTCAAGCCCTGGGAGGAGCACACAACCGAGGACATCTCCGAGATACGCTCGCGCGTGCATGACGCCCTGGCCGAGTATCCCGAGAGCCGCGTCTACGTCTTCTCCCCCTCCATCATCCCCGGCCTTGGCAGTTCGGGCGGATTCGAGATGGTGCTCGAGGCGCGAGGCGACGCCACATACACCGACCTGCAGAACGCCGTCGACACCCTGCGCCGCTATGCCGCCCTCCAGCCTGCGATTGCCGACATATCCACATCCATGCAGGCCGACATCCCGCAGCTCTACTTTGACGTTGACCGTGACCGCGCCAAGATGCAGGGCATACCCGTCAGCGACATCTTCTCGACCATGAAGGCATTCACCGGCTCGATTTATGTCAACGACTTCAACATGTTCAACCGCATCTATCGAGTCTACATCCAGGCCGAAGCCCCCTACCGCATCAACCGCGACAATATCAACCTCTTCTTTGTCCGCGGCACCGGGGGAGTGATGGTGCCCATCTCATCGCTCGGCACGAGCCGCTTCACCACAGGCCCCGGCACCATCGGACGCTTCAACATGTTCAACTCGGCCACCATCTCGGGCGAGGCCGCCCACGGCTACAGCACCGGCCAGGCTATGGACGCGCTCGAGAAGATTGTGCGCAATCACCTGCCCGAGAATATCGGCGTAGAGTGGAGCGGACTCTCCTACCAGCAGAAGCATGAAAACGGCAACACCGGCCTCGTGCTCGGACTGGCGTTCCTCTTCGTCTTTCTCTTCCTCGCCGCGCAGTATGAGAGCTGGAGCGTGCCGCTCGCCGTCATCCTCTCGCTCCCCATCGCCGGAGTGGGCGCGTATCTCGGCATATGGATATGCGGGCTTGAGAACAACATCTATTTCCAGATAGGACTCGTGATGCTCGTGGGCCTCGTGGCCAAAAACGCCATCCTCATCGTGGAGTTTGCCAAGGAGGAGACCGACAAGAGGGTCGACGCCATGCACGCCGCGCTTACCGCCGCCCGTCTGCGCTTCCGCCCCATCGTCATGACCTCGCTCGCGTTCATGCTCGGACTCCTGCCGCTGCTCTTCGCCTCAGGCCCCGGCTCGGCCGCGCGCCGCGACATCGGCACGGGTGTATTCTTCGGCATGCTCGTCGCCATCACCGTAGGCATCGTATTCGTACCGTTCTTCTTTGTGGCAATCAACAAACTATTCAGAAAAAGGAAATGAAAAGGATATTCGTCATATTAGCCGCCATCATCGCGCTCACCTCATGCTCAGGGGTCAAGAATCTCACCCCGGCCGACACCTCCATGCCCGAGACATACGTGCCGGGACTCGGAGCTGACTCCGCATCCATCGCCGACCTGACATGGTGGGAATTCTACGCCGACTCCACCCTCTGCCGCATCATACGGCGCACGCTCGACAACAACCGCGACCTGCTCAAGGCTGCCGCCCGTGTCGAGGAGTCACGCGCCCTGCTCGGCGTGGCCAAGGCCAATCTCTTCCCCGAAATCAACGGCCTCGTCGGCTCAAGCTACGAGACAAACAACTACGGCGGCACAGGCACGACCAAGGACCACGAATATGACCTCAAGCTCACCGTAAACTGGGAGGTCAACCTATGGGGGTCGCTCTCATGGGCCAAAAAGAACGGAGCCGCCAACTTCGCCGCCTCGGTCGAGGACCTCCGCGCCATGCGCATGACACTCGTGGCCGACGTGGCCACAGCCTACTTCCGCCTCATCGCGCTCGACAATGAGCTGGCCATCGTGCGTCAGACCCTCACCACGCGCGAACAGTCGCTCGAACAGGCCCGCATACGCTTCGAGGGAGGACTAACCTCCGAGACGGTCTATCAGCAGGCCAAAGTGGAATATGCCTCAACCGCCGCACTCGTGCCCAACCTCGAGCGTCAGATTACCGTGGCGCGCAACGCACTCACCATGCTCATGGGGGAATATCCGCGCGACATAATCGAGCGCGACAAGCTCACGCTCAACGTCAGCCTCCCCGAGAGCCTCCCCTCCGGTCTCCCCTCCTCGCTGCTCGAGCGTCGCCCCGACCTGCGTGCCGCCGAGCTGCGCCTCTCGGCCGCAATGGCCAACGTAGGCATGACTTACGCCAACCGTTTTCCCAACCTGCGGCTGACCTTCACCCCGGGATTTGAGAACGACGAGCTGTCGAAATTCTTCGCCTCACCCTTCACCTACACCATCGGCACCATCACCGGCACCATCTTTGACTTCGGGCGCAAGAAGCGCAAATACCAGGCATCCATCGCGGCCTATGACCAGGCCCGCTATGACTACGAGAAAGCGGTCATAACAGCCTTCACCGAGGTCAACACCGCCATCGACACCTATCGCCGCGTGCGTGAGACGAGCCGTCTGCGTGTGGAGTTGCGCGACGCCACTGTAAAATATGTCCAGCTGGCCCATCTGCAATATCGCGCCGGTTCGCTCAACTACATCGACGTGCTCGATGCCCAGCGACGCTACTTCGACGCCCAGATAGGGGTGAGCAACGCCCTCCGCGACGAATACCTCGCCATCATCAATCTCTACAAAGTGCTCGGCGGCGGCTGGAGCACCGGCGAAATCAACCGCAACACAAAACCGCAACAATAACACCCCGACATAACAATCAAGCGACAGGAGCACAAGGGCGCGGTTGTGAGGCACCGGATTTTTCAGTGTTCACAACCGTGCTTTTTATGTCATGGTTACATTTTTTCACGAGGTAGTTACATTTTATCACAATATTGCGACGTGTTGACACAAATATGCCCTATATTTAATCGATACCGGCACATGGTTTTACCGACTATTTTATTATCTTTGCACATAATCTTTACACAGACTTTACCTGAATTCATATCATGAGTATCAGACCATTCATCATTTCTATTATCGCATCAGCCCTCACCGCCGGGACTGTCGTGGCAGCTGACGAGCTGGTGATACGCACCGACCGCCCCGGCGCAGAGGTGCAGCCGACGATGTACGGACTGTTTTTTGAGGACATAAACTATGCCGCCGACGGCGGACTGTATGCCGAGAAGGTCAAGAACCGCTCCTTTGAGTTCCCCAACCCTCTGATGGGATGGGAGAGCTTCGGCAACGTCACGGTCAAGACCGACGGCCCCTTTGAGCGAAATCCGCATTATGTCACCCTCATGCCCGTGGGCCATCGCGACAAGGCCTCGGGGCTGACCAACGAGGGATATTTCGGCGTGTCGTTCAGCAAGGGCGAGGGCTACCGTTTCAGCCTATGGGCACGTCCGGCCGACGGGGGCAAGGATTCAAAAATCATAGTCGAACTCATCGACCCGGCATCCGAAGGCGAGACCCAGGTGATGGCCCGCGCGACGGTAGAAATCGACAAGGCAGACTGGACCAGATATACCGCATCGCTGCGCCCGAGCGAGACCGTTGAGAAAGGCAAGCTGCGCATATTCCTCGACTCACGCACGGGCTGCGACCTCGAGCACATCTCGCTCTTCCCCGCCGACACCTGGCGCGGACATGAGAACGGTCTGCGCCGCGACCTCGCCCAAAAGCTGGCCGACCTCAAGCCGGGTGTGTTCCGCTTCCCCGGCGGATGTATCGTGGAGGGCACCGACCTGCCCACCCGCTATCAGTGGAAAAACTCGGTAGGCCCCGTGGAGAACCGTCCGCTCAACGAGAACCGCTGGCACTACACATTCCGCCACCGCTTCTATCCCGACTATTATCAGAGCTACGGACTCGGATTTTACGAATATTTCCTGCTGTCGGAGGAAATCGGGGCCGAGCCTCTGCCGGTGCTCAGTGTAGGTCTCGCATGCCAGTATCAGAATAACGACGAGAGCGCGCACGTGCCTGTCGACTCCCTGCAGCCGTATATCGACGACGCGCTTGACCTCATAGAGTTTGCCAACGGCGACACCACCACCGAGTGGGGCGCACTGCGCGCCGAAATGGGCCACCCCGAGCCGTTCGGGCTGAAATTCATCGCCATAGGCAACGAGCAGTGGGGGCCGGAGTACGGTGTGCGTCTGCGCCCGTTCATCGACGCCATCCGCAAGGCCCATCCCGAAATCAAGATTGTAGGCTCGTCAGGCCCCGGCCCCTCAGGCGACAAGTTTGACTACCTGTGGCCCGAAATGAAGTCGCTCAAGGCCGACCTTGTGGACGAGCATTTCTATGCCGACGAAAACTTTTTCCTCAACGGAGCCACCCGCTATGACTCCTACGACCGCAAAGGGCCAAAGGTGTTTGCCGGAGAATACGCCTGCCACGGCAAAGGGAAGAAGTACAACCATTTCAACGCCGCCCTCATGGAGGCAGCCTTCATGACCGGCCTGGAACGCAACGCTGACATCGTGCATATGGCCACCTATGCCCCGCTCTTCGCCCATGTCGAGGGGTGGCAGTGGCGGCCCGACCTGATATGGTTTGACAACCTCCGCTCAGTGCCCACCGCAAGCTACTATGTGCAGCAGCTCTATGCCACCAACAAGGGCACACGGGTGCTGCCCCTCACCCTCGACGGCAAGGCTGTGACCGGTGCCGAGGGGCAGAACGGCCTTTACGCCTCGGCGGTCATCGACGACACCAAGGGGGAATATATCGTCAAGGTGGCCAACACGTCCGACGCGCCCCGCGACATCACCCTGCGTTTTGACCGCATGAAAAAAGGCACATCGCTCGGCGACGGGCGCGCCATAACCCTGTCGTCAGCCGACCCCGACGCCGACAATGTCAAGGGCCTCACCGAGCGTGTCCGCCCTGTAGAGACTCCCCTCCCCGCCCCCGAGAGCAACACGGTCAACGTCACCATCCCGGCAAAAAGCTTTTCCATCTTTAAGATGGAAATTAAAAATTAAGAATTTAAGTTTCTGATTTTTAACCGTGGGCTGACAATTACAGCCCCGTAGGAGCGACGGCTTTAGCCGTCGATATGACACGACAAAACTAACTTATAATTAATCACTTATGTTTATTTTGTCACTTTTGTCCTTTTGTATCCCCTTTTCCCTTTTCTGATACGTAGCTCCATATCGACGGCTAAAGCCGTCGCTCCTACAATTCTCATAACTATCTATAACCCAATAATATCTGACCATTCATGAAACACCTGACTTGCTCCATACTCGCCGCCGCATCATTGCTGTCGCCGGCGATGGTATCAGCAGCCACCGAAAAGGCCACTGTGCGCCTTGACATCAACGCCATCGACTCCACCGTCACCATCCCGGCCGAAATCTACGGCCAGTTTGCCGAGCATCTCGGCTCATGCATCTACGGCGGCCTGTGGGTAGGCGAAGACTCCCCCATCCCCAACACCTCGGGCTATCGCAACGATGTGCTCCAGGCACTCAAAGACCTCAAAGTGCCCGTAATGCGCTGGCCGGGCGGATGCTTTGCCGACGAGTATCACTGGACCGACGGCATCGGCCCCAAGGAGAACCGCCCCGTCATGGTCAACAACAACTGGGGTGGCACCGTCGAGGACAACAGCTTCGGCACCCACGAGTTCTTCAATCTCTGCGAGTTAATAGGCTGCGAACCTTACCTGAGCGGCAACGTGGGTAGCGGCACCGTCGAGGAGCTCGCCAAGTGGGTCGAATACATCACCGCCGAAAACGGCCCTATGGCCCGCAAGCGCAAAGAGAACGGCCGCGAGAAGCCGTGGAAGCTCAAATATCTCGGCGTGGGCAACGAGAGCTGGGGTTGCGGCGGCAACTTCACCCCCGAAGATTATGCCGGAGCCTATCGCCGCTATCAGACATACTGCCGTGAGTTTGACGGCAACAAGCTCTATAAAATCGCCTCGGGCGCGAGCGACTATGACTACAAATGGACCGACGTGCTGATGAAGAAGGCCAAAGACCATATGAAGGGCCTCTCGCTCCACTACTACACCGTCAAGGGATGGAACGGCAGCAAGGGTGCGGCCACCGTCTTTGACAACGACGACTATTACTGGACCCTCGGAAAATGCCTTGAAATCGAGGACGTAATCAACCGTCACGACTCAATCATGAACGGCTATGACCCCGACAAGAAAGTGGCACTCATCGTCGACGAATGGGGCACATGGTGGGACACCGAGCCGGGCACCAACCCCGGCCACCTCTTCCAGCAGAACACCATGCGCGACGCTATGGTGGCCGCCCTCAGCCTCAACGCATTCCACCGCCACACTGACCGCGTGAAGATGACCAACATCGCCCAGATAGCCAACGTGCTGCAGTCGATGGTGCTCACCAAGGACGACAAGATGGTGCTAACCCCCACATATTACGTATTCAAGATGTATGCCCCCCATCAGGACGCCACAGTGGTGCCCCTCGACGTCGAGACCACCACACGCACCGTGCGTGACGGACGCACCGTGCCAACAGTGAGCGCGACCGCATCGACCAAGGACGGCTATCTCAACGTCACCCTCACCAACATCGACCTCGACAATCCCGCCGACGTGACCATCCCCCTGGCCGACATCAAGAAGGACATGGTGGAGGGTGAGATACTCACCGCCAAAAATATCGACGACTACAACGACTTCGGCCGGGCCGAGAAGGTGATACTCATGCCGTTTGACGGCTTCAAGGCATCCAAGGGCAACCTCAGTGTCAACCTCCCCGCCAAGTCAATCGTAAGCCTGAAAATCAAACTCTGACATAACAGCGACCACACCAAGTTTTACCAAAATGTATCGTCACGACAATCGCATAGTCATCACGCTTGATGCGGGCGGCACCAACTTCGTGTTCGGAGCCATGCGCGGATGCGAATTCATCACCGAATCAATCACCTATCCCTCCAACGCCCACGACCTTGACCTGTGTCTCGGCACGATGGTCAAGGGATTCCGTGAGATAATCGACAGGCTCGACGAAAAGCCCGTAGCCATCAGCTTTGCATTCCCCGGCCCCGCCGACTATCCCAACGGCATCATCGGCGGCTATCTGCCCAACTTCCCGTCGTTTCGCGACGGCGTGGCCCTCGGGCCGTTCCTGCAGGAGAAGTTCGGCATCCCGGTGTTCATCAACAATGACGGCGACCTCTTTGCCTTCGGCGAGGCCACTGTCGGAGCACTATGCGACATCAACGACCGCATACGCCAACTCGGCGGCAAGCACCAGTACCGCAACCTGCTCGGCTACACTTTCGGCACCGGGCTCGGCATAGGCTCGGTGATTAACGGCATGCTCAACCTCGGCAACAACTCGTGTGTCGAGACATTCTGCCTCCGCAACAAGCGCGTCCCCGAAATCATCATCGAGGAGGGCGCGTCAATCCGTGCCATCAAGCGCGAATACGCACGCCTGACAGGCGTGGAGTCGACCGACCTCACCCCCTATGACATCTTCCTGATAGCCGAGGGGGAGAAGCCCGGCGACCCCGAGGCCGCCCGCAGGTCGTTTGAACTGTTTGGCGAGATTGCCGGCGATGCATTCGCCACAGCCGTCACGCTCACCGACTCGCTCGTGGTGATAGGGGGCGGACTCACGGGCGCGATGAAATATATCAAACCCGCCCTCCTGCGCGAGATGCGCTCTACGCTGCTCACCGTCACGGGCGAGAGCGTCAACCGCGTACAGCCCCGCGTCTTCGACCTCGACGACGAGCTGGAGTTTGCAAAATTCGTTGTAGGCGAGCCTAAGGAGATACCTGTCTACGGCACTGACAGGACCGTCATATATGACACGATGAAGCGCACAGGCATCATCATGTCGCGCCTCGGCGCATCGCGTGCCATCTCGGCCGGAGCGTATGTCTACGCCCTCACCTCGCTTGACTCAGCCGTGGCCGAGGCATAAAGGTGTGACTGCGATATTGTTTATGAATGAATATTTGCGTAACTTTGCAGGCGCGAATATTCATTCTTTTTGTGTGACGGAACTTCACGACTGATATGGGACGGATACTGGCCATAGACTACGGACGTCGTCGCTGCGGGCTCGCGGTGACCGACCCCCTGCGCATCGTGGCCACGGCCCTCGCCACCGTCGACACCCCCAAGCTCAAGGACTGGCTCAAGGACTATCTCGCACACGAGACCGTCGACGAGATAGTGATGGGCAAGCCCACCACCATGCGCGGCGAGCCGTCCGACTCCATGCGCTACATCACCCCGGCCCTCGGGATGCTGCGCAAGACGTTTCCCGACATGAAGTTCACGATGTGGGACGAACGCTTCACCTCCACCCTCGCCCACCGCGCCATGCTCGACGCGGGCTACAAAAAGACTGACCGACAAAACAAAGGTGCCATCGACCGCATGGCCGCCGTCATCATCCTCAACTCATACCTTTCATCAAATAGTAACTGACCGAAATGCGTCTACCAGTATATCTTTACGGCCACCCGGTGCTCCGCCGCGAGTGTGCCGACGTTGAGCCTTCACGCGAAGGGCTCAAGGAACTTGTCGAAAACATGTTCACAACCATGTATGCCAGCGAAGGCGTCGGACTTGCCGGCCCCCAGGTGGGACTTGCCGAGCGCATCGTTGTAATCGACGCCGACCCTGTCAAGGACTCTTTCCCCGAATGCGAGGGTCGCAAGTTTGTGCTCATCAACCCCGAAGTGGAGGTGCTCGACGGCGACACCGTCACCCGCTCGGAGGGATGCCTCAGTCTGCCCGGACTGTCGGAGAACGTGCCCCGCGTGGAGCATATCATGCTGCGCTGGCAGGATGAGAACTTCGAGGAGCACGAGGAGGAAATCTCAGGCTTCCTCGCGCGCATCGTGCAGCACGAGTGTGACCACCTCGACGGCCATCTCTACATCGACCACATATCCATGATACGCCGTCAGCTCATAAAGGGCAAACTCAACAACATCATCAATGGCCGCACCCGTTGCGACTATCCCGTCAAATACGCCCCCTCCCAAAAGGGTAGAAGATGAGTTTATAGTTTAGAAAGTCAAAAGTCGAGAAAGTCAAGAGAATAGAGTCAAGGGGCGAGTCTTAATCAAAGAAAGGGACAAAAAGACATAAGGGACAAAAGCGACATAAGTTTATTATTCTTCAAATAATCATTGATTATCAAGATAATATATTTCTTATGTCGCTTTTGTCCCTTATGTCTTTTTGTCCCTTTCTTTGATTATGTTACGGCTTCATTTTAGAACACTATCTATTGCGGCAAGCTCCTCGGGGGTGAATGTCGTATTGTCAAGGCAGCGGAGGCTGTCGGCGAGTTGCGATACCGAGCTGCTGCCGATGATTACCGAAGTAACTTTCCCATCCTTCAGCAGCCATGCAAGCGACATCTCGGCAAGGGTCTGGCCGCGACGGAGTGCTATCTCGTTGAGCGCGCGCACCTTGCCGATAATTTCGGGCGTGATACTTGCGGCCTTGAGATGTCCACCCTTGGCCACGCGCGAATCGGCGGGGATGCCGTTGAGATAACGGTCGGTGAGTATCCCCTGCTCCAGCGGTGAGAAGGCCACAAAGCCCACACCGTTGTCATATGCCTGGTCGAGAACGCCCGACTGCTCCACCTCACGGTCCATCATGTTGTAGCGACCCTGATAGAGCAGACACGGCACATCGCGCGCTGCGAGATAGCCGTAGGCAAATTCAGCCGCCTCCCTTGGCCAACGCGAGATGCCCACATAGAGGGCCTTGCCCTGACGCACGATGTCAACCAACGCCTGTAGAGTCTCCTCAAGAGGGGTCTCGGGGTCATAACGGTGGCTGTAGAACACATCGACATAATCGAGATTCATGCGGCGGAGGCTCTGATGGAGCGAGGCGAAGAGATATTTGCGTGAGCCCCAGTTGCCATACGGACCGGGCCACATGTCATATCCCGCCTTGGTGGCAATAAACATCTCGTCGCGATATGGTCGGAACGAGCCTTCCATCACGCGCCCGAACGTCTCTTCGGCCGACCCGTAGGAGGGGCCGTAATTGTTGGCAAGGTCAAAACATGTGACACCGTGGTCAAAGGCAAAGTGGAGCATGTCACGGCTTCCGGCAAGCGTGTTCACGTCACCGAAGTTGTGCCACAGGCCAAGCGACACCCGAGGCAACAGCACTCCGCTGCGCCCGCAACGGGCATATTGCATGCCGCTGTCATAGCGGTCATCGGCGGCACGATAGACAGGAAGAATCATGGGAAAGAATTAAAAATTAAGAATTTAGAATTATACAATCCCTACTCAACATCCACTATTCAGATTGCGGCTCTGAGCCTGCGAGGCGAGGGTGTTGAGATACACTTCGAGGTTGGTATATCCGTCGGGGCTGAGTGTCGCCGCCTGGCCGTCGGAGGGGTCGAGGGGATTGAGCCACAGCTTTATCTCCCACAGGTCGGGAATGCCGTCGCCATCGGTGTCGCGGAGCTCTTCGGCAGTCACGCCGCCGTCGTTGAGCGACGGCCACGGGCTTGCCTCGCCCGGCTCCTGGGCATCGGCCGGCACATCTATAAGTCCCGGCTTCATGTCGGCATCTTGAGCCACCGAGCCTCGGCGCAAGGCTGTACACTCACGCGTCTCGGCAATGATACGGCGGTCGAGCGCATCGCGGTTGAGCGAGCATCCCGCATCGGCAAGCACCAGCTCATACGCCTCATCAGGAGTATGCGTTGTCACAAATCCCGCATCAATAGGAGCGTCGAGGCGCAAGCGGGTGAAAAGCGAGTCGGTATACATGCCGTCGTAGTCATCCTCCATCCCCTGCTCTATCACTCCGCGCGTCCAGTTGTCGGCAGTCACGTCGGGATACCCCTCCATGACATTGCCGTCAATGAAAAACTCGCCCCAGCGGTGCCACATCTTGTCCCACGCATTGGGCTGTGGCGTGTCATGATGAGTGTAGCGGGTGGTGCGCACCCCTATCGACATTATGCGGTGGCCCACCTTGCTGTCGCGCGGCGTGGCAGGTCCGGGCTTATAATAGTTGTTGACGATGTTGCATCTCATACCCTCGCCGCCATAGCATCCCGAACCGGCCCAGTTGTAGATTACATTGTTGCGCATGTCCACATGCTCGCGGTCCTGCGTCACTACGTGCGGGCCGAGTCGCGGCGCGCGGCTCTCGTGATGGGCCAGCAGATTGTGGTGAAACGACGCATGGTCGCCGCCCCAAATGGCCCCGTAGCCGTGGGCACCCTTATGATGGCCGCCGTTGCGCAGACTCTCTGACGATATGCACCACTGCACGGTGACATTCTCGCCTCCATACACGGCACACGTCTCGTCAACCGACCAGCTAATGGTGCAATGGTCGATAATCACGTCGCGCGCCTCGTTGCTGCCGAGGCCGTCAGGTTCGCCCGGCCCCTCGTTGCCCACACGGAAACGCAGATAACGCACTATGGTATTGTCGCCGCGCAGACTCACCTGGCGTCCGGCTATACATACGCCCTGCCCGGGTGCAGTCTGACCGGCTATGGTTAGATTGCCGTTGGTGACACGCAGAGCCGAGTCGAGAAATATCGTACCGGCCACGTCAAACACCACCGTGCGCGGCCCCTCCTGCATCAAGGCGTGACGCAGAGTGCCCGGAGTCTCGCCATCGGCCAGCGTGGTGACATGATAGACTTTGCCCCCGCGTCCGCCCGAAGCATTGCGTCCGAACCCCTCGGCCCCCGGAAAGGCCACGAGGTCGCCGCCCATAGCCGCCACAGCACCCAATGTCAGCGTCACAGCCGCCACACGGCATCTGCGGGATATGATAGATGATTTCTGAATGATTTTACCGAATTTCATGGTCTTGTTTATAAGGATAGTTTTTCAAATGCAAATTTACGAATAATTCCGCTCAAACCACACAAGGCGATGTGCCATAATCAAAGAAAGGGACAAAAGGACAAAAGCGACATAAGAGACATAAGTTTATCATTCCAGAATAATCATTGACTATCAGGAAAATATATTTTTCTTATGTCGCTTTTGTCCCTTGTGTCCTTTTGTCCCCTTCTTGAATTTCTACTCGCTCCTACACTGCTGCCACAAAAAATCGCGGCCCGGCGGGGGTCGCGATTACGTATGTTTTTGAAGTTATTTACTTAAAATAAGGGTGGAGGACGGTATCTTCACAAGATTTGACACTCAATCACACCCGCTTGCTGAATGCTCTTAGAGACGCGTGTTGTAACGGTAAATAAGAGCTGCCGACTCGCGATAAGCATCGCGCACGCGGCGATAGACGTTTGAAATTTTCATTGTTGTGTAATTTTTAACAGTGATGTTGGTTGATAAAGGAATTAGTGTGTAGAATAGTTGTGAAACGTAAGCGGCGTCTGCCCGACGCACTTTGGCGATTTTTTACTGAGCCTTGCGGCCGTTAAAAGTGTGAACACTGCAATCGCCGGTGGTGCGGAAGCTCTCGGCCTCGCCCAGATGATGAAGCATGTTCTTCATCTCTACACGGAAAGATTTGAATAAAACAGTCATAAGCAGTAATTTTTAATAGTTGATACTTATGTGATTCAATGAAAGAACGCACAAAGGTAATCAAAAGTTTTATAACACTGCTAAGAAAATATGTTATAAAACATACCTTCACGACATAATACGAGTTTAAGAACAATATTTATCCCCTTTAAACCCGAAATTTATTTAATTTCGGGGAAATTTTTGCTGACGAGGATGGTGTCGCGGGTCACGAGCAGAGCCTCTACTCCGGCGGCGGACTCTATCATTGCCATAGCCTCGCTGCCCTGCCGGGCCATGCAGGCGGTGGCATAGGCATCGGCGAGCATACAGGTGGGGGCAATCACTGTGGCCGACAGCAGGTCGGTCACGGCCGGACGCCCGTCGCGCGGGCTTATGGTGTGCCATGTGCGCCCGTCCGAAGTCTCGCGATAGTTGCGATAGTTGCCCGAAGTGGCCACACCCCTGCCGGTCAGCTCCACGACGGCCATGCGCTCATGCACGACGGCGGTGTCACAGTCGATAGGCGCGTCAACCATGATGCGCCAGTCGCGTCCGCGGGGCGAACGGCCCGACAAGGCTATCTCTCCGCCTATCTCCACCATATAATCCTCGCATCCGTTGCGCCTGAACATCTCTCCGACCAGGTCGCAGCCATAGCCCTTGGTGATAGCCGAGAAGTTAAACTCGGTGGCCGGATGCTTCTTGACAACCATCCCCTCGGGCGAAATCGAGCATTCGGCTATGCCCACGAGCATGAGCATCGAGTCAATCGCCTCTTGGGTAGGCTCGACGCCTGTAGTCTTGTAGCCGTAGCCCCACAGGTTGACCAGCGGGGCGACAGTCGGGTCAAACGCCCCGTCGCTGGCACGGTTCACCTCGACCGACGCGCGGAACACCCGCTCAAGCAGCGAATCTACCCGCACGGAGTCGCCACGGTTGACCGCCGAGATAAGCGAACTGTCGGCAAACGGGCTCAGCGACCTCTCCACCTGCTTCATCACCATGATAATGGAGTCGTGCAAGTCGCGGTCGGCCCGATAGGTGACGTGATATGTGGTGTTCCACATCACCCCTTCAGCGTTGCGATAGGACGCCGCGCCGTCGCACGCCGACATGACGAGCGACAACAGCATGATATATATTATATGTGGGAACTTTAGGACGGTCTTACGGGTTATGAACATATGTGACATGAATTTTATCACCGCAAAATTACGGAAATATCCCGAAAGAAGTGTAAATTTGTGGAGAATCAACCCACACACATAATCCAACCCACAATAATATGGCTAAAGCATATGTATTCCTGGCTGACGGCTTCGAGGAAATCGAGGCCCTCGCCCCCGTAGACCTCCTGCGCCGCGCAGGTGTTGACGTCACAACCGTCTCAGTGTCTGACACCCGCGACGTGACCGGCGCACACGGCGTCACGGTCAAAGCCGACTCGATAATCAGCGAAGTCGCCATCATGGCCCCCGACCTCTTCGTATGCCCCGGCGGCATGCCCGGCGCGAGCAATCTCGCCGCTTGTCAGCAGCTCGGCACAATGCTGCGCCGACAGGCTGAAAGAGGACACTACGTCGCCGCCATCTGCGCCGCTCCGGCTGTGACCCTCGCCCCGCTCGGCATACTCAAGGGTAAGAACGCCACATGCTATCCCGGCTTCGAGGCACATCTCGCCCAGGCGGGAGCGTCGCACAAGGCAGAGCGCGTGGTCGTGGACGGAAACATAATCACCGCCAACGGCCCGTCGTCGGCAATACTGTTCGGTCTCGCCCTCGTTGATGCCCTGTGCGGCAAGGATGCGGCACAGCAGGTAGCCGCAGGGATACTCCTTGTATGAGACCGCCAAGAGGATACCGGCGGGATGTGTGAGAGACGCCCCTCTCGGCAAAACTTTTTAAACACCGGGAGCGTTATCCTATAACTGACACATTTTAATAAACATACATTGATTATGAGCGAGTTTAAAGAGATTATAGGCAGTGACAAGCCTGTGCTTGTCGACTTCTTCGCCACCTGGTGCGGCCCGTGCAAGATGCAGGGTCCCATCCTTGAGCAGCTGAAACAAAAGGTGGGCGACAGTGCCACAATCGTCAAGATTGACGTTGACCGCAACCCCGACCTCTCGGCTGAATATCAGATACGCAGCGTGCCTACGCTCATCGTCTTCAAGAAGGGCGAGCCGCAGTGGCGCGCATCAGGCCTGCAGCAGCTCGAGGTGCTTGAGGAGAAGCTCCGCTCGCTGATGTAGCCCCATCTGACTACATGTAAGAATTATAAAGTTTAGAAAGTCAAGACTATAGCCATTTGGCTCTAACAAATGAGAGGCCATTTGAGCTATTATCTTGACTTTCTATACTTTATGACTTCATTAACCATAAGCCCCCGCTTTATTAACTCTAAAAACTTTCTAAAATCTGAATAAATATATACTTTTGCATAATAATTTCCCAATCATCATATCATGGCCGAACAGCTCGAAATATCCGAAGTATACCGCGCCGCACAAGTGCTACGCGATGTCGCACGTCATCCCCGTCTCATAGGCGTGACCCGTCTCAACCCCGAATCAGAGGTTTATCTCAAGCCCGAGAATCTACAGCACACCGGCGCGTTCAAATTGCGCGGTGCCTACTATAAGATATCACAGCTCACCCCCGAAGAGCGCGAGAAAGGCGTGATAGCCTGCTCGGCCGGCAACCATGCCCAGGGCGTAGCCCTCGCCGCAACCCACAACGGCATCAAGTCGCTCATCTGCCTCCCTGCAGGTGCGCCCATCTCAAAAATCGAGGCCACCAAGCGTCTCGGAGCCGAGGTTTGCCTCGTGCCGGGCGTATATGACGACGCCTATCAGAAGGCCGTGGAGCTGCAGAAAGAGCATGGCTACACCTTCATCCACCCCTTCGACGACCCCAAAGTGATAGCCGGACAGGGCACCATAGCCCTCGAGATACTCGAGGAGATGCCCGACGTCGAGGCCGTAATCGTGCCCATCGGCGGCGGCGGACTCATTGCCGGCATAGCGTTCACCCTCAAGCAGCTCAAACCCGACGTCAAAGTCTATGGCGTACAGGCCGAGGGCGCGCCCTCGATGTTCGTCTCAATAAAGGACGGCAAGCGTGAGCACCTCAACTCCGTGGCCACCATCGCCGACGGCATCGCCGTCAAGGAGCCGGGAGTCAACACCTATGACTTCTGCTCAAAGTATGTCGATGAAATCGTCACCGTATCCGAGGACGAGATTGCAGCCGCCATCCTTGCCCTTATCGAGCAGCAGAAGCTCGTGGCCGAAGGTGCCGGAGCGGTATCGGTGGCCGCCGCGATGTTTGACAAAGTGCCCATCAAGGGCAAGAAGACCGTGTGCGTGGTGTCGGGCGGCAATATTGATGTCACCATCCTCAACCGTGTCATCACCCGCGGACTCGTCAAGAGCGGACGCAACTACACATTCAAGCTCGACGTAGGCGACAAGCCCGGACAGCTCTCAAGCATCTGCAGCATACTCGGCGAGAACGGGGCCAACATCATCTCCGTGACCCACGAGCGCAATTCCGACACCACATCAATCAACGGCTGCATACTCCGCATCGAAGTCGAGACCCGTAACCACGACCACATTGCCCAGCTCAAGAAAGCCCTTTCAGAAGCCGGCCACCACGTAGTAAATTAACGGTTCCGAAAATTACTAATTACTAATTGCCAATTACTAATTAAAATGAAGTATCTCCTCATCATAATCTCGGCTGTCCTTGCCGGCATGGCCGTCATCTCATGCAAGACCACCGAAGAGAATTACCGCAAGGCATATGAGGTGGCCGCCGAGCAGAAGCGCGAAAACGCCGGCATAGACTCCACAATCTATGGCCGCATACGCAACAGTGCCACCACCTCACGGCTCGTAGTCGGCACCGACTCACTGCCGATGCGCAAGGAATATATCGGATATACCGACGGCGGAGGCTCGTCACGTGACAATGTGAAGCGTTACAACATCGTCGTGGGCCAGTTCCGTCAGATATTCAATGCCAAGCAGATGCGCCAGCGTCTCATTGACGGCGGATATGACAGCGCGATGATTGTGCATACGCGCGAACCGATGTACTACGTCATCACCTCGAGCGTATCCACCCCCGAGGAGGCCCTTGCCGCATGGCAGCGCGTCAACAATGACAAAAACATAGTGCTGCGTGCTCCCCTGCCCTTTGTGCTTTCACCGGCTCACTTCAGATAATTTTTGAATTAAAAAATTTATTCCGTACCTTTGCGCTGATATTTTACCATGAAGCAGGATTACGTCACCCACATCGGTACTGTCATCCGTGTCACCGACGGTTCACTGACCCTGCGCACCGACGGCTCATGCAGCTGTGACGGATGCGCGGTGGCTTCGTTGTGCAATAAGGACGGCTCGGACGGCGGAGGTGAGTCACTGATAATCGACACCCCCGACGCACGCGATTATCGCGAAGGCGAGCGTGTGGAGGTGTCGGCAACGTCAGGCTCCACCCTGCGCGCCACGTGGTGGGCACTCATCCTGCCTACGATAATATTTATCGGTGTGATTCTCGCCGTCAGGCTCTTGTGGCCCGACAGCGGCGCGATGTCGCTTGTGGTCGGTTTCGTGGCACTCGCCGTGTACGACTTCGGCCTCTACCTGATGCGCCGTCGGCTGGCGCAGAAAATAGTTTGGCGAGTCAGAAGGCTCTGACCTCCGCCTCACCCACCGTCAGCCATCATCGACCTTAAATAATACACACCTGCCAAAAATCCAATCCACGACTCAATAAACATTTCATCACATACCATGAACGTAATTACCCTATCAATCATCGTCCTCGGAATCATAGGAATCGTCGGAGCCACCGTGCTGTATTTCGTGGCCCAACGCTTTCATGTGCAGGAGGACCCCCGCATCGACCAGGTCGAAGCCCTGCTGCCCGGAGCCAACTGTGGCGGCTGCGGACGCAGCGGATGCCGCGACTTTGCAGCGGCCTGTGTAGGTGCCGACACCCTCGACGGGCTCTCGTGCCCCTCGTCAGGTGCTGAAGTAATGAAGAAAATCGGCGAAATCGTAGGCCTGGCACCCGTGGTGACCAAGCCCAAGATTGCTGTAATCAAGTGTAACGGCACGTGTGACCTCCGTCACTCCCTCGCCCGCTTCGAAGGCGCGCCCTCATGCGCCGTGCTCGCATCGCTCGGCTCGGGCGAGTCAGCTTGCCCCAACGGATGTCTCGGTTGCGGTGACTGCGTGGAGGCCTGCCCCTACGGAGCCATGAGAATGAATCTCGAGACCGGCCTGCCCGAAGTCATCGAGGACAAGTGCGTAGGCTGTGGCGCATGCACCAAGGCATGCCCCCGCGCCATCATCGAGCTTCGCTACAAGGGCCCGCGCGGCATGCGCGTATATGTGGCATGCTCCAATAAGGAGAAGGGCGCAGTGGCCATGAAGGAGTGCAAGGTGTCATGTATCGGTTGCGGCAAATGCGCCAAGACATGCCCCCACGAAGCCATCACCGTAGCCAACAATCTTGCATATATCGACTACGAGAAGTGCAAGCTCTGCAAGAAGTGCGTCGACCAGTGCCCGACCCACGCCATCCATGCCGTGAACTTCCCCGTCAAGAAGGCCGAGCCGGCAGCAGCCGCTCCCGCCCCCGAAAAGAAGTCAGAACCGGCCACCGTATAATCCTCCCCCACGCCATTATTTTATGAAACTGCATACATTCAAAATCGGCGGCGTGCATCCCGCCGAGAATAAGATAGCGGCAGGCAAGCCCATCGTCAACATGCCGCTCCCCGCCGAGGTAGTGCTCCCCGTGTCGCAGCACATCGGCGCGCCCGCCAAACCTGTGGTCAAGAAGGGCGACCATGTCAACCGCGGCGACCTCGTGGCTGAGGCCGGAGGTTTCGTCTCGGCACACGTCCACACCCCCATATCGGGCACCGTAGTCAAAATCGACACCGCCCGCACCCCCCAGGGTATGCCCGTCGAGGCCATCTACATCAAGAGCGACGAGACTGACCGCGAAGCCGACGCCGCAGCCATGGCCGACAAAGAGCCCAAGCGTACCGAGGCCGAAGTGGCCGCGCTCGAGCCGAAAGAAATCATCGGCCTTATCAAGGACGCAGGTATCGTAGGTCTCGGCGGAGCTACATTCCCCGCCCACGTCAAGCTCTCGCCCCCTCCCGGCTCAAAGGCCGAGGTGGTCATCATCAACGCTGCCGAGTGCGAGCCTTGCCTCTCGTGTGACGACATGCTCATGCGTGAGAACGCCCGCGAGATAGTCAAGGGTGTCCAGCTCCTCGTGCGTGCCGCCGGAGTGACCCGTGGCATCATCGCCATCGAAAACAATAAGCCCGAGGCCATCGCCGCCATGACCGAGGCATGCGCCTCAGTCCCCGGCATCGAGGTCATGACCATGCAGGTCAAGTATCCCCAGGGCGGTGAGAAACAGCTCATCGAGGCTGTCACAGGCCGCGAAGTGCCCTCAGGCGCACTCCCCATCGCCACAGGCTCGATAGTCCAGAACGTGGCAACAGCCTATGCCGTCTACCGTGCCGTCTATCACAACGAGCCTATCCTTGACCGCGTGCTCACCATCCACGACGGCAACGAGGGCAAGAACCTGCGCGTGCCCCTCGGCACCATCCTTGCCACACTCGTCGAGAATAAGGACTATGAGAAGATAATCCTCGGCGGCCCCATGATGGGACGCACCGCCTCGACCCTCAACACCCCCATGATTAAGGGCACATCGGGCATACTCCTCGACTCGCGCTACGCCCACCGTCGCGAGGCCGAGCCGTGCATCCGTTGCGGCGCATGTGTCAACGCCTGTCCTATGGGTCTCGAGCCGTTCCTTCTCAGCACCCTCTCGCGCCTGAAAAACTATGACGACGCCGAGCAGGAGAAGATAGCCAACTGTATCGAATGCGGCTCATGCAGCTACATCTGCCCCGCATCGCGTCCGCTGGTCGACTACATCCGCGTCGGCAAAGCCAAAGTCATGGCCGCCATGCGCGCCCGCGCCGCCGCAGCCAAGGCATAACACCCACATACAAATCATAAAAACCGCCCACGGGTCAGCAAATCAGCATGTCCCGTGGGCGGTTTTTCAGAGCTCTGCAATATCATTTGTGAGACGAAGCAGGAAATCATTTCAATAATCTACGGCCATTATCACCTCCCCCCTCCAATATGCTCATCTGATGGATTGCTATCTGATTTAATCTGACAAGCCGTTCACTTTGGGATAAACCCTGCTCAATAAACACGGCATTGAGATTTTCCATATTAGAAAGACATATCAGCTCATTTATAGTGGCATAATCCCGTATGTTGCCTTTAAGCTGAGGATTAGTGTCACGCCATTGCCTGGCAGTCATCCCGAACATTGCAACATTCAGCACATCAGCCTCATTAGCATAAATGATATTAGCCTGAGTCCGAGTCACCTCCTTGGGTATAAGATTTTGCCTGACAGCATCGGTATGTATCAGGTAGTTTATCTTTGACAATTCGCGTTTTGCCGACCAGCCCAGCAACCTTTGCTCCTCGGCCTTGAGCCGCTGATACTCCTTAACGAGAAGCAGCTGAAATTTAGGAGAAATCCACATGCCGAAATGATAGGCGATGTCGCGGTGAGCATAC
The DNA here is from genome assembly GCA_910584825.1 of uncultured Duncaniella sp. Lineage (GTDB taxonomy): Bacteria > Bacteroidota > Bacteroidia > Bacteroidales > Muribaculaceae > Duncaniella. The sequence goes on along the minus strand of CAJUCI010000011.1, from coordinate 30,602 downwards.
GTTCCGCCATAACGTCCGGCCTTGGAACAAATGCCTATCGCATTAGTCCGCTCCACCCAGGTTTTCACCGACAAAACAAAATTATTACTGCCCGCGGCATTTTTAATTGTACCGAAATCGGTACAATTAAAATCAGGATTATACAGCATCTCCCATTCGCCAAGGTATTCTATCGTGCCTTTCAGACTGAGCCATCGAAATATGATATGCTCCTGGAATTGGCTTCTCGCCATATCAGTGAGGCTGATATAATCCTCATCATTGTATTTTATGACAGAAATATCCGTATTCTGCACCGTGATTTTAGCCATAGATTTTTAAGTAATGATAGTCAGTCACAAAAATAACGATAATAAACTATTATCTGACATCTTGCTTGTAAAAATATTTACAATTGATATAAACGGCCTTTGAAACGCCGTTGAATTTTCTTTGGTGTGAAATGCACACCATCTCGTTAACCACTAATGCAATTTTATTTCCCAATTTCTTAGCTATTATGCGAAATTTGAGTTAACTTTGCGAAAATAAGTAACTACACCCACCTTAAACACCATATTTTGACATGTCATTCTGGAAAGGAGTTATGAATGCCTTTGGGTTTGGAGGCGAGAGCGAGGAGGATGACGAGGAGTATGACTCATCGCTTCCCACCTATGCTGCCCAGCCGCGTGTGATGTCGCCGAAGCCTACCCCGACTACCCCGTCTGCCGCTAATACGGCGCGCGAGGGTCAGACATCTGACGGCGATGCCGCAGCATCTGACGCCACTCCGGCGACAAGCGACAGCCACTCTGACGGCGAGGCTGTCAAGACTCAGGCTGATGTGACTTCAGCCGACCCTGAACTGCCGGGCGACCTCTTTGACGCAATCATCGAGCAATTCAACGCCGCCCAGCCCGACTTCATAAGCCGATGCCTTTCCATCGAAGCCCAGCGCGCATATCTGCTAAATTCGCTTTCCGAAAATCTGCGTGCGCGACTCGACCGCGCCATCAGCCACAGCTGCAGCTCGGCTGCATCAGACGCGCAGGCCGCCGATGCCGAACGCGAACGTCTGCAACGACGCATCAACGCCCTCGAGGCTGACAACAAGAACACCGAATCACTGCGCCAGGAGAACCGCAAACTGCATCTCAGCATCGAGCGTCAGAAGCGTGCCCTGCTTGACCGCATCAACGACCTCGAGGCTCAAGTGGCCAAGAGCCATGCCGAGAGGGAGAAATTCTTCTCCGACAAGCGCAATCCCGCCGATGCCGCACTCATAGACTCATCCAACTCGCGCATCAAGGAGTTGGAGCAACAGCTTGCCGACAAGGGCAAAGAGATGGAGGAGACGGAGCAAAAGCTCTCCGAAAAGAGCAAGGAGGCCGAGGAGCTGACAGCCAAAATCGCCGAAATGGAAAGCTCGATGGCCAACAGCGAGGCCGACTCGACCGGCCATGAAAAGGAGCTGGCCGAGCGCGACGGGCGCATAGCCGAACTGACCGCCCGACTTGCCGAGCAGAGCACCCTGCGCGAGCAGCTCGAGGTCAAGACCCGCATGAGCGACGAGATGATTAACGACCTGCGCAATCAGGCTGCTGCCGCCCGGAACGAGTACGAGGACACCTGCCGTCAGCAGCAGATGGCCCTCGAGCAGATACATGACCAGGTAGTATCATTCGAGCAAATCAAGGCCAAACTCGAATCGCGCATAACCGAACTGAAAGAGGCCCTCAAGGAGGAGAAGCGTGCCGACCGCGACGCGCTGATAGCACGGCTCAACGAGGAAAACGCCTCACTGCGCCACACCATCGAGAACAATCTCTACAATCAGGCCAACAGCGAGGCCCGTCTGCGCAACGAAATCAAGCAACTCAAGCGTGAGCTTGAACAGGCCCGCTCATCGGCCAACTCAGCCACTGCATCACCCTCCGAACGCTACGGCGAAAGCGAGGCCATCCCCTCGCCCGACGCTTTCCTTGCCGAGCCTCAGCCGACCAAGCCCGCGTCCAAGCGTCGCGGCCGCCCCAAGAAGGTAAAACTCGACGATGACCTCGACAATACCGAATGGTTCTCGTCGCAGCATAAGGATGACCCCGACTTCGGATACCATGAGCCCCCGCGCCGCCCGTCCAACGACAATGCGGCCCAGCTGTCACTGTTCTAATCAGCTCGGGGGCGCATCCCGTTAACCAAAGGTCACACAGCCACGGCCACCTCACACTAAAAAATCTCAAAGTACAGGCAATGGCATAGTTTTGCCGGTAACTTTCATTTTTATGAAATACATAGCTTCAACCATCATTCTCGCCGCGTCGGCGAGCGTCCTCTCCCTCTCAGCAGCCCCCAAAGCCAACGTCAGCAACTTTGCCGACATGGCCCCATACGTCTATCCCAACAATTCGGCACGCAACGTAGCCGAGCCATACTTCCTGCCTGACGGGCAGGCATATCTGCGCCTGTCGGATGACGGCAAGCGTGTGGTCAAGCACGACATACGCACCGGCGCCGAGAGCGAGACCGTAATGGACGTGACCCACACGCGCCAGGCTACCATCCAGCGCATCGAAAGCTTCACACTCAGCCCCGACGGCTCGAAACTACTCATAGCCACCGGCGTCGAGCCAATCTACCGCCACTCGACCCGCGCCGCCTATTACGTGTACGAACTGCGTACCCGCATACTCACCCCCCTCTCGGAGGAACATGCATCGCAACGCTCACCCCTCTTCTCGCCCGACGGACGCATGGTGGCGTTCGTGGCTACCGACAATAACATCTATCTCAAAAAGCTCGACTATGGCACCGAGGTGCCTGTCACGACCGACGGCTCGGTTGACCACACCATCAACGGTGTGCCCGACTGGGTGTATGAGGAGGAATTTGCCACATCATGCTCCATGTCATGGGCTCCTGACTGCATGACGCTCTGCTATCTGAAATACAATGAGTCGGCCGTCCCCGCCTACTCATTCCCGCTCTACGAGGGCGCATGCGACCCTATGCGCCAATATGCACTCTATCCCGGCAGCTTCACCTACAAGTATCCTGTGGCAGGCGAACCCAACTCTACAGTGACCCTCCACAGCTATGACGTGGACAACCGCAAGACCAAAGACCTCGCGCTGCCCGGCCCGTCAATCGAGTATATCCCGCGCATAAGCTACACCGCCGACCCCTCGGGCCGACTGATGGTCACCACCCTTGACCGCGCACAGTCGCGCATGGAGCTTATAGCCATCAACCCCAAATCGGGCGTGGCAAAATCGGTACTCACCGAGCAGAGCGAAGCATGGCTCAACCCCGCCACCTACGAACAGCTCCACTATCTCGCCAACGGATTTCTCGTGCTCTCGGCACGCACAGGCTACACCCACGCATATCTCTACAGCTACGAAGGGCAGCTGCTCAAGACGCTCACATCGGGCGACTATGACGTGAAGGCCTATTACGGCTCTGACGCGAAGGGCAACCACTACTTCCAGACCACAGCCACCGGCCCGATTAACCGTGTGCTGACCCGCGTTGACGCCAAGGGGGTAGCCAAACACCTCACCCCGGCCAATGGCACAGCCTCGGCATGGTTCTCACCCACAATGGACTACTATGCCGTCACTTACAGCAACTCCACAACCCCTCCGGCATGCACCCTCTACACCGCTCCGGCCGACAAGAAGGTGCGCGTGCTCGAGGACAACGCCTCGCTGGCTCAAAAATACGCCTCGGCCCCCAAGCCTGAATTCATCACCGTAACGACCCCTGACGGCGTGAGCATGGACGGATATATCATCAAGCCCGTCAACCTCGACCCCTCACGCCGTTACCCGATGATTATCACACAATACAGCGGCCCCGGCTCTCAGCAGGTGCTTGACCGCTGGAGTGTGGACTGGACACAGTATGCCGCCCTGCACGGCTACGTGGTGCTCTGCGTCGACCCGCGCGGCACAGGCGGCAAAGGACGCGCATGGGAGACCATCGTCTACAAGAACCTCGGCCACTACGAGGGCATCGACCTGCAGGGAGCCGCCCGCTGGGCCGCATCGCTCCCCTATGTCGACCCCGCGCGCATCGGTCTGACGGGATGGAGTTACGGAGGCTATCAGACGCTCATGACCGTCTCAATGCCCTCGTCGGCCTTCGCATGCGCCGTGGCCATCGCCCCGGTCACCGACTGGCGTTATTATGACACCGTCTACTCCGAGCGTTACATGCTCACCCCGCAGGAAAATGCCGAGGGCTATCGCGAGTCGTCGCCAATCAACCATCTGACCGATATGGACATACCCCTGCTCATAATGCACGGCACCGCCGACGACAATGTGCATCTCATGAACACAATGCAGTATGTGTCCGTTATGCAGTCATACGGGAAATTCTGTGACATGTTTCTCTACCCTAACATGAATCACTCCATCTACGGATGCGACTCACGCCTCAACGTTTACTCTAAAATGCTCGATTATTTCGACAAGAATCTCTGACCGTACTCTCCCTGAAGAATTATCATGTCTGACAGGAATCTAACACACGAAACATCAATCTTCAGCCTTTGGCTCAACTGGGTCATAGCTGGGGGTTCGCTGAGTCTGCCCATACTGCTCAGCGTCTATATCCCCCCGCTGCTCATTCCCATCATATGCCTGGCATTCTCGGGCGCGCTTGTCTACTATGACCGTTCGTCACTGCGCAACCACACCGCAGTATGCCCGCTCATACTCACCATCGCCGCCCGCTCGCTATTCTACTCCGCGCTGATAATGGTGGCCATCAGCCTCATATACTCACGCGGATACATAAAATATTTCTACGAGGCGGCCTCGCTCAACAACTCGATACCCTTCGTCACGCTCCTCATAATCGGTCCGGCCACACTCGTCACCGCAGCATGGTCATACGTGCGCGGCAAACGCTATAGGGCATGCCAAAGGTGCGCGCTCGTGCTCGGCAACGTATCGGAGCGCGGTTTTATCGGGCAGATATTCTCGCAGGAGGTGCGATTCCAGCGTTTCTTCATGATAGCCATCTCGGCAGTGCTGTCAATCATCGCTTGGACATATTACACCCTCTTCTACATCAACGTTAACATCAACGTCCCTGACAAATTTTTCTTCGGGTGGATACCCATGATACTGTATCTCGTGTCCATCTTCTATATCGGCGCGCGATGCTTCACCATATGGGCCTACTACTATCAGGACATGGACGGCAGCGACCGCCGACAGGGCGCGTCGACCACCGTCAGGATAATCATAATCTCGGGCAACAGTTTCTACCTGTCGCGCGACGATGATGAGTTCAACGAGACCCCTGATGGACACATGTTTGACACACCGGCTGCAGTGACCCTGCCCCATCAGGACAAACTGTCGCTCGAGCGTGCCACGCTCCACTTCTGCAACATGAGCCGTCTCGACGAGTCTGACTTCACGCTGCGCTACATGTACACGTCGCGCGAGGCTACAGGCGGGCGCAATACATTCCACTACATCTGCTGCCCCAAGTCGGAGGCCGTGCTGAAAAACTCGGCATTCAAGGGCAAATGGTATAACCTCTCGCAGGTGGAGCGACTGCTGCACAACCACGAGCTGACACCGCTGCTGGCCGCCGAGATTCACCGCCTCTACACCGTCACAATGGCATGGAAGACCTATGACGCCGAAGGCAAGAGGCTGTATAAGGTAAAGCACTACCACCCCATATTCCGCCTCGACGGCATATGCGAATGGGATGTCGACTTCAACTCGCAGCAGTGGCTCAAGGTGGCCCGTCTCAACGAGGACAAGCCGTTCTTCCGTCTGCGCAAGTTCTGGCGTAACCTGTCAGCCATCAAGTCATGACATCAGAGGGTCAGACACCAATGAGCCGGTCGCTCATAGTCATCACCGGCCCGACGGCCTCGGGCAAGACCCGGCGCGCCGTCGACCTCGCCCGCGCCATCGGCGGAGAAATCATCAGTGCCGACTCGCGGCAGATATACCGCGGCATGGACCTCGGCACGGGCAAAGACCTCGAGGAGTATGGCGACACGCCCGTACACCTCATAGACATCTGCCCTGCAGGATACAAGTACAACCTCTACGAATATCTGCGCGACTACCGCGCCGCGTATGACGACATCGTGGCACGCGGACGCCACCCCATACTCTGCGGCGGCACGGGGCTGTATGTCGAAAGCGTGCTCAAAGGGCTGTCACTGCCCGAGGTGCCCGAGAACCCCGAGTTACGGGCCTCGCTGCGCGGGCGCACACTCGACGAGCTTACAGCCATACTCGCCTCGATGAAGACGCTCCACAATGTCACCGACGTGGACTCATGCCAGCGCGCCATCCGTGCCATCGAGATTCAGACCTATTACAGCGAGCATCCCGATGCGGCGGTGGCCGCCGAGCCTCACCCGCTGACCGACGCATTGGTAATCGGGGTGGACGTGGACCGCGACACGCGCCGCCGACGCATATCCGAGCGTCTGCGCACACGTCTCGACGAAGGCATGCTTGACGAGGTGCGCCGTCTGCTTGACTCAGGCATCGCGCCCGACGACCTCATATATTACGGGCTCGAATACAAATACCTCACCCTGCATCTCACGGGTCAGCTCTCGTATGACGAGATGGTGACACAGCTCGAAACGGCCATACACCAGTTTGCCAAGAGGCAGATGACATGGTTTCGTGGAATGGAGCGACGCCTCCCCGACATCCCCGTCCACTGGCTCGCCCACGACCTCCCGGCCGACGACTTCACCCGCCGTGTCACAGCCCTCATGCTGAATGAATAAGTCCAAAAAGGGACATAAGGACAAAAGAGACAAAAGCGACAAAAGTCTTTTAATAAGTCATCGACTTGTCAAGAATTTAAATTCTTAATTTTTAATTTTAAATTCTTAATTTTAAAGACTTTTGTCGCTTTTGTCTCTTTTGTCCTTATGTCCCTTTTTGGAACTTGGTTTTCTTGCGGGGATGAAGCTTATATATTGTTAGTCAGGTTACTTCTTCAGTTCCTCGAGAATGGTCTTGACAAGCAGGTCATGGTCGCGGAAGTCGGGGCGGGGTGTGACCGTGCCCTTGCGGTCAACAAGGAAATAATACGGGATGCCGTCAATGTTGTATTTCTTATAGAGAGCAGTGGCCTGTTCATCGGTCAGACGGTAATGATGTCCCTTGATTGAGGGAATCATCTTATAATATGAGGGGACGGGCGATGACTCGTCGGCCACATACACCCACACGATGTCGGGGTCAGAGAGCACATTCTCCTTGAGCGGCTCATTTTCGGCGATACCGGCCTTGCAGGGGCCGCACCAGGTGTTCCAGCGGTCAATGAGCACCACCTTGCCGGGATACTGTGCGGCGATGGCCTCGATAATCTCTTCGCCCGGCACATCGGGAGTGACCGACACGAGCTTTGAAGCCTCCTCAAAACGCTTGGCGGCTATCTCTCTGATATTATCGACAGCCTGAGCGTAGAAGGGATTTTTATACTCCTTCAGCTCTGCAACAAGAGTCGAATCGACCTTTCCCTCATAAGCCTGCCTTGCGGCTTTCTGATAGGTGGAGAGTGTGCCGAGCAAAGTGCCTCGCGCTCCGGCGGCACTCCAGTCCACATCGCCGAGCGATGTAGCCACATCTCCATGCGGAGCCATAAGCATAACCTCGTCGTCAGGGTCGACAGCGGCTATTATCGAGGCATAATTGGCCTCAGACATGTCGGTAGCAATCGAATCAAGGGGCACAGGCTTGTCATAACCGTTAATGGACAGGTAGCTGCATCGGCCGGTAAACAGGCGGCTGGATGCAAGCGAGAAGAGGGAATTTACGAGTCCGCCCTTCTCGAGCATGCGCTGAATGTCAGTAAGCGTGGTGTCGGCCTCAAGGGCTGCCTTGTTGTCGGCATACTTGGCAAGGATGGCGGCTGTATAATCGTCACCGTTCATGTCGTAACGGAAATAGTCGGGATTGAAAACATCCATGCCATACTTAGGCTCATATTTGCACTGCACACGGTTGAGTTCGGCATAACGTCCGTTGGTGACTATGGAGTCAGGATAGATTGTGACATCGGTCACCTCGCCCGGAGCGATTCTGACCACACCGTAACGGTCCTCGCCCGACGCATTCATAAGGGCAAGAACCATGTCGCCCTGAAGGTCAAAACGCATTGAGGTCTTGCCGTCCGTGTCAAGGCGGGTGGGAGCGACTTCGCCAAGAGCATCGTGAGAATATGTGAACGCCTCGATATAACCGTTCTTAATCGAGTCATAATCAACAACTGTGATATTCACCACAGCCGAGTCGCAGGCATAGGTGGGGGCAAACGACTGCTCGCTACCCTTGTCACCACCCGAGCATGAGGCAATAAGCAAGCCGCATGCCATCGCAGCAATAATCTTTGATTTCATATCTAAGTTTTCGGAATGAATAGCCAAATTTTACAGTAAAGGTATGAAAAGGCAGATAAGGACATAAGTGACAAAGACGACATCACTTATATCCTTATTTACCATTCAAATATTTCGCTTAATAATTCTGGGTGAGCGAGGGGTTGTAGCGGGTTGCCGATGAGGGGAAGGGCATCACCCACAGGGGCGAGTCGGGCGAGAGGGTGTAGGTGCCGTAGTCGCCGAGGTCGCGGGTGAGAGTGGTGCGGTATTCGGCCTCGGTGTTCCAACGCTTGCTGTCAAAGAAGTTGTTGTACGTGCCGTACATCTCTATCCTCTTCGCATCCTGCATCTTCTTCATGGCCTCGGCCTGCGACATGCCGGTGTCCTTGAGCGGAGTGTAACCGTCAATGCGGCGTATCTGCACCTGGTCGACATAACTGAGTCCGTCGTCCACACGTCCGCCGCGTATGTTGGTCTCGGCGAGCAGGTAGTACATATCCTCGGTGCGGATGCCGTAGTTGTTGAAAATCACATTGCCGAACGCAGTGTAAATCATACCGCCGGGATAGTCATACTCCACAGCCGAGTCCTCCCAGGTGGGGAGACTGTTCCAGCCGGTCTCATACTTGCGGATGTAATCGTCGGGCGAGAATAATGCGGCAAGCTCCTTTGACATACAGGTGAAGGTGAGCGACACGCGGGCACCGCCGCCGATGTAGAGGTAATTGTTGTCGTTATCCCAAGGGAGTTCCCACGATTTGGTAGTCATTGCAGACGAACGGTTCTCAAGCATATTGTTGTAGCGGAGAGCGGCCTCGGCATAAGTGGCGGCCTCGTCGTAACGCTTCATCTGCATGAGCACCTTGGCACGCACGGCGTTGGCAAAAGCCTTGTCGGCGCGCATCACCTCGGCCCTGTCGGGGAGCATGGCGATAATGTCGTCAGTGCAGTCGGCAAGAATCTTATCGTAGACCTCGGCCACGGTGTTCTTGTCCTTGTTGACCTCCATGTTCACATAGTCGACATAGGGCACACCGCCGAGCTGTGCGGCCGTGGCCTCGTCATACTGCTTGGCATAGATATTCACGAGCAGATAGTGGAAATAGGCTCGCTTGACCCTTGCCTCAGCCATAATCAGGTTGCGCACCACATCGCTGCCCGAAGCCTCGGGAGCCTTGTCGAGAATCACGTTGCAGTAGTAAATCTGCCTGTAGATGTCGCTGTAGCGCCAGTCAGACTCGGCAAGCGTGGCGCGGTCCATGCTCTCGTCCCACTTCACGTAGGCATACTCGAGCGTTGTGGGGGAGGCCAGGAGTTCTGACATCGAGTACCACGCTGGGAAACCGTCGTTGCACACCATGCCTATGTCGTTGAGCGGGCCGCTGCCGAAGGCATACTCCTGATTGAGGAGCAGCTCCAGGTCGGCTACGTTGTCGAGAGTAGTCATACCCTTGGGGGTGATATCGAGCTTGTCGTCACATGAGGTGGCAAGCACAGCCATCGCCCCGACAAGCATTGAGGATATATATTTCTTCATTGTATTCTGATATTGAATATTGAATAATCCTTTTACCGTTCACTTAGAAGTTGAGGAAAAGGCTGAATGTGTACTGGCGGGGAGCCTTGTCGCGGTTGGTTCCGTCAAAGGCATTGACAGCCTCGGGGTCCTTGCCGGCATTGTTGCGCACCCATGTGGCCACGTTGGTCATCTGCACGCGCAGACGGGCTTCGTTGATACCGATGCGGCGGGTGAGCCGGTTGGGGAAGGTGTAGCCGAGCACGATGTTGCGGAGCTTGAGATAGTCGGCGGGCACCACGTTGCAGTGGGCATAGCGGGTGTAGAGGTCAGCCGAGCCTACGATATTCTCCGACGCGTAACCGTTGCCGAAATACTTGGTGGCATCGCCTGTGCGCCAGTAGTTGAGATAGCTCGAGGGGATGGCATCGATGAAGGTGGTGGAGCCATAACCGCTCTGCGAGCCTTCGGCGGTCATGTCGTCGGTGTTGACACGCATCACGTGGCCTCCGTAGTAGGCAAACATACCCGACAGCGAGAAGCCCTTCCAAGTAATCTCAGGAGTGAATGTGCCCACAAACTTGGGGTCGAGCGAGCCGCTGTAGATGATGTCGTTGACAGTGAACGAGTCGTTGGTCACCGATGTGTTCTGGGTGTTGCCATCGTGGTCGCGCCACAGCAGATACTGCATGCCGTCGGCCACCTCAAGTCCGGCATACTCGTAGGAGAAGAGACCGCTGATGGGATAGCCTTGGTGCAGACGTCCCTGCATGAGCGCGTCATAGCCGTTGGCGGGAGCCTTGTTGACGTAGGTAATCTTGTTCTTGTTGTACGACAGGTTGAGATAGGCGTTGATGCCGACCTGGTCGCGGTTGCGGGCCTCGAGGATGTGGCCGTTGAGCTGCAGCTCGATGCCACGGTTGACGCACTCGCCGTTGTTGATGGTCACCGAAGTGATGCCGTTGGTGGGGTCGACGTCGGTCTCGCAGAGCAGGTCGGAACCGCGCTTGTGGTAATAGTCAAACGAACCGCTGATGCGATAGCCGAGGAACGAGAAGTCGATACCGGCATTCCAGGTCTGGGTCTTCTCCCAGCGCAGCTGGTCGTTCGGCGGATTCTGTAGGCTGGCATAGTTGTTGCCGGTGTAGTCGTTAAATTCGATTTTGGCCACGAGATATGACGACACACTCGAGTCGATGTTACCTGTCAGACCGTAGGAGAGACGGGGCTTGAGGGCGTCAATCCATGTGATGTCACGCATAAACGACTCGTTGTGGGCGTTCCACGACGCACCCACCGACCACAGCGGACGGCCACGGAACTTCGGGTCGGCTCCGAAGAGGTCAGTCTTGTCAAGACGCCACGAGCCTGAGATGGAGTAGCGCGAATCGTAGGTGTAGTTGGCGTTGAAATAGAGCGAATAGAAGCGGTGGAGGATATCGCTGGTGTAGAAATCCTCGCCCGAGGGTGCGCCTACCATCGAGTAGTCGCTGCCGAGCACGCTGGGCTTGAGGTTCTGCTCGGCGAGAGTCTTGAAGTTGACAATACCGTTCTTGTTGGTCTGGGTCTGGTCGTCATAACCGAGCAGCACATTGTTGGATGTCTTGTCGCGCGAGTTGCGATACTCGAAACCGGCCACGGCATCGATATTGTGCTTCTCGAAAATCTTGCGGCTGTACTGGGTCTGGGCACGGAATGTCCAGTATGCACCCTCCGAAGTGAACTGCTTGAGGATACCGCCCTCGGGGATGAAATGCACCACGGCCTCACGATAGGCAGTGATAGGCTCCCAGTTCTCGTCATAGTCCTCATAAGCCTCAAGGCCCATGCCGGTGTAAAAGTTGTAGAGCGAACGCATGTCCTGCGACTCACCATCGCGGAGGGTGTTGCTCTTGTAGTATATATCCTCGTACTGGAACATGGCGTTGGCCGTCCATCCGGGCAGAATCTTGACAGTGCCCTGCAGATAGGTGCGGATGTTGGTGCGACGGTTGTTGACGGGGTTCATGTCAATCTCGGCCAGGGGATTGTACCACATGCTCTTGAGCGCGTAGTCGGGATTGGACATGGCGGGAAGCTCGTCATACACGCCCTGGGTCATGTCGGCAAGCGAACCGTCGGCATTATAGAGCGAGCGGATGGGCGAATAAGTGTTTATGCTCGGACGGCCATAGTGACCCTTGCCGCGCTCGCTGATGACGTTGGCACCGAGGGCAAGGTCAAGCCACTTGGTCACCTTCAGGTCGCCGCGATATTTGAATGTCACAGCAGAATTGTTGTTGCCCACCTGACCGAGATTGTCATGGGCATAATTGAGCACGATGCTTGACGAGAGCGAACGGCCCTGAACGCGCAGACCGAGGTTGTACTGCTGCTGCACGCGTGCGCGCTCGAAATTATCGAGATACTCCGAACGGAAATCGTTGCCGGCATATTCCGAGAGAGTCGAGTTAAGCTCGCTGTCGGAAATGTCGCCCACATAGTTGCCCACGAGGGCACGGATGGCACTCGGCATTCTCGAGCGGCGGGTGTTGTATCGGGTCACGAGGCTATTGATGGCGGCCTGGTCGGGACGGCTCTTCATGTAGTCGAAGTTATACCTCTCAAGCTCGATAAGCTCGGCTGCGGTGGCCCAGCCGTAGTTGTCGTAATTGTTCTTCTCGGTGAGGGTGATGTCGGTGTTGAAGTCGATTGACACCTTGTCGGACGTGGCGCGCTTGGTGGTGATTACAATCACACCGTTGGCGGCACGCGCACCGTAGATTGACGATGCGGCGGCATCCTTGAGCACGGTGATGTTCTCGATGTCATAGGCATTGACCGTCTCGATGCCTCCCTCGATGGGCAGACCGTCAACCACGATGAGGGGCTGGGTATTGGCCTGGAACGAACCGAGACCGCGGATGGTCATCTTCTGACCGTCGCCGTTGTTGTAGGTGACAAGGCCGGGCACCTTACCCTCGAGTCGGTCGGTGACCGTGCCGGTGAAGCTGCGGTCGATATCAGACTGCGAGATGGTCTGATAGGCACCTGTGGCATTCTCACGCTTGAGGTTCTGATAGCCGGTCACAACCACCTCGTTCATGAGCGTGGGGTCAGACTCCATCTTCACCACCACGAAGGGCGACTTGGGGTTAATCTTTACGGTCTTGGCCTTCATGCCTACGTATGACACCTCGATGCGGGGCGATTTGCCCTCGAGGAGTATCGAGAACTGGCCGTCGATGTCAGTGGCCACTGCCACCCTGGTACCGGGCACCGAGACGGAGGCACCGGGCAGGGGCTCCTCGTTCTCGTCGAGCACCTGGCCTGTCACCGTGGTCTTGTACCAGCGGTCCTCCTTGGGCTGCGACAGCACGATGGTCTTGTCGACAATCTCGTAGTCGAGCCCCATCTGCAGAGTCACCACGCGGTTGAGTATCTGCTCGAGACTCATGTTGTTATACGTGCCTCCGATGGCTATCTTGTTGATGCCAGAGAGCACGCTCTTGTTATAGACAAATTCATAACCCGTGGCTTTGCGTATGGCCTGAAGAGCCGCCTCGGGTGTGTCACCGTTGAATGACACGTCATAATTGCGGGCGAGCAACGCCATCGGGGCGAGCAACACCGCAATCATAAGCACGATTAATCTGTGTTTCATTTAATTGTGATAAGTAATTGGTTGGAATTATAAGTAAAGGTTGGTCAGTTCGATATGAACACCCGTCCGTCCTGGACGGTAAAGCGTATGCCGCCACACTTCTCGAGTATGGCGATGGCCGTAGTGAAATCGGCATAGCGCGGGATGCTGCCCATGAACTCCTCGCGCTCAAGAGCCGGGTCGGCAAATGTGTATTCGAAGTCATACCAGCGGCTCAAGTCCTGCATGATGCGGAGCAGTGTCTGATTCTCAAACACGAACCGCCCCTTGCGCCACGAGGTGACGACCTCGGGGTCGACCACGCTCATTCTCACCTTGGAGTCGGCGAGACTGAATGATGCCTGATGGCCCGGCGACAGGAACACGTCGCCCCCGATATTGTCGGCCCTGCGCAGCGCGATGCACCCCTCCTCGAGGGTGGTGTAGACATTTGGCTCCTCGGAATAGTTGCGGACATTGAATGTGGTGCCGTACACCCTTATCTCCTGCGAGGCAGCCTCGACATAGAATGGGCGCAGGCTGTCGGTAGCCACTGAGAAGTATGCCTCGCCCGTCACACGCACCCTACGCTCGTCGGTGCTGAATGTGCGGGGATAGTAGAGGCGCGAATCGGAGTTGAGCCATACTTCGGTGCCGTCCTCAAGCTGGAGCTTGAACTCACTGCCGCGCGGCACGTCGAGACACAGGTCTTCGACCTTATCGGCTGTCTCGGTGCCTGACGCAAGCAGATACTCCGACGCCACCATGACGGTGTCGGAGGCTGAAAGCACTACCTTGTGGCCTGACGCATCAGTGATGAGTGCACGCGTGACACCGGGCCTGAAGTCGGGCACTGTGTCGGCGGCGGCAGGGCTGTCGGCCATCAAGCCCTCAGTGCCATCGGCCTGAGTGCCGGGCGCGGTCACTGCCCACCACCCTATGGCTATGACAGCAATAGCGGCGGCAGCATAGCCCGCCAGCCTGGCCTTGCGGCGCAGGAGCATGGCGTTGACCACGCGCTGGGCGGCGGCACACGGACGTGAGGTATCGACCATCTGCCAGACGTCGAGCGTGCGCTTCAGCTCGTCGGGCGACGTCAGCCGGGCATACAGCTCACGGTTGGCGTCACTCTCGGCGGCCCATGCTTCAAGCTCGGCAGTCTCGGCAGTAGTCAGACTCCCTGTGGCACGTTTCAGTAACAGTTCACTGATACGGTTCATGTCAGTTATTTTATCGCGTTTTTGAGTGTCTCATCGATTTTGTCGTCAGAAGGACGCACGGCATCGTTCTGGATGAAGCGGCCCTCGGCATCAAGGAGTATGAAGCGGGGTATGCCCTGAATGCCCATAGCGGTCATGAATGATTTCTTCTCGTCGCCGGTGATGACATACTGTGCCCACGCGGGCTTATCGGCCTCAAGTTTATTATGCCACGCGTCAAGGTCGTCGTCGACCGAGATGGAGATGAACTGTATCTTGTCATTGCCCTTGAACCGCTCCACAACCTTGTCAAGATAAGGAATCTCACGGCAGCAGGGGCCGCACCATGTGGCCCAGATGTCGATATAGGTAACTTTGCCGAGCAAATCCTCAAGCTTGACCTGACGGCCCTCGGTGTCGGTGAGCACTGGATAGTAGGGCATCTTCGCGCCCTCCTCAAGCTCAACGATTCCGTCGACCACCTCCTGGTAGTGCTCTACGATTTCGGGATAGTCTGAGGCCACTGCCTTGTAAGCCTCCATGTATTTTGCGGCGTCGGCCTTGGAGGGCTTGGACTTCTCAAGATACATGAACGGGGCCGAATGCAGGGCCGAGCGGCGGTTGGCCGGCTCCTTGATGTTCTCGTCAATGAAGTTGAGGTTCATTATGAGGCTGTCCACATCGGGATTTTCCCAGTCCATATTGTAGGGCTGATTACGGTTGACCCACACCACAATCAGATTGGCCTTTGCCATCATGGGGTCGGAGATGTCGATACGGTCAAAAAGTGCCTTGTATTCGGGATTGTTTGTCATATCGGCATACGCTACGCCCTCACTGTAGAGCTTGTTGCTTAGAATGGACATCTTCTCGCCGAGATACTTGAGGTCGTAAAGCCGGGTATAATACTCCTTCTTTTCGCTGTCACCGATACCGGCCAGAGCCGATGCAACGCGTGAGTTTTCGCTCTCAAGCAGGGCGGCGTATTCCTCGTTGGTCTTTCCTTCGCCAGGCTCCATCGAGAAGTAGCGCATGAAGTCATAAGCCTGGGTGGCGACATTGACGGCGTTGCTGATGTCGGCATTGTCGCCGGTAAAGGTCATCTTGCCATATTCGTCACCTTCGGCCGGAAGGGTCAGGCTCATTTCCGATGTGGCTCCACGCTCGACATACGCACCGTAGTTGACGCCATCGACGCTTATCTCCACCTCCATGAAGTCTACCCCCTCGGGCAGCTGAGGATTGAACTCGAAATCGCCAAGCGAATCAAGCTGCACCTTATCATATACATTTGACTGGACATCTCCGTCAAAGGAATAGACCAGATATACATCAGACTTTTCTCCGAGTCCCTCAATGTGTCCCTTGAGCAACGGCCCGTTGTTGTCAGTACACGATGCCAGCAATGCTCCGGCAAACATTATGGCTGATACCGATTTTACGAATCTCAGATTCATTTTGTGATAATTTGGTTAATAAGTGTAGTTTTTATCCAATATTCGCAAAAAGGAATAAAAAGTATATCAAAAAAGCATTATTTTTTTCATTTTTTCTCAAAAAATGCACGTTTTCTCATTTTTCATTTGATTTTTGTCATGTTTTCATTTCAAAAAATACTATTTTTGCCGAAACATGTATTGAATACATCTATCAATGACATCAGCTGACGACATATTCCGTATGTTTGTCGCGGGAAAAATGACGCCGTTCTATGAGCGTTATTATCCCGGACTGCTGATGTATGGGCGCAGGCTGCTCGGGCAGGAACTGGAATGGATGGCCGAGGACTGCGTGCAGGATGCCGTGATTGACGCGTTTCAGAAACGGCATACGTTTGACAGCGCAGCCCGCTGGCGTGCCCACATACTCGCCTGCATACGCAACCGCTCCGTCTCGGCCCTGCGCCGCCTCTCTGCCAAGCGCAATTATGAGGTGGTATCCGACTCCGACACGCTCGAGGCCGACCACACCCGCGCACTTATCGAGCATGAGACGCTCGACGCGCTCTATGCCGCCATCGAGTCGCTGTCGGTCGAGGACCGCGCCCTGCTGAGAATGAGTTTTGAGGAGGGGTTGAAAAACGCCGAGATAGCCGCGAGGCTCGGGGTGGCGGAAATAACCGTAAAAAAGCGCAAGGCCCGCATACTGGAATTACTCCGTGCGAGCCTCGGCGGCAAGATTGATACCACAACGATTGCTATCGTATTGGCAAACAACGCATTGTGGTTATCGGGGGGGTAAATTAACTCCGTCACATATAGCTTGTTAACGCTAAATACCCTGTAAAAAGGTAGTATATCCCAATTCAAGAAAGGGACATAAGGACAAAAGATACAAAAGCGACATAAGTCTTTTAAAATTAAGAATTTAAAGTTTAAAATTAAAAATTTAAATTCTTGACAAGTCGGTGACTTATTTAAAGACTTATGTCGCTTTTGTATCTTATGTCCTTATGTCCCTTTTTGGAACGTTGGCTCTGCTTGCTTAAATCAATTTTCGGCTTTCGCCGGCCTTGATGTCAATGCTTATGGGCGAGGCAAGTCCACCGCCTGAGATGACCGTGGGGTTGCCGGCAAGCGAGGTCACGGTGAGCGAGGTCACTTTACCATCTTTCCACTCCATGTCTACGATATATCCGCCGCGGGCATGAAGTCCCTTGACGCTGCCGTCACTCCACTGCGCGGGGAGCGCGGGGAGCAGGATGATGCTCTCGGGGGTGGACTGCATCAGCATCTCGGCCACTCCGGCTGTGCCGCCGAAATTGCCGTCAACCTGAAACGGCGCATGTGCGTCGAGCAGATTGGGATACGTGCCTCCACCCGAACGTTTGTCGGGGCCCTGATAATTGTCGGGCGACACGTAGCGGAGCAGACGGCGATACATGCTGTATGCCTTGTCGCTGTCGCGCAGTCGGCCGAGGAGGTTCACGCGCCAGCCGGTGCTCCAGCCGGTGGTGTTGTCACCCTTGATTTCAAGGGTGCGAGCGGCAGCGCGGGCAAGGTCGGGGGTAGAGTCGACCGACAGGTGACGGCCAGGGAAGAGGCCGTAGAGATGCGACTGATGGCGGTGAGTCGGGTCCTCGTCCTCCCAGTCGTGATACCACTCCTGCAGATTGCCCTTACGGCCAATCTTGTAGGGACGCAGACGGGGCAGTACCGAGTCGATACGCTCCTGCAGGCTCTCGTCCACACCCAGCACACGGGCGGCGTCACGGGTGTCCATGAGGCACTGGCGGGCCATAGCAAGGTCAGCTGTCGCGCCGTAGAGCGTCGCGCCGTGATAGCCCTCGTCGGTCACATATTTGTTTTCGGGCGAGGTGGATGGTGAGGTAATCAGCTCGCCATCCTTCTCGATGAGCGAACCGAGGCAGAAACGTGCCGCCCCTCTGAGCACCGGGTAATATTCCTCAAGGAATTTGCGGTCCTGCGTGAAGAGATAATGCTCCCATATATGCGAGGCCACCCACGCACTGCCCATCCCCCAGTTGGCCCAAACAGGGTCGCCCGAGTTGAGGCCCACGGGATTGGTCATGGCCCATATGTCGGAATTGTGGCCGAGAGCCCAGCCCGTGCCGACACCATAATAATGCCTTGCAGTCTCCTTACCCCCCTTTGACAGATTGGCAATCCAGGGTATCATGGCCTTGGCATGAAGCTCGCCAAGAGCGGTCACCTCGGCCGGCCAGTAGTTCTCCTCAACATTTATATTAGTGGTGTAGTTGCTGCTCCACGGCGGCAGGAGATACTCGTTCCAAAGGCCCTGCAGATTGGCCGGTACACCCTCGGTGCGCGAGCATGAGATGAGCAGATAGCGTCCGTAGTTGAAATACAGCTCCTCGAGGTCGGGGTTGCGCTCGCCCAGGTCGGCATAGCGCAGCAGCTGCACATCGGTGGGGAGCTTGGCTATCGAGTCGGGAGTTGTGCCTAAGTTGAGCTGCACACGGTCAAAGAGGGCCGTGTAGTCAGCCTGCTGGGCAGTGCGCAGAGCCTCGACCCCCTTGGCCGACGCATTGCGTATGCGCGCCTCGGCCATCTCACGGTAAGGCTTGCCCTCCTTGGCCGGGTCTTTGTCAAATCCGTTGAAGCTCGTGGCGTTGGTAACGTAGAGCGTGAGAGCGGAGCAGTCGGTGACATCGAGCGAGCCGTCGGCCAGCGGAGTCACACTGCCGCCACCGACAGGTTCGGCCTTGACGATGGTGCAGAAACGTGTGCCGCGCTCGGGGTCGTAGCGAAGTTTCTCCTCAAACGAGGTATAGCCGGGCAACGACAGGTAGGCGGCATAGCCTGTAGAGGTGATTGCATCCCCCTTGGCCACGGTGGTGTGCGGCAACTGGGAGTCAAGCGCGATATTCGCACTGAACGGCGTGGAGGAAAGCACCTGAATGACCATCACCGAGTCCGGGGCCGATGCGTAATACGTAGTCAGACGGCGGTCGGAAGCATCACCGGCGAAGTCGGCAAACGTGAATGCCGTGGCCGTGTGCAGGTCAAGTCCGCGCTTGTAGGCATCGGTCTTCCTGTCGCCGTCCTTATAGGTAATGGTGAGTGTGCCGAGGGGTTGATAGTTCTCGCTGTAGTGGCCCTGCACCTTGAGCTGGAGCGAATCGGCCAGGCGGTAGTCCTCGCGGTCGAGCGCGGCGCGTATGTCGGCCAGAGCCTCGTAAGCATCGGGCGTCGTCACCCCCTTCTCAGGCTCACCCGTCCAGAGGGTTATATCGTTGAGTGATAAGCGGTCCTTGTCAGTGCCGCCGTATACAATGGCACCGATAGTGCCGTTGCCAATCACCATAGCCTCCTCAAAATACCGTGCCGGGCTGTCATAATGCAGCACATATCCCCCCTCAGGGGACTTCGCCCCAGCACCCAAAGAAGCCAGCGCGACAGCAGTCAATCCTAAAGCAATAGTTTTCATATTTCAGGTTTTTAAAATGGTAAATCCGAACCGTACTCACATTCAGGTTCAGACATATAGCCTTTATAGTAATATTTTAAATCTTCAAGTTTTGATATATATTTATTCAAAACACTATTATCGTTTAACTCCTCTTTTCTACGTCGTCCTAAATCAGCATACTCAACCTCTTGTTCAATACCAAGATACCTCCGACCACAAATATTTGCAGCAATGCCGGTAGTTGAAGAGCCTGCAAACGGGTCCAGTATCCAATCATTGGAGGAAGTACATGAAAGTATCGCTCTTAACACAAGAGCCAAGGGCTTTTGCGTAGGATGCTTTCCGCAAGATTTCTCCCAACGTCCGATTGCCGGCATATGCCAGACATCTTTCATCTGCCTGCCATTATTTATTTGACGCATAAGGTCATAATTATACTGATGCGGGACTTTTTGCTGCTTGCGGGCCCATATTACAAACTCAGTGGAATACGTGAAGAATCTGCGAGATATATTAGGCGGAGGATTAGTCTTAGCCCATGTCACAACATTCAAGATGCGATATCCAAGATTGGATAGAGACATCGCAATTGAAAATATATTATGATATGTGCCCGATATCCAAATGGTACCATTATCCTTCAATTTATCTCTGCATAATCGCAGCCACTCATTATTGTATTTCTGAATGTCCTCCGTACTACGCGACTTATCCCAGTCTCCTTTGTCTACACAAACAACCTTACCAGCCTGACAACTGATGCCTCCGTTAGACAAGAAGTATGGAGGGTCAGCAAAAATCATATCAAATTTAAAGTCGAAACGACCGAGCAAATCAAAACAATCACCATTTAATATAGTGAAAGCCCTGTCAGACGACTTATAATATGGTATGATATTTGACATTGCTGTTATTCTTTTATTTGTCGTATGAAATCATGCAACGTCGTAAGATTATATATCGATGGTATATATGCAAAGGCTTCCTCCAACTTGTTCTTGGCGGACTTCCAGCCGATTCCATCAGTTATCCAAACAAACTCGAAGCCCGACACAGAATTAATCCTTGGGCCAATCTCAGTATATGAACGAGCCACTTCGTTAGGCTTGGAGCCACCTCCGGAATAAAAATTAACTTCTATGAGATAGGTCTTGCAAGAAGTCTTTATTACAAAATCAAACCGTTTCTTATCAGTTCCCAACACCTTCATTATCTCCGGGAAATCTGACGAATATACCTCTTGGTCAAATTCAATATCATTGGACTTAAAGGCATCTGCCACTAATTTCTCCATAATATGGCCGCCACGATTCTTACGAGCATTAGAATCAAGCCCCACTTCTATACCAAAGACGTAATCCACAAGGTTCTTTATTTGCTTGGATTGCAGCACTTCCGTCAAGCCGGTATTATCCAAAAATTCAGTAACCTGTTGTGGCGATTCAAAATAGCTCGTAAGCGATACAACATTGCCATTTTCATCAATAGCCTTTTTATTATCTTTGGACCTTACGGCTATTAGGATATCCAATACCGAAAATGCCTTTGGATTTTCGTTCCATAATTTTGACACAGCCTCAGCCATGTCATGCTGACCAATCAGATAGTTCAATTGATTCAATTTTATGGAAATTGAATCAACATTTGCTATCACCTTATCGAAATCCACGTAGTCTTTAAGCGCAAAATGTGTTTCCTTTAATGGCTGTAGAAAATCTTGAAAGCGTCCAGACATATTTACTGATCTTAATTTATTCTTGATTAACCTATACAATCCTTATAATTACGTATCAACAATTCCGTAAGAGCTCCTCTCTTTTTCGGATTGGCATTGATACATCTTTTCGCAAATACTCTCTCAATGATATATTCACGATATAGTTCATCGAAAAAGTCACGATTTTCGTCACCCATTCTACTGTCTGAGTTACTGAGCATTACATGACATCCATTGGCACTTAGCTTGTCAACAAACATTTTCAATCGCACCTGCTCATCATCATTAAATGCGACCTTTACATATGAATTAAAGTTTGAAGTCGCATTTAATGGCCTGTAAGGCGGATCGCAATACACCAATGTATACCCATCAACAAACGACTCGGTATTGGAAAAATCGTCATGGATAATATCCACTTTTTGTAATACCGCACTGTCAGACAATATCAAACTGTCATCACATATCGTCGGGTTTGAGTATCTGCCGAATGGGACATTAAAAAGACCTTTGGAATTTTCTCTATATAGTCCATTAAAACAAGTCCGATTCAAAAAAATCAGATATGCCGCCTCCTCTATATCAGATAAATTACCATTATTAAACTTATCCCTCATATTAAGATAGAAATCTTTTCTATCCTCCTCTTTCGTCAACGCATAATATCTACATTGAATATTTGCAAGAAATCCGATAAGTTCTTGAGGTGCATTCCGAACAGCCACATACGCTTTGATGAGATGTATATTTATATCACATATAACGGCTTTCTTGATATTAGAATACTTCTGCAACACTGAAAAAAGCATCGCACCGCCGCCGATAAATGGTTCAATATAAGTAACCGTTTTCTTACTTTGCAATTCTACTGGCAAAAAAGATTCAAGGGTCGGAAGCAACTGAGTTTTGCCTCCGGCCCATTTCAAAAACGGTTTAGCCTTTATCGATACCATCTAAACTAAAAGCTATGCGATGATTCTATCACACATTAAAGAGGAAGTGCATGATGTCGCCGTCCTGGGCTATGTAGTTTTTGCCCTCGATGGCCATCTTGCCGGCTTCGCGCACGGCGGCTTCCGAGCCGAGTGTGACGAAGTCGTCATACTTGATTACCTCGGCGCGGATGAAGCCTTTCTCGAAGTCGGTGTGGATGATGCCGGCACACTGCGGGGCCTTGCTGCCACGCATGAATGTCCAGGCCCTCACCTCGTCGGCTCCGGCTGTGAAGAAGGTCTGAAGGTTGAGCAGGGCATAGGCGGCGCGGATAAGTCGGGCCACGCCTGACTCCTGCAGACCTATCTCGGCCAGGAATTCCTGACGTTCCTCGTATGTGTCGAGTTCGGCTATCTCGCTCTCGGTCTGGGCGGCCACGATGAGCAGCTGGGCATCCTCGTCCTTGATGGCCTCGCGCACTGCCTCGACATACTTGTTGCCCTCGGCGGCCGATGCGTCGTCAACGTTGCAGACGTACATCACGGGCTTGGAGGTAAGCAGGAAGAGGTCGCGGGCAAAACGCTGCTCGTCGGGAGTCTCGAGCGTGACTGTGCGCGCGGGCTTGCCCTGCTGGAGTGCCTCCTGATATTTCTTCAGCACCTCATACTGCATCTTGGCCACCTTGTCGCCGCCGGTCTGAGCCTGTTTCTGAGTCTTTGCGATGCGGCTCTCGATGGTCTCGAGGTCCTTGAGCTGCAGCTCATAGTCGATAATCTCCTTGTCACGCACGGGGTCGACGGTGTTGTGCACGTGGGTCACGTTGTCGTCGTCGAAACAGCGGAGCACGTGGAGTATGGCGTCAGTCTCGCGGATATTTGCCAGGAACTTGTTGCCCAGACCCTCGCCCTTGCTCGCGCCCTGCACGAGTCCGGCGATGTCGACAATCTCGACAGTGGCGGGTACCACCGAGCGGGGATTGCACATCTCCACGAGCTTGTTGAGACGCTCGTCAGGCACCGTAATCACGCCCACATTAGGCTCGATGGTGCAGAAAGGGAAGTTGGCCGACTGGGCCTTAGCGTTGGATAGACAGTTAAAAAGCGTCGACTTGCCCACATTGGGGAGTCCGACGATGCCACACTGTAGTGCCATTTATATTCGGTATTTTTTAATTTGCGGTTAATATTTCTGCAAAGTTACGCAAAAAACCTTTACCTATCAAGCAGAAAAGCGTTGTCGGGGTGGGCGAGGTAAAGGATGTGGCGAGCGAGGCGCGAGGGCGGAATGTCCGTCAGCATGCACGAGGGGATGGAGGCTTCAAGGCTCGCGGCATCAATCACACGCACACCTTCGGGCAAAGACAGTTCTGCGAGAGGTGTGTCGCCACCAAACACTACCGCTACCTCGACTTCGCCCCACCGCGATGCCACGTCGGCCATCATATCCGACGGCGCGACCGACGGCGGATAATACCGTGAGCCGGTGCGTTGGGCAAGCTCGGTCGAACTTTTGACGTCACCCGCCATGAATGCCACCCTGCACCCTACAGCCGTAAAGGCGGCGACCGCAGCCGAGAGCAGAGGCCTGACCTCATCTGCCATCATAACGGTGACCATAGGTTCGTATCTCAGCACCAGTTCGTTATTCTTGCGCGGCGAACGCATCGATGGGGTGGTACGGCTCTTGGAGGCGAGCCGCCCCGAGCGGTATTCCTCCATGCGCCTTTCAAGGTAGTTGTCAGCCATATCTGCAGTGTTATCGGATTTTGTATGACAAACTTAGTAATTTTTTCGCTAATTTTGTGCCGATTTTTCAATTATCGGGCCTCCGACCCCTGAGCCGGACCATAGAATATGAACGTATCACAATTCCGTCAGCGTCTCAAACCCTGGATGCTGCCTATAGCGATGCTGGGCGGACTGCTGTTTCACAACTTCATCGACGCCATAGCCTTTATCGCGCCCTACCTCATCTTCATAATGCTCCTCATCACGTTCTGCCGTGTCAAGCCGAGAGAGTTTCGTATCACGCGCCTTTCGGGCATACTCATCGCCGTGCAGACCCTCGGAGCCATAGCCGCCTACCTGGCCCTGCTGCCGCTGAGCCGCGAACTGGCCGAAGGCACATTCATATGCATCTTCTGCCCCACGGCTACCGCCGCACCCGTCATCACAGGCATGCTTGGCGGAAGTGTGCCGAGACTGGCCACATTCTCAATCGTATCAAACGTCACCGTGGCCGTGCTCGCTCCTCTACTCTTCACACTCATGGGCTCGGAGGCTGACATCAATTTCTTTGAGTCGCTGACGCTCATAGCCACCCGTGTGGTGCCGCTGATAATACTGCCGCTCTTCACAGCCCTCGCTCTCATGCATTACATGCCCAAGGTGCACTCCACGATAGCGTCTCACCAATCGCTGTCGTTCTACATATGGGCCGTGTCGCTTTTCATCGTCGTGGGCCGTGCCGTCAGCTTCATCATGTCGGAGCCGGCCGAGATGATACCCGAGATGCTGTGGCTCGCCGCACTCTCGCTCGTGGCATGCTGCGGACAGTTCTACATAGGTCGGCGCATTGGCCGACGCTGTGGCGACAAGATAGCCGGAGCGCAGGGTCTCGGGCAGAAAAACACCGTCCTGGCCATATGGATGGCACTCACCTATCTCCACCCCATAGCCTCAGTCGCCCCCGCCGCATACGTGGCTTGGCAGAACACCATCAACTCGGCCCAGCTGTATTTCAAGACTAAACGCGATGCCGAAAAACCAAATGCCGCCGCAAAGCGTTAAAATTATAAAAACCGGTTTAACAACTTCTCCATTACCTAACCGATAGCCCGCAACACAATCATGGCACCTAACAGCATGTATGAAAATCTGATGACGCTCCCCCTCTTCAAAGGGGTCAGTTACTCGCGCCTGTCAGAGATAGTGGGCAATACCCGACTCGCGTTTCTCAAATATCTCCCCGGGGAGCCGATGCTTAACGCCGGCGAGCCTTGCACCCACATCAAGTTTGTAATCTCAGGCAGTGTACGCCTCACCATACGCAACGAGAGCGACCGCGTGCGCGTGAGCCAGACCCTCAAAGCACCCGCCGTCATATCGCCCGACTTCCTGTTCGGGCGCAATACGCTCTATCCCGCTACAGCCGTGGCCATCGACACCGTGTCGGTGATGCAGATTGAGAAGAAAGACCTCATACCGCTGCTCCAGCGCGACGACGTATTCCTATTCAACTATCTCAACATCCTGTCGACCAACGCCCAAAAGGCCGTCGACGGCATGCTGGCCGTGACCTCAGGCTCGCTTGAGGAGCGCATAGCGTTCTGGATAATCGCCCTCACGCAGATGGACTCCGATGACATAGTCCTTTCGGCCAAGCACCGCGACCTCTACTCCATCTTCGGCGTGCAGCGGTCATCGTTCATAGCCGCGCTCGACTCCATGCGCGCCCAGGGCATCCTCGAATACACCCCTACCGAAATCCGCGTCTCCTCACGCCGCGCCCTCCGCTCCGTCCTCCTCAAGCACCCCGACTGACAAGTAAAAAATAAACCTATAAGTTTATTTTTGGGGTTAAAAATTTGTTTCTTCGATATTTATATAGTACTTTTGCCATATAAATATCAGTTTCAAGATGGTCATTGATTCAATATTTCCTCCATATATCTACAGCATCCATTACGATGCCGAGGAGGATAACGAATATGACCGACTTTTTGATGCATGGAATGACCCGGAATATGTGACCGGGTTCATGTGTGACAATCAGGACTACCTGCAGTCAGACACATGGATTCAAATCCAAAATCCCGAGGATGCCGCAAAACAAGTCATGTCAGAAGCTGAGGAACTGGAAAATCAATTTGAAGCACTCGCTGATAACTCGGACAACGGCACCAAACCAGATTTCGATTCCCTGTTTCACTACCTTGAAGGGAAATACAAATATGAGCTTGAGATTGCGGCAATGAAGTCATATGGTCCATACAGGCCCTCACTCCTTAGGATGTATGCAATACGTATGAAGCCAAACTGCTATCTGATTACCGGCGGAGGAATAAAACTGGCTAAAAAGATACAAGACTCGCCTGAGCTTAAGGACCATGCACTTCAAAACATTGACCGTGTCAAAGATTACCTTTTACGCAATGGCATATCTGACAGCAACGATATCTAAACACTGAAAAAAACGTAATAATATGGCATTCGATTTAGAAAAACTGGCTGAAATGGCTACACCAAGAAGCGAAAGAGCCAAAGACAAAGCCCGGTTTCGCAAGGAAAACCGTGAATGGCTAAGGATGTCACAGGATATTGCGCTCGCCGTGCACTATTATCTTCGAAACAACGGCATGAGCCAAAAGGAGCTTGCTGAAAAGATGGGAGTATCGCCCGCATATATCGGCAAACTGCTTAAAGGTCGTGAAAACCTTACGCTCGAGACAATATGCAAGCTCCAGTCCTCAATCGGCTCCACGCTTATCTCGGTAGCACAACCTTATGTAACGAAGACCGTCATACAATTCCGCCCGCAATATGTAGAGTTTTCAGAAAAGACTGTCAACAGCCAGAGATACTACGATATGCAGAAGTCTTTCAACTCATGCGATTTTAGTGATTCTGACGCAGCATAAAATACAACGACTCCATGACGCAAATTAAATATCGATATATCAGAATCGAACTTGAGCAATTTGCCATTTTCGATGAAAACTGCACTCCGACAAATGATAATGCACAGTTTCAGACAGCTGCACAATTCTCATATGACACGGAGCAACACATCATATGCAGCAGCGTTTCCGTGACACTGTCCAATAACGATGACTCACCTATGCTACGCGCTGAACTCAGGAGTTATTTTGACATACAACCTGAATCGGTAGAGACACTGAGACACAACGGAGTCATCGAATTTGACGTACCACTGCTTATCCAATTTGCCTCACTATGTTACGGCTCACTCCGTGGAGTTATATTTACAAAGACCAACAACACCCCACTTAACGGTTTCGTGTTGCCTCCGGTCTACTTCTCTTCAATCATTGACAAGCCTTTTATTGTGAAGGCATAGGGTCTGCACCACATATTTACGATTACAAAATCGCTCCACCACTTCAATAGAGGTGCCGGAGCGATTTTGGTGTATATTCACCCGCTCAATCATCATCATCATCGTCGTCATCGTGATGGTGATGTTTGTGGTGCTTTTTATGTTTCTTATGTTTGTGTTTCTTGTGTTTGTAGTGATGGTGGCCGCCGTCGGGGAAGTCGTATTCATGCTCCACTCCCCAGTGGCTGTGAATGGTACCGCACGCCGGAAGCGTCATGGACAGCACCACAGCCGCACACAACGCGCACACGAGCGTGAATAATTTCCTTCTTCTCATAATCGCATAGTTGTTTTTGTAACGTGAAAAGGTGAATATACCTTTATAACATCTCAACCGCCCCAAGTGTTTTTTACCCGCCCGTACTCTTGGCATTCCACTCAATAAATCGTAAATTTGCGGATACAAGAACATTTTTACCTTAAAAAACTTTGATAAATCATGTCAGCTGACACAAGCATCCGACGCATTCAGGCGTTTCGCGACGAGATGGCCCGCGCGGGAGTCAAGGCCGCTATCGTGCCCCGCACCGACCCTCATCTGAGCGAATACATATCGGCACACTGGCACACGGTGCGCTTCCTCACTGGTTTCACCGGCTCGGCCGCCATACTGGTCATCACCGACAAGGGGGCATACCTTTGGGTGGACAGCCGTTATTTCCTCCAAGGCGAGGCCCAGACCAAGGACGCGGGCATCGAACTGATGAAGGAGGGACTACCGGGCACACCCACGGTCAACGAATTTCTCGCCACCACGCTCCACGAGGGGGACACAGTCGGCGTAAACGGTCTGCTCATGTCAGCCGACGATACCGCCCGTCTGCGCACCGTCCTTAGCCTCCACGGGCTGAAACTCGACGTGAACTTTGACCCTATCGACCGTGTGTGGTCAGACCGCCCCGCTCTGCCCGACGGCCCGGTGTTTGTCCACGATGTGAAATATGCTGGCAAGAGCGCGGAAGCCAAGCTCGCCGACCTGCGCCGCGACACGGCAGAGGCCGGAGCCGACGCATACTTCACTTCGGCCCTCGACGAGATAGCGTGGGTGCTCAACATCCGCTCGACCGATGTTCCGTGCAATCCCGTAGCCACAGCATTCCTTTACGTAGGCTCTGACTCGGCCCGACTCTTCATCGACGGCGCGAAGCTCACACCCGAAGTTTCGGAATATCTCCGCAAGGCAGGTGTCGACACAGCCGCTTACGGCTCGGCTCTCGACTATCTTGCCTCAGTACCCAAAGATGTTACAGTGCTCCTTAGCGGCGCACGCGCTTCGGGCGCGGTGGCCTCGGCTCTTCAGGGCCATTGCATGCTCGGCGACTCACCCATAGCCCTGCCCAAGGCCGTGAAAAACGAAGTGCAGATGCAGGGCATACGCGACGCCCACGTGCGCGACGGCGTGTACATGGTGCGCTCAATCAAGGAGGTTAAAGAGACTGTCGCCTCGGGCCGCCCCCTCACCGAAATTGGCGTGGCCGACATACTCGAGCGCAACCGCCGCACCGACCCGCTGTGCTTCGACCTCAGCTTCGAGAGCATCTGCGGCTTCGGCCCCAACGGCGCGATAGTCCACTACTCGGCCACCCCCGAGACCGACACCCCGCTTGCCTCGGGCAACCTGCTGCTCATCGATTCGGGCGCAAACTATCTCGACGCCACCACCGACATCACCCGCACCATAGCCCTCGGCACACCCACCGCCGAAATGCGCCATGATTTCACCCTCGTGATGAAAGGCCACATAGCTATCGCCACCGCAGTCTACCCCGAAGGCACCCGCGGCCATCAGCTCGACGCGCTGGCCCGCATGCCGTTATGGAAAGAGGGCAAGAGCTATCTCCACGGCACCGGCCACGGCGTAGGCCACTTCCTCAACGTCCACGAAGGCCCGCAGAGCATCCGCCTCAACGACACCATGACACCCCTCCTCCCGGGCATGCTCACATCCAACGAGCCGGGCGTATATATCGAAGGCAAGTATGGCATACGTTGCGAAAACCTCGTGCTCACCGTCCCCTACGAGACCACGGCATTCGGCCGATTCCTCGCCTTCGAGACCGTAACCATGTGCCCGTTTGACCGCGACCTCTTCGACACATCCATCATGACAGCCGATGAGATTGCGTGGGTCAACAACTATCACCGCACCGTCTACGACCGCCTCGCCCCCTCGCTCACCCCCGACGAGCGCGCCTGGCTCGCCGATGCCTGCGCCCCGCTTTAATTCGGAATAGCACCGGGCCAAAACAATTTTTAATTTTAAATTCTTAATTTTTAATTCTCAAGATGCCACTGATAATACCCGTAAGGGGCTTCTCCCCCAAGATAGGCCGTGACACATTCCTGGCTGAAAACTGCACCATAGTCGGCGACGTAGAGATGGGCGAAGAGTGCAGCGTATGGTTCAACACCGTGCTGCGCGGCGACGTAAACTCCATCCGCATCGGCAACCGCGTGAACATACAGGACGGCTCAGTCCTCCACACGCTCTACAAGAAATCAACCATCGAGATAGGCAACGACGTGTCCATCGGCCACAACGTCACCATCCACGGAGCCAAAATCCACGACCTCGCGCTCATAGGCATGGGAGCCGTGGTGATGGATGATGCCGAGGTAGGCGAAGGCGCACTCGTGGCCGCCGGTTCGGTAGTGCTGTCACGCACCAAGATAGGCCCCAACGAACTGTGGGGAGGCGCGCCGGCCAAATTCATCAAGATGGTCGACCCCGAGACCTCGCGCGAACTCAACACCAAGATAGCCCGCAACTATCTCATGTACTCGCGCTGGTACACTCACCCCGACGAGGTCACCGAGCCTTGACCCGCGTGTACTGAAATCACATCCTGAACACCGACATCCACCACCATAATGGCCATAAAAAATACATGTCCCGCATGATTTTATGGCCATTATGGTTTATATAATTTGCGTGAACGGAAAAAACTCACTACCTTTGCCACGCAAAACCAACCGCGCCCCGTTGTCACACCTGACGCAGAGGCAACACCATCGCCCGGATGGCGGAATCGGTAGACGCGACGGTCTCAAACACCGTTGGGGCAACCCATCCCGGTTCGAGCCCGGGTCCGGGTACTGATAACGACAGCAATCGATTTGATTAGCTGTCGTTATTTCTTTTTAAAATGTGTACTAAAAGTGTACTATTTGTTGCAATATTTTGGGTCAGTAGAAAAACATTGGGGATAAATAATTTTGAGGGCCAAAGTTTATTG
>CAJUCI010000010.1 GCA_910584825.1 uncultured Duncaniella sp. | reverse complement strand
TAAACTTTGGCCTTCAAAATTATTTATCCCCAATATTTTTCTACTGACCCCTTTTTTTATTATCTTTGTGGCGAATCCCATGCGAAGAGTCGTAGTCAGCGGATTCACCACTTATTTAATATAAAGGTGTTATTGAAATTTTATCTTCGTAATTCAAACTTGGTCGTCTGAAACTCCATGAAGATAAGATTGGCAATAGCACCTGCATCGGTTGCCTATACCCTGCCCCGAAAGGCGGATTATATGCATACTCGGTGTGGGGCTATTGTTTTATCTATGGAGAAGGTAGACCAAGACCTGAATTACGGATAAAACAAGATACAACTCCCACACCTTTTTATGTCTTATTGTGAAAATTCCTGTCGGGAGTTCAGGAATAGATACAGTATGAATCAAAACGATTATTTGATTGAATTTGAGTATGATGGCAATACTCATTGGATTCGTAATCTTTCGATGATGAATCTTTACAAAGGGAACGTGCTTGACCAAGATTGTGTGCAACTATTGATTAGAACTTATCTTGATGTAAACAAGCTATGCAAGGAGAGCAAAGAAGTTACCAATATCAAGCTATTTGGTAATGATAGAGAACTGATTTTCTCACTTAAAAAGTTTGTGTGGTTATAATTAAAATCAAGCTATGCCTACTTTTTCATTCCTATATGAACAGCAACTCCCCAAAGAGCAGTTGCTTGGTTTTCTTGAAAAGCTTTTGAGAGAAAACTTACTGACCGGCATCTCATGCTTTTATGAAAGTTCTAACGCAGCGCGCATTAAAGAGATTGCCGATGAATCAGGACTTCCAATATTAACCGAAATTGATTTACCTAGAGATGAAAACAAAATTGATTAAACCATTATTAGCGTTCGTGGTTTTGTTTGTGTCAATGCCAATGAATGCATTTGAAGTTGATGGAATAAAATATTCTATTTTGTCAGAAGAAGACCGTACTGTCGTTGTCGGCGAGCAAAACAAATCCGACATTTCTGGAGTCATTAATATTCAAAAAAAATCATACACAATAGTAAAACTTATACAGTGACTAATATTGGTGAGTGGGCATTCGGATACTGTTCATCACTTACTCAGATTAATATCCCTAACTCAGTTACTAGTATTGGCGAGAGTGCATTCTCCGGCTGCACATCACTTACTCAGGTAAATATTCCTAACTCAGTAACTTATATTGGCGGTTGGGCATTCGACGACTGCACATCACTTACTCAGGTTAGTATTCCTGACTCAGTGACCAGTATTGGTAGTAATGCATTCAAAGGATGTAAATCTCTTACTCAGATTAATATTCCTAACTCAGTAACTAGTATTGGCGATAGAGTATTCTCATGGTGTTCATCACTTACTCAGGTTAATATTCCTAACTCAGTGACTAGTATTGGTGAAGATGCATTCCGCAATTGTTCATCACTTTCTCATATTAACATTCCTAACTCAGTAACCAGTATTGGTCATGATGCATTCTTGGGCTGCACATCACTCACGAAGGTAGATATTCCTAACTCAGTGACCAGTATTAGTGGTTGGGCATTCGGATACTGTTCATCACTTACAGCAATAAACGTGGAAGAAAATAACCCTACCTACAGTTCTATGGATGGGGTCTTATATTCAAAGGACAAAACCACGCTGATACAATATCCCGAAGGTAAAAAGACTGAGACATTTGATATTCCCAACACAGTGACCAATATTGGTTATAGAGCATTCTATGGATGTAAATCTCTTACTCAGATTGATATTCCTAACTCAGTGACTAGTATTGGTGAAGTAGCATTCTTTAGCTGCGAATCACTTACTCAGGTTAGTATTCCTAACTCAGTGACCAGTATTGGCGTGCAAGCATTCGACTACAGTAATGCTCTAAATGTTATTTACAACATGTGCGATGAGCCTATTGAATGTAATCCATATTTTCCCGATGTAGTACTTATGGAAGCTACGCTATATGTTCCTAAAGGGAGTCTTGCTGCGTATGAAAAGGTAGACCCTTGGAGAAATTTTTGGCACATAGAAGAAATGGACTTTTCAGGGATTGAAGATGTAAATTCAAATACCAATTCAAACATAACTGTTAATAACGGTACAATAGTTGTGAATGGATATGCAGGAGAGGTTGAGGTCTTCAACACAAGCGGACAACTTATCTATAGGGGTAATGATACTTACATCAGCAATCTCAACAAAGGAATCTATATTGTTAAGGCTGGGACAAACGTGACTAAAGTCGCCCTTTAAAAATCGCAAGCTCTAATCTACCGCTCCAATGACAGTCAGGCTGACGCTCAAAGCGTCAGCCTGACTTTTTTCATGCCGACTTTTTCCATATTAAGTATTCGGAAAATTGTAGTAACTTTGCATTATGATTTTTCCTGACAAGATAGAAGAAAAAATTGGATTTGACGGCGTGAGGGCGCAGATTGCCAAACGCTGTCACTGCCAGGGTGCGATAGACCGATGCAACGACATGGAGTTCATGACCGACTTCGAGGCGATAAAGTCGGCTCTCGAGGCGACGGCCGAGATGAACGCGTCGCTGCACTCCGACGAGGCCCTGCCCCTTGCCGGGCTTCATGACATCGACGCCCCGCTGTCGCTGATACGCATACCCGGAACGTTCCTTGAAATCAAAGACCTCGTGAAGGTGCGGCGCATGCTGCAATGCTTCGTTGCGGTGTCGTCATACTTCTCGCGCAACCGCACCGAGAGCGGACGCACCCCCTACCCGCGCCTCACCGCCCTTGCCGAGCCGCTCGCCGAAATTTCGCCTGCCATAGCGATGGCGATTGACAAGGCGATTGACGAACCGACATCCACCGTCAAGGACTCGGCATCGCCCGCGCTTGCCGAAATTCGTTCGAGGCTGCGCAGCATGTCGGGCCGCGTCAATTCCATACTTCGCCGAGTGCTCTCCAACGCCATCTCGCAGGGACTGCTCGAGCCTGACACCGTGCCGTCGATGCGCGAGGGGCGTCTTGTGATACCCGTGCCTCCGATGCACAAGAGGCAGATTCAGGGTATAGTCCATGACGAGTCGGCTTCGGGCAAAACGGTGTTCATCGAACCGGCCGAGGTGGTGGAGGCCAACAACCTCACGCGCGAGCTGCAGATGGAGGAGCACCGCGAAATCATACGCATACTCACCGCCATCGCCGACTCGCTCCGTCCGTCAATCCCAGCCATAATCGAGGCGTCGGGCATAATATACCACCTTGACTTCATCCAGGCCAAAGCCCTGTATGCCGACGCCGTGGGCGGACTCATGCCCCATCTGCACAACCGCGAGGAGCTGGAGTGGTATCACGCTTGCCATCCCGGGCTGAAACTTTCGCTCGAACGTCACGGCCGCGAGATTGTGCCCATAGATGTCCGTCTCACCCCCGAGCAGCGCATACTCGTAATCTCCGGCCCCAACGCCGGCGGAAAATCAGTGTGCCTCAAGACCGTTGGCACGCTTCAGTACATGGCTCAGTGCGGAATACTCCCGCCCGTGTATGAGAACTCTCACTTCGGCATATTTAAAGATGTGTTCGTAGACATAGGCGATGACCAGTCGCTCGAGGACGACCTGTCGACCTACAGTTCGCACCTGCGCAACATGAAATTCATGCTCCAGCGCGGGCGGCGCGGCTCGCTGTTTCTAATCGACGAGATGGGCTCGGGCACCGAGCCGCAGATAGGCGGCGCACTCGCCCAGGCAATACTCGCCCGCATGAACGAGGAGGGGATGTGGGGCATAGTCACCACCCATTATCAGAACCTCAAGCAGATGGCCGACGACACGCCCGGACTAATCAACGGCTCGATGCTCTATGACCGACAGCTGATGCAGCCCCTCTTCAGGCTCTCAATCGGCAATCCCGGCAGTTCGTTTGCCGTGGAGATTGCCCGCAAAATCGGTCTGCCGCGCGAAATAATCGACGCAGCCGAGCAGATAGTGGGCAGCGACTACATCAACCTCGACAAATACCTGCTCGACATCACCCGCGACAAGCGATACTGGGAGAACAAACGCGCCGAGATACGCAAGAAGGAGAAGCAGCTCGACGAACGTCTGCAACGCTACACCGACGACGCCGACACCCTGCGCGCCCACCGCCGCGAGATTATTGACGAGGCGCGCGCCGAGGCCAAAAAGATACTCGAGTCGTCCAACGCGGCCATCGAGCGCACAATCTCGGAAATCAAGAAAGCCAATGCCGAGCGCGAGCTTACCCTCGAGGCCCGCCGTCGGCTCAAGGAGGAACGCCACCAGCTCGAGGCCGCCGAGGGGAAGGACAAGGAGCACTCGCTGCTGGCCCGCGCTCCGAAAAAGAAGAAGGGCAAGCAGGCCCAGAGCGCGCCGACGCAACCGGCCAACCTTCGCCCCGTGGAGCCGGGATGCAACGTCCGCCTCGACGGGCAGGGCACCGTGGGCACCGTGCTTGAAGTCAACGGCAAGAATGCCATCGTGGCATTCGGCAATCTCAAGACCACCGTTAAGGCATCGCGCCTCACAGTCACCGACGCCAAACCCAAGGAGCCTAAGACCGCATCGGTAAGCATGGCCACGATTGACGCCGGCCACCAGCGACAGCTGCAGTTCAAGCAGGAGATTGACGTGCGCGGATTCCGTGCCGACGAGGCCATCCAGGCCGTCACCTATTTTATAGATGACGCCATCAGTTTTAACGCCCGGCGCGTGCGCATACTCCACGGCACCGGCACCGGCGTGCTCCGCCAGGTGATACGCGACTATCTCAACACCATCCCCGGCGTAGTGTCGGCCCGCGACGAGGACGTGCGTTTCGGCGGGGCGGGAATTACCGTGGTGGAGTTGCGGTAAACGTGTTGCAATAAACAAAAATGTTTCGTACATTTGCCATGCCGAATAATCATCGTTAGAACTCAATATAATCATTCTACAATAACATATCCAATATGGCTACAAAACCATTCAAATATCAGGAGATGTTCCCTCTGGGGCCTGATACAACCGAGTATTACAAGCTCACATCCGATTATGTGAAAGTCGAGAACTGGGGCGGTCACGAGTTTCTCGTGGTTGACCCTCAGGCCCTCACCGTGCTGGCACGCGCCTGCACCCATGACAATGCCTTCATGCTCCGCCGCGAGCACAACGAGATGGTGGCAAAGATACTCCACGACCCCGAGGCATCAGAAAACGACAAGTTTGTAGCCCTGACCATGCTCCGCAACGCCGAAGTGGCCGCCAAGGGCCAGCTCCCCTTCTGCCAGGACACCGGCACAGCCATCTGCCACGGCGAGAAGGGCCAGTGTGTCTACACCGGCTGTGATGACGAAGAGCGCATCTCAGAAGGCGTATATCTCACCTACACCACCGACAATCTCCGATACTCGCAGAACGCTCCCCTCACGATGTATGACGAGGTAAACACCGGCTGCAACCTCCCTGCCCAGATTGACATCCACGCCACCGAGGGTGACGAATACAAGTTCCTCTTCGTGGCCAAGGGCGGTGGCTCGGCCAACAAGACCTATCTCTTCCAGGAGACCAAGGCCATCCTCAATCCCGCCAAGCTCATCCCCTTCCTCGTCGAGAAGATGAAGAGCCTCGGCACAGCCGCATGTCCTCCCTACCACATCGCCATCGTTGTGGGCGGAACTTCGGCAGAGAAGAATCTCGAAGTTGTGAAGAAGGCTTCGGTAAAATATCTTGACGTGCTCCCCGACCATGGCAACGAGCTGGGCCACGCATTCCGCGACCGCGAGCTTGAGAAGCAGCTCAAGATTGAGTCGGAGAAGCTCGGCCTCGGCGCACAGTTCGGCGGCAAATATTTCGCCCACGACATCCGCGTCATCCGTCTGCCCCGCCACGGTGCATCATGCCCCGTGGGTATAGGTGTTTCATGCTCGGCTGACCGCAACATCAAGGCCAAAATCAACCGCGAAGGCCTGTGGGTCGAGAAACTCGACTCCAACCCCGGCGAACTTATCCCCGAGGAGTACCGCAAGCAGGGCGAGGGCGCAGTCGTGAAGATTGACCTCAACCGCCCCATGAGCGAAATACTCCAGGAGCTTACGAAATATCCCGTATCTACCCGCCTCTCGCTCAACGGCACCATCATCGTGGGCCGCGACATCGCACACGCCAAAATTAAAGAGCGTCTTGACAAGGGCGAGCCTATGCCCCAGTATCTCAAGGACCACCCCATCTACTATGCCGGCCCGGCCAAGACTCCCGCCGGAATGCCTTCAGGCTCATTCGGCCCCACCACCGCAGGACGTATGGACTCTTATGTCGACCAGTTCCAGGCCGCAGGCGGCTCGATGGTAATGATTGCCAAGGGCAACCGCAGCAAGCAGGTGACCGATGCATGCCACAAGCACGGCGGCTTCTACCTCGGCTCAATCGGCGGCCCCGCAGCCATCCTTGCCCAGAACAGCATCAAGAAAGTCGAACTTCTCGAGTATCCCGAACTTGGCATGGAGGCAATCTGGAAAATCGAGGTCGAGGACTTCCCCGCATTCATCCTCGTCGACGACAAGGGCAACGACTTCTTCACCGAGATTTCGGAGAAGTGCAAAGGCTGTGCCCTCGCGAAATAATCTCACCGACTGAATGTCACGCAACATCTACGAAATACGCCGCTATGGCACCATCATATTTATGGTGGTGTCATTAGCGGTGGTAGGTGTTTTTCTCTATTACTCCGACTCGCTGGTCAATGACCTGTCGGAACAGGAGAGGTCGCGTATGCAGATATGGGCCGACGCCACGCGCGAAATCGTGCGCTCGTCGGCCGACGATGGCGGCGGCACATCGTCGATTGACTTTCTGCTCTCAATCATCGAGGGCAACCGCAATATCCCGGTGCTCCTGACCGACGACGCGGGCAACATCATGATGCACCGCAATTTCCGTCTGCCCGAACCGATTGACTCCGCCTCGCCCCTCTTTATCAGCGAAAAAAATCTCAGCTTTCTGCGCGACAAACTCGCCAAGATGCGCCACACCCCCAATGTCATAAAGATTGACATGGATGATGACGGGTGCCAGTATCTCTACTACGAGGACTCGCGCCTGCTAAAGGCTCTCAGCTACTATCCCTACATTCAGGTGGTTGTGCTGATGGCCTTTATTCTTATAGTATATTATGCCGTGTCGTCAACCCAGCGCGCCGAGCAAAATAAGGTGTGGGTAGGACTGTCGAAAGAGACCGCCCATCAGCTCGGCACCCCCATATCATCGCTTCTCGCTTGGATGGAGCTACTTGAAGACATGGGGGTAGACAAGGACACCGTTGCCGAGATGAACAAGGATGTCAAACGCCTCTCTACCATTGCCTCACGCTTCTCTAAAATCGGGTCGCGCCCGTCAATGGACGATGAAGACCTCAATGAGGTGGCAATCCGCTCGGCTGAGTATATGTCAACGCGCATATCCAAACGCATCAATCTCACCATCATGCCATCGCACACACCACTCCCCGTGAGGCTGTCGGCCCCGCTGACCGAGTGGGTGATGGAAAATCTTATAAAAAACGCGGTGGATGCTATGGAGGGCAGCGGCTCAATCACTGTTAAGGTTTACGCCGAAAAGGGCAATGCCGTGGTAGACATCTCTGACACAGGCAAGGGCATATCGCGCAAACATCAGAAAACCATCTTCAATCCCGGCTTCACCACTAAGAAACGCGGCTGGGGACTCGGCCTGACCCTCGCGAAACGCATAGTCGAGGAATATCACGAAGGCCACATCTACGTCAAGCAGTCCGAGCCGGGCGTAGGCACGACCTTCACAATAGAAATACCGTTAAAATCATGACTCTCAACCAATACATCCGTGACTGCATAAGCCGCCTCTCGCCGGTCTATGACGAGGGCGAGGCCCGATGGCTCATGCGCATCTCGCTTGAGCATCTGAAAGGATGGTCGCAGACCGACATAGCCCTCCGCGGCGACGAGGATGCTGACCCGGAACTCACCGGCAAGATTGACGCAATAATAGGTCGGCTACTGAAAAGCGAACCGATACAGTATATCCTCGGCGAGACATATTGGCACGGACTGACACTGAAGGTAAGGCCGGGAGTCCTGATTCCGCGCGAAGAGACATCCGAACTTGTCGACATAATCGAGAATGACAACCGACAGTCAGACCTGCGTGTGCTTGACGTATGCACCGGCTCGGGATGTATTGCAATCGCGCTTGCCAAGGCTCTCCCGTTCTCGTCAGTCACAGCATCCGACATCTCGGATGTGGCACTCGGTGTGGCCCGCGAGAATGCCGAGCTGAACAAGGTCAAGATTGACTTCGTAAAATCCGACGCGCTTAAACCCACGCCGACCCCTAAAGCGAGCTTTGACATCATTGTGTCCAATCCACCCTATATCGCTCAGAGCGAAGACCGGCTCATGAAGCCCAATGTGCTTGACTACGAACCTCACAGCGCGCTATTTGTCCCTGACAATGACCCTCTTATGTTCTATAGGTCAATCTCGGAATCAGCCCGCGGACAAATCAAGCCGGGGGGCAGACTGTACTTTGAAATCAATCCCCTGTTCCGCAATCAGCTGTGCGACATGCTCGGACAGCACGGTTGGCTCGAAGTCACATCAATCAAAGATATACACGGCAAGGACCGTTTCGTCTCGGCTAAAAGTCCGTTACTTTAGAGGTTAAATCATTATCCCCTACAATCAGGTTCGTCATGAAGAGAACAAAACCGCTGACGGCCGAGGAGGCCCTGTCACGTGCGGCAGGACTGTGCGCACGATGCGAGCAGTGCACCCCCGACCTGCTGAAAAAGATGGCGGCATGGGGACTATCGGGCAATGACGCGCAAAAGGTGATAACCCAACTCGAACGGATGAATTTTGTCGACGACTCGCGTTTCGCAAGAGCGTATGCACATGACAAACTCGCCTATTCCGGTTGGGGGCGCAACAAGATTATCCAAGGTCTTTGGGCCAAACGGCTGTCGAGGGATGACATCGACCAGTCAATGGATGAAATCGACGAGGAGGAATACGCATCGGTGGCCGAGCGGGTAATCCGGGCAAAAATCCGACTCTCAAAGGACGGAATCGCGACATATGAATCCAAACTCAAGATACTGAAATTCGCGATGCAACGCGGGTTTGAGCCCCGGCTGGCATCGTCAATCATCAATCGCATCGCCCACGAGCAGGCTGAACATGAAGAGGAGGAATAGCCACTCGGATATATCTTGTATGCCAAGAAAAAACGCGCCATGAAACCTGCCGCTCCCTCCTATATGCTATCGGCACTGAAACGTTGGGGCGGGAACCTGCTTGACGTAGTGTTTCCGCGCGTATGCACAGTGTGCCACACCCCGCTCGTGCAGGGTGAAGATGTAATGTGTCTGAAATGTCTGCTCAACCTGCCTCGCACAAACCTGCACACAAAACAGCCAAATGAACTGACCGACAGGCTGATGTCATTACGTGCACCAATCGAACGCGCCACATCGCTCTATCATTACATGTCGGGTACTCCGTATGTCAGCCTCATTCATGATGCGAAATACAACCGCCGCCCGATTGTAGCCACCAAACTCGCCGCAATGCACGCCCGCGAGATTGTTGACTCGGGATTTTTTGACAGCATAGACCTTATAATACCCATCCCCATACATTTTACAAAAGAGTGGAGACGCGGATATAACCAGTCTTACGAGATAGCCCGCGGGCTGAGCGAAGTTACAGGCATACCTATCGGCGACAATCTGACGGCCCGCCGCCCCCACTCCACCCAGACAAGAAAAACAGCCTCGGAACGTCGCGCCAATTCCGTTGGTACGTTCGGCGTAATACGTCCCGAGGAGCTGAAATCTATACATATACTCGTGGTGGATGACGTAATCACCACCGGCTCGACTATCCTTGCCGGACTTGAAGCCATCCATGCCGCCTCACCGACAACGCGGCTCAGCGTCTATTCGCTCGCAATGACTAAGATGCGATAGCCGCGAGGTGTGTCAGTTAAGATTGTGGTTCAGGTCATGCCATTCGCTGATGGGCGGAATGATGCCGAGTGAGATTACCTCGTCGCGCAGTCTGCACAGGTGGTGATAACTTTCGTCAAGCTCTTTTTTCTCATCGGGCGAACCGCTCACCTCATGGATTTCCACGCCGCTCTTGTCAAGCGTCGTCTCCATCGCCATCATGATATGGTCATATGAGCCATTGTCGACATACGTGCCGACGGGCCAGTTAAACGGTTTGCCACCCATTGCGGCCGCAATCATTTCGATTGACAGGTAGGCCGGGCTTTGGAATGACGAGCGGCCTCGAAGGTCAATGATATTCTTGCCGCCCTGAATGACGCGCTGCTTCATCTCCTCCCACTCCTCACGCGGCAGGGCCTTGGTGCCGATAATCTGCGCGAGGGGCTGACCTGCAACGGTTGTGGTAGTGGCGAATACAGCCATCTGCTCGCCATGACCGCCGTATGTACGGGTGTTGACAACCTCGTCAGCCGGCACGTGGAAGTATTTGGCCAACTCGGTGCGCAGACGTGTGCTGTCAAGCGCGGCAAGTGTTGACACCTGTGACGGCTTCAAACCTGAATAGATAAGTGTGACAAGTCCTGTGATGTCAGCAGGATTGAAAATGACCACCACATGGCGCACATCGGGGCAATACATCTTGATGTCTTTGCCGAGCTGTTCGGCTATCCGGGCATTGCCACGCAACAAATCCTCGCGGGTCATACCGGCCTTACGTGCGGCACCACCCGACGACACGATGTACTTGGCATCCTTGAATGCCTCAGCCACATCGGAAGTGTACGTGAAATTTATGCCCGAAAATCCGCAATGATTCATCTCCTCCACTACGCCCTCAAGACCCGGCTTGTACGTATCAAAAAGGCAGATGTTAGGGGTCAATCGCATCATCGCGGCTGTCTGAGCCATGTTGGAACCAATCATGCCGGCTGCACCGACAATGACGAGCTTATCATTTGTCAAAAATTCCATATCAGTTTATTTTGTGAAAACTATCTGAACAACAAATGATAAGGCCAAAATGTTCACTGCCAAGTGCGTCACCAGGGCAATAGCTCATCGGCCTGCCAAAGCCGTACATTCCCGGGGGTAGAATGCCTCAGGTCAATCAGCCTTTGGTTGGCCGAGCCACGAAACAAAAGGTGGATATCGCGCTGCGAGGCTATAAACGGCCCGTCGACAAGCACATCTACATGCTCCAGTAACGTCGCGAAGTCAGGATTTCCGACAATGGATTCATACAAATAGCCTGTGTAACACCATACACCGTAACCTCGGCGTCGCAGTTCGGCTGCGAGGGGAGCAATCTCCGCCGCCTGAAAAAGCGGGTCGCCGCCTGTCAGAGTCACGTCAAAACCGTTTTCCTCAACCACGGCCATAATCTCCTCGACCGACATGTCACGTCCGCCCGCAGGGTTCCACGACTGCGGATTGTGACACTCGGGGCACTGGTGGGTGCATCCGGCAA
Organism: uncultured Duncaniella sp.; assembly: GCA_910584825.1. GTDB lineage: Bacteria > Bacteroidota > Bacteroidia > Bacteroidales > Muribaculaceae > Duncaniella. Next base: position 84,065 of record CAJUCI010000010.1, on the reverse strand, counting down.
AATAGATGGCTGTACGAAGCCCGGGGCCATCGACCGATGTCCCCGAGATAATATCAAGAACCCTCAAAATTAATTGGTTATTAAAAATTAAAATCGGGTGTGTTCGGCGTAATCCTTATTTGTGGACTACACGGTCTTTCAGCTCGGCGAGCTTGGCATTGTTCCAGCGGTCGGTCGTGCCTACGAGGTAGCCCGTAATACGCTGAATGTTATCGATGTTGTGGCTATGGCAGTGGGGGCACTCGGTGAGATTTTCCTGCGCGTCCTCATATCCGCAGTCCATGCAGCGGTTGCGGTTGTGGTTGACCGAGCCGTAACCGATATTGTACTTGTCCATAAGGTCGACAATATCGCTGATAGCCTTGGGGTTATGAGTGGCATCGCCGTCAATCTCCACATAGAAGATGTGGCCGCCACCTGTCAGTTCATGATACGGAGCCTCAATCTGCGCCTTGTGGCGGGGTGAGCACTTATAGTAGACAGGCACATGATTGGAGTTGGTATAGTAAATCTTGTCGGTCACACCGGGGATTACGCCAAACGAACGGCGGTCACGCGAAGTGAACTTGCCCGAAAGCCCCTCGGCGGGAGTAGCAAGCACCGAGAAATTGTGCTGATAACGCTCGGAGAAATCGTTGACACGCGAACGCATGTGCGACACGATACGCAAGCCGAGTTTCTGAGCCTCCTCGCTCTCGCCATGATGCTTGCCGGTAAGGGCAATCAGACATTCGGCAAGACCGATGAAGCCAATGCCGAGCGTACCCTGATTGATTACGCTCTCGATGGTGTCGTTCGGGCCGAGATTCTCGGCACCCGTCCACAGGCGCGACATGAGCAGGGGGAACTGCTTGACCATAGCGGTCTTCTGGAAGTCAAAACGTTCGCACAGCTGACGGGCTGTTATCTCAAGCACCTCGTCGAGCTTCTGGAAGAAACGGTCTATCCTCTCCTTCTCGTCAAGTATATTCATACACTCGATGGCGAGACGCACGATATTGATTGTGGTAAAGCTGATGTTGCCGCGACCTATGGAAGTCTTCTCACCGAAACGGTTCTCAAACACTCGTGTGCGGCATCCCATCGTAGCCACTTCATACTTGTAACGCTCGGGGTCGTTGGCATCCCACTTGTCGTGATGGTTGAACGTAGCGTCAAGGTTCACGAAATTGGGGAAGAAACGGCGCGCGGTGACCTTGCATGCCAGCTGATAGAGGTCATAGTTGGGGTCCTCGGGCAGATAGCTCACGCCACGCTTCTTTTTCCATATCTGAATCGGGAAAATGGCTGTAGCACCGTTACCCACACCCTCATATGTGGTATGAAGCAGTTCGCGGATGATGCAGCGGCCCTCGGCCGACGTATCGGTGCCATAATTTATCGAGCTGAAAACCACCTGATTGCCACCGCGTGAGTGTATGGTGTTCATGTTATGGATGAACGCCTCCATTGACTGATGCACACGCGAAACAGTCTGATTGACAGCGTGCTGCATGAGTCGTTCATCGCCCGAAAGGTTCTCGATGTCGGCTTTCAGATAGTCCTTTATCTCTATATTATAAAGGTGTGACAGGTCTTTGCCTGTAAGACGCTCGAGGGTCTTGACCTCCTCGATATAAGACGAGCGCACAAACGGGGCGAGATAGAAGTCAAACGCAGGTATGGCCTGACCGCCGTGCATCTCGTTCTGAGCGGTCTCGAGCGAGATACAGCCAATGATGCTTGCAGTCTCGATACGCTTGGCGGGGCGCGACTCGCCATGTCCGGCCACGAAACCGTATTTCAGTATGCGGTCGAGCGGATGCTGAACGCAGGTAAGGCTCTTGGTGGGATAATAGTCCTTGTCGTGGATATGGATATAACCGTTATTGACAGCCTCACGCACCTGGGGCGAGAGCAGATAGTCGTCGACAAACGGCTTGGTGGTCTCGCTCGCAAACTTCATCATCATGCCCGCCGGTGAGTCGGTGTTCATATTGGCGTTCTCGCGGGTGATGTCGTTGTTCTTGGCCTCAATGATTTCAAGGAACATATCGCGGGTCTTGGCACGGCGGGCTATCGAACGCTGGTCACGATAGGCTATGTAACGCTTGGCAACCTCCTTGCGGGGCGAGTTCATAAGCTCCAGCTCCACACGGTCCTGAATCTGCTCGACGGTCATCTGTTCGCCACCGGTCATGGTGATGATGTCGGCAATGCGGGCTATGAGCGATTCATCCTCGCCCATTTCGGTTGTGAGCATTGCCTTACGTATAGCTGCCTTGATTTTCTCTTCGTTATAGCCGACGATGCGTCCGTCGCGCTTGACCACTGTATGTATCATTTTTATGTGAGGGGTATAAATTCTATACCACAAAGTTACACGCTAAGTGCCGATTTTGCAAACAAAAAGTTGTTAAATTTTTATTCCAATTTTTACTTTTGGATAACTTTCAGACAATATCAAATTTACAACATTCTAATTATCAATATTGTAACATTTACTATTGGACAACTTTAAAAAGTTATCACCCACATAAATAAACTAAAACGGCAAACCATCACGAATTGACGGTTTGCTGTTTCAGATAATTCTATGCAATCAGCAATAATAGTCTACACAGGCACGTGACTCCTTATGTCCGGCAAGGAGTCCGGCAGCTGCCACATGCGCGGGATGCTTGGCATAAACCTCCACCGAAGGCATGTCGGGTACGGTGGCAATCAGCACCACATCCCAATCCTCGGCAGGATTCTCATTTATGCCCACCTCCATCGACTCCAGCACATCAATCTGAGCCGGGAGCGCGAGGAGCGCGTCACGAAACTTCTCAGCAACCTCACGACGCACGGCCGGAGTGCCGGAGAGTTTGAATGTAACGATATGTTTTACCATAACAGTTTCAATTATTCATTATCAGATAGCCTTGACTGCATCACGGAGCGAGGCGAATGCCACTGCGAGTCCGTCGGCGTCCTTGCCGCCTGCCTGGGCGAAACCGGGCTGACCGCCGCCACCACCCTTGATGGCCTTTGCAGCCTCACGCACAATCGCCGAAGCATTGCCACCGGCCTTGACCATATCGTCGGTGAGAGCCACGGTGAGAAGAGGCTTGCCGGAAATATCAGCTGTTGCAGCAATAAAAGCTGTCTTTTCAGATGAAATCTGACGCACGAGGAATGCAACGTTTTTCACAACCTCGGGCGCACGCACGCCGGTCAGCGAAACAATCTTGGCGTCACCGTCAATCTCTGCTGAAGCCACAAGCTCGTTGGCAAGATTGCGTGTACGCTCCTTCATATACTCCTCGACCTCCTTATGAAGCTCGGCATTCTCTTCGATAGCCTTCTTTATGGCCTGACGGATGTCAGGAGCGTTGTGGAACATCTCGCCGACAGCACGCAACGTGTCTGATAGCTGGTCAATCGCATCCTCGGCAACAGCCCCGGTGATGGCCTCGATACGGCGGATGCCGGCTGCGATACTTGACTCGGAGATAATGCGAATCATGCCTATGTTGCCTGTGTTGGGCACATGCGTACCACCGCACAGCTCGACTGAATCGCCATACTTAATCACACGCACCTCCTCGCCATACTTCTCGCCGAAAAGTGCCATAGCACCCATAGCGCGGGCATCGGCTATCGGCATCGAGCGGTGCTCGTCAAGGGGGATAGCCTTGCGCACATTGGCATTGGCGATATGCTCGACCTTGCGAATCTCCTCGGGGGTCAGCTTCTGGAAATGGCTGAAGTCAAAGCGGAGTATGTTGGGCGACACGAACGAGCCTTTCTGCTCGACGTGCGAGCCGAGCACCTCACGGAGGGCGGCATGGAGCAGGTGGGTGGCGGAGTGGTTGCACTCTGTTGCGCGACGGGCCTCGGCATTGATGCATGCCTCAAACTCGGCGTTCACATCGGCGGGAAGAGTCTTGGTGAGATGCACGGCCTGACCGTTCTCACGCTTGGTGTCGTAAATCTCAATCTTCTCGTCACCGTTGATGAGCCAGCCGCTGTCGCCGACCTGACCGCCCATCTCGGCATAGAACGGAGTCACCGAGAGGACAATCTGATAGAAATCCTTGCCCTTCTGCTTGACGTTGCGGTAACGGAGTATGCGTGTGAGGGCCGATGTGCTGTCATAACCGACAAACTCGGTCTCACCCTCATTGAGTACCACCCAGTCGGTAGCCTCGACGGCGGCGGCATTGCGGGCGCGTGTCTTCTGAGCCTCCATCTCCTTGTCAAACTCAGCCTTGTCGAGGGTCATGCCATTCTCTTTGAGTATGAGTTCGGTAAGGTCGAGGGGGAAGCCGTATGTATCATAAAGCACGAATGCATCCTTGCCTGAAATCTCGGTCTTGCCGGCCTTGCGGGCTGCCTGGATTGCACCGTCAAGGATAGACATACCCTTGTCGAGGGTGCGGAGGAATGCGTCCTCCTCCTCCTTGATGACCTTCATGATAAGCTCACGCTGTGCGGCAATCTCGGGATAAGCCTCGCCCATCGAGTCGATGAGAGTGTTGACGAGCTTATACATGAACGCCTGCTTCTGGTCAAGGAAGGTATATGCGTAACGCACGGCGCGGCGCAGGATGCGGCGAATGACGTAGCCGGCCTTGGCATTGCCTGGCAGCTGCGAGTCGGCAATCGAGAATGCTATGGTGCGCACATGGTCGGCGATGACGCGCATGGCGATGTCCACCTGACGGTCCTCGCCATACTTCTTGCCCGAGAGGCGTGAGATGGTGTCAATCAGCGGGGTGAACACGTCGGTGTCATAGTTGGACTTCTTGCCCTGAAGAGCCATGCAGAGACGCTCAAATCCCATGCCGGTGTCGATAACCTTGGCGGGCAGAGGCTCAAGCGAGCCATCGGCCTTGCGGTTATACTGCATGAACACGAGGTTCCATATTTCGATTACGAGGGGGTTGTCATGGTTGACGAGCGATGCGCCGTCAATCTGAGCGCGCTCTTCGGGTGTGCGGAGGTCGATATGGATTTCCGAGCAGGGGCCGCAGGGTCCTGTATCGCCCATCTCCCAGAAGTTGTCATGCTTGTTGCCGTTTATGATGTGCGATGCGGGCAGATGCTTCTCCCAGTAAGAGGCGGCCTCGTCGTCGCGTGCAAGCCCCTCTTCGGGCGAGCCTTCAAACACTGTGGCATACAGGCGGTCAGGGTCGAGGCCGAGCACGTCAACGAGATATTCCCAGGCCCAGTCGATGGCCTCCTTCTTGAAATAGTCGCCGAAGCTCCAGTTGCCGAGCATCTCGAACATCGTGTGGTGGTATGTGTCCATTCCCACCTCCTCGAGGTCGTTATGCTTGCCGGAAACACGCAGACACTTCTGCGAATCCGCCACGCGCTGATATTTCGCCGCCTTGTTGCCGAGAATAATGTCCTTAAACTGGTTCATTCCGGCGTTGGTGAACATCAACGTGGGGTCGTCCTTGATTACCATCGGTGCCGAGGGCACGATGTGATGACCTTTGGAACGGAAAAATTCCTTGAATGATTCGCGTATTTCCTTTGCTGTCAACATGATTATGTGATTATGTATTGATTATCTTTTTGAGTGGAAAATTCCGGGCACAAAGTTACACATTTTTTCTTTTTCGGCCAAGGAGGCGGCAAATTTCGCCGAACCAAAGCACCACCGATGTGCCACATATTATTATAAGCCAGTCTACGGGCTTGAGCGGAACCACATTGAAGAACTGCTGTCCAAGCTCCACAATGGCAATCTGACCAAACAGGATGAATGACGCTATCATCACGAACTCCGAGCAGCCTTTGAAATGCAGAGCCGAACGTCCGGTAGCAAAAGCCTTGGCATTGAAGAGGTTCCAGAACTGCAGGAATACGAATATCGTGAAGAACAGTGACAGCTCGTATGGCGACAGCCCTTTGTCAACGGGGATGAACGGCGCACTCCATACCTGCGTCAGCGAGCTTAATTCCGTATGGCGGAAGTACCACATAAGTCCCAAGAGCAGGATGAAAAACAATCCGCCCACACCTATTATAAAACGCCCCATCGCCGGGCTGATTATGAACGCCGACCGCGACCTCGGCTTCTCGGCCATCACAGCCTCTGACGGCGGCAATGTGGCAAGTGCAATTGCTGCAAAGGTGTCCATTATCAGGTTGACCCACAGCATCTGCGTGACAGTCAGCGGCGACTGCAGACCCATAAACGCACCCGCAAGCACGATAAACGAGGCTACGACATTGACTGTGAGCTGGAAGAGTATAAACCGACGTATATTGAGATAAAGCGAACGCCCCCACATGACGGCACGCCCGATGGATGCAAACGAGTTGTCGATAATGGTGATGTCAGACGCCTCCTTGGCCACCGATGTGCCGTCGCCCATCGACAGGCCCACGTGGGCCGACTTGAGCGCGGGGGCGTCATTGGTGCCGTCGCCTGTCACAGCCACGACTTCGCCGTTGGCCTGTAGAGCCTCCACAAGACGTTTTTTATCCATAGGTCGTGCGCGCGCTATTATTTTCAGCTCGCCCACACAAGCACGAAGTTCATCGTCTGACATCGCGGCAATCTCATTGCCTGTCATTATATTGCGTTCGCCATCACCAGGCCGCCACAAACCTATCCGACGGCCTATCTCCTTGGCTGTCGCAGGGGTGTCGCCGGTCACAATCTTGACCTCGATGCCGGCGTTGCGCACACGTCTGACAGCCTCGGGCACATCCTCACGCACAGGGTCGGCTATCGCGACTATGCCAAGAAACTGCAGTCTGACATCGGCTCGTGGCAAATTCTCCAAATCGACGGTAACGCCCGATGGCACAACCGCATAGGCAAATCCCAGTGTGCGCATGCCCTGTTCCTGATATGTGAGCAGGCGGCTGTCAACCGACTCGCGCGTAACCCCCTCAGGCAACGAGGCGCACAACGATGCCACAATCTCGGGCGCGCCTTTTACATACAGCAGCGTCTCGCCCGCCCTGTTTCTGACAAGGGTGGCCATATATTTTCGCTCCGTGGTAAAGGGCAGTTCCCCTACCCGCTCCACAGCGTCCTTTAACTCGCGATAATCCAACCCATTAGTCCTCAGCCATAGCAGCAACGCACCCTCTGTAGGGTTGCCGAGCGCGGCGGGATACGACGGGTCTGACAAATCGAGCTGGGCCGTGCTGTTGACGGCCATACCCTCGGCAATGACATATCCTGGAGCGGACGGGCCGATGCCCTCGAGGTCGCGCCCGAAAAACTCCGTCTCATGCACCTGCATGCGGTTTTGCGTCAACGTGCCTGTCTTGTCGGTGCATATAACTGTGGTCGCACCCATCGTCTCGCATGCGTGCATCTTGCGCACGAGGTTGTTGGCCTTGAGCATGCGACGCATGGAGTAAGCCAGCGAGAGCGTCACAGCCATCGGCAGACCCTCGGGGACCGACACCACTATGAGCGTCACCGCTATCATGAGTGTCTGGAGGAAGTAAGCTATGAAATGAACCCACTCAAACTCTACCGCCGGATTGGTGAAATACATCAGCACGCGCCCGGCAATCACGAGAAATCCAACGGCATAGCTCGCCTTAGTGACGAGCGCGGCAAGGCCGTCAAGCTGCTCATTCAGAGGGGTCTTGACACTATCGTCAATCTGCGATGCCACGAACACCTTGCCGTTTTCAGTCCTGTCGCCCACGGCCAACACCTTCATGACGCCATGCCCCTCCATGACTTTTGTGCCACGCATCACGTGGTCAGACGCGAAAGTCGCCTCGGGGTCAAAGTCGTCGGTATTGACCGTCTTGTGCGCCATAGGCTCGCCCGTCAGGGTCGATTCATCGACATTTAGCGAGACGGCCTCAATCAACTGTCCGTCAGCCGGAATCTCCTCGCCGGTGTTCAGCAACACTATGTCACCGACCACCACATCCCTTTTGGGTATCTCGGTGACCAGACCGTTGCGCACCACCTGGACCGGCACATCGTCATTGACCTGATTGAGTATCGCAAACTCCTTGTCGGCCTTCTGCTCGAAGTAAAACCCGAGGCCGGTAGCGAGAAAAATTGCGATAAAGATACCCACAGGCTCAAAAAACACCTCAGCACCTTCACCCAGGGCCACATATTCATATATGGATATACCCACCGACATCACCCCTGCTATCAAGAGTATGATTATCAGCGGGTCGGCAAATTTTCCGGCAAACTTTATCCACCACGGCTCGCGCCGGGGAGGGGTGAGAATATTATCTCCGTTAACCCGACGGCTCTCCGCCACCTGTGCGTCGGTCAGCCCGGGATATTTATGACTGTTTTCCATCGCAAGAATCTGCATTAAAAAAGCTGGTCGCACGTATATGATACGGGCAATCAGCTTAATACCTTTGAAGTGTCCGGTGTCTTGACCGTTGCCGGACCTTCAGCGTGAGGCTTCCGCTAAAATTATTCTGCGGCGGGAGCTACGCTGTCTACGGGAGCTACAGTGGTGTCAGCGGCAGCGCTGTCAACAACAGCAACTTCCTCTACTACAGTCTCCTCAACTACGGGCTCGGCAGCTTCCTGAGCAGCCTTGTCAGAAGAACCGCAAGAGAACAGAGATGCGCTGAAAGCAACAGCGGCAACTAAAACTAACTTTTTCATTTTCTTTTCTCGTTAAATTATTGAACAATATTTAAGCTTCAAAAACAGCGCAAAGGTAAGACAAAAAACGGACATAGCAAACTTTTTTTATGGTTTTTTTGGCGATAAGCAGATTTTTTGTGAAAATATTTAAAATTTCGTAAAATCAAGTCTCATTTTTTAACAAGAATCGCCCTGCGGATGGATTTTTGCCACTTTCTTACTACCTTTGCATATCTATGAAAGAATCGACAAGCAAACGTTACTATAAGATAAGCGAAGTGGCCGAAATGACCGATGTCGTGCAGTCGACACTGCGGTTCTGGGAGACACAGTTTTCAATACTCGCACCACGGCGCAATGACCGCGGCACCCGCTTCTACACCCCTGCCGACATCGAGACGGTGAGGATGATTAAATATCTCGTTCATGACAAAGGGCTGAAAATCGAAGCCGCCAAGGAGGAGCTGCGCATCAACCGTGACGGCGTCACCCGCAAGGCCGAGGCCCTGCGCCGTCTGACCAATGTGCGCGACAGGCTACAGACCCTTATTGATTCCCTTCATAAACTGCGTTAATCATGGCTGCGACCGAAAAAACTCGTAAAAAGAAACGCAAGAAACCCGCCGACACCTGGCTGCGCCGCCATTCGCTCGGCGTAATGACCGCAATAATAGCCATACTTGTAGGCATCGGTTCGGTGCTCGCATTCGCGTTCATCCCCTACACCTCGGGCCGAGGTGAGGGCGACTGGGTGTATGTGCCTCACGGCGCGACTCCCGCCCAGGTCAAGGACAGCCTGAAAAGTTCGCTCGGTTCGTCGATGGGCACACGCGTATATATAATGTGGAAACTCATGGGCAACAACCCCGACAAAACCGAGGGTGCTTACCGCATAGGGTTCGGTCAGACCGCCCTCGGCATAGCCCGAAGGATGGCCACCGGGCGTCAGACTCCCGTGCAGGTGAGATTCAACGGCACCCGCACCATGCCGATGCTTGCCGAAAGGATTGCGTCACAGCTGCAGTGCACGCCCGAGGAGTTTATGGACGCTTGCTATGAGGTATTGCCGGCAAGAGGATTCTCCGCTGCCGCATTCCCGGCGGCATTCATCCCCGACACATACGAATTCTATTGGAGCGCGTCGCCCGAAAACGTAGTGAAACGACTGCTCGACTACCGCGACAACTTCTGGACCGACGAGCGTGTGGCCAAGGCCAAGGCTCTCGGACTGAGCAAGGTGGAGGTTGCAACAGTGGCCTCGATTATCGAGGAGGAGACCGCCAAGAAAGACGAGCGGCCTATGGTGGCACGCCTCTATCTCAACCGATTGCAGAAAGGGATACGCCTGCAGGCCGACCCGACTGTGAAATTTGCCGTCGGTGATTTCTCACTGCGCCGCATCAGAGGCGAGCATCTGAAAAAGTCGTCGCCCTACAACACGTATCTCGTGTCGGGTCTGCCCCCAGGCCCCATCAGGGTGCCGACAGCATCAGCGATGGATGATGTGCTCAATGCCCCACACCATAATTATATATATATGTGTGCCAAGGAGGACTTCTCGGGCTATCACAACTTCGCGACCGACTATGCCACCCATCAGGCCAACGCCCGTCGTTACCAGAAAGAGCTGAACCGCAGAAATATCAAATAATTGCACCGAGTGACTAATTGTAACTGATTTTTAATTAACTTTGCAACATTAACACGTATCAACAAAAAACAACATTTATGAAAAGCATCAAGATTCTGCTCGTGATAATTGCCGCCCTCATGGGCACATCTGCCGCACAAGCCGGCGGCCTCTTCAAGTTCGGTCCCAAGGTCGGCCTTACAGTCAACGCGCTTCATTTCAACAACGACCTCTTTGACAGCAGCAACAAGACGGGGTGGACAGCCGGTCTGATGACCGAGTTCCGCGTCCCCGTCATCGGTGTCGGAGCCGACCTTTCGCTCATGTATGTCCGCCGCAACTCGGAATTCATGGTTGAGAACAACATCGGCAAGGACAACCGCGACTATATCGAGATTCCCCTCAACCTCCGCTACAACTTCTCACTCCCCGTAATCAACAACGTAGTGATGCCTTATCTCGCCGTTGGTCCCAGCGTGTCGGTGCTCACAAGCCACAAAAACGTTTACGGCGATTTCAAGAATAAGTCGGTCGACTGGGCCCTCAACTTCGGCATCGGCGTGCAGCTCGTAAAGCATCTTGACGTGAGCGCACGTTACGGCCTCGGTCTCACAAAGGCCATGAAGGAGATTGACCCCGACACCAACGGAGCCGGCATCCAGGGCAAGAACCGCTACTGGACCGTGTCGGTCGCTTATCTCTTCTGATGACAAAAAAATTAGCACTCATAGGGGGTGGCGGTCACGCCATCTCGCTTCTCGACATTCTCCCGTCGCCCGAACAGGCGGCGGGATATGTTGATTTTACCGCCACCGACACAATGCCCGTGGCATATCTTGGCGATGACGACTCATTCATCGCCGGGCATAGCCCCGAAGAATGGTGCGTGGCTGTTACGCTCGTCAGCGGGCCGTCATGCCGACTCGCGAAGAGGGCCGAGATTATCAGCCGCTATGCCGATTACGACGCTCCTGTAATCGTAGCCCCGACCGCCATAGTGTCACCCTCGGCCTCTATGGGTAGAGGCACAGCGGTGTTTCATCGTGCCGTAATAAAGGCCCGCACCGTCACAGGCCGCCACTGCGTAGTCAACACCGGGGCGATTATCGAGCATGAATGCCGCATAGGCAACAACGTGTTTATCGGCCCCGGAGCTGTGATATGCGGAGGGGTAAGCATAGGCTCCAACACATATATCGGAGCAGGTGCCATAATCAAACCGGGCGTATCCATCTGCGACAATGCAGTAATCGGAGCCGGAGCAGTTGTCATTAGAAATATCGATGAAGCCGGGACATATGTCGGTGTACCGGCTAAAAAATCATAGAGCATGTCCACATCCACGCCACATACAATAATTATAGCCGAGGCCGGAGTCAACCACAACGGCTCGCTTGAGACGGCAATCGAAATGGTGCGCAGAGCCGCTGCCGCCGGAGTAGACTACGTGAAGTTTCAGACATTCCGGGCCGAGAGTCTCGTGTCGGCTACCGCCCCTCAGGCCAAATATCAGAAGGATAACTGTGGCGGCGACGGCACTCAGCTGACTATGCTGAAAAAACTCGAGTTGCGGCATGATGACTTCATCACCCTTGCCCTCGAGTGCCGCAAGTGTGGCGTAGGATTCATGAGCACCCCGTTTGACATGCAGTCAATCGACTTCCTCGCCCGGCTCGATATGGATTACTGGAAGATACCGTCGGGCGAAATCACCAACCTGCCCTATCTCCGCCACATAGCCTCAAGGGGGGGTAAGGTGATACTATCGACAGGCATGTCAACGATGGACGAGGTCGGGGCAGCCGTTGAGGCTATCGAAAAAAGCGGCATATCCCGTACCGATATATACCTGTTGCACTGCACTACGCAATACCCCACCCCGTTTGACTCCGTAAATCTCCGGGCGATGGACGCGCTCCGCTCATTCGGGTGTGCCGGAGTCGGCTACAGCGACCACACCGCGGGAATCACGGTGCCCGTTGCCGCCGTGGCACGCAGTGCCGAAATCATTGAAAAACATTTCACGCTTGACCGCAATATGCCTGGACCAGACCACAAGGCTTCGCTCAATCCCGAGGAACTCGCCGCAATGGTCGCCGCAATACGCGACACTGAACTCGCGCTCGGCTCAGCGGAAAAGGCTGTGACCGAGGCCGAACGCCCCAATATCGCAGTGGCACGCAAAAGCATTGTGGCCTCAAGGCATATCTCGAGAGGCGAGATTTTCACCGAAGAAAACCTGTCGGCAAAACGCCCCGGCACAGGCATAAGTCCTATGATGTGGGATTCGGTCGTAGGCACGACCGCCGACCGCGATTATGCCCCTGACGAGCAGATAAGGCTGAAATAATTAAAACTGACAGCATGCCCGGTTCCGCCGGGCATTTTCATATCCAGGCGTTCTGACGCTCCCTTACCGCTATCGACTCGCTCAACAGGCGTATGAACTCCTGCATCGAACGCTTGCGGTAAGCATCCTTGAGCGTATGCACGCAACCGGCCATCTCATTGTCGGGTATGTCGAGAGGTATAGCCTTGACACCCGATTCGTTATGTATGGTAGCCTCGGCAAGCACCGACACGAGCATAGTCTGACGGATTAGCTTCAGCAGTATGTTCACCTCGTTAAGCTCAACACGTATCCTGAACTTGCTGTAGGGCGCGATGATATGCTCAAAGGCATTGCGCGCCTGCAGTCCGCGTGAAGGTAGAGCGAGGTCATACCGCTCAAGCTCTGCCAAAGTCACCCTCTCCCTCGAGGCCAACGGATGGAACTCACCCACTATCGCCGACAGGCAGTTCTGAAACAATATATGCGACTCCACCCCCTCAACCGGCTGTGTAGGCTTGAACGCAAGCACAAAATCCACTTCTCGCTCCCTTAGCAGCTCCATCAGTTCGGCCATAGGCTTATAGAAGATGTTGAGCTTGACTTTGGGATATATCTTCATGAATGTCACAAGCGTCTCGGTCAGGATGGGGCTGAACGAGTAGGTCACACCGATGTTAAGCGTCCCCGCCGACAGGCAGTTGAGGTCATTGATTCTGACCACACACAGCTCGGCGTCATGGATGGTCTTCTGCGCGTAAGGCACCAGCTCCTTGCCCGCCTCGGTAAGAGCCACGCCGTGACTGCTGCGTGACAACAGCGGCATGCCAAGCTCGGTCTCGAGCTGTTTCACCTGTTGTGACAGCGTGCTCTGGGTGACGCAAAGCATCCTTGCCGCCTCGGAGAAATTCAGGGTCTCGGCGACCTTTACGAAATATCTAAGTTGACGTAGCTCCATATGTGACTGTAAAATTCAGGTACAAAGTTAGTGATTATCAAGTTATCTCGTGGCCTGGAATGACACTTTTTTGAAGATGAATATAGGGATTGTCGCACCAATCACCATGCCCAGGAGTATGCAGCCGCAGGTGAGGGAATTATGTGCAAACAGGTAAAAGTAGTAATCAAACTGCTCCTGCCTCTCATTCAGCACGCACATGGCCAGTCCGCCGAAAGCCCTGTAGGCATAGATGCCGGGAATCATAGGCAGAAGTGCAGGGAACAGGCATGTCTCGGCCGGAGTCCTGGCCACAGGCGACAGGAACACGGCAAGCGTACCCACGACAAAAGATGCTATCAGAGTGGCCGCCATAATGTTCATGCCCACACACTGTCCGTTCATCAGCACAAACCGCAACGAGTGACCCACGGCGGCAATTAGGGCGCAGTAGGCATAGGCCCGCCTGGGCGGACGGCTGATAGCCGCAAAACCGATAGCCGCAATCGCGGCAAACAATGCATCCTGAAGAATCTGAAGAAACATGAGAGAATCCTTTCTTTGATGTTAGAGGTTGTTTAATAACAAATGTGAAGGCCCGCGTCAAAACATACCCACATTCATGAGCAACATAGCCGCGCACAGCCCTATCGACAGGCAGCTTGTGAGAACAACAGCGTCAATAAATCTGCTGAACGAGCATACGTAATGGCGGTAAAGCATGTCACTGAACGAGTTGAGAAACGGTATGCCCGGCACGAGATACAGCACGCTTGTGCCGAGAGCTATCGTAGGGGTCTCACCTATCGAGAACAGTATGTCAGTAGCCCCGAGCACAGCCGAGACAAACGAGCAGGCTATGACCACAACCCTTATGTCGACATGACGCTCAAGCATCTGCTGCTTGAGGTAATAGCCCGCGAGCGTGGCAACCCCGACCACTATCATAGCCGTGACATCTCCGCCGAACAGCCGGCAGAACGAAGCATTGGCGAGCGACACGAGCAGAAGCACGAGCCATTTGCTCTGACGGTCGCCGGTCACAATCTCGTCAAACCGTCGGCGCGCCTCCTGAAAATCCACCTTGCCGTCGGCCACCTCCCAACTCAGCTCGCTCAGGCGGGTGTTGATATTGAAGCTTATGGCGCAATGCCTTACCGAGGCAATGGTAGTGACCATCTCGGTGCTGCCCTTATCCCATATAGACAGGTGGACGTGGCGCGGCATAATGGTAATCTCCACCTCCTTGCCATAGGCACGGGCCATACGCGACACATTCTTTTCAAGCCTTATGCAGGTGGCACCGCTACCGAGAAGCCACGCACTGTAGTCCGACAGGAAACGGCTCACCTCGCCGCATGACGGCCCACACTCGCACTCAGAGTTCATCACTGTAATCATACTCCCCGTTATAAGTCTTCATTCGGTCGCCCGGAACATAAAACTCCTCGCGCTCGGTGCCAATCTCAAACAGCCTGTGATGTACACGTGAATTATAACCGTGATATACTATGCGCACCAGCACAATCACTGCAAACAATCCCACGATGCAGCTCCATGTAATTAAAGGTAGATTCATGATGTAATGGAATTTTAATTCTTTTGTTTTTTGTTTTTCGTTTTGCAAAGGAACAAATTCGCGCCACATAAGTTGCACCGTCCTTTAATGGAAATTTCGATAGCCGCTATCGCCAAACCGCATAGTCTCCCTCCCCCGCTCACACGACTCAAAAGAAAACCGCCAGCCACAACCACTGTGACCGACGGCCTAACAAACAAAAAATGAACGAACAAATAAGTACCTCGGAGGGGAATCGAACCCCTATCTGAAAATTAGGAATTTCCCATTCTATCCATTGAACTACCAAGGCGTGTTCACGTAATAATTCACCACAAAGTTACTCATTATTCAATAAAACTCCAAAATTATCCCCAATCTTATGCGTGAGAAGTTAGCTGAGTAAGGGTTTAATTATTTTTAACTGTGGTATTTTACAATATTAGACGGATTTTAGGTAAATTTGCGTGTTTTATAACATAGTTTCACAGCACGCCTCATGATTAAAAGCACTATAGAACAACTTTTAACCGAAGACTTTGCCGAGATATGGCGATTGTTGAGCGGTGAGGAGAAGCGTCTCATTGTCGACAATTTCACTATACACCATTACAAGAAGAATCAGATGGTGTATGCCGAGAAGGATGAGCCAGAATTCCTGTGGTGCCTCCTTGACGGAAAGGTGAAGAAGTTCAAGGACGGCATAGGAGGCCGATGCCAGATTATCCGCCTCATCAAGCCCGTTGAATATTTCGGCTACCGTGCCTACTTTGCCGGCGAGCACTATGTGTCAAGCGCGGCCACGCTCGAGCCGTCAACCCTCGCCACCATACCGATGTCGATTGTCGAGAGCCTGATAATGAACAACAACAAGCTGGCTATGTTCTTCATCCATGAGCTTTCGCGCAACCTCGGCTCATCAGACACCAAGATTGTCAACCTCACACAGAAACATATACGCGGCCGTCTTGCCGAGGCCCTGATTGTGCTCCTTGACAACTATGGAGTGGAGGAGGATGACAATATGACCCTCAAAATCTATCTCGGACGCGAGGACCTGGCCAACCTCTCCAACATGACCACATCCAATGCCATCAGGACCCTCACACAGTTTGTCAAAGACCGCCTGATAGTCGTGGACGGACGCAAAATCAAGATACTCAACGAGCCTCAGCTCCGCAAGATTTCAAAATACGGCTGATAGAAGCCGCAATTTGCCCCGCAAAACACACATTTACTCACGACAGTATGGCAAGCAGACAAGACCAGGCATCGAAAGGCACACCCAAATTCGCATCAAAAATAGGCATGATAGCCGCCACGGTCGGCTCGGCTGTAGGACTCGGCAACGTGTGGAGATTCCCGGCCGAAGTGCAGGCCAACGGCGGAGCGGTATTTCTCCTCATATATATTATATGTATATTCCTCCTCGGCATCCCTGTGATGACGGCGGAATTCGCATTAGGGCGCGGAGGCGAGTCTGACGCATCAGGCGTGTACTCGCGTGTGACGCCCGACCGCAAGGGGTGGCAGCTTGCCGGCCTCATGGCCATATTGGCCTCGTATCTCATATTGTCATTTTATATGGTGGTGTCAGGCTGGACGTTTGAATATCTCGTGCAGTCGGTCACCGGCTACCTGTACTCCTCCCCCCTGCCGGGCGAGGAAGCGTTCCGCGACCGCATGGGCAGTTTCATCACCGGCACCTATCGCCCTATCGTGATGACTGTCATTATGATATTCGCCAATATGTACGTGCTGATACGCGGAGTCCAGGCCGGCATCGAGAAGATGTCAAACGTCATGATGCCCGTGCTCTTCCTACTTCTCGTCATATTCTGCGGAGTGTCACTGTCGCTCGACAAGGCCGCCGAAGGGCTCGAATTTTTCCTCAAGCCTGACTTCAGTGCCGTAACCCCGGCCACATTCATCAATGCGCTGGGACAGTCGTTCTTCTCACTGAGCCTCGCGATGGGCATACTCGTGACTTATGCAAGCTATTTTCCGAAGGATTCCAAGCTAACGCGCACGGCAGTGACTGTGTCGCTTCTCGACCTCATGGTGGCGTTCTTCATGGGCATAATAATCTTTCCGGCGGTCATGACATTCGGCCTGCAGGACAGCAACCTGGCAGGGTCGGCCCTGGTATTCATCACACTTCCCGAGATATTCGCCCAAATGGGCGGCACCCGCATATGGTCGTCGCTCTTCTTCCTTCTGCTTACCGTCGCAGCCTTCACATCCACAATTTCGCTGGCCGAGGTGTCGGTAGCATTCATGCAGAAACGTATAGGGATGTCACGCATCAAGGCTGTACTGACCGTCACGATTCCGTTGCTGATACTCAGCCCCATATGCTCGCTGTCGGTCGGTCCGTGGAGCGGATATACGATATGCGGGCTCACCATATTTGACTTCCTCGACACGATGACCACCAACTTCATGCTCCCCATAGGCGGCATACTGCTGTGCATCTATATGGGATGGGTGGCCCCGAAATCATTCTTCCGCCGTGAGATTACCAATGACGGCACGCTCAGGTCTCGGGCCCTCGGGGTGATATATTTCATAGTGCGATGGATAGCCCCGGTGCTTATCGCCATCATATTGCTGTGGCAGCTACTTCGCGGATGATTCTCCGGGATATGTGATTTTACCCGTGGCGATGTCATAGGTTATCACGGTGTCCTGCATAGTCAGTTTGTAGTAATACTTATCCCTTTTCACCTCATACACGTCAGACTGCTGCTCGGTGCCCTGCAGGTAATCATACAGTTCGGTGGGCAGCTGGTCATACATCAGCACCTGCGGCAGCAATGCGCCGTTGCCGTCAATCTCTATCCACTGGTCTTCGCTGTTGAATCTTAATGTCGGGCCTCCCGATAGCTGTACGATGCAGTCGCCGTTTGACAGCTCGTTGTAGCTCTTCACCCCCAGCCCGGGAAAATACTGTGTGGCAAACTGCGATACAGGCGAGGGCAACTCCTCTGAAGCATCGCTCGTGCATGCGCCCAACACTACGATAACACCTAACATAATAATCAAAAACAGATTAGTGGCCTTTTTCATGACAGTAACAGAATAAATGAAACGACTACGGGTAAAATGACCAACGGATTAATCACTTTTCACTAAAACGCGCGAGGCGGTTAAAAAGTTGAAATTTCGAGTAATAAGATTTAAATCCCGCAACCTTACCATTAATGCCGAGGTTATACTTGAGTGAAATGACTTAAGCGACTAACGAATCAGTATTATGGAAAGGATTATTAAAATGTCGGATGTCAGGACGGCCGTGGTAACCGCCTATGACAAATACAAGAAGATGAATGTCGAGGGTGCCACCCCCGACACACGCGTGTCAGGCATGAATGCCGGAAAGATGGGTATTTCCGTACGGCTTTCTGACGGCACAGCGTTTGATGTCGGCGACACAAGCTCACAATTTGCCATAGGCTCAATGATGAGAATACCGCTGTATCTTCAGCTTTACACTCAGATGACGCCCACACAGCTTGCTGAGAAGATGGGCAAATGCGGATGCTCCAATCAGTCAGACAACTCCACCAAGCCCAAGGGCATCCACGCCAAGAACATACGCCTCGCCAGTCTCGTGCAGCCTATCGGCGACGCCGACGGCAAGATGGAATTGCTGTCAAATCTCATGATAGGGCTGATGGGGTCATCGCCCGTGCTCGATGACTCGCTTTACCGAGCATCGGTCAAAGAGAATCTTGACAAGGGGGTCGAGAATATGCTCGCATCAAGCGGCTACGAACTGTATGATGACGCCAATGTAGCCATTGAGGTGGCCACCAAACTCCACTCCATGCTTGTGACCACATGTCAGCTTGCCGAAATGGGAGCCACAATCACGGCCGACGGCATCAATCCCGTGACCAAAGAAGTGGTGTTCGACGGCAAATTGTCAGCGAGCCTCGTTGCGATGATGGCAGTCAAGGGGCCTAAGAAAATCAAGAGACCGTGGCTCATGACCACCGGCGTGCCGGCAATGTCGAGTTTCGGCGGAGGATTCCTCACGGTGATTCCCGGTTTCGGCTCAATTGCGGCATTCGCCCCCGAGCTGGTGCACGGCTACATACCCTGCAAAGCCGCACTGGCAATGAAAGAGATAGTCAACTCACTCGGCCTGAACGTATTCGCATCGGCAAGGGTCAGAGTTGAACAATAACGCGAAATATAATCAATCAACCTCAATATAACAGCTCAAAAACAAGCGGCAACAGCAACTGACAAGCGGTATGATAAGACGGTCACGCACTATGCAGAGTCATATGCGCAGCCGTCTTATCTTTTCATCGCAAAGGGCCGGGGCTGCAACTATACGCAAAAAATATTTGGCAGGAATAATGTTTCTTGGTAATTTTGTAGTAACAGTCATCAAACAAAATGCTCGCCGATAAAATATCAGAAATCCTGTCAAAGACCGGGCAGTCGGTCAAAAGCCTTGCCAAGCTGGCCCTGCAGTCGCGCCGCGCTACGATAACCCGGGCCGACCGTGGGACAACGCCGCTGATAATCCTGGCCAACGGTCCCTCTCTTGCCAAGAATATAGCCGAAGATATGGAGCTGTTGCGCAACGCCGACACGCTCGCCGTCAACTTCGGAGGCAATACGTTGGAATTCAACGAGATATGCCCCAAGTATTACCTGCTCATGGACCCGCACTTCTTCACCGAACCGTTTCGCGACCCCAACGTGCCACGGCTCTACAGGAATCTCAATGAGAAGGTTGACTGGGACATGACACTGTTCATCCCCGTGGGACGTAATCCCCGTATAACAGGCATAACCAACCCGCACATACGCATCGAGCGGTTCAACCCTATAGGCGTAGAGGGGTTCGGATGGCTTGAGCGCATGGCATTCGACTCGGGGCGTGGTCTGCCCCGCCCGCGCAATGTGCTAATCCCGTCGATTATGGCCGGCATATGGCTCGGATACAAGGAGATATACCTGCTCGGAGCAGACCACAGCTGGCTCAGGACTCTTGATGTCGACGAGGACAACACGGTGGTGAGCATCCAGCCTCATTTCTACACTGACGGCGAGGAGGAGCACAAGCGTGTGGCCACATTAATGAAAGGGATACGCCTGCATGAGCTGTTGTGGGGATTTCATCTCGCATTCAAGGGGTATCACTCAATTCAGAAATATGTATCAGGCCGAGGCGTGAATGTCTACAATTCCACCCCCGGCTCGTACATCGACGCCTTTCCCCGCCGCGACATCAAAGGAATAAACAACCGATAAAACTATTATAATTATGGAAATTGGCACCAAAGTCCCCGACCTTTTGGGCGTGGACCAGAACGGCAACCCCGTAAAACGCAGCGACTACCCCGGCCGCACCATCGCACTCTACTTTTACCCCAAGGACTCCACCTCGGGATGCACGGCCCAGGCATGCAATCTGCGCGACAATTATCACGAACTACTCGATGCAGGCTATCAGGTGATAGGCGTGAGCGTTGACAGTGCCGACTCTCACAAGAAGTTCATTGCCAAAAACGACCTCCCCTTCCCCCTCATAACCGACACCGACCACAAGCTGGTGACCGAGTTTGGCGTATGGGGCGAGAAATCGATGTATGGCCGCAAATATATGGGCACATTCCGCACCACGTTCATCATCTCGCCCGAAGGTGAGGTGACACGTATCATCACCCCCAAACAGGTCAAGACCAAGGAGCACGCCGCTCAGATTCTCAAGGGCTGACACCCTGCAATAACCCATAAAAACCGAGATTGCACACAGCAACACGAAAATGTGTAATTTTCCACCCTTACGCCCTCTAATTCAGGGGGCGTAAATGTTGAGCGGTTGACAAAAAATGCTTACCTTTGCAACCGTAATCTGAAACAACCTTTATGGATCACACCGGAAAGCAGACTCTGCTTGACAAACGATATCTGCGCATGGCTCGGATATGGGCCGAAAACTCTTACTGCGAACGTCGCAAGGTAGGCGCGCTCATGGTTAAGGACCGCACGATAATCTCCGACGGGTTCAACGGCACTCCGGCCGGATTCGAGAACGTATGCGAAGACGAGAACGGCACCACCAAGACCTATGTACTTCACGCCGAGGCAAATGCCATCACCAAAGTAGCCCGCTCCAATAATTCGAGCGAGGGGGCCACTCTTTACATCACGGCCTCGCCCTGCCTTGACTGCGCGAAACTCATCATACAGTCGGGCATAACAAGGGTGGTGTTCAACGAACTCTACCGCATCACCGACGGCATAGACCTGCTCACACGCGCCGGCATAGAATGTAAACACATCTCCGAATCTCTTTGACACACTCATGAACAATCGCCTTAAAAACCCAGGCGTCTGGATGCCTTTAGCATTGGCCGTGGCACTTGTCGGCGGCATGTGGATAGGCAAAACTCTATTCAACAACCATCACGGATGGAACTCGCGCACCAAACTCGACACCATCCTTGAGCTTATCGACAAGAATTATGTCGACGAGGTGGACACCGACAGCATACTCGAAGCGTCATTCTCAGGACTGATGTCACACCTTGACCCCCACTCGGTCTACATCCCCGCCTCCGACCTGCAAAGCGTAAACGAAGAGCTTGAAGGCTCATTCTCAGGCATAGGCATATCCTTCAATATGCTTGGCGACACCATCAACGTGCTCGAGGTAATCTCAGGCGGCCCGTCAGAGAAGGTAGGCATACTCCCCGGCGACCGCATCATCACCATCGACGACTCAATCGTGGCCGGCCAATCATGGGCCAACGCCAAAGTGATGAAGCATCTGCGCGGTCCCAAAGGCACAACCGTCAAACTCGGCATCAAACGCCCGACCGCCAAGGAGCTTCTGCCATATGAAGTGACCCGCGATGACATACCCGTGACCTCAATCGATGCCGCCTACATGATGGACAATGGCATCGGATATGTGAAAATCAACAAGTTCGGAGCCACCACCTACAGCGAATTCCTCACATCGATGGTCACACTCATGGCCGACGGTGCAGATAAATTCATCATCGACCTTCGCGGCAACGGTGGCGGATTCATGGACCACGCCGTACTGATGGCCAACGAGTTTCTGCCTGCCGGAAGCCCCATCGTGTCGATTAAGGGCAAGAACTCCTCGCGCGACAACGCAACATTCAGCGACGGCTCAGGTTCGTTCAAGGACAGCGAGGTAATCGTCCTGCTCGATGAAATTTCGGCCAGTGCGAGCGAAATCTTTGCCGGAGCCATGCAGGACAACGACCGCGGACTCATCGTGGGCCGCCGTTCGTTCGGCAAGGGACTTGTGCAGAACCAGCTCGAGCTGCCCGACAGCAGTGCCCTGCGCCTGACCATAGCCCGCTATTACACCCCATCAGGACGTTGCATCCAGAAGACCTATGCTCCCGGGGTCGATTATGAGCGCGAACTACTGAACCGCTACGAACACGGTGAGCTATACAGTGCCGACTCCATCAAGCAGGACAAGTCAATGGAGTACACCACCCTCCACGGACGCACCGTGTATGGCGGCGGCGGCATAACCCCCGACATATTCGTGGCAAACGACACCACAGGCATCACATCATATTACATCAATGTGGTCAATGCCGGACTCATTCAGAAATACACGTTCGCCTACACCGACCGTGAGCGTGAACGGCTGAGCGAGAGCACCGACGGACGCAGTCTGCTCGCACTGCTGCCCGATGACGACACCCTGCTGCAGGACTTCGTGTCATACGCTCAGAAAAACGGCATCGCCCCACGGTGGTATTACATAAACATTTCGCGTGACCTGCTTGTTAATTCCTTGAAAGCCATGATAGCCCGCAACATTCATGGAGTGCAGGGATACTACGAGGTAATCAACGACTCAGACCCCACAGTCATCTCGGCACTCGAGGCATTGGATGCAGGGAAAACGGTTTTCCCAATCACCAAATAACCGCGAAAGTCCAAAATGAACAAAGATGACATACGACGCCGGGTGAAAGCCCGCAAGACGATGCTTGATGACAGCGACAGGATGACAGCCGCTCAGAGCGTGTTCGCCATGCTCGAGCAGACAGCAGCCTTCATGCTCGCCGACAGGATACTGATGTATCACTCACTGCCCGACGAACTGTCGACCCACGAATTCATACGCCGGTGGTCGCCCCGCAAGCATTTCTATCTGCCGCGTGTCAACGGCGTCAACCTCGACATCCTACCTTATGATGAGTCAAGACTCTCGCTCGGCTCGTTTCATATCGAAGAGCCCACGGGCGATGACACCACCGACATCAACGACATCGAACTTATCGTGGTGCCTGCCGTAGCATTTGACCGCAAAGGCAACCGCGTAGGTCGCGGCAAGGGTTATTATGACCGTCTTCTCTCAGGCTCAAAAGCCACCAAGATTGGCGTAGGCTATGACTTTCAGCTAATCGACGAGGGGATTGACGCCGACCCTCATGACGTGAGGATGGATGTCATAATCACCGAGTCGCATCACATAGTCATACGCAAGTATAAGGACTGATTTACCACGTGGGCACCCGGCCACTGCCATGCCCATCGCGCAGTGCCCGGCCCAACAGCCGATTCATCGGATTTTTCGGGCAGTTCATTTAATAAGGTTGTGATATTGTCGGAGTTTTCTTTACTTTGCATATTGAAAAATTCCACGATGCAACTGACATTATGATGAGACTGACCCGCAACCGTCACATCGAGACGCTGACATATATCGGCCTGTGGCTGATGGTTATCGCCCTGTTCATGCTCGGAGCCATGAGAGCCAGAAGCATGGACAATCTCACGCCCCTGACCTCGGAAGTCTTGATGAGGATGGCAGTCAGTCTTGTGCCTTTCATCCTGCTGTTTGCCGTCAACAACTGGCTGCTCATACCCCGGCTGCTATTCCGAAACCGAATCGGGCTATACTTCCTGTGCACAGTCGCGCTATTGACTCTGATATGGACATGGCAATATATCCATTTCATGAGCGAATTCGCCGCACGCCCTCCGCGCCACATACCTCCGGGACCGCGACATTTCATACCGCTACCGCTGTTTCTCGACTTCATTTATTCGCTTCTGATAATCGGGGCCAACCTTGCGATAGCCCTGCTGTTTCAGCGTTTCGAGGACCGGCTCGAGCGCGAAAGCCTGATGAAAGCCAATGCCGAAAACCGTCTGACATATCTGAAGGCACAAATCAACCCGCACTTCTACATGAATATGCTCAACAATATTCACGGGATGATAGAGGTTGACCCCTCCAAGGCACAGGATATGGTCATAGACATGTCACACCTCATGCGCTACATGCTCTATGACAGCTCGCAACCGAAAATCAGCCTGAGTGCCGAGATTGGTTTTCTCAACAACTACCTGCGCGTCATGCGGCAGAGGTATCCCGAGAGCAAGGTGACAATCACCAAGGAATTTCCTTCGGATTCTGAGATTGCCGGTACGATGGTGCCGCCGCTGATATTCCTCGTGTTCATCGAAAACGCATTCAAGCATGGCATATCCTATCGCGAACAGTCATTCGTAAGCATAAGCGTGGTGGTCACCGACACGACTGTCGAGTTCTGCTGCCTCAACAGCAACCACCCCTCCGACCCGACCCACACCCCCGGCATAGGTCTGCGCAACGTGGAGCAGAGGCTCAAACTCATTTACGGCGACAATTACACCCTTGAAATCACTCCGTCAGCCACGACCTACAGCGTTAACCTCACCATCCCCACCCATGAAACTGAAGACCCTGATAATAGATGACGAGCCGATAGCTCTCGAGAAGATGAAGAGCTATGTCGGGAAGACACCGTTTCTTGAACTCGCAGGAGCCTATCCCGGCGGTGTAGATGCACTTGAGGCTTTGGCCGGAAATGACATCGACGTGATATTCACCGACATAAATATGCCCGACATGAACGGTCTTGACATGGTCAGCTCGCTCACCCGTCCGCCGCTCATAGTGTTCATCACAGCCTATTCGGAATACGCGGTCGAAAGCTACAGGCATTCGGCTGTCGACTATCTGCTCAAGCCCTACAGCTTTGCCGACTTCCAGCGTGCGGCCAACAAGGTGCTTGAGCGTCACATGGCTATCCATGCCGACACAGCCGTGCGCGACACGACTACCCCACCCGACTCGATATTCATAAAGGTGGATTACCGATACGTGCGCGTCAATCTTGCCGACATCCGCTATATCAAGGGCTATGGGGAGTATCTGCAGATATTCGTCGAAGGCAACGCCACCCCTCTGCTCACCCTCAGTTCATTCGCATCGGTGCGCGAGCGGCTGTCGCCGTCATTCCTGCAGATTCACCGCTCATACATAGTGAACATGAACCATGTGACGCACATTGAGCGCGCCCGAGTAGTGATGGACGCTGACACATGGCTCCCCGTAGGTGACAGCTATAAGACTGCACTGCAGGACTATCTCACAGCCCGGGGCATCGGCGGAGCAAACAAGAAGTAGCAATCGGATTCATTGGACATATGTGGCCGTTGGTTGAATAGATTTCACCGCGGCCACATCTTTTATGTAATATTGCAGTGAAATTCTCACCGCAACATTACACACGTTATGAGACATCTGATTATCACAACCACTCTTATAGCCGCCGCAATCCCGACCCTCATGGCCGAGACTTCGACATGGAGCTACAGTGACTGTGTCGACTATGCGCGCGAACACAACATCTCACTCCGCAAATCAAGGCTCAACGAGGAGACCTCGGCCTACAATCTCGACGAGGCCAAGGCGCAGTGGCAACCAACGCTCGACTTCGCCACGTCGCAGGGACTGACCAACTACCCCTGGGGCAAAGGGGACAAGAATACCTATAGCAGCTCATACGGACTCAATGCCGGTTGGACCGTATGGAACGGCGGACAGCGCGAGAACACCATCAAGCGCAACGAGCTTCAGACGCATATTGACAAGCTCAACACAGACAATATAATGCGCACCCTTGAGACCGACCTTCTGCAGGTGTATATCAACATTCTGTATGCCCGCGAGGCCATAGGCATCTATGAGGAGGCCGCCAATCTGAGCCAAGCCCAGGCCGAACGCGCACGTGCGCTCATGGAAGCCGGCAGACTCTCGCGTGTCGACTACGCACAGCTCCAAGCCCAGTATGAGCAGGACAAGTATGGTGTGGTGAATGCCCGCGGCACATACGACACACGCCGAATGGAACTGAAAAAGCTCCTCGAACTCGGCATAGACTCCGACATACAGCTTGAGGATGTGGAATGGACAGCCGAGCAGGTGCTCGCCTCGCTTCCGGCCATCGACGAGAGCTACCGCCTGGCCCAACTCACCGACCTGCAACTGCGCGGACTGGAGATGGAGATTGAAGGGTCGGACCTCGATATAGCCATTGCCAAGGCTTCGGGCCGTCCACGCATTTCGCTCAACACCGGCATCGGCACCGGCTACATGGCTCCCGGCATATCATTCGGCCCCGGCATCAAGCAGAACTGGAACGAAACCATCGGCCTGACCATAGCCGTGCCCATCTTTGACAACAAAAAGACCAAGTCAGCTGTGGCAAGAGCCAAGGTGCAGAAGATGGATGCACAGCTCGACATAGACCTGCGTCAGACCGAACTGGCGCAGACAGTCGAAAACTGGTATATCGACACCCGCTCATCTCAAGCCCGATTTGAAGCCGCGACCCAGCAGCTCGCATCGGCACAGCTCACGAGCGAACTCACCAACGAGCAGTTCAGCCTCGGCCTTGTGAACACTGTCGAACTGATGACAGCCCACAACAATCTTGTCGAGGCTCGTCACTCGCTCCTTCAGGCCAAATACATGGCCATGCTCGGCCACAAGATGATAGAATTCTATCGCACAGCGACCGTAACACTCTGACAAACAACTACAACATTCTGACAATAATCCACAAATCACATTAATAATGAATATCAAGAGACTATATCTCGTCCTGCCTCTCGCGCTCATGATGTGCGCCTGTCATAAGGAGGCAACCGTGCGACTCGAGACCGTCAAGGCCGAACGCGGCGAGCTGACCGAGACCGTCACAGCCACCGGCGAAGTCGAATCGGTGACACAGGTCGATGTCGGCACACAGGTTACCGGCATCATTGATAAACTCTATGTCGACTACAACTCGGAGGTCACAAAGGGGCAGCTGATTGCCGAAATCGAGAAGACAATGCTCGAAAGCGACCTGCGCAGTGCCGAGGCCAACGTGGAGTCAGCCCGTGTGACATATGAGTACAACCTCACCAACTACAACCGCGACAAGGCCCTGCATGACAAGCAACTTATAAGCGACTATGAATTTCAGACGTCGCAAAAGGAGCTTGAGGTGTCGAAAACCGCCTATGACAAGGCCAAGGCCGACCGCGTGCGTGCGGCCAAAAACCTCAACTATGCCGAGATTTATTCCCCGATTGACGGCATCGTAATCTCACGCGAGGTAGAGGTAGGTCAGACTGTCGTATCAAACATGAACGTCGCCAACCTCTACACCATAGCCGACCTTGACAACATGCAGGTGATAGGCAATGTCGACGAGGCCGACATAGGCCGCGTAAAGGTGGGTCAGGATGTGACATTCTCGGTAGACGCTTATCCCGAAGACACGTTTGAAGGCAAGGTCACTCAGGTGCGTCTCAACCCCACCACCGAGAGCAACGTTGTGACATATGAAGTTGTGGTGGCTGTCGCCAACCCCGAGCACAAGCTCATACCCGGACTCACGGCCAATCTTACCATCTACGTTATCCGCGACCGCGACCTTCTGCTCCTGCCCACCCAAGCTTTCAAATTCACTCCCGAAGCGACCGACGGCGAAGACACACTGCCGCAGCCCAAAGGCTCGATAGACGCATCCACGCTCGCCAAGGACGAAAAATGCGTATGGGTGGTAGAGGGCAACTCGCTCGTGCCCACAGTGGTGAAGACAGGTGTCAGCAATGGGCTGAAAACCCAGATAATCAGCGGCATAAAAGACGATGCCACTGTAGCGACAGGATACAGCATGACCGAGGGCAAAGAGCAGCCCGAAGCCCAGCGCAGCCCCTTTGCCCCGCAACCTCCGGGACGTAAAAAGAACAAAAAATAGCCACAGCCATGTCCGATAAAAAGGAAATAATACGTGCCGAGGACCTGCGCCGTGAGTTCATGGTGGGCGACGAGAAGGTCAAGGCTCTGCGCGGCGTGTCGTTCACGATTCACGAGGGGGAGTTTGTCACCATCATGGGCACATCAGGCTCGGGCAAATCCACTCTGCTCAACCTGCTCGGCTGTCTCGACACCCCCACCTCGGGCGAATACACCCTTGACGGTGTGTCGGTGCAGTCGATGAGCAAAAACCGCAGGGCCGTGACACGCAACCGCAAGATAGGATTCGTGTTTCAGAACTATAACCTCCTGTCCAAGACCACGGCCATCGAGAATGTGGAGCTGCCATTGCTCTACAATCCCGAGGTCTCGGCCAAAGTGCGCCGCGAGAAGGCTGTGAAGGCACTCGAGGCCGTGGGCCTGCACAACAGGCTTTACCACAAGAGCAACCAGATGTCGGGCGGACAGCAGCAGCGTGTAGCCATAGCCCGCGCTCTGGTCAACGACCCGGTGATAATACTCGCCGACGAGGCCACCGGCAACCTTGACACGCGCACATCGTTCAGCATCCTCATGCTCTTTCAGGAACTGCACAGGCGCGGACGCACCATCATCTTCGTGACCCACAATCCCGACCTCGCGCTCTACTCGTCGCGCAACATCGTGCTCCGCGACGGCAAGGTGGTGTCTGACACCTGCAACCCCGCCCCGGCATCGGCCCGCGAGGCTTACGAATCACTTCCAACCGACAACGACTGATAACATGAAGTTAGCCAATCTGCTTAAAATCGCCCTCAAGGCGTTGAACAACAACAAGCTGCGATGCTTCCTGACCATGCTCGGCATCATCATAGGCGTGGCATCGGTCATCACCATGCTCGCCATAGGCCAAGGCTCGAAAAACAGCATCAAGGCCCAAATTTCCGAGATGGGCTCCAACATGATAATGATTCACCCCGGCAACATGCAGCGCGGAGGCGCGCGTCAGAGTGCCGACGACATGCAGACACTCGAGGTTGCCGACTATGAGGCTCTGAAAGCTCTGCCCGGCATCGCGGCGATATCGCCGTCGGTCAACTCGGGCGGCCAGTTTGTCAACGGCAACAATAACTATCCGTCAACGATTTACGGCATCACGCCCGACTATCTGGAGATACGCAAACTCAAGGTGAAGGAGGGCACACTGTTTACCGACCAGGACATCAAGTCGGCGGCCAAGGTGTGCATCCTCGGCAAGACTGTGGTGGACAATCTCTTTCCCAACGGTGAAGACCCCGTAGGCCGTGTGGTGCGCTTCGGCAAAATCCCGCTCACCGTCATAGGCGTGCTGGAGTCAAAGGGCACCAACTCGATGGGTCAGGACCAGGACGACATGGTGCTTGCCCCCTACACCACCGTGATGAAGCGTGTACTCGCCGTAGACTATCTGCAGGGAATTTTCGCAAGCGCGGTAGATGAGGAGCAGACCGAGGAGACCATAGAACGGATTACCGAAGTGCTCCGCTCACAGCACAAGCTGAAAGAGGACGCCGAGAACAATTTCGAGATACGCTCTCAGCAGGAGCTGAGCGAGATGATGAACTCCACATCCGACATGATGACCGTCCTGCTTGCCTGCATCGCGGGCATATCGCTGCTCGTCGGAGGCATCGGCATCATGAATATCATGTATGTATCGGTGACCGAACGCACCCGCGAGATTGGTCTGCGCATGTCAATCGGCGCACGTGGCATTGACATACTGTCGCAGTTTCTCATCGAGGCCGTAATCATCAGTGTGACAGGCGGTATAATCGGCATCATCCTCGGCATCTTAGCCTCATGGCTGGTAAACGTGATAGCCAACTGGCCGGTGTATATCCAGCTCTATTCCGTGGTGCTGTCGTTTGCGGTATGTACGGTCACCGGCATTTTCTTCGGATGGTATCCGGCCCAAAAGGCATCCAACCTCGACCCTATCGAGGCCATCAGATACGAGTGACGTCACAGCCCAGCTCATCATGCAGACGCATGAAGCGGCAGAGGGTCTCGGGCGAAATACGCTCCATCGATGCGATGACGCGGTCAAGCGGCTTGCGCCTCATGTCGCCGCTCTTGGAGTAGAACTTGTCGGCATAGCACACGAGTCGTTCGAGCTGTGTCTCAGGCATATAGTCGCCCTGAGGCAATGGCAGATGCTGACGCTCGATATCCTCGGCCGTTATTCCCGCCCCGGTGTGACGCTCGGCCACACGGGCATACTCCTCGGGCATCACCTCGGAGCGCAGCAGACGTCCGCCAAGCACACCGTGCATTATATAAGGTGAGTCCCCCTCACATCCGATGTCGCGTGCCGAGGTCATGAATATGCCTATGTCATGGAGCATCGCCGCCTCATAGACCATCTCACGCGGCAGGTCGAGCCCCTTGGCCTCGGCGATGTCGACGGCCAGTGACGCCACCGCCTCGCAATGACGCATATAGATTACCCGCCGGGGAGTGCCCGGCGGGTAATATTTGTCAATGATTTCGTTATATGTCACAATAACGCGCTGTTACTCAACGATGGTACACCATCCGTGCTTGTCCTCCATCTCGCCGAGACGTATGGCGTTGAGGGTCTCGTAAAGGCGGGTGGTGATGGGGCCGGGCTCGCCGTTCTTAGAGATGATGTATTTCTTGCCGGTGTCGAGGTCGTCAATCTCGCCTACGGGCGATGCCACTGCGGCTGTGCCCACGGCTGCTGCCTCGTCGAGGGTCTCGAGTTCGTCGACAGTGATGTGGCGACGCTCCACCTTGATGCCCATATCCTCGGCAAGCTGCATGAGGCTCTTGTTGGTAATCGAGGGGAGGATTGAGTTGGATGCGGGTGTGATATACACGCCGTCCTTGATGGCCATGAAGTTGGCCGGACCGCACTCGTCGAGATACTTCTTCTCCTTGGGGTCGAGATAGAGCACAGCCGAGTAGCCCAGCTCATGGGCATGCTCGCCGGCGGTGAGCGATGCGGCATAGTTGCCACCCACCTTCCAGAGGCCGGTGCCGTTGGGGGCAACGCGGTCATACTGACGCATGATGCAGATGTTGGTGGGCTTGAAGCCTGTCTTGAAATACGGGCCTACGGGGGTCACGAGAATCATGAACAGGTATTCGCTCGCGGGCTTGACGCCAACCTGGGCCGAGATACCGATTTCGAGGGGACGGATGTAAAGCGATGCGCCCGAGCCGTAGGGGGGCACGAAACGCTCGTTGAGCTTGACCACCTTGATGACCATCTCCTTGAAAAGCTCCTCAGGCAGAGGCTCCATAAGTATGCCCTTGGCCGACTCGCGCAGACGGCGGGCATTCTCCTCGAGACGGAAGATGCGGATTTTGCCGTCCTTGCCGCGGAAGGCCTTGAGGCCCTCGAATATCTCCTGACCGTAGTGGAGGCAGGTCGAAGCGATGTGGAGGCTCACCTCCTCGCTTTGTGAGACCTCGATGTCGCCCCACTTACCGTCCTTGTAATAGCAACGTACGTTGTAATCTGTTGGGATGTAGCCAAATGACAGGTTACCCCAGTCTAACTCTTTATCCATGATTCTTTGTGAAAATGCGATTTAATGCACAAAATTAGTAAAATTTCCTATAATGTATCAGGATTGACCATTATTTTTTTTACATTCTGACGTTTTTAAAACAAATCCTAATATTTATTAAAGAAATAATTCTTTATTTAGGGAAAATAGTCGTACCTTTGCACTCCGAAAAATCACCATATTTCTCAACCTCGCTTTTCCATCACCGTAAATAACAGTAAAAAAGATTGATACAAAGTAACGCATGGAATGGTTAATTAATCTCATCGGACCCGGTCACACCGAGCTTGCGAGTACGCTTGTCCTGTACTCGTTTGTGATTGCATCGGGTATCTTCCTGGGCAAGCTAAAGATTGGAGGCATATCGCTCGGCGTAACGTTCGTGCTGTTTGTCGGCATCATCATGGGCCACTTCGGATATGAAGTGAACCCCGAGGTGCTGAAATTCGTGCGCGAGTTCGGCCTCATACTCTTCATCTTCGCCATCGGTATTCAGGTAGGCCCGGGTTTCTTCTCATCGTTCAAGAAAGGCGGCGTGCTGCTCAACGGTCTTGCAGTGCTCATCATTCTGCTCAACGTGGCCATCGTGCTCGCCATCTTCTACATTGACGGCAACACCAACATCTCGGCACTCGTAGGCGTCATGTCAGGTGCCGTGACCAACACCCCCGGTCTTGCAGCCGCCCAGCAGACAGCAGGCACCACCGAGGCCATCAACATCATGGCTATGGGTTATGCCGCCGCCTACCCGCTCGGCGTAATCGGCATCATCATGTCGATGCTTATATTAAAAGCGGTGTTCCGCATCAACACCGAGGACGAAATCAAGGCCATCGAAAACGAGATGGAGGGTTCACAGCTCAAGCCTCTCATCATGTCGTTTGAGGTCACCAACAAGCTCATCGACGGCAAGACTCTCTATGAGCTGCACCAGATTCTCGACTGCGACTTCGTGGTGTCGCGACTCATGGGTGCCGACGGCAAGGTTATCATCCCCACCTCCAAGACCGTGCTCCACGTGGGCGACAAGATTATCGCCGTGCTCGGCCCTAACGACGAGATGAAGTTTCAAGGCGTAATCGGCCATGAGATTGAGATGGACTGGGAAGAGGTGCAGAGCACAGTGCTCTCGCGCCGCATCGTGGTGACCCAGAGCAAATACAACGGCGTGGCACTCGGCTCGCTCCGTCTGCACACCGCCTACTCGCTCAACTGCACACGTGTCAACCGTGCCGGTGTCGACCTCCTCGCCTCACCCTCGCTCCGCCTCCAGGTGGGCGACCGTCTCGTGGTGGTGGGCGACCCCAACGACATCGAGCGTCTCGCCACACGCCTCGGCAACTCGATGAAGCGTCTCAACCAGCCCAACCTCATCACCATCTTCGTGGGCATCATGTTCGGTATAATCGTCGGCTCAATCAACGTCGGCTTCGGCATGAAGCTCGGCCTTGCCGGAGGTCCTCTCGTAGTGGCCATCCTCATCAGCCGATTCGGCTACAAGCTCAAGCTCGTGACCTACACCTCATCGTCGGCCTCGCTGCTGATGCGAGAGTTAGGCATATGCCTGTTCCTTGCATCGGTGGGCATATCGTCGGGCAAAGGATTTGCCGAGACCGTGTTCAACACCACTGGCATGTGGTGGGTAATCTGGGGCTTCATCATCACAATCGTGCCTCTGATTATCGTATCGTTCATCGCACGCGGAGTCTATAAGATTAACTACCTCACAATTATGGGACTTGTGTCAGGCGGATGCACCGACCCCCCAGCCCTCGCCTACGCCAACAACTCGACCGGCAGTGACGCACCCGCGGTAGCCTACTCGACCGTCTACCCGCTCACGATGTTCCTCCGCGTAGTCGCCGCCCAAGCCCTCATCCTCTGCCTCTTCTAAGAAGCATTATCCAAACACAATATGATTACAGCCCGAGTATGATATGATTCGGGCTGTATTTTATTAAGTAACGATGGTGTTGCTGAACGGTAGGAGCGACGATGTTAGCCGAATGGTAGGAGCGACGGCTTTAGCCGTCGATATGAGGCGACGTATCAGCTAATAGTTAGCTGGTTTGTGGACGTTTATAGTTAGCCATGTTGTGTCATATCGACGGCTGAAGCCGTCGCTCCTACAGTCGCAAAGTCGCAAGTCGCATTTGAGTCGCACAGTCGCATCAGTCGCATTAGTCGCATTAGTCGCATTAGTCGCATTAGTCGCATTAGTCGCATTAGTCGCATCAGATAAAACAGTCGCAGTAACCGTAGATGATGATTACTGCGACTGATTTATTGTCTGCCTATGTAGGCTCAGATTTGTCTATGATATTATCGAGGTTTAGAAGTTGTCGAAGATTATCATGTAGGAGGCGTCGAAGGTGTTGCCCGGGGCGAGGTTGTTGACGTGCTCACGGGCAGCGAAGTCGCCGTCGAAGCCTACACGGTCACATCGGCCCCACCACGGCTCGATGCATACGAACGGTGCCGAGGGTGACGGTGACCACAGCCCTACGAGCGGTGCCGAGAAGAGCAGTGTCAGGTATGGGGCACGGTGCTTGTCGAGCAGCGACACTCTGCGCACCTGACTGTCGTCGAGGATGATGGCGTCACGTGAGAAGGTCGTGGCCTCGATGGGAAGCATGTCGTGCCCGTCAAGGCTGAGGCTGACTGTCTCGCTCCCTACGCACCCTTTCGCCTCGATTACCTCGGCATGAAGGTCGCGAGGACCGAAGCAGAAGTAGCCGTGTACAGGGTCGGACGGGTTGAACTCGGGATAGTTGAAGGCCGGATGCGCTCCTATCTGAAAGGTCATGTCGCGGTCATCGAGGTTGATTACGCGCCACATGACGGTGAGACGTGCCTCCTGGAGGCGGTAGCCTATCTCAAGGCGGAATCTGCGCGGATAGCGCGAGAGCGTGGCCTCGTCAGACTCCAGCGCAAACCATGCCTCATCGTCGGGGGTGTCAGGCATGATGGTGAAGTCACAGTCACGCGCAAAGCCGTGCTGCCCCATCTCGTACTCGCGTCCGTCCATGCGGTAGCGTCCCTGCCATACGGCCCCGACTATCGGGAAGAGCACGGGCGAACGACGTCCCCAAAAGGTCTTGTCGCCCTGCCAGAGGTACTGATGCCCGGTGGTCTTACTGACGATGCTCTGAAGCTCAGCACCGTGGGTGTCGATGGTGACTGTCAGGAGGTTGTTGGATAGTGTCTGCTCCATATGATGCACTTGTGACCTGACTACATTATGCCGCGCTCGCGGAGCTTGAGCTGCCATGCCCATGCCGAGCGCATGGTGTCGGCGAGGGTTGATGTGGCCTTCCAGCCGAGCACCTCGTTGGCATAGGCGGGATTGGCCCATACCTTCTCGATGTCACCGGGACGGCGTCCTACAATCTTGTGAGGCACTTTCACGCCCGTAGCCTCCTCAAAGGTGTTGATGAGTTCGAGCACCGATACACCGTTGCCTGTGCCGAGGTTGAAAATCTCAATCTTGGCGTCGGTCTTGTCGGTCAGCATGCGCTCCACGGCTATCACGTGGGCCTTGGCAAGGTCTACGACATTGATATAGTCGCGGATGCATGAGCCGTCGGGGGTGTTGTAGTCGTCGCCAAACACGCTGAGTTCCTTGCGTATGCCTATGGCAGTCTGGGTCAGGTAAGGGATGAGGTTCTGAGGCACACCGTTGGGCAGCTCGCCGATTTCAGCCGAGGGATGTGCGCCCACGGGGTTGAAGTAGCGGAGGATGACGCTCTTGAATGGCGCGCCGGCATTGATTACGTCGGTGATAATCTCCTCGGAAATCTGCTTGGTGTTTCCGTAGGGCGATGTGGCCTTCTTGATGGGAGCGGCCTCGGTGACGGGGTTCTCGTCAGGCTCGCCGTAGACGGTACATGACGATGAGAACACTATGCCCTTGACTCCGTTGGGACCTATGAGGTCGAGGAGGTTGAGGAGGGTATTGAGGTTGTTGCGATAGTAGAGGATTGGCTTCTGCATGCTCTCGCCTACGGCCTTGGAGGCTGCAAAGTTGATTATGCCCTTGATGTCGGGATAGTCAGCAAAAAGTCGGCTGAGAGTGGGCAGGTCGGTGCAGTCGCCTTCGACAAAGTCAGGACGGATGCCTGTGATGCGCTCGATGCCGTCGATGACATCGGCACTCGAGTTGGAGAGATTGTCGATTATGACCACCGGGTAACCGGCCTGCTGAAGCTCGACCACGGTGTGTGAGCCGATGTAACCGGTGCCACCGGTCACGAGAATACGTTCCTTTTTCATATTGGCATATAGTAAGAAGATGTGTGTTTCACCTTTTATATCAACAAGGCTGACACAGTTAAGTTGGAGTCTCGCTCAAAGCCGGATGGTAGGTGCCGATGTGGCGTTGCTTCTTCTCCTCGAAGATGTCGGAGATGGCAAAGAAGATGCCGCTCTCCTCCACATCGCCAAACTCGTCGTTGATGGCCGTGCCGAACATCTTCATGGTCGGCGACAGGCTCATGTAGGAGTTGACAAGCGGGGGGATGTTGAAGCCATGCTTGCGCACCTCGTGATTGAGTATCTTGTAATCCTCCTTGAACGACCCGCCTGTGAACAGGGCCTCCATCTCGTGGGCATCGGCCATCGTGTCGAGCGGATGCATGGGCCACACGAGCATGTCGGGGTCGGGAAAGTGCTTCTGGAGGAAGTAGAGTATCATGTCGCGACAGTTGCGGTCATAGCTGGGATACATCGTCATCTTGCCGAAGAGGTATTCTATCTCGGGATAGACCACCGTGAGCGCACCGAGGCCGTCCCAGAGGTTGTCGAGGGCGAAGAGGGCCTTGGCTCCGGCCTGTGACGACTGATAGTGCAGACGCACGAACGAGCGGCCAAGCTCGATGGTGCGGGGCAGGTATTCGCGTATGAAGCGTTCCGAGAAGTTGAACATGTGGCTCGTGGCTATGCGCGGACGGCCCGAGGGGTCGATGCGTATGTCACGGCCTATGATGAAGCGGTAGCCTCCGAGTATGAGCTTTGCCTCGGGGTCCCACACTATGAGCTGGCGGCATGGGGGGTCCATCGTGTCAAACTCGTCGATGTCGACACTCTTGCCTGTGCCTCCGCCCGCCGCACGGAACGACTCCTCGCGCAGACGCCCTATCTCATTCATCGTGGCGGGACACTCCCGGCCGTCGAGGACGTAGATGAGGTTGCCCCCTTTGTTGGAACGGCGCAGAAGCCGTGCGGGGGTAAGTTCCTTTTCAATGAGTGCAGGGTCTACAGGGTCTATGATTCGTTGGGTCATGATACTATTTTTGACGGGGCAATTCGTAAACGATTGACCTTAGCTTTTCGGCCTGGCCGACCGCATCACGGCCTCCGCGCAGCGACTCCCAGGGGATGGGGGCTCCGAAGGTGAGGGTGAAGTGCGAGCCTCGGCTGAGAAACACCTCCTTGGGCAGACGCACCATCTCGATGTTGAACTTCAGGCCGAGCCGAGTCCTAAGACGTGCAAATTTATAAAAAAACGGTGAATTTTCACCACTAAAATGCACGGGAATTACGTCACGGTGCGATGATATTGCCTTTACGACTGACATTTTACCCCAGCGGAGGTCGGCGATGGTGCCGTCGTCGCCCCGACGGGACACGAGTCCGGCGGGAAACATGACGATGGGCATGTCGGAATCAAAGGCCGTGTCGATGTCGCTCACGCTCCCTCGCGACTGTGCCCCATGCTTGTTGACGCCGAGAAATATCGGGCGCAGGGGCTCGACGAAGTTGAGCAGGTCGTTGACCACAAACTTGGCCGCAGGCTCCCGACCGTAGATGTCGGCGACTGCCGATGCGAGCACGAGGCCGTCGAGACCGCCGAGGGGATGGTTGGAGACGAGCACCACCCTCCTGCGCGAGGGGTCGGGCATCTGCCCGGCCAGACTGTAGGTGACGCCGAGGTCGCCGATGACGGCTCGGGCGAAGTCGGCACCCTGCAACTCACCGTTGCGGCGCAGCAGGGCGTTAAGCTCGTCCTGGCATATGAGCCGCTCGAGCCACCCCACCACACAGCGGGGGATGAAGCGGTAATGCCGTGGCAGACGCTCGCGCAACACTGTGTCGATGTCAATCTGCATCATTGCCTGCGGGATGGTGGGTTACGCTGTCGTTGCCTGCCGCGCTGTCGGGTGCATCGTTCTCACGCACTATGTCGCTGAATGCCTGCCACAAGGGGTCGGAGGGCAGAGGGGCTGTGACGTCAATCATCTTGCCCGACACGGGATGCTCGAAACGCACGCGGTGGGCGCGGAGCGAGATGGAGCCGTCGGGGTTGGAACGCTTGTCGCCATACTTGAGGTCGCCCTTGACGGGACAGCCTATCGACGAGAGCTGGACACGTATCTGATGCTTTCGCCCGGTCTCGAGATTGACCTCAAGCAGGTGGTAGCGGTCAGAGGAGCCGAGATAGCGGTAAGAGAGCGCGGCCTCCTTGGCCCCGTTGCGGGGTGTGGGCGAGAAGTAGCTCTTGTTGTTGCGCTCGGTCGATGATATGTAACCCGTAAGGCGTTCGGAGTCCTTGGGGGGACGGTTGCGGGTCAGTGCGAGGTAGGTCTTGTGCACGCCTCCCGTGCGGAACATCTCGTTCATCCTCGCAAGGGCCTTGGAGGTCTTGGCAAAGATGACGAGGCCGCCCACAGGACGGTCAAGGCGGTGCACGACTCCGCAGAACACGTTGCCCGGCTTGGCATACTTCTCCTTAATCCAGCGGCGCAGGGTCTCGACCAGCGGCTCGTCGCCCGTCTTGTCGCCCTGCACTATCTCGCCGGGTGCCTTGTTTACTATTATAAGGTGGTTATCCTCGTAGAGTACTTCCATATGGTCTGTGATGAGTGTGTGTGAGTGGTAGTGT
This sequence comes from uncultured Duncaniella sp., assembly GCA_910584825.1. Taxonomy (GTDB): domain Bacteria; phylum Bacteroidota; class Bacteroidia; order Bacteroidales; family Muribaculaceae; genus Duncaniella. The sequence goes on along the minus strand of CAJUCI010000010.1, from coordinate 45,485 downwards.
GTTGTAGTGTGTCGTGAGGCGGTCAGGCCACGCGGTCGACGATGGCGGCGATGGCTCCGTCGCCCGTGACGTTACATGCGGTGCCGAACGAGTCCATGGCTATGTAGAGGGCTATCATGAGGGCTATGGTCTCCTGGTCGAAGCCGAGGATTGACTGCAACACGCCGAGGGCGGCCATGATGGCTCCGCCGGGTATGCCTGGAGCGGCCACCATGGTGATGCCGAGCATGGCGATGAAGTGGAGGAAGAGGGGCAGGTCGTGGGGCTGACCGTGCATTATCATGATGGCGAGCGCACAGGCCACAATCTTGAGCGTGCTGCCGCTGAGATGGATGGTGGCGCAGAGGGGGATGACGAAGCCTGCGACATCCTCGCGCACCCCCATGCGTATGGCCTGACGGAGGGTCACGGGGATGGTTGCGGCCGACGACTGTGTACCGAGGGCGGTGAAGTAGGCCGGGAGCATGGTACGGAGCATCACGAGCGGGTTGCGACGGGCAAACGGCGCGGCGATGCAGTATTGCAGCACGAGCACAAAGACGTGGAGGGCAAAGATGATGCCTATTATCTTGATGAAGCTGCGCAGTATGGCCCCCACCTCACCCTCGACGGTCATGCAGAGGAAGATGCCGAAGATGTAGACGGGCAGCAGGGGGATGATGGCCGCGTTGATGGTCTTGGCCACGATGTCGCGCAGCTCTGACATGCCGCGGCGCAGGGCAGGTGCCTCGGAAAAGGCTATGCCGAGGCCGAGGATGAACGAGAGCACGAGCGAGGTGGTCACACCCATGAGCGGGGGCATCTCTACCGTAAACCACGGCACAAGCTTGCCGCCGCTCTCGGCTGCCGCAAGGCCGCTCTCGCCCGAGATGAGCGAGGGGAAGATGGCCGAGCCTGTCAGATAGGATATTAGCCCTGAGAGGATGGTGAAACCGTAGGCAAGCAGGGCAGTTATCACCAGCAGCCGTCCGGCACGTCCGCCGATGTCGGCGATTGCGGGGACGACGAAGCCGACGATAATAAGCGGTATCATGAAGCCGAGAAACTGCGAGTATATGGCATTGAACGTCGCACACAGCTCTCCGAGCCATGCGGGAGCGATGTAGCCGACGAGTATGCCGAGCAGGATGGCTATGGCTATGCGCGGCAGGAGTCCGAGGCGTCTCATGGTCATAGTTTGCGCCAGAGGGTGGATGAAGCGTCGGAGGGCATGCGCCAGTCGCCTCGGGGCGAGAGGCACACCGAGCCTACCTTAGGCCCGTCGGGCAGGCAGGAGCGTTTGAACTGCTGCTGGAAGAAGCGGCGCATGAAGGTGTCGAGCCAGCGGCGTATCGTGGCGTCGTCATACTCCTCAGCCGTAAAGGCATGGCGCGCAAGCATATAGATGCGCTCGGGAGAGAAGCCGTAGCGCAGCATATAGTAGAGGAAGAAGTCGTGAAGCTCATAGGGGCCCACGAGGTCTTCGGTCTTCTGCAATATCTCGCCGTCAGCCGCCGCAGGCACAAGCTCGGGGCTGATGGGGGTGTCGATGATGTCGAGCAGGAGCGAGCGCACGGCCTCGGAGGTCGACGGCTGGTGGGCGTAGTAGTCCACGAGATGGCGCACGAGGGTCTTGGGCACACCGGCATTCACGCCGTACATCGACATGTGGTCGCCGTTATATGTGGCCCATCCGAGCGCGAGCTCCGAGAGGTCGCCCGTGCCGAGCACGATGCCGCCGAGACGGTTGGACATATCCATGAGTATCTGCGTGCGCTCGCGCGCCTGACAGTTCTCATAGGTCACGTCATGCACCGAGGGGTCTTGCCCGATGTCCTTGAAGTGCAGGTTGACGGCCTCGGCTATGGGTATCTCCATCGATGTCACCCCCAGCTCCTCCATGAGGCGTGTGGCGTTGGAGTGGGTGCGGTCGGTTGTGCCGAAGCCGGGCATGGTGATGCCCACGATGCCCTTGCGCGGGAGGCCGAGGCGGTCAAAGGTGCGCACAGCCACGAGGAGTGCCAGCGTGGAGTCGAGGCCGCCCGAGATGCCCACCACGAGCGTGCGGCAGCCGATGGCGTCGAGGCGTCGGGCGAGTCCGGCAGTCTGGATGTTGAGTATCTCGTCGCACCGCTCCTGCTTGGCCGAGGAGTCGGCGGGCACGAACGGGTGAGGGTCGATGCGGCGCATGAGCGGGTCAGAGTCGGTCCACTCATACTTGGCGCGGAACGGGATGTCGGGTACAACCGTCACGCCCGATGCCCCCTCGCGCTCGGCACAGTCGGCAAAGGTGGTCATGTGCATACGGTCGCGGTCGATGGCCTCGATGTCGATGTCAGCAATCACGGTGTTGTCCGCAGGGTCCCAGCGGCTGTTGGAGGCGAGGATTGAGCCGTTCTCGGCTATAATGGCCTTGCCGTCAAAGACAAGGTCGGTCGACGATTCGCCCCACCCCGCCCCGGCATAGGCGTAGGCGCAGATGCAGCGGGCCGACTGCTGGGCTATGAGCTTGCGCAGATAGTCATACTTGCCTATGAGGTCGTCGGACGCCGAGAGGTTGAGTATGACCTGCGCCCCGCCCATTGCGAGACGGCACGAGGGGGGCACGGGCACCCAAAGGTCCTCGCATATCTCGATGCCCACACGCACGCCCGCACACGTGAATATGCTGTCGCAGCCGAGGGTCACCTCGGTGCCGCCGACGCTCACGCTGAGCCTCTGACCCGGGGGGAGCGGACGCCACCAGCGACGCTCGTAGAACTCGTTGTAGTTGGGCACATACGTCTTGGCCACGAGGCGCACGTCACCGCCACGGATGATGGCGGCGCAGTTGTACATAGCCCCTCCGCATGCCACGGGCAGACCCACAACGAGCGTCAGAGGCCACTCGTGCGAGAGGTCGCGCAGACGCACGAGGGCGTCCATGGCCGCGCCGATGAGCGTGGAGCTGTGGAAAAGGTCGGCACACGTGTAGCCCGTGAGCGACATTTCGGGGAAGACGGCCACCTCGACTTTCTGCCTGATGAGCAGGTCGATGCGGTCAAGTATCTGAGAGAGGTTGTAGTCTACATCGGCCACGCGCACCTGAGGGGCGCATGAGGCCACGCGTAGGAATCCGTTACGCATATCTATATTTTTCAGTAAAAACGACTCAAAGTTAAGAAAATTTTACGATATTTGTGTTCCCAAACCGTAATTTTACAGACCGTGAGCGTGACGACACATCTACCATTGCTGTTTGCCTACTCGGGAGTGCTCCTGTGGGCACTGCTGATAGCCTATGCAATGCTCATCGTGACCCTCATAGTGGCCGTGCTGAGCGAAAACCGCAACCCGCTCAAGGCACTGGGATGGGTCACGGCCCTGCTGCTATTCCCCGTAGGCGGAGCCGTGCTCTACTTCGTGTTCGGCCGCAGCATGCGCAACGTCAAGATGATTTCGCGCCGCAACCGCCGCCGTCTGCTCAACTCCGAGTCACACCGCCCGCTCCCCAAGCTCAACAAGGCACTGTCAGCCGACAACCGCCAGCGCATCATGCTCGGCTACTCCGTGGCCGAGGCCATGCTCTATGCATCAAACAGCGTGGAGGTGCTCAACGACGGCGCAGAGATGTTCGAGTCGCTGTTTGCCGACCTCAAGACCGCCCGCCGATACATCAACCTGCAGTTCTACATCATAGCCAACGACCGCCTCGGGCGCGAGCTGGGGGGCATACTCATAGAGCGCGCAAAGGCAGGGGTGAAAATCAGGGTGATATATGACTACGTGGGGTCGTTCGGCTCGCACAGTATCAAGCTGTTCAACCGCCTAAGGGCCCACGGCATAGAGGTGCACTCGTTCTTCCGCATACAGTTTCCCGAAAAGCTGGGCCGCCTCAACTGGCGCAACCACCGCAAGGCCGTAATCATAGACGGGCGCATCGGATATATCGGCGGCATAAACGTGGCGCAACGCTATGTCGACGGCGGTGCGTTCGGACGCTGGCGCGACATGGCCGTGCGTCTGACAGGCCCGGGGGTCGTGGCACTGCAACACAACTTTGCCATCGACTGGAAATTCATGGGCCACGAACTGCTCACCGACGAGGTGGCCGACGGCCATCCCCTGCCCCCGCGCCCCGATGCCATCGACGACGTGATGGTGCAGATTATAGCCTCGGGCCCCACCAACCGCTGGGGCAACACCCACATGCTCTTCATCAAGGCCATCTCGGGCGCGAAACGGCGCATATACATCCAGACCCCCTACTTCCTGCCGAGCGAGGGACTGCTCACGGCCCTGCAGTGTGCCGCGCTGTCGGGGGTTGACGTGCGGGTCATGCTCCCGGGCAAGTCTGACTCGGCCGTACTCACCCACGCCTCGAGCAGCTATATCGAGGAGAGTCTGCTGGCGGGCATCAAGGTGTATCTCTATGGGCCGGGGATGCTTCACGGCAAGGTGCTGCTCGTGGATGACGATTTCGTGACCCTCGGCTCGACCAACTTTGACTACCGCAGCTTTGAACACAATTTCGAGGAGAATATCGTGATGTACTCCACCGAGGTCAACGCCCGCATTGCCGAACTCTTCAAGCACGACCAGGACGAGTGCCGCCAGGTGAAACTGAGCGAATGGAACCGCCGCCCCCGAGTGACCAAAGCCCGCGAATCGCTATGCCGCCTACTGAGTCCGATACTTTAACTCAATTAGTAATTAGCAATTAGTAATTAGTAATTAGCAATTAGTAATTAGTAATTAGCAATTGGCTTCGCTCGGTTAGTTGCTTTGCAGGAGTGTGATGGTGTGCCAGTCGCAAAAGTCGCATTTCCCGGAGGACGCGACTCAGTTGCGACTTGCGACTGAATGCGACTCGTGCGACTGATGCGACTAATGCGACTCAGTTGCGACTTGCGACTGAATGCGACTCGTGCGACTGAATGCGACTCGTGCGACTCGGTTGCGACTGCGACTCTTATGCGACTGCGACTTTGCGACTCGCAAGTTTTTACGGGTCTATGCGACATTATCGCACCTTTTGGCCGTACGCAGTGTGCTATCTTTGCAACAGGATTTCCGTGCCCCACCCCGCCCGCACCCGACTCATTTAGAGAATGAGAGGGGCGGATTTTGTATATATAGATATATGTGTATCCTATAATCTTGTCATTTATACGGCTGCTAATCGCATTGCGTAGGCTGTTGCTAATCATGTAGCGCAAGCTGTTGCACGTATATATACATGCCTTTCATAAATATGTACCGCAGGGTATAAATCCGTTCCGCACGGTAGGAGCGACGGCTTTAGCCGTCGATATGGAGCTACGTATCAGGCTATGTGTTAGGCTTCGTATCACGCTACGTTTCATACGTTTAAAGTTAGATAAGCCGTGTCATATCGACGGCTAAAGCCGTCGCTCCTACAGTGTCGCCTATTGCTTGCGCTCGATTAAGTCGCATTAGTCGCACGAGTCGCATGTCGCATAAGAGTCGCACGAATCGCATTCAGTCGCATTCAGTCGCATTTAGTCGCATCAGTCGCATTTAGTCGCAAGTCGCATTTTAGTCGCGTTATTTCGCTAATGCGACTTTGCGACTGTGAGCATTCTACTGTTCTCTATGAAATAGACAAGCGGGAGTGGGGGAAAAGACAACGCATGCGGAAAATAGACAAACGCGACTGACCCAGTTGGGTCGGTCGCGCTCGGTATGAAGCTTAATTTATTTGATGTTGCGGCGCACTAATGGGTGCGGACGCGGGCTGATAAATTATTCAGCGGTTGGTTGCCTCGCGGCGGTTGCTGAGATTACTCAGCGATTACCTCGAAGGGCACCTCGACTGTTACGTCGCGGTGGAGGCGGATGGTGGCGGTGTAGTTGCCTACCTCCTTGACTGCGTCGAGGCTGATGAGCTTGCGGTCAACGTTGTGGCCGAGCTTCTCGAGAGCCTCGGCAATCTGGATAGCGTTGACTGAGCCGAAGATTGTGCCGGTCGACGAGGTCTTTGCGCCGATTGTGAGCTTAACGTCGGCGAGGGCGGCTGCTGCAGCCTCGGCCTCGGCCTTGATGCGCTCGAGCTTGTGGGCGCGCTGACGCTGGTTTTCGGCGAGCACTTTAAGAGCTGACTCAGATGCAATCACGGCTTTGCCGGTGGGGATAAGGTAGTTGCGGCCGTATCCGCTCTTTACTTCGACTACATCGTCCTTGTAGCCAAGGCCGTTGATGTCTTCTTTAAGGATGATCTTCATAATTCCTGATTAGCTTTTAAAGTTATTTCATCAAGTCGGTTACGTAGGGGAGGAGGGCGAGGTGACGGGCGCGCTTAACGGCCTGTGCTACTCGACGCTGGAACTTGAGTGAGGTTCCGGTGATGCGGCGGGGAAGGAGCTTGCCCTGCTCGTTGAGGAACTTCTTGAGGAATTCGGGATCCTTGTAGTCGATATACTTGATACCGCTTCTCTTGAAACGGCAATATTTCTTCTTCTTTACGTCTACCGAAAGGGGAGTGAGGTAGCGGATTTCTGATGCTTGTGCCATGATTTAGTTCTCCTTTACTTCTTCGTTAGCGGGTGTGGTTGACTTTGTGCGGTTGCGACGCTTCTCAGCATACTCTGCGGCATACTTGTCGTTGCGGAACACGAGGAAACGGAGCACGCGCTCGTCGCGACGGAAGGCGGTCTCGAGCTTCTTGACGAGGGTGGGCTCGCCGTCGAACTCCACGAATGAGTAGAAGCCGGTAGATTTCTTCTGGATGGGATAAGCAAGTTTGCGAAGACCCCAGATTTCTTCGTTGACGATAGTTGCTCCGTTGTCGGTGAGCACCTTCTCGAACTTTTCTACCGCTTCCTTCATCTGCTGGTCAGACAAAACGGGAGTTAAAATGAAAACGGTTTCGTAATGATTCATTTTGGTGAATGATTAGTGATTGATTTTTAGGGATGTGCGTTGTTGTCGCACTTTTCCGGCCGCAAAGGTAGGGAAATAAATTGGAAATTTAAAATTTATAATGGAAAATTTTGAGGTCGAGGGCGATTTTTGAAGATTTCTACTCTCATTAGAAAAGGGGACATAAGGACAGGAGGGACATAAGGGACATAAGTTGTATTTTGTCGCATTAGTCGCATTTTGTCGCATTCGCAACTGACGTGCGACTCTTTTGCGACTTGCGACTTGCGACTGTAGGAGCGACGGCTTTAGCCGTCGATATGAGGCTACGTATCGACCTATGGTTCACGCGATTGGAATTAGCTTGTTCGTGCCATTTCGACGGCTAAAGCCGTCGCTCCTAACCTGCGGCGCAGCCAATTCTTAATTTTTAATTCTTAATTTTTAATTCTCACCTCCCCCGTCAGAAGTCTATGCTTATGCGGATGTTGAACTGGCGGCGGGTGAGGTAGTTGGGCACGGCATACTGGATGTCGTTGACGTCGGTGACCCAGTAGTAGGAGGCGACGTTGGAGATGTCGAGGAGGTTGAACACGTCAAAGCCGAGCCATACGCTCTTGAGACGGCGGGCAAGCCCTGTGCGCTCCTCCCCTTCCTTGGGGGGCGAGAGGAGGGCGTATTGCAGTCCGGCATCCACGCGCTTGTAGGGGGGCATGCGGAAGTAGTCGACGTCGCGTGTGGAGCGCGGGGCGGTCGATGGGAGGCCCTGCATGAAGATGCCTCGGAGCGAGAATTTGAGCTTGGGGAATTTGGGGAAGTAGTCGGTGAAGAAGAGGCCGAGCGAGTAGGCGCGGTCGGTGGGTCGTGGCACTTTGACGCCGTGGAGGTTCTCGGAGGTCTTCATGAACGAGAGGCTGACCCATGAGTCGCTGCCGGGCACGAACTGGCCGAAGAGCTTGAGGTCGAGACCCATAGCGTGGCCTGAGGATTCGTTGCGGCCTGAGTAGACGAGCTTGAGGTTGTCAATCTCGTAGGGCACGAGGTTGGAGAGGGCTTTGTAATACAGTTCGCCCGAGAGCTTGAAGGGGCGCGAGAGGGCGCGGAAGGTGTAGTCGGTGCCCGCGATTAAGTGGATGCTGCGCTGCGACTTGATGTCGCTGTTCAGCACGATGGTCTGATTGCCCTGCGCGTCGGTCACGGGCATGCGGTATTCCTTGAAGAAGGGGGTCTGATAGTAGAGGCCGGTGGCGAAACGGAATGCCCACCCGGGGGCGCGGTCGGGGATGAAGCCTATGGAGGCGCGGGGGCTCAGGAGGGTCTCTTTGTTGAAGCTCCAGTGGCTCAGGCGCAGACCGGCGTTGATGGTGACGAATCCTGCCGAGGTCGAGAATTTCCACGCGTCCTGCACGTAGGCGGCGAGGCGCGTAGACGAGAGGTCGTGGTGGGAGTCGAGGTTGTAGACGAGGCGCAGCTCATCGGGGAGCGCGGGGAGCGAGAATCCTGCCGAGTCGCGCAGCTCCCATTCGCGCGAGCGGTCCATAATCTTCTCGGCCTGCATGCTTACGCCATAGCTGAGTGTGTGGCGCGGGTTGATGGCGGTCTGCCCCTTGAGGGCGAGGGCGAGCACCGATGCCTTGAGGCGGTTGCGGGCATGTTCGTGATAGCGGCCTACGCCCAGCTCGCCGCCCACGTCGGAGGTTCCCGCCTGGTCGAGCCAGTATTCGCCCGAGATGTCATAGGCCACAAGCTCGTTGGTGAGGTAGCCCGAGGCAAGGAGCCGCAGGGCGGTGGAGCGGCTGGCGCGGTAGTCGAGCGAGAGTGCCCCGAAGTAGGTCTCGAAGCGGTCCTTCTCGTGTCCGTCGAAATAGACGGTAAACTGCTTTGCGTCAGACGATGTGCCGAACGTTGTAGTGCGGTTGGCGGGGGTGAAGAGATAGCGGTTGATGGAGATGTTGCCGAGGAACGATGCCTTGAGGCGGTCAGAGAACTGATAGGAGAGCGAGGTCTGATAGTCGAAATATTTGGGGTCATACTCCCCCTTGGTGTCGGTGGAGCTGAGCAGCGAGGAGTTGGACTTGTAGCGCACGCCGTGGAGCTGGCTGAAACGCTTGCTCCCCTGCCCTATGGCGAGCGAGCCGCCCATGAGCGAGCCTGTCAGCGACCCCTCGAACGCCTCGGGGGTGCGGTAAGTGATGTCGAGCACTGACGACATCTTGTCGCCATACTCGGCGGGATAGCCGCCCGTCGAGAAGCCTATGGAGCCTACGAGGTCGGGGTTGATGATGCTGAGGCCCTCCTGCTGTCCCGAGGTGACGAGCTGTGGGCGGTAGACCTCCACGCCGTTGATATACACTGAGTTCTCGTCATACGAGCCTCCGCGCACGGAGTATTGCGACGACATCTCGTTTGAGCCTGTCACGCCCGCCATCGTCGTTAACAGCGACTCCACGCTTCCGCCCGAGGCGTCGGGTGAGCGGCGCAGCTCGGAGGCGTCGATTGTGGCCACCGAGCCTGTCTGCTTTTTCAGCTCGGTCACCTCGACCTGCTGGAGCAGTTCGGTGTTGAGCTGCAGGCGCATGTTGAGCGTCACGTCGGGCTGCGGGTCGATGAGCTGACGCTTCTCCTCGCGATAGCCTATGCATGAGAAGTGCACGGTGATGGTGTCGGCCTTGGCGCATGTCAGGGAGTATTCCCCCTCGAGTCCCGAGGTCACGCCGATGGCCGTGCCCCCCACCCTCACGGTGGCAAACTCTATGGGCTGGCCCTGCGCGTCGGTAATCTTGCCATGTATCTTCACCTGGGCCGCCAAGGGCTCGACTGCCCACAGCACCACCATTATTATATATGTGACGAGGCGTCGGGCCTCGGACTTATGCACTGGTTCTAACAACATATTATGTTAACGCGGTTTGCGCCGTAAAATTGTGTCGGCACACCGGCTTCACCCCTTATGATGCAGACGGCGGGGGAAGAGGAAGACTATCGATAGCACCACCATGAGGGCGAGTGCCCACGGGTAGTAGAGGTAGACAAACGGTGCGGCAGGGGCGATGCCCGCAAGCGAGGAGGCCAGGAGCGTCTGCGCGCCGTAGGGTATCAGGCACTGCACTATGCACGAGCAGGAGTCGAGCAGCGAGGCGTTCTTGCGCGGGTCTACGCCGTAACGCTCCCCTATCTCGCGCGAGATGCCTCCGACGGTGATGATGGCCACAGTGTTGTTGGCGGTGCAGAGATTGACCAGCGCGACGAGCAGGGCTATGCATGCCTGTGCGCCACGCAGACCCGAGACGCGGCGTGTGAGTATGTGCAGCAGATACTGTATGCCCCCTGCGGCCTTGATGACGCCGAGCATTCCGGCGGCAAGGAGGGTGACTATGATGAGGTCGCCCATCGAGTCGATGCCCGCACCCATGTAGCCGAACAGCGTGATAATCTCACTCCCCTGCATGAGGCCGAGGATGATGGCACAGGCCAGTCCGAGCGAGAGCACCACGGTGACATTCACGCCCATTATGGCCGTTACGAGCACCACGATGTAGGGGAGTATCATCACGGGGTTGGCACCGTCGGCCACCTTGACTTCGGGCGTGCCGAGGCTCATGAACACATAGACGATAAGGGTGACAACCGCCGCGGGCAGGCATATCCACAGGTTGGCCTTGAACTTGTCGGCCATCTGACACCCCTGCGAGCGTGTGGCGGCGATGGTGGTGTCGGATATGAACGACATATTGTCGCCGAAGAACGCTCCGCCCAGCACCACAGCCACATAGAAGGGCAGACTTGCCCCCGAGGCATCGGCCATCTCCACGGCCAGCGGCGTGAGGGCCACGACGGTGCCGACCGAGGTGCCTATGGAGAGCGAGATGAAGCATGCGGCCACGAAGAGGCCCGGCACGATGAACTGCGAGGGGAAGAAGCGGAGGGTGAAGTTGACCGTCGCGTCAATCGAGCCTATCTCCTTGGCCACCGAGGCAAACGCTCCGGCAAGGATGAATATCCATATCATGTAGAGGATATTGGAGTGTCCGGCCGAGCGCGAGAAGGTCTCGATGCGCTCCACCAGCCCTCCGCCACGCGTATATGTCACCACAGCCCACACCGAGGCCGCAAGCAGGGCCACCGACAGGGGCATCTTGTAGAAGTCGCCTATGGCTATGGACACGACGAGATAGAGGCACAGGAACACCGCCACGGGCGACAGTGCCAGCAGCCCCCGTCGCGCACTCACGGCGGGAAGCCGGTCGGGAAGCATGGCCATATGCGTCAGTCGGGATACTGCATGTGGTCCATCATCACATGCGCAAAGGGTCGCTCACCCACCTTGCGGAAGCCTACGCGCTCGTAGAGCTTGCGTGCGAGGGGGTTAATCTTGTCGACAAGCAGTCCGGCAGGCTTGCCGCACTCGCGGGCACGACCGATGGAGGCGCGGAGCAGCTGCGAGGCTATCCCCTTGCCACGATGCTCGGGAAGCACCATAAGGGTGTCGAGATAGAACTCCTCAGGCACACACTCATCCTCCACATCGCTGAAATCGAGGCCGAGGCGGGCAGATAAGGCCTCAAAAAACCGCTCGCGCAGCTCATGGAGGCGTGCGCCGTCATAGGCCACACACGCTCCCACCACCGTGCCGTCGTCGTCAACGGCCACGAGGGTGTTGAGATAACTGTATTGCGAGTCGTCACGTGCGGCGAGCGAGGCGAAGAGGTCAACGACATCATCCACCGTGTGACTGTCACCTGCAAGCCCTGAGGCTATCTCATGGCCTATGGCCTCGACCACAGCCTGTCCTATAAATCGGGCGTCGGATGGACGCGCGGGTATAATCTTCATAGCGTAAACATTTGATTAGGTTAGACTTATAGATTGTCAACAACGACCTCTCATACGTGCCCGAAGGTAGTAATCATATTGCCGTCGACGGTCTCACATGACAGCACCCGGCAGTCGGGAGTGAGGCGCGGAGCCTTGACTTCGCCGCCGATGTCGCGCTGTCCACGCTCTACGCGCACGGTGTCCCACACCCCTTGGGCGAGAAACGAGGCATGCACCTGTGCCCCACCCTCCACGAGCAGACTCGTCACACCACGGCTGTAGAGGTCGGCAAGCACATCGAGCAGCGAGTCATAGCGGCTGTAGACCACGGTGTTGCCCTCGGTCATTCGGCCTGTGCGGCCACGCCTGTCGAGGATGACACGCAGGGGGGAACGTCCCGCAAAGAGGCGCGTATCAAGCCCCGGACGGTCGGCAAGCTCGGTGCCGCTGCCCACGAGTATGGCATCATACGTGGCACGCATGCGGTGGACGAGCATCGAGGTGAGCGGCGTGGAGATATGGCCGTCGATGTATCCGTCGGCACTCTCGGCCCACTTGAGCGTCACGTAGGGACGGCGCAGACGGTGGGCGGTCATGAACACACGGTTAAGGGCCACACACTCGGCCTCGAGACAGCCGGTGACCACTTCCACCCCTGCATCACGGAGCATGGCCACGCCACGTCCGGCTACCTTCTCAAAGGGGTCGAGACAGCCCACAACCACCCTCGGGATGCGTCGGTCGATTATCAGCGAGGCACACGGAGGGGTCTTGCCGTAGTGCGAGCACGGCTCGAGCGTCACATACATCGTGGCGTCAAGCAGGTCGGCAGGGTCGCTGACCGAGGCAATGGCGTTGACCTCGGCATGCCCCTCGCCGCAACGGCGGTGCCACCCCTCGCCTATCACACGTCCGTCAGGCGCGACAATCACCGCACCCACCATAGGGTTGGGCGAGGCATCGAGCTGCCCGTGAAGAGCCAGTTCGAGTGCCCGGCGCATGTATAGTTCGTTGACTTCCATATTATATAAATGTATTTTCAAGAAGGGGACATAAGGACATATGAGACATAAGCGACATAAGATTATGGACAATAAAGTCAAGAGGGTAAAAATTTTAACTTAAAATCTTGTGTCCCTTATGTCTCATATGTCCTTATGTTCCTTTCTTAAATAAAGTAACTGTCGCAAAAATGCGACTAAATGCGACTCGTGCGACTCTGATGCGACTGCGACTCAAATGCGACTGCGACTTTGCGACTCCGGTGCGACTCCTACGGCTCTATCCAGTCGCCGTTGTCCTTAATCAGAGCTATCAGCCGAGGTATGGCCTCGGAGGCGGGGATGTTCTTGACCATACACTCCTTGCCCTTGTAGAGGCTGATATGCCCCGGGGCAGCACCCACGTAGCCATAGTCGGCATCGGCCATCTCGCCCGGCCCGTTGACTATACAGCCCATCACGCCTATCTTCAACCCCTTGAGGTGCGAGGTCGCGGCCTTAATCTCTCGCAGGGTCGACTGCAGGTCGTAGAGCGTGCGTCCGCATCCGGGGCAGGATATGAACTCGGTCTTGGATATGCGGTGGCGGGTAGCCTGGAGGATGTTGAGCGACAGGCGGTTAAGCACATCACGACCGAAGTGCGGGTCCTCGATATGTATGGCATCGGCTATGCCCGACAGCAGCAGATAGCCGAAGTCAATCGAGGCACGTATGGTCAGAGCCTCCAAGTCGGCAATATTATAGCTGTGCGAGACCACCACGGGATTCTTAAGCCCGCGGCGGGTCATGGCGTTGACAAACGACTTGACACGCAATGCCCAAGCCCGTCCGTCAGCACCAAGTATGACAGGCACGCCGGGACGGTCGGCCAGCAGGTCAAGCTCGGCATCCCAGTCCTCGGAGAGCGGGATGATGCGACACGAGGGCATATCGGCGTTCATGTCGTCGAGACCAAACACCTTAGTCACCTTGCCCGCCCAGTCAGAGACCCTGCGCTGCGGGGCGCAGGGGTCTGTGCCCTCGGCATACCCGTAATCGACAAACCCCTTGGCATCCGCAGCCACCTCGGCCACATGGGCAAGTATGGCACGCGCCACAGGTATCTCACACTCAGGCTCTTCGCTTAGCGAAACGCGTATCGTGTCGCCTATGCCGTCCATGAGCAGCGAGCCTATGCCGACGGCCGACTTGATGCGTCCGTCCTCTCCGTCGCCCGCCTCGGTGACCCCGAGATGGAGCGGGAAGTGCATATCCTCGGCATCCATTGCCACGACCAGACGGCGCACCGTCTCGGTCATCACAAGCACATTTGACGCCTTGATGGAGATTACCACGTCGCGGAAACCCTCGGCCTCGCACACGCGCAGAAACTCCATCGCGCTCTCCACCATGCCCGCAGGGGTGTCGCCATAGCGGCTCATGATGCGGTCAGAGAGCGAACCGTGGTTGACACCTATGCGCAGGGCCGTGCCATGCTCGCGGCACAGCCTGAGCAGCGGCACGAGGGCGTCGCGTATCTTCTGCAGCTCGGCGGCATACTCCTCGTCGGTAAACTCTATCTTCTTGAACGTGCGGCCGGGGTCGACGAAATTGCCCGGGTTGATGCGCACCTTCTCCACCCTCTCGGCGGCTGCAAAGGCCGCACGGGGGTTGAAATGCACATCGGCCACAAGTGGCACACTGCACCCTATGGCGGCCATAGCCTCCTTGATGGGGGTAAGGTTCTCGGCCTCGCGCACACCCTGAGTGGTGAGGCGCACAATCTCGCCCCCCGCATCCACGATGCGCTTAATCTGCTCGGCCGAGCCTTGGGTATCGTTGGTCGAGGTCGTGGTCATCGACTGCACCACCACCGGGCTATCGCCACCGATAGTGACGTCGCCCACCCTCACAGGCCACGACTCACGGCGTCGCCAATTAAACTTCTGCATCTCCTGTTGGAAATTTAAAATGGAAAATGGAAAATGGAAAATTTCAGAGCTATCAGCATCAGCATCAGCATCAGAGCTATTCACTATACTCTATACTTTAAACTCTATACTAAACTAAACTTTAAACTCATACTTCACCTCTCGCAGCTCCTCATTGGCCTTGACAATCTTCTTGGAGAGCGTAGCGCGATAGGCATCGTAGCGGGCTGAAAGCTCGGGGTCGGACAGCGCGAGAATCTGCACCGCAGTCACGGCCGCGTTCATACCGGCATTGATGCCCACAGTGGCCACCGATATGCCCGGAGGCATCTGCACTATCGAATAGAGTGCGTCCATGCCGCTGAGGGTCGAGTTGATGGGTATGCCGATTACAGGCAGCGGAGTCATCGCCGCAATCACGCCCGGCAGAGCGGCGGCCATGCCTGCGGCTGCGATAATCACTTTGATGCCGCGCTCCTTTGCGTTGGAGGCAAACTCCTCCACCTCCCTGGGGGTGCGGTGGGCCGAAAGGGCGTTCATCTCGAAAGGCACCTGCATATCGTTGAGAAAGTCGGCTGCCTTCTTGAGGATGGGAAGGTCACTTGTGCTTCCCATGATGATACTTACTATTGGTTTCATTATTAGGAATATGTATAATGAATTGGTTCTTGATATTACCTATATTATATATGTCTAATGAATCATCGACATCAGCCACACGCACAGGAAGCCGTTGGCTGCACCGGCCAGCACCTGCATCAGCGTATGGCGTTGCAGATACACCCTCGCCGTCATCACCATGCCGGCCACGATGACCATCGCCGACATCCACACGTTCATGTCATAGATGGCCTGATGCGATGCGGCGAGACGGAACACAAACGCCACAAGTCCGCCCACGGCAGCCGCATGCGCCGAAATCTTCCACTTGATGTTGACAATCACGTTAATCACTATTGCCACAGCCCCTCCGGCATAGAACATCGCCAGCCACAGCGGAGCCGAGGCACGATAGAGGAAAAACGCGCAGCCCAGATAGCACGCAGCGGCCAGCCCATAAGGGATGAAACGCTCGCTGCGCTCATTCAGCCCCGGGTCTTTCACCACACCCGACTTATAGAGGGCGATGATGCCCGCGAGCGGCAACACGCAGGTGATGACAAACGTTATGGCCACCGTGGTCCACAGCACGCCCGAGGGTAGCACGGCCAACACCGACAGGTACGACGCCATAATCATGCCGTAGGTGGGCACGAGCAGCGGTGAGAAGATGGCTGAAAGCAGTTGGGATATCCGTTTCATTGGCGTGCTTTTTAGGGGTGTTTATATCTTTTTGCGCAGACGGGCCACGGGCAGTCCGAGCCGTTCGCGATACTTGGCCACAGTGCGACGGGCTATATTATAGCCCTGCCCGGTGAGCCGTGAGGTCAGAGCCTCGTCACTCAGCGGCGACGCAGGGTCCTCCTCTTCTATTAACGCACGGAGAGCCGAAAGGATTTCGCGCGACGACGCATCCTCATCCTCGCTCACCCGCTCGTTGAAGAAAAATTTCAGCGGATACACTCCGCCCTGCGTGGCCACATACTTGCCAGCCGTGGCCCTCGACACCACCGAGATGTCAAGCCCCGTGGCTGCGGCAATATCCTTGAGCACCATCGGGCGCAGACGGCTCTCATCCTCGCTCGTGAAGAACGCCCTCTGCCATCGGGCTATGGCCTCCATGACGCTCATAAGAGTGGTGCGGCGCATGCGCAGAAGCTCGATGAAGTCGGCCGCCTCCTGACGCTTGCGGGCAATGAAAGTCATCGCCTCGCCCTTCTGCCTCGACTGTTCCCCCTCGCGCGCATGCACCTGCATGTCGGCATCATCCAGGTCAAAACTCCGCTCAATGGCCAGCTCGGGCACATTGTTGGGCATCGACACCACGATGCGCTCGTTCTGGTCAACCTCCACATAAAAATCGGGTATGATGTGGCGGGCACGGTCGTCGGCATCGCTCTCGCCGAATTTGCTTGCAGGCTTGGGGTCGAGCGAGCGTATCACATCGTCGGCCTCCTTCAGCTCCTCACGCGACACTCCAAGGGTCGAGGCCAGGCGGTCAAAATGACGGAGCGAGAAGAGGTCGAAATAATTGTCGACAATCTCCCTCGCCGTCCTCACAGCCTGCGAGTCAGGCAACCTCTTGAGCTGCAATGCGAGACAGTCGCGCAGGTCAAAGGCCCCCACTCCTGCCGGGTCGAGCGAACGTATGCGCGCGAGTATCCCCTTCAACTCATCCATATCGGTCTCGATGCCCGCATCGATGGCTATGTCATCCTCCAGCTGAGGCAGTGTGCGCGTCAGATAGCCGTTATCGTCGATATTTCCAACGATGTAAGCCGCAATCTCCAGCTGACGGCTGTCGAGGTCAGTCTCGGCAAGCTGAGCCATCAGCGACTCCATCAGCGACTCCCCCGCAGCCACGGCCACAGGCTCAAAGCGCGTGTCATCCGCACTGCGGTTATTGGCCTCGAGGCGGTAGTGGGGTATGTCATCCTCATCGCGATAGTCAGCCATCTGCATCTCCTCGGCCGACTCGTCAAACCCCTCCTCGGCCATTTCGTCAGAGGCCGGAGCATCCACCACCTCAAGGGCAGGATTGTCGTCAAGCTCCTGACGCACCTCCTCCTCAATCTCAGGCTCAGTCATCTCAAGCATGCGCACAAGCCGCATCTGCATCGGCGACAGGCGCAGTTGCAGACGTTGCTCCAAAGATTGCGTAAGCCTTTCCTTCATGGGAATGGGAAATGGAAAATGGAAAATGAAAAATTAAGAATGAAGAATGAAGAATGAAGAATAAAAAATGAAAGAGCTAATCACTATACTCTATACTTTATACTCTATACTTCAAAAAACTCTATAGACTATAAGTTATAAATTCCCGTCTTATACTTGGCAAGATTCTCGGGACGGGTAAACCAGTCGACCGTAATCTTCAAGCCCTCGCGCAGATTGTGGCGCGGACGCCAGTCAGTGAGCGACGTGATAAGCGTATTGTCGCCACACAGGCGGAACACCTCGCTCCCCGCAGGGCGCAGCCTCGCAGGGTCGGTCACATACTTCACATCCTCGCCCATAATCTCGGCAATCGTCTCAAGCGTCTCACGCATCGTCACCTCAGTGCCCGTGGCAATGTTAATCTCCTTGCCGTCAACCCCCTCGGCATTGCCAAGGGCTATGAAACCGGCAGCCGTATCGGCCACGAAATTAAAGTCGCGTGTCGGAGTCAGGTCGCCCGCCATAATCTCGCGCTTGCCCGAGGCAATCTGCGAAATTATCGAGGGAATGATAGCCCTCGCGCTCTGACGCGGGCCATAGGTGTTGAACGGACGCGCCACAACCACCGGCAGGTCAAAGGCATTGTGAAAGCTCAGTGCGATGGCATCCGCACCAATCTTGGTCGCGCTGTAGGGCGACTGCGGCTGCTTGGGATGCTTCTCGTCGATAGGCACATAGCGCGCTGTGCCATACACCTCGCTCGTCGATGTCACCACCAGCCTCTTCACACCGCTGTCGCGGCACGCCTGGCACATATTGAGTGTGCCCTTGATATTGGTGTCCACATAGCTGTCAGGCGCGACATAGCTATAAGGGATGGCTATGAGGGCCGCGAGATGATAGACCGTCGAACACCCCTTCACAATCTCCCTGCACAGGTTGGGGTCACGCACATCGCCCGTGACTATCTCAAGGTCGGGATTGCTCACATCCTCGAGCCAGCCCCAGAAGTTGAACGAGTTATACTGACACAAAGCCCTCACGGCATATCCCGCCGACAGCAGGGCCTCCACGAGGTGCGACCCTATGAATCCGTCAGCCCCGGTCACGAGGACTCTCTCCTTATCTGATGACATTATATATATCGTTTTTTATATTCTCTTATCAATACACCTTCCTGAGGTGATACTCATATCTCACACCGTCGTCGCCCACATACCACAGCGTCATCTTGAATGATGATTCCGAGGCCACGGTGAGCGGTGTCACTCCATTCTCCACAAAGTGCAGAGCCACCGGCGGACGGTACTGTTCGTCATAATCGCCTGTGAACGAGAAGTCAAGCAACAGCTTGTCCCCCTCACGCTTCCACATGCCCTTATGATTCAGATAATCCTGATGTGGAAACAGTTCGTGAATCCACACAAGCTCGCTCTGAAACCACAAAGCGTACATCTCCACCTCGCCGTCATACAGCGGCAGCCCCACACCGTCGGCGGTGAGTGTCTCCACCTTCCATCGTCCGTACAGGTCGCCTATGTCGCCGTTGTTGCGGGTGCATCCCGCGCTCACGAGCATCAGCAGGGCCAGCAAGAGTGCCGTTATAGCCTTATTCTTCATCATAGCGTCTTAGAGTTTAAAAAGTCCGTCATACTTGACCGTCACAAGCGTGCCGAACGCATTGGCCGGCATATCGCCACGGTCAAGACCCACGCTGGCATTGACAGTCAGCCCCTTCACGCTTGCCGGACGCCATGTCACCTCGGCCATCACCGATGTGAGATGTATCGCATCCGGGAGCATGATGTAACCTGAGCCCCATGCCTTGCGGTATCCGCCCTTCACGCGATAGTCCACCGAGCCTGACAGCGACCCCTCCACGCCTATGTGGAAACCCCTCATGGCATTGCCCACATAGCGGTTATAGCCGTCGAGGTTGTAGATAGGAGCCATAAGGGCAGGTGTGCCTATCGACATGCCGTAATAGGCATACGAGTTATATGTACCGTTATTATAATAGTCATCCGCACCCGATGTATGGTCGGCCACGGTCGTGTCGGGGAAATCGTTGGGGTTGAAATGTATCGGGCCGCTCTGGTTGGTAAAGTCGAGATACTCAATTACGGCACCGCTCACAATCCCCTTCACGGGAGCCTTGTACTCGATGCCCCACAGTCCGTCCCAGCCGTTCTGCTTGCCTATGCCCGAACCGTCCTCAAACGGCCACGAGAAATATCCCGACAGCTCATGGCCGCTCTTCAGCCTGTAGCGTGCCTTGAAGTCCCATGAGCCGAGATGATTACCTGTATAGAATCCGTCACCTCCGTCATTGCGCGGGATGAGCATTTTCAAAAACGTCTTCAGGCTCGATGAGTGCTTCAGAGTCCTGTCATACACACCTTTATTGTAGAATGTGGCATGTCCGCCAAACTCTCCGGCAGCCTGCATACCCACAGTCACTGACAGCGGCTCGGACGGACGGGTGCGGAAATAGCACCTCTTGTAGTTGTACCACGTATCCTGCCCGAGAAATGAGTTGTAATAATTATAGTGGTCGCTCCACCAGTCATTATCCATCATCTTGCCATAGGCCACCTCGCCCTGAATCTGCACCCATCCATTTGTGAACGGGATGTCCTGAAAGTCGATGAATCCGGCCCTCACCTGAGGTATGGGACGCGCATTGCCGCTCTCCACCAGGTCGCCGCTCGTAAGGTTCTGGTTAAGCAGGGCCGACTTATGCTCCTTCATTCCGGCCGTAAGGAACACCGAGCGATACTTCACCTCGCCATACAGCTGCTGAATCCATGCCGATGACGGACGCATCGCATGCTGATGCCACGCCTCGTCAGCCGCGCTGTAGCGGCCATAGTCGACACTCGAGGCATATCCGCCTATCAGGTCGAGGCCGAAACCGTAGGAAAACCGCCGGTCACTCTCCATCTCGCGCCACACCGAAGCCTCGGCCCGGACGTTTGACGAGCTGGAGAACCGTCCGCCCTTCAACGCCGAGATGTAATACGGAGCGAAATCACCGCTTCCGGCACCCACCGAGAGCGACGCCTCGTAACTGAGCGGATACTCCGCCCGCGCAGTCAGAGCCATCGTGGCGGCAAACAACAATAAGGATACGTTCCTCTTATTCATTACAAGTTTTCAGATTGGGATAATATTCCACAAATTTAACTATAATTTTTCAAAATATTTTCGTTATGTCAGAAAATAATCCCGGTTAACAATATTTTCACACACATGTAGCACAAAATGGAAAATAATTGCTAACTTTGTGGCCTGTACGATTACAAACTCTACATCATCAATAACCAATTTATCTTTTCAATATGGTAAATTATAAGGATTTAGGTCTCGTAAACACCAAAGAGATGTTTGCCAAGGCCATCAAGGGAGGCTATGCCGTCCCCGCCTTCAACTTCAACAACATGGAGCAGCTTCAGGCCATCATCAAGGCCGCAGCCGAGGAGAAATCACCTGTGATTCTTCAGGTTTCGAAGGGCGCACGCAACTATGCCAACGCCATCCTTCTCCGCTACATGGCTCAGGGTGCTGTTGAATATGCCAAGAGCCTCGGCTGGGAGAACCCCCAGATTGTGCTCCACCTCGACCACGGTGACAGCTTCGAGCTCTGCAAGGACTGCATCGACAACGGCTTCTCATCAGTGATGATTGACGGCTCACACCTCCCCTACGAGGAGAACGTAGCCCTCACCAAGAAGGTATGTGACTACGCACACCAGTTCGACGTAACCGTCGAGGGTGAGCTCGGCGTGCTCGCAGGCGTTGAGGACGAGGTTTCATCCGACCACCACACATACACCGACCCCGAGGAGGTAGTTGACTTCGCTACCCGCACAGGTTGCGACTCACTTGCCATCTCAATCGGCACCAGCCACGGCGCATACAAGTTCACCCCCGAGCAGTGCACCCGCAACGCCGAGGGCAAGCTCGTTCCCCCGCCGTTGGCATTCGACGTGCTCGACGCAGTTATGGAGAAGCTCCCCGGATTCCCCATCGTGCTCCACGGCTCATCATCAGTTCCCCAGGAAGAGGTTGACACCATCAACAAGTACGGTGGCAAGCTCCCCGACGCAATCGGTATCCCCGAGGAGCAGCTCCGCAAGGCCGCCAAGAGCGCAGTCTGCAAAATCAACATCGACTCTGACAGCCGTCTCGCAATGACCGCAGCCGTACGCAAGGTCCTCGCCGAGAAGCCTGCTGAGTTCGACCCCCGCAAGTACCTCGGCCCGGCCCGCGACAACATGGAGAAGCTCTACAAGCACAAGATTGTAGCAGTTCTCGGTTCTGCAGGCAAGGCCTAATCAGCCCCTCCCGCTGAAAACGGCAGCGATAACACGCTGAAATGACAGCAACAGCTCGCTGAGACAACAGCGACAATACACACAAGGAGCATGTAGCCCGTCAAGGGCTATGTGCTCCTCTCTTTTTTGCCCCTGTATTCAGCGGGCGATACCCCGTGATGCTTTTTAAAAACACGCTGGAAATAATATGTGTCGGAATATCCGCACCGTCTCGCTACCTCAGCTACCGGGCAATCTTCGTCAGAACATCCGTCAAGCAACAACAGTGCATGACGCATACGGGCCTCGATGATAAGCTGCGCAGCCGACACACCCAACAACGACCGCAGACGCCTGTTGAGCGTGGAACGGCTTGCAGCCGCCGCCACAGCCATATCATCGACATTGGCATCAGGATTGTCAAGATTACTCTCCACATAGCGGCTCACCCTGTCAAGGAAAGCCGCGTCGGCGGGAGTCTGCTCCGGCACAAGCGGCCTGACCTCAGGAGTCTCACCCTCCCCACCCTTGTCATCGCTACTATTGACGTCACGCTCTCTCATCACCTCCATAAGTTTATCGAGCAGCTCGCGTCTCTGACGGTTGACAACACGGATATACACAATCGTATATGCCACTCCGGCAAGGACGGCAATCATGCCGAGACACATGAGTCCCTTGGCCCACCAGGTCTCATACCAATACGGCGCGACATCTATGATAATCGTGCGTGTATTGTCGACCCACCGACCATAGCGGTCAGTAGACTGCACTTCGAGCGTATGTTCGCCCGGAGTAAGATTAAACAGCGTAACGCTGCGCGAACGTCCCGCACCCGTCCAGGGCGAACCGTCGACACTCGCTCGGTACAGTATGGCACTGTTGTCGATATAGTCCAAAGCGGCAAATCCAATCTTTACATTTCGCTCGTGAGCCGACATGGCGACGGTATCGCGTGCAGGAAGACAAAACTCCTCCGCCCCACCGTTGACCGACATCGTGGTGAACACCACAGGCGGCACATATCCACGGCTGTATATGTCATCAGGCTTTGCGGCAAATGCCCCCTGCTCGGCAGCCACCACCCACGTGCCGTCACCGAGTCTCACCGGGGTCGCCTCGGCAAACACGCAAGTATCGTTCCAGAATGTCTCGCTCATAGTCACCGTATGCCCCGACTGAGGGTTATAGGCCATGACATTGTCTCGGCCAACAATCACCAGCGACGAGTCGGAATACATAGCCAAGGCTTTGCATACATCACCCGTGAGCGAAGAGTTACGCATATTGACATGCGTAAACTCTGGGATGTCAGAAAACAGTTCATCCTCTCCGATTACATCGACGCCGGAGCTCTCGGTGCCGACATAAATCATCCCACGGCTATCCTGCACGATGCTCATTACCGAATTGCTGCACAGGCTACCGGCCCTGTCACCGTCACGTCTGACACTGCGGAGCTTTATACAGTCTAAGTCCCGATTGCTTATGCTTCCGATGAGCAGACCGTCATTTGTCGCAGCCACCAGATTGCCCGAAGGAGTGATAAGAATACGTCTCACTTTACCGCCCCCGAATGACCCTGACAATACCGGGGTCGATGATTGAGGATTGGCACAACACTTTATTCCATCGCCAAACGTCGCCACCCAAAGTCGGCCATACGAATCCTCCTTTATGTCATAAACCGAATCGTCCGAGACATTTCCGTAGCCGAGTCTTACCAGCATACCTGGCTTGCCTCCGACCCATATATCACCGTTTCGCGTCTGATATATGCAGTATGGAGCGGCATCAAGCTCCTCGCTCCTTGTAATCCGTCCGTCAGGGCCATAGACATCCACACCCGGATGCCTGCTACGGCCCACCCACAGCTGTCCGTCCCGGTCAATCATCAAGGCCCGCGGATGCTCGTCACCCGTACCGTCTATGACGTTTGCGAGATGATTGAGCGCAAAGGTCTTGTATATCCCTTTATGGTCAGCCGTCCATCGACAGCCCTGGGTGTCGGTCAGCCCCCTCCACCTGCGCCCCACCTTGTCGACATACATCCCCTTGTTTTCATCTGCGACATTACCGAACGAATACGTGTCGAGGTCAAATACATATATATCGTCATCAGTATGGCACAAGATGTCGCCATCCGGTGTCAGAAGTATGTCACGAATCAGATTGGTGCCTATGGATGCCTTATCGCCGGGCCTGATGCTGATACAGTGGAAGTCATATCCGTCATAACAGTTCAGACCGTTCCAAGTGGCAAACCACATAAGGCCGTTGCGGTCCTGCACACCGCCCCCCACCCGATGACTTGACAATCCGTCGCGACAATCATAATGCGCAGTGGTCCCGCCCTCGGCCATAACCATAACGGCCGACAGCATGGACATCATGAACACAAACATACGGAGCATACGCCGTGGTATAGACATAAGGTTGCAGATAGTGGCTGTCATTAGACTCACTCTATAAAATCTTTCCCCAAAGATACTAAAAATTCATAAAACTGAGCCGTTTTTCAAATACATTTGACTCGATTTTCAAGGTCTTTGACCCGTTTTTCACTGCGCGAGACAACACAATGGCTTAATTTTGCCATACTTTAACATCTAACCTTAAATTTAACAATGAGACCAATGAGAATCCTATCGTTTGCCATATCGGCGATGATGAGCCCGTTGATTGCACTGGCGGCCGAGCAGACCACCGTCGCACACTGGGAATTCACCACCGGATATGACGAAGAGAAGAACGGTGGCACTGCCATCTACACACCCAACGAATCGGGCTGGGCGGCGTCGGCCAATCAGAAATGGACCACTATGCAGCCCTATTTCCTGCCCAACTCGTGCTCACTGCAGCCCGAAGAATGCAAGGTGACACTCCACACCGGCAATGGTAAATGGCAGCTCACATCGAGCGGTTCAACCCCAAGCTACATTCTGCGTCTGAACACAGCATCTACCACCGACTTTACTTCGCCCGCAGATTATGCCGACGGCTCGAAACACGACCAGTATTTCGAAGTCTCCATGCCCACCACCTCACTCACGAATGTGAAAATCAACTTTGCCATCGGAGACGGCTCCAGCTCCTCGACCAAATTCGGCGTGGTCTACTCGGTGGATGGAGGCAGCACATGGCGTGAACTTGACACGTACACAGCCGCAAGCCACTGGAACAAATACAATGATGCCACCTACACCCTTGATGCCGACAACAAGGAGAGCCTTAAGGTGCGCATGCTCATACAGTCGGCCACAAAGACCAGCAATTACAACCTCAAATACGTCAACATCCTCGCCGACGACTTCCAGGGTCCCGAGCTTGCCGGATTCGTTCCCGCTGACGGTGAGACCAATGTGGTGACCACGGGTAAAATTACAATGCGATTCAATGAGAGCGTTGTAGCCAATCCCGGTGCCGTGGCCACTCTGACTAACAATTCGACCAAAGTTTCACAAAAGCTTACCCCGGTGGTCAACAGTGCCAAAGTGACGTTTGCCTACGACGAGCTTGACCTCTCGACCTCCTACACGCTCACCGTTCCGGCCAAATCGTTCAGCGACCTTGCCGGCAACGTCTGCGACAAGGACTACAGCCTGACGTTCACCACCTCTGATTCACGCCCTGTGCCTCCGCCCGTCCTCGATGGCAAAAACCGGCTTTGGTACAACCGTCCTGCGGCTGCATGGGAGGAGTCCCTTCCCCTCGGCAACGGACGTCTCGGCGCAATGGTAAGCAGCAGCGTGGCCATAGACACACTCCAGCTCAACGAGGACACCTTCTGGGGACAATCTCCCAACAGCAACCATAACCCCAAGGCAAAATCGGTGCTCAACGAAGTGAGAAATCTCATATTCAAGAAAGACTATGTAGCAGCCCAGAAGCTCGCCATACCCAACTGGCACTCCACGACCTCGCATGGCGCACAGTATCAGGCGGCAGGATGTGTGCTCGTAGGATTCCCCGGCCACCGATATAACGATGAGGAAGCCGGAGCCACCGACAATGCCCGTGACGTGCAGGCCTACGTGCGTGACCTGGACATGTCAAAAGCCGTTGTCACCACATCTTATGTCGCTAACGGCGTCACTTATACCCGCGAGGTGTTCACATCGTTTGCCGACAATGTGACCGTCATGCGCATCGAAGCATCCGAGGCCGGCAAACTTGATTTCAACTTATGCTTCGCCGCACCTATCAAAACCAACATGTCAAAAATCGGCGTGAACAAAATCACATCCGACGGCATGATTGAGGCATCGCTCATCCCCGCCCGCGCACAGTCAGAGGGCGTTGACAACAAGCTCAACTGCTTCACGTTCATCAAGGTCATTAATGACGGCGGCACGATGACCAACGGCACTACAAACATAATGCAGCAAGGCATCGTAGCCGGCAACAATTCTGCCCCGACAATCGAAGTAAACGGTGCCACGAGCGCGACAATTATCATATCGTCAGCCACCAACTTCGAGAGATACGATGACATCAGCGGAAATGCCGAGGCCAAGGCCCTCTCATACATCAACGATTATATCGCTAAAAACAAGGATTACGCCACCACGCTTTCCGACCACACTAAGAAGTATCAGGAGCAGTTTGACCGCGTAAGTCTCGACCTCGGCGAGAATCCCGAGCAGGAGGCAAAAGACACCGAGACCCGCATCAAGGAGTTCAACTCCAACGGCAATGACCCCGGCATCGTGTCAAACTACTTCCAGTTTGGCCGTTATCTCCTCATCAGCTCCTCGCAGCCCGGCACTCAACCGGCCAATCTGCAGGGCATCTGGAACCCCAATGCCCGTCAGTATCCGGCATGGGATTCAAAATACACCGCTAATATAAATGTGGAGATGAACTATTGGGCCGCAGAGGTGGCCAACCTGAGCGAATGTCATGACCCGTTCATCCAGATGGTAAAGGACGTGTCGGTGACAGGAGCGCAGACAGCAGCAGAGATGTACGGTGCGCGCGGATGGGTACTTCATCACAACACTGACATATGGCGCACGACAGGTGCTGTCGACAATGGAGCTGTGGGTATATGGCCGACATGCAATGCCTGGTTCTGCGCCCACCTCTGGGAGAAGTACCTGTTCTCGGGCGACACATCATATCTTGCCGAGATATACCCCGTGCTCAAAAGCTGCTCACAGTTCTTCCAGGATTTCCTTGTAAAAGACCCAGCCACAGGATATATGGTAGTATGTCCGTCCAACTCGCCTGAGAATCATCCCGGTTTGTTCAAGTACAATAACGATGAGGGCAAGAGCATGAACGGTGCCCTTTTCGGAGGCGTGGCTATGGACAATCAGATGGTCTACGATGTGCTCAAGAACACTGCCGATGCGGCACGTATTCTCGGCAAAGATGCCGATTTCGCTACCGAACTTGACAATCTGAAGGCACAGCTCACACCTTACAAAATCGGAAAGTATGGCCAGGTTCAGGAATGGCAGGAGGACTGGGACCGTGAAAACACAAGCCACCGCCACCTCTCACACCTGTGGGGCGCATATCCCGGCAATCAGGTGTCGCCCTACATGGACCCCACGATATACCAGGGAGTGCACAAGTCACTCGTAGGACGTGGCGATGCCGCACGCGGATGGTCTATGGGCTGGAAGGTGTGTGAGTGGGCCCGTATGCTCGACGGCGACCACGCATTGTCAATCATCAAGAACCAGCTGCGACTCGTATCGCCCGACATCACTATGGACGACCCCAACGGCGGAACATATGCCAACATGTTTGACGCCCACGCTCCTTTCCAGATTGACGGCAACTTCGGATGCTGTGCCGGCATCGCCGAGATGCTGCTCCAGTCTCACGCCGGATTCATTCACCTGCTGCCCGCACTCCCTTCAAAGTGGTCAGAGGGCAACGTGACCGGCCTGCGTGCACGCGGAGGATTCGAGATTGTGGACCTCACATGGAAAAACGGCGAGGTGGAAAGCGTGAAAATCAAATCGACCTTGGGCGGCAATCTGCGTCTGCGTTCCAACACCCGTCTCAGCAAAGCTGACGGCTCGGAGCTGACTCTTGCCGAGGGCGAAAACCCCAACGAAATCAACAAGCCCTACAAAATGCCTGAGGCCATCGTTGCTGACAAGAACAAGATTCCCGAGACCAAGCTTCCTGTCACATATCTTTATGACATCCCCACAGCAGTCGGCGAGGAAATCGAACTCAGTTCAAAGGACATGAGTGCCATATCCGATATTATCGACGACGCCGATGATGAAGACGCAACCGAAACATATTACAACATCCTCGGCCAAAAAGTCTCTAAAGACTACAAAGGACTTGTAATAACAAAGGGTCATAAGTTCATCAACAAATAATCCGACATTCACATCACTGTATAACACCCGGCCGGGACATGTCAACCGACATGCCCCGGCTTTTTATTTTGCCGTGATTCTATCGAAATTCCGATTAAACCCAAGCAACATATACCAGTCTAAATATAATAAATGGTAAGATATGAAAAGACTTTCGGCGATATTAGTGATTATATCGGCATTTGTCGCAATGCCATGCGTTGCGCAGATGCATCGTGGCGACCGTGACAAGGACAGGCATGAGTGCAGACATGAACGGTGTCGTTACTTCGTGGATAAGAGCGACGTGTTTTTTGACGGGCACAGGATAGCCGGGGCATCGGCATCGAGTTTCGTAGTGCTCCGCGACGGATACGCCAAAGACTCTTGGAGCGTGTATTACGACGGCTGTAAGATTGACGGGGCGTCGGCCAACTCATTTAAGGTTCTCGGGTACGGATATGCCCAAGACTCATGGAACGTGTACTACGACGGTTGCAGGATGGACGGGGCATCGGCCAACAGTTTTGAAGTCCTGAAAGATTGGTATGCCAAGGACTCCTGGAGTGTTTATTATGCCGGCGTAAAGATAAGCGGAGCCTCGGCTGGGAGTTTCAAGGCTCTGCGTGACGGCTATGCCCGCGACAACTGGGCCGTATATTTTGACGGTAAAAAGATTGACGGCGCATCACCCGACAGCTTCAAGGTGCTCCGCGACGGATATGCGCGCGATAATTGGCACACATATTATTGGGGAGAAAAGACGCGATAGCCCGACGGGAAAGTAAGGATGTGGGCCGACAGCAGAAACTGTAACCGTCGGCATAAACCCGTGACTACGTTGGATTGTTAAGGTTATAAAAACTATCCTTAACATATGACTCATCACGTTTCAACTCCCGGGACAGGCGAGGCTGAGAAAGAGACATTTGCGCGCAACGTCTTTTTCTCGGCACGCCGAGCCCTTGCCCACCACGCTTCGGGCGGCAATGTGCTGATGTATGCAACACTCCTCGCCCTTGTAATCGCCAACATTCCCGGCGTCAACACTCTTTATCACGACTTCTGGAGTCAGGAGATGAGGCTTCAGGTAGGCGATTTCAACGTATTCTCACATGCCGGCCATCCGATGACCGTGCTGCAGTTCATAAACGATGCCCTCATGGCGATATTCTTCTTCAATATCGGCCTCGAGATAAAGCGCGAGGTGCTCGTGGGCGAACTCTCCTCAATCCGTCAGGCACTCCTCCCCATCATGGGAGCCATCGGCGGAATGATTGTGCCCGTGTCGATTTACTACTTCATGGCACGCGGCACCGACTATATCGACGGAGCGGCCATCCCGATGGCCACCGACATAGCCTTCTCGCTCGGCATCATTGCCATGCTCGGCTCGCGGGTACCATCGTCACTGAAAATATTCCTTACAACACTCGCCGTGGTCGACGACATCGGCGGCATAATAGTCATAGCCGCCTTCTATGCCGGGCACATCGACATGGCCTTCATAGGCTATGCGGCCATCGGACTGCTCGTGCTGCTCGTCGGTGGCGGTGTGCTGAAGATTCAGACCAAGATGTTCTACTTCATCATCGGAGGCATCGTATGGTTCTTCGTGCTCAACTCAGGCATCCACCCGACCATCGCAGGAGTGCTCGTCGCTCTATGTGTGCCGGCCACGCCCGTCTACGCGCCCAACAAATACATACGTGTCATCCGCGAGAACATCCGCAACTTCCGCGAGGATGACGATGCCGACCTCGACCACCGCACCATCCTCAGCCACGAGCAGATGGACTGGCTCAAGCAGATTGAGACCGCATCTGACCGCGTCATCTCGCCGCTTCAGGACATGGAGGACCAACTGCACCCGCTCACCGACTATCTCATCATCCCCCTCTTCGCCTTTGCCAACGCGGGCATCTTCCTGCTCGACATCAACCCGCTCACGGTCGTCACCGGCATCAGCCTCGCCATACTACTCTCGCTTGTCATAGGCAAATTCACCGGCATACTCCTCTTCTCGTGGGCAAGTGTCAGGCTCGGCCTCGCACCGATGCCCGAACAAGCCAACTGGCGCATGATGAGTGCCGTATCGTTGCTCGGAGGCATCGGCTTCACCGTCTCTCTCTTCATCGCCTCGCTCACGTTTGACGCCTCGACCGCCTCGGGAGCGGCCATGCTCAACGATGCCAAACTCGGTATAGTCGTCGGCTCGCTCATAGCCGGACTCGGGGGCTATATTTTCCTGAGAATATCACTGCCAAAGGCCGTTACAGAGCACGATGATAAAAAAATGAAAGAGCTATAGCACAATTAAAGAAAAATTTCATTAAATTTGCGGTTGAAAAAACACAACCCAATAAAATTTCACATCAATGACGATTGATCAGTACAATTTCAACGGCAAGAAAGCCATTGTGCGCGTTGACTTCAACGTACCCCTCGACGAGAACGGCAACATCACCGACGACACCCGTATCCGCGGTGCGCTCCCCACACTCAAGAAGATTCTCGCCGACGGCGGCAGCCTCATCATCATGAGCCACATGGGCAAGCCCAAAGGCAAGGTTAACCCCAAGATGTCGCTCAGCCAGATTAAGGACACCGTAGCCAAATATCTCGGCACCGAGGTGAAATTTGCCGACGATTGCGCCAAGGCTTCCGACCTCGCCGCTTCACTCAAGCCCGGCGAAGTGCTCCTGCTCGAGAACCTCCGTTTCCACCCCGAGGAAGAGGGCAAGCCCGTAGGCATCGACAAGGCCGACCCCGCTTACGACGCAGCCAAGAAGGAGATGAAGGAGAAGCAGAAAGAGTTTGCAAAGACTCTCGCATCATACGCTGACGTTTATGTCAACGACGCATTCGGCACCGCACACCGCCGTCACGCTTCGACAGCCGTTATCGCTGATTATTTCGACGCTGACCACAAGATGCTCGGCTACCTCATGGAGAAAGAGGTCAAGGCCGTTGACAATATCCTCTCTGACATCAAGCGTCCTTTCACCGCCATCATGGGCGGCTCGAAGGTTTCGACCAAAATCGGCATCATCGAGAACCTCATGGACAAGGTTGACAACCTCATCCTCTGCGGCGGCATGACATACACCTTTGCCAAGGCTCTCGGCGGCAATGTAGGCAAGTCAATCTGCGAGGAGGACAAGCTCGACCTCGCCCTCGACATCATCAAGAAGGCCAAGGAAAAGGGCGTAAACCTCGTGCTCGGCACCGACTGTGTTGCAGCTGACGACTTCAGCAACGACGCCAACACAATGGTGGTTTCATGCATGGAAATTCCCGCCGAGTGGGAAGGCCTCGACGCAGGTCCTGTAACCCGCAAGGCTTTCGCCGACGCCATCAAGGGTGCCAAGACCATCCTTTGGAACGGCCCTGCAGGCGTATTTGAGTTTGACAACTTCACAGCCGGTTCACGCGCTATCGCCGACGCTATCGTTGAGGCTACCGAAAACGGTGCATTCTCACTCGTAGGTGGCGGTGACTCAGTAGCTTGCGTCAACAAGTTCGGTCTCGCCGACAAGGTAAGCTACGTATCAACCGGCGGCGGCGCACTCCTCGAGGCTATCGAGGGCAAGGTGCTCCCCGGCATCGCAGCCATCCGCGGCTAATATTCAATTAGCAATTATCAATTAGTAATTAGCAATTTATGGATTCATGGAATTGCTAATTACTAATTGCTAATTACTAATTACTAATTACTAATTACTAATTGATAATTACTAATTAAATCAACCCCACAGCGTCATCGTATTTTCTGAGCGATGACGCTTTTCTTATGCCCTTGTAAGCCTTGCGGTCGATGTATGGAATCATATAGTCCCAGAACGGTTTGATTTTGCCAAGCACCTGAGCGTCACCGCTTAGGGTATCGCAGTAATACCCGTAGACTAATGCATGCAGACGCTTAACGGCATTGAGTCTGCGCTTCTCGTCCCACTCTTCGCCACTGCGCCATTCGGCCACAATCGAGGGGCGCGAGAACATGCCACGACCTATCATTACACCGGCAATCCCGGGGAAACGCTCGAGGGTCTCGTCAATATGCCTCGGCTCGGTTATGTCACCGTTGAAAATCACAGGATGGGTCGAGCTATTGAGCAGTCGGGCAAACTCGCCGAGATACAGGTCACCGCTGTATTGCTGCGACGCCGTGCGCGGATGCACCGTGACATGCGTCAGAGGCAACGCATTGATGGCCTCAATCGAGTCGCGCCACTCAGCCGGGTCCTTCACGCCGAGACGCATCTTGACCGAGAATTTAATGTCGGCATACCTCTCGGCCATCGCCGTGGCAAGCTCGTGCAACAGCTCCACATTGGCTATCATGCCGGCTCCGCGTCCGTGATGCACCTGGGGCGGGAAGGGGCAGCCCATATTGATGTCAGCACGGTCATATCCGGCCTCGCGCACCTTGTCGCACAGCATCTCAAACTCCCGCATGTCACGCACGATAATCTGCGGAGTCAGAGGCACATTGCCGTTCAGCTCCGACTTCAGGTCGCGCACGTCACGATGGCGCACATCGCCGCGCTCAACGCGCAGAAACGGAGTGTAATAGGCCGTGATGCCGTCACCATATATTTCCCTGTGGAAATGCCTCCAGGGCAACTCGGTAAGCCCCTGTATCGGGGCGCAAAATATCGTAAGATTGTTCTTTTCTTCCATATCAGTGGCAAAATTACTCAAAATTTGGTCTATATATATTGTTAATGACAAGAAAAAGTGCTATTTTTGTTAAACCTTTTACCTTGGAATACGTCTAAGAATTAAGAGGTTTTATAATTAGTTACTTTCTCCACCAATGAATATCAAGCGTATAATTCTCACAATGGCAGGAATCGTGGCAGTCGCATCGGCCGCCACAGCCCAATCCTACTTTGACGACGACATCTATTATGACGCATCAAAGGATAAATCCAAGCCCAAGACTGTAAAGAAAGTCACCAAGACTTACACCACCCCGTCGACTGTAATCGTGGCCGAGTATCCGGCAGCCGACACATACAATGTGCAGGGCACACGCACCATAAGCGTCGACGACTACAACCGCCGCGGCATCTTCGCGTCAGATTCCCTGACCAACGACACCACAGCCACCGACTTTGCCTACACACGCCGCATCGAGCAGTTCTACAATCCTGAGATTGTGTCCGGCTCGGGCGACCAGGAACTGGCCAACATATATTATATGGAGCCGGAGCGCGTGAACATATATGTCAACACCCCGTCGGCCTATTGGGGCTATGATTATTTCTACCCCTCGTTCGGCTGGTATGACCCGTACTGGAACTGGAGCTTCAACTGGCGTTGGAACTCCCCCTGGTACTGGAACAGCTGGTATGACCCCTACTGGTCGTGGGGCTGGGGCCCGTCCTGGGGTTGGGGTCCATCGTGGGGCTGGGGTCCTGCATGGGGTCCGTCCTACGGCTGGGGACCCGGCTGGGGTTGGGGACCGTCATGGGGCTGGGGTCCCTCGCATGGAGGCCACCGTCCTACCGCAGGCCGTCCCGGACAGTCGTACAACCGCCGTCCCACAGGCCCTGTGGGCACAAGCGGACGCCCCGGTCTCGGCAATCAGAATGTGACCAACGGACGCCGTCCCGGCACTATACATAACGGAGGCTACAGCCCGTCGACAGGCACAAGCGGACGTCCCGGCTTTGGTACGTCCAACGGCAACAACCGTCCCAACCGCGGCTCGGGCACAACCACTTCACGTCCCAACAACACCAATAACGGCTCATACAACCGTCCGACTAACACCAATGGCGGCCGTGGCACAGGCTATGGCGGCTCTTACAACCAGGGCGGAAGCTCACGTGGCGGAAGCTCATGGGGCACAGGCGGAGGTTCGTTCGGTGGCGGTCGCTCAAGCGGCGGTGGCCGTTCGAGCGGAGGCGGTCGCGGACGTCATTAATCCGGCATTCCCTCTCAACTTTATTACGATTTAAAACGTTGTTACAACGTAACGACCTCATAATTTCAACTTGACATTTATGAACAGGAATCTACTCATAGCCCTAAGCCTGGCACTCCCTACGGGTGCCATGGCTCAGTCGGCAGTCAATGCCTATTCGGTATCCCAACTTGACATGCGCGGCTCGGCACGTTTTATGTCAATGGGCGGAGCGTTCACAGCTCTCGGCGGTGACATATCTACGCTCAATCAGAACCCCGGCGGTATAGGCGTGTATCGCAGCAGCGACGTGTCGCTGACACTCGACCTCGAGCCGCAGTCAGCCAAGTCTACGGTGACAGGTCAGGCTTCCGACGTACTGAAGCAGACGAAATTCAACGTCAACAACTTCGGATATATCGGAGCTGTCAACACGGGCAATGAGACCATGCCTTATTTCAACTGGGGCGTAAGCTATTCGCGAGTGGCATCCTTCAACCGCCATTACGGCGGCATTCTCGGCGACCTCGGCACCTCCTACTCCAATCTTGTGGCCGACTTCACCAACGCTGACGGATTCACTTCGGGTACTCTTGCCGAGAACGACAAGTATAACCCCTATTACGAGTCGTCGGCTCCGTGGTCAAGCATCCTCCTGTACAACTCATATGCAATCAACCCAACGGCCCCGGGTGCCAACAGCTATGTCGGCCTCTATGAATATGCCGACCCCGACAAAGGCATAGCCGGTTCACGCGCATTCGGAGTATATGATGTGGAGGAGAAAGGCCATGTCGACGAATATTCAATCAATTTCGGCGGCAATGTGATGAATGTCCTCTACTGGGGCGTAGGCTTCGGCATCACCGACCTCGATTTCAAGCAGTACACATATTATAATGAGTCAGTCTCTGAAGGATTTGTAGCCGACTACTCAGCCGACTCCTACACCAACGGCAACACCCAGTATTTCAACCTCACCAACTACCGCCACATATGGGGCAGCGGCTTCAACTTCAAGGCCGGTGTCATCGTCAAGCCCGTCAACGAGTTCCGTATCGGCGTGGCTATCCACACCCCCACATATTACAACCTCTCGTATGAGGGTCAGGGCTTCACCGATTTCTCCTACACCTCGCCCAACTATCCCAACGGCGAAGGCAACACAGGCTCATACAGCACCGACCTCAGCGAATTTGACTGGAAACTCCAGTCACCCTGGCGATTCATGGTGGGTGCGGCAGGTGTGCTCGGCGGACGTGCCATCATCAGTGCCGACTACGAGTATCGTGCCTATGGCGATATGAAGCTCAAGGACTGGGACGGTTACAACTACGCCAACGAGAATGACGATGTCAAGACCTACTATCAGTCAGTCAACATCCTCCGCCTCGGTGCTGAATACCGCGTGACCCCTCAGTTCAGCGTCCGTGCCGGATACAGCTACGAGTCAAGCCCGGTCAAGAGCGAACTTCTCGACCCCAGCGGCTCTAACGCCACCTATGTCTACACAGCCGGTGCCAATGACTTCGAGACCCAGCCCGCCTATACCCTTGACCGCACCACCAACTATGTGACCTGCGGCCTCGGATACAAGTACAAGAATTTCTATGCCGACCTTGCCTACGTCTACCGTCACCGCAAGAGCGACTATCACGCATTCACCGACTATAACGAGAACGCCGAGCCCCACTATCTCGTGCAGGCTCCCAAGGCTGAGATTACCAACAACAACAGCCAGGTAGTGCTCACTCTCGGAGTGCGTTTCTAATAGAATTACCCCTCAAAAGCACCATATCTCTCACGATTAATGGCCCGCAAAAAGACCTCCTCACCTCCTTCACGCCGAAATGACGTGGAGGAGGTGATTGACCTTGACAATCCCGAGTTTCAGAAGGCTTGGGAATTGTTGCAATATACCAGTCAGTCGGTTTTCCTTACAGGTAAGGCCGGCACAGGTAAATCCACGTTTCTGCGTTACATCACGGCCCATACGCAGAAACCATATGTCGTGCTTGCTCCGACAGGCATAGCGGCGGTCAATGCCGGAGGTCAGACGCTGCACTCATTCTTTCGCATTCCATTCAAGCCAATCACGCCCGACGACCCGGATTTTGCCCGCGACTGCCTGGCGCAACGCATGAAATATCCCTCATCGCTCATCAAACTCATCCGTAATCTCGAGCTTATCATCATCGACGAAATTTCGATGGTAAGGGCCGATATAATTGACTTTATCGACAAGCTGCTCCGATTCTACACGCGCAACTCGCGCCAGCCGTTCGGCGGCAAGCAGCTTCTGCTCGTGGGCGATGTGTTTCAGCTTGAGCCGGTCGTGACGGGCGACATGCGTGACATACTGCGCCCCTACTACCGCAACTTTTATTTCTTCGGGGCGCGAGCATTTTCCGAGATAAAGATTGTGCCTATAGAGCTGCGCAAGGTCTACCGTCAGAACGATGCCGAATTCATCGCTCTGCTTGACCGCATACGTGCAGGCATATCCACACAGCAGGATATAGCCACGCTCAACTCACGCGTGGCTCAGATACCCCTCCCGGGCAAAGCGGCCAAGGGTGGGTCAAAGGAGTTTACCATGACCCTTGCCACACGTCGTGATATGGTCGACCATATCAACGAGGCCCACCTTGACGCCATAAAGAAACCCGTGTTCACATTCTTAGGCACAATCAAGGGGGATTTTCCCGAAAACTCGCTCCCGACCGACCTCGAACTGTCGCTCAAGGAGGGCGCACAGGTGGTGTTCATCAAAAACGACCCTGACCACCGCTGGGTCAACGGCACAGTCGGCCGAGTGTCGGCAGTGGCAACCGACATGCTCGAAGTAACCCTCGAATCAGGTGAAACCCACCGCCTCAAGCCTGAAATCTGGAGCAACATGAAGTACACCTTCAATCCCGCCACCAAGCGGATTATCGAAGAGGAGCTGGGCAGTTTCACACAATACCCCGTCAAGCTCGCATGGGCACTCACCGTCCACAAGAGTCAGGGCCTTACGTTCAACAATGCCATCATCGACCTCGGACACGGAGCCTTTGCCGGAGGTCAGACCTACGTGGCCCTCTCGCGATGCCGCAGCCTCGAGGGCATGACCCTCGCGTCGACCATAGCAGACCGTGACATATTCGTCAACCCCTCGGTCACACACTTCTCGCGCTCGTTCAACGACCAGTCGCTCATCGACGACGCTCTTGAAAAGGCACGAGCCGACAGCTGCTATGACAAGGCGCGCAAACTCGCCGACGAGGGCAGACTCGACGAGGCGTTTGACCAATTCTTTGAGGGAATACGCAGCCGCTCCATCCTTGACAACCGTTCGCTCATGCGCTTCGCCCGCAGAAAACTTACGATAGTCAAACGTCTCAGCAACCGCATCGAGGAACTTGAAAACCGTATCAAGGCTGACAGTGAACGTTTCGCCGACATGGCACGCGAGTACACATCGCTCGGCGACGACTGTCTGCAGGACGAGATGCCCCTACCCGCCATAGCCAACTATGACAAGGCTCTCACCCTGTCGCCCGATTTGGAAGACGCCCTGCGCGGACGTGCAAAGGCCCACACCATGCTTGAGGATTATGACAAGGCTATAACCGATTATAAGTCAATTCTTGACATCGACCCTACAGCCATCGACATCATCGTATCAATGGCAGGATGCTACATGTCGACCGGCGACCTGCACAACGCGCTTGACCGTTGCATCATGGCCCTTGACCTGATTGAGGAGATTGAGTGTCCGCGCCCGCTGCAAAGCCGACTGCATACAATTCTTGCCGACATATATGATGCCACGGGCGATTCCGAACAGGCCGACCTTCACCGCTCCATCGCGAAACGACTCAGGAAATAGCCGTAAGAGGGATAAAAGTTATCCTATTCGAACCCGACGCTTCAAGCAGAGACTTTTCCGCGAGCATTTTCACCATCTGACGGATATTTTCAGCCGTGACCGTGAGTCGCGGCACATCCTCTATACCCACAACCGCTATACCATTATAATCCACCGTCGAGTGGCATTCCATCCCCATAGGCATGACCGACACACGCCCCGCTTCATCAATCGTCATCGCAGCATCATCATGCGGAACCGTCGCATCGTCATACGACACAACCGCATTAGCAGTCACCTTACCGCCATAAATCACAGCATGACATCTCACCGCCCCCACTCTATACTCGATTACTTTATACCTTAACCCTTATATATACTCTATACCCTATACTTAACTCCTCTATACTCTATACTTAACCCCTCTATACTATTAAGAGAATAAGAGAAATCACCTGAATCTTGATACACTTTGACCTTCGCGGGCACGCACATTGTCATTGCGGCCTCGAGTGCGCACAAGAGTTATGGAGTCAAGATACGAAACCTCTTTCGGAGCTGCGGCATAATGTATCGAGCCATAGACCGTCGAGGCAACTTTGGCCGAATCAAGCACGAGAAGCAGCCTGTTCATACCGTCAGCCGGTCCGTTAAACCACTTGTATTCAGTCGTTCCGTCATTATAATCCACGGCCAGGCTGAGTGTCACCGCCTTATGTGTATTCAGACCCTTGACCGAAAGCGTGTAACGGTCGCCCCGCTCCCAGTTTTTGTCAGTGGAAACGTGAAAAGCGATAAAGTCTGACGCAATGTCGGCCGTGTTACGGCGCGTCCTGATGCCGGTCCAGACATCCACCGAATCACCATCGACACTTATCTGCCTCGGCGCGCGCTCAGCCTTTCCGCCGGCACGCTCGGCCTCCTCGATACGTTTCTGAAGTATCTCCTCGGTGAGACGACACATCTCCATATATTCCTGGATATTATGACCATACCAGTAGAGCGACGTGTCGACCTGCTCGCGCGTCACTCCATGCTTGGCATAAATCGACTGCATAAGCACTTTACGCATCGAATCGTTGCGATAAGTGCGCGACTCATTCTCGACCACAGCGTCCCCGACATAGATGTCAGCCATGAGCTGGGCCATCTTTTTCTCGGAAATCACATAATCAGGAGTCCTGCTGCATGCCATGAGCAGGAAAAGGGCGACGATTATCAGAGGTAGACGATGCATGGAGCGAAGTGTCAATCAGATTATTTCCCGGACGGCTCAGAATCCGTCGCGGCATTCCTGTCGGAGAGTTCTTTCAATCCGGCAGGCGAAAGCACATAACGGTGATAGAATATGAAGAGTGCGATTATGCCACACGAGATTGCGGCATCGGCAAAATTGAACACCGGCTGGAAGAACAGGAAATTATCACCGCCGACAAACGGCACCCACGATGGCCATGTGAACGAGAACAGCGGGAAGAACAGCATATCCACGACCTTACCCATGAACACAGGCGCGTAGCCGCCCGCCTCGGGAAACAGTGTAGCCACCTGCGGAGGCATAGGATTGTTGAATATCAGACCGTAGAACACACAGTCAAAAATATTGCCGGCCGCTCCCGCTGTCACCAACGCGAGACACACCAGATAGCCCATCGGCACCCCCTTTATCCTGTATATCTTTACGATATACCATATGAGCAACGACACTGCGGCGATGCGAAACAGCGTCAGCGCGAGCTTGCTTCCGATGGTCATGCCGAAAGCCATGCCGTTGTTCTCGATAAACA
Organism: uncultured Duncaniella sp.; assembly: GCA_910584825.1. GTDB lineage: Bacteria > Bacteroidota > Bacteroidia > Bacteroidales > Muribaculaceae > Duncaniella. The sequence continues at coordinate 5,963 of CAJUCI010000010.1, read as the reverse complement.
GCAGATGAAACCAGGAGAAAATGGGCATATCCTCGCCCAGATAGAAGGAGGTCTTTACCCATATCTTCAGTATCTGGTCGAGGATTACCGTTACAATAATAATGATGGCGACAATAGTGCCTCTTGAACGCATAATTTACTTCTTCTTCATGTTCTTCGCCTCGACGCTGCGTGTAGCGTGAGGCACAGCGCGAAGACGCTCCTTGGGTATCAGCTCACCGGTCTCGCAGCATACGCCATAGGTCTTGTTCTCTATACGTATCAGAGCGTTCTGCAGATGCTGTATAAACTTCATCTGACGGGTGGCCAGCTGTCCGGCCTCCTCCTTTGAGAGGGTGGTGGCACCCTCCTCAAGCACTTTGAACGTAGGCGAGGTGTCGGCTATGTCGTTGCCTTCGGTGTTGTTGATATTGGCGCGGAGGGAGTCATACTCCTTCTGAGCCTTGGCGAGCTTCTCAAGAATCAGGGCCTTGAATTCCTGCAGCTCCTCGTCACTGTATCGTTTCTTCTCGCTCATAATAGTATCGGTGTCAGGTTTTATATAAGGTACGTTAAATGTTTTACTTGTTTAACGAAATTTTAACGTAAATGTTCACGTCGTCTATTTCGAGCGGGCTGACACCCTCGGCCGATGCATCCACCTCAGCGATTTCGAGCGAATTGGCGAGCACCTGACGCGAGATGTATTCCGAATGCTCGCGGATAGCCTCGTCAGTGGCATCGGAGGGTGAGAACACCAGGCTGATGCGGTCAGTGACCTCAAATCCGCTCTGCTTGCGCAGATTCTGAACACGGTTGACTATCTCGCGGGCTATACCCTCACGCTTGAGTTCGGGCGTCACGGTCACGTCAAGAGCGATAGTTACCTGACCGTTATTTGCCACGAGCCATCCGGGTATATCCTCCGATATGATGTCAACGTCACAAGCGTCAACGCGGGCCTCGGCTCCGTTAATCGTCAGATTGATGAATCCGTCAGCCTCAAGACGGGCCACATCGGCATGGCTGAGCGACTTGATAGCCTCGGCCACAGCCTTCATGTTCTTGCCGTGCTTCGGGCCGAGCTTCTTGAAGTCGGGACGGGCACTCTTGACGATGATATTCTCGTCGTTGCCTACAATCTTGAGCTCCTTGACATTTATCTCATCCTTTACAAGGCCTGAGATGGCCTCGAGCATCGAACGCATCTCGTCGTCAAGTGCGGGCACCATGAGGGTGCTCAGCGGCTGACGCACCTTGATGTTGACCTTGCGGCGGAGGGCGAGGGTCATCGAGGTGATGTCCTGGGCAAGACGCTGACGCTTCTCAAGCTCGGGAGCCGAGAGCGAGGCATCCACCTTGGGGAACGATGCGAGATGCACCGAATCATTCGAGCCTGTGAGGGCGCGATACAGCTCGTCGGCATAGAAGGGCGCGAAGGGAGCTATCAGGCGCGAAACAGTCTCAAGGCACTGATAAAGTGTCTGATAAGCGGCATTGTCGCCGTTCCAAAAACGTTTGCGGTTGAGACGCACATACCAGTTGGAGAGCGAGTCGACAAACTCCGAAATGGCACGTGCCGCGCGGGTAGGCTCGTAGTCATCGAGAGCCTCGGTGACATCGCCCACGAGAGTGTTGAGCAGCGACAGCACCCAGCGGTCTATCTCGGGACGCTCGCTGACGGGCACTGCGGGAGCTGTCGGGTCGAAGCCGTCAAGATTGGCGTAAAGTGCGAAGAAGCCGTATGTATTATAGAGTGTGGAGAAGAACTTGCGCGAAGTCTCGGCCACACCGTTTTCATCATATTTGAGGTTGTCCCAGGGCGAGGAATTGGAAATCATGTACCAGCGCACGGGGTCGGCACCGAACTTCTCAATCTGGCCGAACGGGTCGACAGCGTTGCCAAGACGCTTTGACATCTTGTTGCCGAACTTGTCGAGCACAAGACCGTTTGACACAACAGCCTTGTAGGCCACCGAGTCAAAGAGCATTCCGGCGATGGCATGGAGCGTGAAGAACCAGCCGCGTGTCTGGTCGACACCCTCGGCGATGAAGTCGGCGGGATAAACCTCGCGGTTGTCAAACGCCTCCTTGTTCTCGAACGGGTAATGTATCTGGGCATAAGGCATCGAACCGCTGTCAAACCATACGTCGATAAGGTCCTTCTCGCGATACATCGGCTTGCCCGAGGGTGAGAGCAGAATGATATCGTCGACATACGGGCGGTGCAGGTCGATACGCTCATAATTCTCCTTGGTGTATTCACCGGGCACGAAACCGGCCTTGCGATAGAGGTTCTCCTTCATTAGTCCGGCCTCCACGGCACGGTCCATCTCGCTGCACAGCTGCTCAACTGACGAGATGCACATCTCCTCGGCACCATCCTCGGTACGCCAGATGGGGAGAGGTGTTCCCCAGTAGCGGCTGCGCGAGAGGTTCCAGTCCTGAAGATTCTCAAGCCACTTGCCGAAACGGCCTGTACCTGTCGATACCGGCTTCCAGTTGATACCCTCGTTGAGCTTCATCAGACGCTCGCGCACGGCAGTGGTTTTGATAAACCAGCTGTCGAGGGGGTAATAGAGCACCGGCTTGTCAGTACGCCAGCAGTGGGGATAATTGTGGGTATGCTTCTCAATCTTGAACACCTTGTCAGTGGCCTTGAGTTCCATACATATCTTCACGTCGAGGGTCTCGGTCTCGTCGGTAGCCTCGGGGTCGTAGGCGTTCTTGACATACTGACCCTGCCAGGGGGTGTAAGCCTCGACATCGACCATCTCGCTGACAAACTTGGGGTCGAGGTCGCTCAAGAGGAAGAAACGGCCCGTCATGTCAACCATCGGGCGGATGTTTCCGTCCTTGTCGATAAGATGAAGCGGGGGCACGCCGCTCTGCTTGGACACACGGAGGTCGTCGGCACCGAATGTGCCTGCGATGTGCACGATGCCTGTACCGTCCTCGGTAGTCACATAATCGCCGGGGATTACGCGGAACGCACCCTCACCGGGGTTGACCCACGGCAGGAGCTGCTCGTAGTTGATACCCACAAGGTCGGTACCCTTGAGCTGTGCGGCTACCTCGTAAGGCACGAGCTTGTCACCCTTGGCATACTCATCAAGTTTGAGCGAAGCAGCCTTGGGGTTGAAGAGCGAGCCCATGAGGGCGTCGGCAGCCACAACGGTGATAGGCTTGCCCGAATACGGGTTGTATGTACGTACTATATTATATACAATCTCCGGGCCTACGGCAAGCGCGGTGTTGGAGGGAAGGGTCCAGGGGGTAGTGGTCCAAGCGAGGAAATAGGGAGTGCCCCACTTGAAGAGGATGTCGTGGTAAGGGGCAAGAGCGGGCGAATTGTCATCGACAATCTTAAACTGAGCCACACACGTGGTGTCCTTCACATCACGGTAGCAACCGGGCTGGTTAAGCTCGTGCGAGCTGAGACCTGTGCCGGCAGCGGGCGAATAGGGCTGGATGGTGTAACCCTTGTAGAGATAACCCTTCTTGTAAAGTTCGCCGAGCAGCCACCATACAGTCTCGATATAGCGGTTGTCATAAGTGATGTAGGCATTGGGCATGTCCACCCAGTAGCCCATGCGTGAAGTCAGGTCCTCCCACTCGCCGGTGTACTTCATCACCTCGCGACGGCAGGCTGCGTTATACTCGTCGACCGAAATCTTCTTGCCGATATCCTCCTTGGTTATGCCGAGGTTCTTCTCTACACCAAGCTCCACGGGCAGACCGTGGGTATCCCATCCGGCCTTACGCTTGACCTGAAAGCCCTGCATGGTCTTGTAGCGGCAGAAAATATCCTTGATGGTGCGGGCAAGCACATGATGGATGCCGGGACGTCCGTTGGCCGAAGGGGGGCCTTCGAAGAAAACGAACGAGGGGCAACCCTCACGCTCCGACATAGTGCGGTGAAAGACATCCTCGTCGTTCCATGCGCCGAGGACACGATTGTTGATTTCGGGCAGATTAAGCCCTGAGTATTCCTTAAATCTCTTGGCCATTGTGAGATGAATTTACAGTATGTTGCAGCCCGGCATGCGGACCATTAAAAAATTTTTCGCAAAATTAGCAAAAATCGGCGGTAAAAACCACCATTGTCACGAATTTTCAGCTTATTTCACATAGAAATCTATGAGACGGTCGATGGCACGGACGCATACCGGGCAGAATGCCGGGGCGGTGTTGGTGCGCATGCGGCAATCATCGGCCGGCCGATAGACACCCTTTGACTGATAACCGCCACCCTCATACACCCCTACGGGATACTTCACGGCATCGGCCGAGGGGGTGGGCACGGGCGTGCCGGGCTTGAGCATATCCTGCCATTTGGATGCAAAATCAGCCATAGTAGTCAGATTCTGCTCCCAAGGCTCGACATCGCTGTTGTATGTGGCTACATCAATATCATCGTTGTCATAAAAATACTCGTCGCCGAGCCCGCCGAAGCTGTGGCCGAACTCATGCACCACCACGGGGCGGAAATTGGCATGCCCGGCCGTAGTGAGTGTATAGAAGTTATAGATACCTCCGCCACCATATTCGTTGGTGTTGGCAAGAATGATGATGTGCTCGTAAGGTATGTTGACAAGGCAATCGTGAATATCCTTGACATTGCCTGTGGTCAGATAACGGTCAGAATAGAATGTGCTGAAATTCGAGCCTACGGCAGTCGATTTCCACTCTCCGAGGCGCGGGACGCTGACACCGCTCTCAGCCGACGGAGCGGCGACGGCGACAAAGTTGAAATCCTCAGCCCTCGACTTGAACGGCTCATGAGACAGTATGGCATCGACAGCCGTCTGCGCATCGGCATAAAACTTGTCGGCCTCAGCCTCGGTATATCCCTCGGCCAGGATTGCCACGTCTATCGCCTTGGCAGAATCCCCTCCCCTATGTATATAGCGGTGAGGATTGGCGGCAGCCTTGCTGCGGTCGGCAATCAGGATGTCAGACGGGTCGATAATATGCCACATGTTTCCCATCGGTTTATCATGGCTGTCATAGAGCATTATGTCTACGATGGTACGGTCATGAGGCATAGGCACGAGAAACGAACATTCAAACGGACGGGGCGTCTTCATGCTCTCGTCAGTGCCGAACCATTCCTGAAAAAGTGTGGAGAAGGATGTAGCATATATCGTATCGCCGGTCACGATGTCGCGCAATGCCAGCTGACCGTTGCCACGAAGAGGCAACTTGTCCAGATTGTGTCTTCGCCCGGCCCATCCCGGCGTACGCGTTGCGCCGTCGAAAAGTATGCTGCAATCTATATTGCCGTTCTTGTCGGCCATTCCGCCGAATATGTAATCAAGACGCAACGTCGAGTCAGCAAAATGCTTGCCGAACTCCTGCGCGCTCATACCGAGTCCGAGCGTCATGGCGATAGCGGCCAACAGTATTCTCATGGTCGTCATAACTTAGATGTCTTTAATACTAAGCAGATAAAAAACATCGAGGATGGGCGGCTCAATAAAGGCAGTCCATCCTCGAGTGATTTCAAAATCGGTTGTCGCCCGGCTTATTCAGCGGCGGGAGCCTCAGCCTCGGCAGCGGGAGCTTCCTCAGCATTAGCGGCGGCCTCTGCTTCGGCAGCGGCGGCAGCGAGTTCAGCCTTCTTCTTGGCTACGACCTCAGCCTTAGCCTTGTTGGCTGCCTGCTCGGCCTCAAGACGAGCCTTGGCCTCTGACTCTTTCTTGTCAGCGATAGAGGCGCAGAATTTGTCTACGCTCTGCTGCTTCTGAGCCTTCCAGGCCTCGAAACGACGCTGAGCCTCAGCCTCGTCGAATGCACCCTTCTTAACGCCACCCTGGAGGTGCTTCATGAGAAGTACGCCCTCGTTGGAGAGGATGGTGCGGACGGTGTCGGTGGGTTGTGCACCGACGTTAACCCAATACAAAGCACGCTCGAAGTTCAAAGTTACTGTAGCAGGATTAGTGTTCGGATTATAAGAACCTATCCTTTCAATAAATTTACCA